>NZ_SJDL01000020.1 GCF_004327985.1 Marinobacter halodurans
CCTGTCTCTGGTCAGTTTGCTGGATACGATAAACCGGCTTCAGAGCCAATCATGAACCGCCGTGGTACGGAACCGTATGCCCGGTGGTGTGAGAGGACGGGGGAGGCAACTCCCCCTCCTACTCGATCATAGCGCTGATTATTGAGACAGATCATTTCTCCGTAACCGGGCTCGTGTTTTATTTCGTCCCGGGAGTCAATGTAATGCCAACCGGCGGCGGGCCGGCTCTGTGGAGGCTGGTGCCCGTGTGGGTGGGTAAATCCACGTATGGTGTTGGTTGCTGGCCCGTCTGCAAACGGGTAGATTACAAAAGATTTTGCCTTCCGAATGCGACTGGTTCTGCTGGGAACCGGTAGGGAGTGTCGGAGAATAAACCCGTACAAAAACAGGTATTAATCCATGAGTGACTTGATGACCAAGGCTGTCGAGCTGATGGTCGCGGGCATGGGCTTTGTCTTTGTTTTTCTGATAATTCTCGTGTTTGCAACCACGTTGATGTCGAAGGTTGTGGCCCGCTATGCGCCACCGGAACCGGCAACACCGGCACGGACTCCTCGTTCCAAACCACCCGTTCCGCCGTCAGTGGACCCTGATACGGCAGAAGCGATCAAGCAAGCGATTACCAAGTTCCGCGCACGCCATAAAAAATAATGCGGACGGCTCATCTCCTTCGACAATAAGGCTGACACGATGACAGAAGCAAAAAAACCACTCGGGATTACCGATGTCATCTTGCGTGATGCGCATCAATCCCTGCTGGCAACGCGCCTGCGCCTGGACGACATGCTCCCGATTGCGGAAAAGCTCGACAAGGTAGGGTTCTGGTCCCTGGAATCCTGGGGCGGCGCGACCTTTGACGCCTGCATTCGCTATCTTGGGGAGGATCCCTGGGAGCGCATCCGCGAGCTGAAAAAAGCCATGCCCAACACACCTCAGCAGATGTTGCTGCGCGGACAGAACCTGTTGGGGTACCGACATTACGCCGACGATGTCGTGGAGCGCTTCGTCGAGCGTGCGGCGGAAAACGGCGTGGATGTTTTCCGGATCTTCGACGCGATGAATGACCCGCGCAACCTGGACACCGCCATCAAGGCTGTTCGTAAGGTTGGCAAGCATGCCCAGGGTACGATCGCCTATACCATCAGCCCTGTTCACACCATCGATATGTGGGTCGACCTGGCTAAGGAAATCGAGGCCATGGGGGCCGAGTCGATCGCGATCAAGGACATGGCGGGACTGCTCAAGCCGTATGTGGCCTATGAGCTGGTCACCAAGCTCAAGAAGGCGCTTTCCGTTCCTGTCCACATGCAGTGCCACGCCACAACGGGGATGTCCACGGCGACGGCGATCAAAGCGGCCGAGGCCGGCATCGATAACGTCGATACGGCCATTTCGTCCATGAGCATGACCTACGGGCATTCACCGACCGAGTCCCTGGTGGCGATCCTGGAGGGTACCAACCGCGATACCGGTTTGGATATTCACCTGTTGGAAGATATTGCCGGTTATTTCCGTGAGGTGCGCAAGAAGTACGCAAAGTTCGAAGGCAGCCTGCGGGGTGTCGATTCGCGGATCCTGACGGCCCAGGTGCCGGGCGGCATGCTCACCAATATGGAGAATCAACTGCGCGAACAGAACGCATCGGACAAGTTTGACGCTGTGCTCGAGGAGATCCCCAAGGTCCGCGAGGACCTGGGCTACATTCCGCTGGTGACGCCCACTTCCCAGATCGTTGGCACCCAGGCCGTGCTGAATATTCTTACGGGAGAGCGCTACAAGTCCATTTCCAAGGAAACGGCGGCCGTCCTGAAAGGAGAGTATGGCGCGGCGCCGGCGCCGTTCAATAAGAAGCTTCAGGAGAAGGTGCTTGACGGCAAGGCGCCGATTACCTGTCGCCCGGCGGATTTACTGGAGCCGGAAATGGACAGGCTGTCTGCCGAGCTGAAAAAGCTGTCGGAGGAAAAGGGTTTCAAGCTGGCAGCCGAGTCGGTGGATGACGTGCTGACCTACGCGCTGTTCCCGCAGATCGGCCTGAAGTTCCTGGAGAACCGGGGCAAGCCAGAGGCCTTCGAGCCAGCGCCGACGGCTGAGGACGCGACTGCTGCTGCGGCTCCGGCCAGGTCAGGCGGTCCGGAGACCTACACCGTTTCTGTCAACGGCAAGGACTATGTGGTGGCGGTCAGTGAAGGCGGCGAGATCAGCCAGATCCAGCCTCACGGGGTGGCCACCGCGACGGTTACCCACACGTCGGCGCCGACACCGACACCGGCAGCCGGGGAAGGCGAACCGGTCAATGCTCCTCTCGGCGGCAACATCTTCAAGGTTCTGGTTTCTCCCGGACATCAGGTGGAAGAGGGCGACGTGTTGATCATCCTGGAGGCCATGAAAATGGAGACCGAGATTCGGTCACCCAAGGCCGGCACTGTCGGTGACGTCTTCATCAAGGTCGGTGACGCGGTCGCCGTCGGCGATGAAATGCTGACTATTGGATAAGGGCCGCTGTCATGGAGAAGATGATCACGCTGTGGACGGGCAGTGGCCTGTTCAACCTGAGTATCGGCCAGGCGGTCATGATCGCGGTCGGTCTTTTGCTGCTGTTTCTTGCGATCCGCAAGGGCTTTGAGCCGCTGCTGCTGATACCCATCGGGTTCGGCGGCATCCTGGCGAATATTCCGGAGGCGGGGCTGGCCCTGTCGGCGGCGGAAAATGCGATCCATATGGCCCAGCCGCAGGTACTGGCTGCGCTGGGGCAGATCCTGCACGTACCCTATGAAGCCGGTCAGGCCGTCACGCCGGATGTCATGCAGGCCTTCAAGGAGGCCTACAAGCACGGCGGAGTGGAGATGATCGCTGCGGCGAACGCGCTGGCCGTGGACAGCGGGTATGCCAACGGCATGCTCTACAACTTCTACACCGTGGCCATTGCCAGTGGTGCCGCGCCGCTGATCATCTTCATGGGTGTGGGGGCGATGACGGACTTCGGACCGCTGCTGGCGAACCCGAAAACGCTGTTGTTGGGAGCGGCGGCACAGTTTGGCATCTTCGGCACGATCATAGGCGCGGCGTTGCTGGACGCCAGCGGTACCATGGATTTCACCATCCTCGAAGCGGCGGCGGTCGGCATTATCGGCGGTGCCGATGGCCCGACATCCATCTACGTCTCCAGCATCCTGGCGCCACACCTGCTGGGTGCGATTGCCGTGGCAGCCTATTCCTATATGGCGCTGGTGCCGATGATCCAGCCTCCGATCATGCGTGGGCTGACGTCGGCGAAAGAGCGGGCAATCAAGATGAATCAACTGCGTCATGTCAGCAAGCAGGAGAAGATCGTTTTCCCGATTGTTGTGCTGATGCTGGTGGTACTGTTCCTGCCGGATGCCGCGCCGCTGCTGGGTATGTTCTGCTTTGGTAACCTGATGCGCGAGTGCGGGGTGGTGGAGCGCCTGAGCGATACCTCCCAGAACGCCTTGATCAATACCGTCACCATCTTCCTGGGGCTGTCGGTGGGCTCCAAACTGAGCGCGGACAAGTTCCTGGACCTGCAGACCCTGGGCATCCTGGCCCTGGGGATGGCGGCCTTCTGCGTAGGCACGGCCTGCGGCGTGCTGATGGCCAAGTTGATGAACCTGTTCACCAAGGAGCAGATCAATCCGCTGATCGGTTCGGCTGGCGTGTCGGCGGTACCGATGGCGGCACGGGTCTCCAACAAGGTGGGGCTGGATGCCAACCCGCACAATTTCCTGCTGATGCATGCCATGGGCCCGAACGTGGCCGGCGTGATCGGCTCGGCGGTGGCTGCGGGGGTGATGATCAAGCTGCTTGGCTGATCGTTTGGTGCATAAAACATAGCCTCGCAGTCGCGGGGCTTTTTAATGTTGGCAATGCCGTCTCCAGGTCCGCTGAAATGGGGCTCACCAGGGCATCGGCAATCCAGGGCGAGCACGCCATGCCCGAAGTGGTCACATCACCTCCTGGCATGGCGCGCTGTGGGAGATCGCCGGCTCAGGAGAATGCCTCGCTCCGGGTTGCCTGGATCACTCCCAGTTTGCTGGACCGGCGCAAAGCCAGCGCGCCATCACCGAGTAGCGCCTGCGCCAGGGTGGCTACCGTCAGGAGCAATGGGTATTCCCAGCCACCACCGGCATTGGTGAACAGCCAGCCATTCGCCGCGTGCGCCCAGGTGGCGCCGGCCAGAACGGGCGCGGCGAGCAGTGCTGCCCACCGGCTTTCCACTCCCAGCACCAGGGCGATACCGGTCATGGCCTCGATCAGGAAAACGACGTAGGCAACGAAGCCGGGAAGCCCGATGCTCTCAAAAAAAGACGCCGTTCCGGGCAGGGTGAAGACGATCAGTTTGAGCCACAGGCTGTGGGCGATCAGGATTATTCCCAGGCTGACCCTCAGGGTGGTGATGCCATAGTTTTGCAGGGTTTGCTCGTTCATGTCCGTGTCCTCGTGGTGTTGTTGACGCGATTTAGGTTTGGCGTAGCCGCCCTTGATGGAACTACTTTAAAATTGCGTAAGAGCAAATAGAATGTCAGATTTCGCATTCATGTATTGCAATAATGCAAGGTGCGGTAAACCTGGCTATAAGGTGCGGAAGTTATGGATTGGGGGCTTTTACCGGATTTCCTGATGGTGGCCCGGACCCGCTCATTGACGGCTGCGGCGGACCGGCTTGGGGTAAACCACAGCACGATCTACCGGCGACTGAACCAGTTGGAGTCCCAGCTCAACTGTCGCCTGTTCGAACGCCTGAGTACCGGCTATCGCCTGACGTCCGAGGGCGAGGCCCTGCTGTCTCATGCAGAGGTTATGGAGGCCGAAGCGTTTCAGGCGGAACGGCTGCTCGGTGGCGCGGACGTTACATTACGGGGCGAAGTGCGTCTGACGGCGCCGGAAAATCTGGTTTATGACTTCCTGCCGGATTACCTGAAGAGATTTCACCAGCAATACCCGGAGATCCGGGTCAGCGTGCTGGTGACCAATACCGATCTCGATCTCAACCGGCGCGAAGCCGACGTTGCCCTGCGGGCGACGCCGGGCCCGCCGGATTACCTGGTGGGACGCAAGCTAACGGACATTGGCTGGGCGGTTTTCGGAGCGCCAGAGTTCATTGAGGAGAGGGGGAGGCCGGTCGACCTCAACGCGACCAGCGATTATCCATGGATCGGGCCTGAAGCGGCCTTGATGCACATTCCGGGCTACCGCTGGGTTGTTCGCCAGATTCCGGAAAAACTCATCGTCATGCGCGGCAGCACGTTGAATGCCATCGCTCGCTTTGCCCAGTCCGGGCTGGGGCTGGCCGCCCTGCCGATGGATCAGGCCAGGCCTGAGCTGCAACCCTTGCTTGCGTTGCCGACCGCCCCCGTAAGCGCGCTTTGGTTGCTGACCCACGCAGACCTTCGGCATGTGGCCCGAATCCGGGTGCTTATGGATTTCCTGGCAGGGGCGTTCCGTGAGGATCCGCGCTGGTCGTCGTTTCCGGGTATTGCGTCGGGTGGTTCGGTCGCTTTCAGCGGAAATCCCTTGAGTGAACCTTCAGGGAGCCCAACAGGTGACTGAGATCGGTTAACTTGCCGGCCATCACGTGGACGATATCGCCTTCCCGTTCCAGGATGCCTTTCACGTGCAACAGCCGCGACTTGATCAGCGGCTGGCGTTGCCGGCGGGCCGTGTTGAGCCAGACCACCACGTTGGTATTGCCGGTTTCGTCCTCCAGGGTGACGAAGGTGACGCCCTTGCCTGATCCCGGCCGCTGGCGTCCGGTGACCAGTCCGGCCACATGCACCAGCCGGCCATTGGGGTAGGATTTCAGGCCTTCGGCCGTCTGGCAGTGCCTTAGCTGACCTTGCTCCCGGAGCAGGGCCAACGGGTGGCGCTGCAGGGTCAGCCCCTGGCTGGCGTAATCCTCCAGCACGTCCTCGCCCTCCGAGGGTATCGGCATGCGGATATCTTCAGGCTGCGGGCCGTGGACGGTGTAATGCGAGGGCTCTTCCTGCGCGAAGATGGGCGCGGGAGCGTCGTAGTCGAGGATGTCCCAGCGGGCCTGGTGCCGGTTGTCACTGAACGCGCGCAAGGCGCCCGCGCTGGCCAGGCATTCCAGGTCCCGGTTGTCGAGTGCCGCCCGCTGGCGCAGTTGCTCGATGGTGGTGTAGCCGCCGGTTGGGCGTGCCGCGACAAGTCGTTCCGCACCGGCTTCGCTGAGCCCTTTGACCAGCCGAAGACCCAGCCGTAGTTCCTCGTACCGGTTTTCCAGGGTGTGGTCCCAGAGGCTGTGATTGACGTCGATGGGGTGGATGACCACATGATGGCGCCGGGCGTCCTGCACCAGTTGTGATGGCGAGTAGAATCCCATGGGCTGGCTGTTCAGCAGGGCGCAGTAGAAGGCCGGTGCATGGTGGCACTTGATCCAGGCAGAAACGTAGACCAGCAACGCAAAGCTGGCGGCATGGGATTCCGGGAAGCCATAACCGCCGAAGCCGCTGAGCTGCGTATAGATCCTTTCGGCAAAGGCTCTGGTGTGGCCTTTCGCGAGCATGCCATCGATCAGCTTGTCCCTGAACGGTGTGAGATCACCATCGGATTTCCAGGCGGCCATGGCCCTTCGCAGCTTATCGGCCTCACTGCCGGTAAAGTCGGCCGCCACCATGGCCAGCTTGATGGCCTGCTCCTGAAAGATGGGGACACCCTCGGTGCGTTCGAGCACGGCTTTGATCTCCGGATCGCCGCCGTAGTCCGGCTTTTCCTTTCCATCCCGCCGTTTCAGGTAGGGATGGACCATGTCCCCCTGGATGGGCCCCGGTCGCACGATGGCCACTTCAATCACCAGGTCATAATATTTACGCGGTTTAAGGCGGGGCAGCATGTTGATCTGCGCCCGGGATTCCACCTGGAAGACGCCGATGCTGTCGCCAGTGCAGAGCATGTCATAGACCCGGCTGTCCTCCCGGATGACGTCCGGCATGCGAAAAGGCCGCCCTTCTTTCAGTCCGATCCACTCGAAGGCCTTGCGGATGGCAGAGAGCATGCCCAGTGCCAGCACATCCACTTTCATCAGGTTCAGGCTTTCCAGGTCTTCCTTGTCCCACTGGATCACGGTGCGGTCCGCCATGCTGGCATTCTCCACCGGCACCAGTTCGGCCAGCGGGCCTTCGCTGATCACGAAGCCGCCCACATGCTGGGACAGATGGCGGGGAAAGCCGTACAGCGTGTTCACCAGGCTGATGAACTGGCCGACGGCCCGCTCGCTGCGGGTAATGCCTTTCTCCAGCATCTGCTCGCGCCAGTCCTGCTGCTTGTCGCGCCAGTCCACCTTGTCGATCAGCTGCTCCAGCAGGTTCAGGTCAAAACCCAGGGCCTTGCCCACATCCCGGATGGCGCTGCGGTGACGATAGCGGATCACGGTGGCGGCCAGGGCGGCCCGCTCACGGCCATAGCGCCGGTAGATGTACTGGATGACTTCCTCGCGCCGCTCGTGCTCGAAATCCACGTCGATGTCCGGCGGTTCATCCCGGTCGGCGGAAATAAAGCGCTCGAACAACAGTTCCACCTTGCCGGGATCCACCTCGGTGATGCCCAGGCAATAGCAGACGATGGAGTTGGCGGAGGAGCCCCGGCCCTGGCACAGGATGCTCTCGCGTCGGGCGAATTGGACGATGTCGTGGATGGTCAGGAAGTAGGGCTCGTACTCCTTCTCCCGGATCAGGGTGAGCTCCTTTTCCACCAGCGCGCGTTTGTCCACCGGGATACCATCCGGAAAGCGCCAGCGGATGCCGTCTTCCACCAGTTCGCGCAGGTAGCTGCCCGGTGTGTGGCCGCGCGGGACCACTTCCGGCGGGTAGCGGTAGCGCAGCTCGCTGGGGCAGAAGGTGCACCGGTCGGCAATCACCAGGCTTTGCTCGATCCAGTCGGACGGGAACAGCTTGCGCAGGGTGTCGATCGGGCGCAGGTAGCGTTCGCCATTGGCAAACAGGTGGTGGCCGGCTTCGGCGACGGTGCAGCCGTGGCGTATGGCCGTCAGCACATCCTGCAGGGGCTGGCGGCTGCGCTGGTGCATGTGGACATGACCTGTAGCGACGATGGGCAACTCCAGTTGCTGCCCGAGGTGACGCCAGTGAGTCATGTTGTCATCGTCCCGGCCGTCCAGGGTCCGTTCGGCCATGATCCACAGCCGCTCCGGAAACAGTGCCTTCAGCCATTGGCCCCGTTCGGCCTGAGCGGCTTCGGAGGCCGGGTCGGCCTGCCAGAGTGCCAGGCACTCGTCCAGGGCATGGGTTTCCAGATCGTCGCCAAACAGGCTGTAGGTGCCTTTTTCGGCCCGGCGCCGGCCGGTGGTGATCAACTGGCAGAGCTGGCCATAGCCCTTGCGGGTCCGGGCCAGCAGGACCAGTTGCAGTTCCGGTGTCTGGATGAGGAACTCGCTGCCGGTAATCAGTTTGACCGGGTTGCTCTTCAGGGCGGCATAGGCCCTGGGCATGCCGGCGACGGAGCACTCGTCGGTGATGGCGAGGGCATGGTAACCCTGGCGGCAGGCTTCCTCGGCCAGTTCCCGGGGATGGGAGGCGCCCCGCAGGAACGAGAAATTACTCAGGCAATGCAGTTCGGCGTACGACATGATGCTCTATCCAAACCAGCCGTGAAGGAACCAGCCGCCGGTCCCGTCCCGGAACAGCCAGCCGGTCTGGCCGCTGTGCAGCCGGGCGATATAGTAATCCCGCTGGACCCGCTCGCCATCCCACCAGCCGGCGCTGATACGCTCCGGACCGGCGAGCCATTGGCAGGGCATTTCCCTGAGGGGCTGGGGCTGGCGCAGCAACCAGAGCGGGCGACGGGGCATGACCGGTGTCGAAGGGAGGCAACCATCGCCGACCGGCGTAGCCCGCCAGGCCCGTTCGGGTCGGTGGTCGGCATTCAGGGCCAGGTGGTGCAGGGCATCTTCCCCGAGCCGGGCCTGCAGGCGGCTGAGCAGATGCTGGCGGGCTTCTTCCTGGTGCTGGAGCGTTTCACCAAACAGGTCATCGCCCTGGGGCGTATGCCGATCGAGGAAGCGCCGGGTTTTGAGGGACAGGCCGGTTGCAGGCGCTTCCAGTGAATGACGCTCCAGTTTCAGGCGCGCCAGCTCGATAAATGCGTCCGCCCGATGCTCCGGTGCTGTGGAGCGGATTTGCAGGGGCGTCACCGGTCGACGGCGATGACGGATTTCCAGTTGCAGCGTGTCGGTCTGTTGCTGGCGCCAGCACAGTTCCGCTTCCAGTTCCTGTAACGCCCGCTGCAACGGGAAAAGCAGGCCGCTGTTGTGCTCGACGTCTTCGGCAAAATCCAGGCGTCGGTGGAAATAGGGTGGGGGGTGCCAATCGGTCTGGGGATCGACGGCGCGCCCCTCGATCTGCTGCAGGTGCAGGGCAGTCTCCGGACCCAGGCGGCGGGCCAGTTCGCGGTCGGGCAGCGCCAGCACGGGGCCGAGCGTATGCAGTCCCATGCGTTGCAGGCGTTCAGTGGTTCTCTCGTCCAGGTCGGCAGCGGCAACCGGAAGATCGTCGAGCGACTGCCGCAGGGCCTGGGCATCCTCGGTGCACCGGCCGCGCCGGCTCCGGGCCAGGATACGGGCCGACCGGGGCGTCAGGCCACAGGCGAGCCGGGCGGTCAGGCGACGCTGGTCGAGTTCGTCCTGCAGCTTCCGCCAGAGGCCCGGCAAGCCGCCATGTAGGCGCCGCAGGCTGCCGGCTTCGGCCAGGATGCCGTCCGGTGGATACAGGATGATGCGGGCTGCATGCCGGTAGAGCCAGATGGCCTGTTGGTCCAGCACGCCGGTCTGCTCTTCCAGGTCGGCCGCAATCAGGTGCAGGTTGTCGGCCAGGGCCGAGGCGGTCTGTGGGCTTTGGCCTTCGGTCACGCCGGCCCGGGCCGCTTCCGGGTTGAGTTGGATGACCTGTGGCGGGTGCCCGCCGATCAGTGCCATGGGGCGGGAGGCGGTCTCACTCTGCTGGAAGTGCTCCAGCAGCAGGTAGGGGAAGTGCAGGTAAAGCCAAAGCATGGATGGCCTCAGTGCGTTCGCGGCCAGGGGCCCCGGATCACGTTGCTGGCTGGCTCCGGAGGTCGTGTGGTGATCGCCGGTATGGCCAGTTGCAGGCCGCTGACGGGCCAGCCGCCGCGCCGCTTGAGGATATCCGGGCAGAGCTGCCCGCTGTCCTCTCCGGGATTCAGCAACAGCCGCAGGGCTGCCGGGGACTGCTGATCGGCATAGCGGCTGTGACGGAACAGGATGCAGAGGCTATCACCAGCCTCGGCGGCCAGCTGGATGCGGCGAATGTCGCTGCGTTTGGCGCTGTCCAGCCAGATCATGGCAAGCCCCGTGACCGGGGAGCGCAGGCAGTTCTCGAGGGTCCAGAGCTGGTCCTCGCGGGTCTGCGTCCGGATCGTGACGAGGTGGCGGATATCGACATCGGCACGGGCCAGGGCGGGGGCATAGGGAATGTGTGGGGCGTCGATCCAGAAAACGGTCTGGCCAGCCTGGGTCATCCGCTGCAGGGCCGGCAGCATCAGACGCAGTTCGCCGATGCCGGGCGTTGCGACCAGGCATTCGATCATCGCCCCCCGTGGCCAGCCACCGCCGGGCAGGTAGGCATCCAGGGCAGGGAAGCCGGTGCTTTCGATGCCGGGGTTGAGGGCCTGTCTCTGGCGGCTGGCCTGCCAGATCTGGGCGTTGTCGATCAGTTTGTCGAGAATGTCGCTCATTGCGTCGCTCGTCACGATACTGTTTATTTGTACAGTATATTGAGCGCTGCCCGTTTTGCAAAGGGTTGACCCATTTGCCGGCCGGGCGCAGTCTGTTGGCAGGATGCTGAGAACGCATTCGCAACCCAAGGAGGATGCCATGTCAGATCTGAAGTCTGAATCCTGCGAAGCCTGCCGCGCCGATGCGCCAGAGGTGAGCGAGCAGGAAATCAATACCCTGAGTGCCCATTTGCCGGACTGGTGTGTGGTGGAGAAGGATGGCGAGCGCCGACTGGAGCGGGTGTTCCGCTTCAAGAATTTTGCCCAGGCCCTGGCCTTTACCAATAAGGTCGGTGAACTGGCCGAATCGGAAGGCCATCACCCGGCCCTGCTCACGGAGTACGGCAAGGTGACCGTGTATTGGTGGACCCACAAGATCGGCGGGCTGCATCGTAACGACTTCATCATGGCGGCCCGGACCGACGCGCTGACGCACGAGGGCCAGTCTCGGTAATCCCCGCCGGGCCGGTGGCTTACGCCGGCCCGGACAATCCGTTATCATGCACCGTTTCGTTGGAGGCCCATGCCTCCGGACCCGTTTTTGACCGAAGGGCTGCGGCGACCATCCACCGCATGGGTGGCCCTTCCGCATGGCTGTGATAACGCATGGAACATACATATCGTCTGGTGATTTCCTGTCCTGACCGGGTCGGCATCGTGGCCAAGGTCAGTAACTTCCTGACTACCTACAACGGCTGGATTACCGAAGCCAGCCACCACGCCGACAACCAGGCCGGCTGGTTCTTTATGCGGAACGAAATCAAGGCCAGTTCCATTCCGTTCGGGCTGGACCAGTTCCGGACCGCGTTCGAGCCGATTGCCCGCGAGTTCGACATGACCTGGCACATCGCCGATTCGGCAGCACCGAAGAAGGTGGTGCTGATGTGCTCGAAGGAATCCCACTGCCTGGCCGATCTGTTGCACCGCTGGCACAGCAAGGAACTCAACGCGGAAATCGCCGCGGTCATCTCCAACCACGACGACCTGCGCCGGATGGTGGAATGGCATGACATTCCCTATCATCACGTGCCGGTCACCCGGGAGAGCAAGCCGGAGGCGTTCGCTGAAATCAGCGAGTTGTTTGCCCGCTATCAGGCCGAAGTTATCGTGCTCGCACGCTACATGCAGATCCTGCCGCCGGAGGTGTGTGAACAGTACGCCGGCAGGGTGATCAATATCCATCACAGCTTCCTGCCATCGTTTGCCGGGGCGCGCCCATACCACCAGGCCTACAGTCGCGGCGTGAAGCTGATCGGGGCGACGTGTCACTACGTGACCCAGGACCTGGACGAAGGGCCGATCATCGAGCAGGACGTGATCCGGGTGAGCCACAGTGACACCATCGAGGACATGGTGCGCCTGGGCAAGGACGTGGAGAAGAACGTGCTGTCCCGTGGCCTGCGCGCCCATATCGAAGACCGGGTCATCACCCACGAGAACAAGACCGTCGTCTTCAACTGATCCCGCATCTCTCCGGAGGTCGCCCGGCCTCCGGAAAATTCCCCCTCCTGCTTCATTTAGAAGTCATTTCAGTGTCACCCTGAGTTCCCGATTGTGGTATTATTGACGGCTTATAAATGCGCCCGAGGAAGCCTCTCACGTGCGAAAGAGGTGATTCGTCCCGGGAGACAAAGACAGCGTCGAGTATGGCGCCCTGTAGAACGCTTTTTGCGCCTCCGGTTATCTGGGGAGGACGCGTCCGTTCGCAATTCCATACAGTGACGACTTCCAGCAAACGCAAAGGAACCTTTCTCGATGGGTGAATTAGCCAAAGAGATCCTGCCCGTAAATATTGAAGAAGAGCTGAAACAGTCCTACCTCGACTACGCCATGAGCGTTATCGTCGGGCGGGCTCTGCCGGACGTCCGGGACGGCCTGAAGCCGGTTCACCGTCGCACCCTGTTTGCGATGTCTGAGCTGGGTAATGACTGGAACAAGGCCTACAAGAAGTCCGCCCGTGTGGTGGGTGACGTCATCGGTAAATATCACCCGCACGGTGACTCAGCGGTCTACGACACCATCGTCCGGATGGCCCAGCCTTTCTCGCTGCGCTACCCGCTGGTCGATGGTCAGGGCAACTTTGGTTCCATCGACGGTGACAACGCGGCGGCCATGCGTTACACCGAAATCCGCATGGAGAAGATCTCCCATTCGCTGCTGGCGGACCTGGACAAGGAAACCGTCGATTTCGTACCCAACTACGACGGCACCGAACAGATTCCCGATGTCCTGCCGACGCGGGTGCCCAACCTGCTGGTGAACGGCTCCTCCGGTATTGCCGTGGGCATGGCGACCAATATCCCGCCGCACAACCTGACCGAAGTGGTCAATGGCTGCCTGGCACTGATCGACAACCAGGACATCACCATCGACGAACTGATGGAGCATATTCCCGGTCCGGATTTCCCGACCGAGGGCATCATCAGCGGCCGCGCCGGCATTATCGAGGCCTATCGCACAGGCCGGGGCCGCATCTATATCCGTGCCCGCCATGAAATCGAGGTCGACAAGAAGACCGGCCGTGAGGCCATCATCATTACTGAGCTGCCGTACCAGTTGAACAAGGCGCGCCTGATCGAGAAGATCGCCGAGCTGGTCAAGGAAAAGCGGATCGAGGGCATCTCCGAACTGCGTGACGAGTCGAACAAGGAAGGCATTCGCGTCGTCATCGAGCTGCGACGTGGCGAGAATGCCGAAGTGGTGGTCAACAACCTGTTTGCCCACACCCAGCTGGAAACCGTCTTCGGCATCAACATGGTCGCCCTGATCAACGGTGAGCCGAAGATCCTCAACCTGAAGGAAATCCTCGATGCGTTCGTGCGTCACCGCCGCGAAGTGGTGACCCGCCGGACCATCTACGAGCTGCGCAAGGCCCGCGAACGTGGCCATATCCTGGAAGGCCTGACGGTCGCGCTGGCCAATATCGATGAAGTCATCGAACTGATCAAGCAGTCCCCGTCCGCGGCCGAGGCGAAAGAAAAGCTGATCGCCAAGGGCTGGGAGCCGGGCCAGGTCTCCGACATGCTGGAGCGTGCCGGCCAGGACGCCTGCCGTCCCGACGACCTGCCGGAAATTTTCGGCATGCGTGACGGGCTCTACCATCTGTCACCGGAGCAGGCCCAGGCGATCCTGGATCTGCGCCTGCACCGCCTGACCGGTCTCGAGACCGAGAAGCTGCAGAACGAATACAAGGAAATCCTCGACAAGATCGCCGAGCTGATCCATATCCTGAGCGAGCCGGCGCGCCTGATGGAGGTTATCCGCGAAGAATTGGAGGCCGTCGTCAACGATTTCGGCGACGAGCGTCGCACTGAAATTACGACATCCCGCCGCGACCTGACCATCGCCGACCTGATCGACGAAGAAGACCTGGTGGTCACCATTTCCCACAACGGCTACGCCAAGACCCAGCCGGTGGAAGCCTACCAGGCCCAGCGCCGTGGTGGCCGCGGCCGCTCCTCGACCGCGATGAAGGAAGAGGATTTCATCGAGAAGCTGCTGGTCGCCAACTCCCACGATACCATCCTGTGCTTCACCAACAAGGGCAAGGTGTACTGGTTGCGGGTGTTCGAGATTCCGCAGGCCAGCCGTGCGGCACGTGGCCGACCCATGGTCAACATCCTGCCGCTGGACGACGATGAGCGGATTACCACCTTCCTGCCGGTGCGGGACTACCCCGAAGATCATTACGTGCTGATGGCGACGTCCGCCGGTGTGGTCAAGAAGACGCCGCTGCCAAACTTCTCGCGTCCGCGCAGCAATGGTTTGATTGCCCTGTCCCTGGACGAGGGCGATACCCTGATCGGTGCCGCGATCACCGCCGGTGAGTCCGAAGTCATGCTGTTCTCCTCCGCCGGCAAGGCCGTGCGCTTCCAGGAAGAGCAGGTGCGGGCGATGGGCCGGACGGCCCGCGGTGTGCGTGGTATCAAGATGCCGGCAGGGCACACCGTCGTATCCCTGATCATTCCGGAAGAAAGCGGCATGATCCTGACCGCCAGCGAGAACGGCTACGGCAAGCGGACCCAACTGGACGAGTTCCCGGCCTACAGCCGCGGCAGTCAGGGCGTCATCGCCATGCAGTGTTCCGAGCGGAATGGCAACCTCGTCGCGGCCACCCAGGTGTTCGAGGGCGATGAGATGATGCTGATCTCCGACAAGGGCACGCTGGTGCGCTCAAGCACTGAAGAGGTGTCCCTGTTGAGCCGGAACACCCAGGGCGTGCGCCTGATTCGCCTGTCCCAGGAGGACGAGCGACTGGTCGCGGTTCAGCGGATCGCGGAAAGCGATGATGAAGACGAAGAGGGCGACGGTGTGGAAGAGGGTGATACCACCGACGCACCGGAAGTCGGAGGCGATGCGGACTGAACCGTCCGCTTCCCCAAGCAACGAGGAGAGAACAGGCGGTAATGAGCAGAGCGTATAATTTCTGTGCTGGTCCGGCGATCCTGCCGACCGAGGTGCTGCAACAGGCCCGCGAAGAGATGCTGGACTGGCGCGGCACAGGCATGTCGGTGATGGAAATGAGCCATCGCAGTGGCGAGTTTGTGGCGATTGCCAAAGAAGCGGAGCGGGATCTGCGCGACCTGGCCGGTGTTTCCGACGATTACGCGGTCCTGTTCATGCAGGGTGGCGCAAGCAGCCAGTTTGCCACCGTGCCGCTGAATCTCCTCGGTGACAAGTCATCGGCGGACTACATCAACACCGGGATCTGGTCCAAAAAGGCCATCGCCGAGGCCAGCCGCTTCGCCGATGTGAACGTCGCGGCATCCAGTGAAGCCGATGGGTTCACCACCGTTCCGGACCAGTCTGTCTGGCACACCAACCCCGATGCGGCCTACCTGCATTACACGCCCAATGAAACCATCGGCGGCCTGGAATACGATTTCATTCCGGAAAGCGGCTCTGTTCCCCTGGTGGCGGATATGTCCTCCACGATCCTGTCGCGGCCGCTGGATATCTCCCGTTTCGGGCTGATCTACGCCGGCGCCCAGAAGAACATCGGGCCATCCGGTCTGGTGGTGGTGATCATCCGCAAGGACCTGTTGGGGCAGGCCCGGGCGCAGACGCCAACGATGCTGAACTACCAGGTCATCGCCGATAACGACTCCATGTACAACACACCGGCCACCTATTCCTGGTACCTGGCCGGTCTGGTGTTCAAGTGGCTCAAGGCCCGAGGCGGTGTACAGGCCATGGGCGAGATCAACAGGCGCAAGGCCGACAAGCTCTACGGCTATATCGACGCCAGCGATTTCTACGCCAATCCGATCGAGCCGCGTTTCCGTTCCTGGATGAACGTGCCGTTCACCCTGGCGGACGACAGCCTGAATAGCGCCTTCCTGAAGGGCGCCGAAGAGCGCGGCCTGCTCAATCTCAAGGGGCATCGCACCGTCGGTGGCATGCGGGCCTCGATCTATAACGCCATGCCGGAAGACGGCATCGATGCGCTGATCGACTACATGCAAACCTTCGAGAAGGAGCGGGCCTGATATGAGCGACGAACAGACCCGCCTGGCGGAGCTGCGCGACCGGATCGACAGTCTCGACAAGCAGATCATGGACCTGATCAGCGCCCGGGCCCAGTGCGCCCAGGAAGTGGCGCACGTGAAAATGGCGTCGCGCCCGGACGAGGATGTGTTCTTCTATCGTCCCGAGCGTGAAGCCCAGGTCCTGCGCCGTATCAAGGCCGAGAATCCGGGGCCGTTGTCCGGCGAGGAAATGGCGCGTCTGTTCCGTGAAATCATGTCGGCCTGCCTGGCCCTGGAAAAGCCGATGCATATCGCGTTCCTGGGGCCGGAGGGCACCTTTACCCAGGCCGCTGCACTCAAGCATTTCGGGCATTCGGTCATCAGCGTCCCGCTGCCGGCCATCGATGACGTGTTCCGGGAAGTGGAGTCCGGCGCAGCCCAGTACGGTGTGGTCCCGGTGGAGAATTCCACCGAAGGCATGATCAACCATACCCTCGATATGTTCATCGGCTCGCCGCTCAAGATCTGTGGCGAGGTCCAACTGCGCATCCATCACCACCTGCTGGCTGCGAAACATACCGATGACAAGGCGATTACCCGGATCTATTCCCACCAGCAGTCGTTCGCCCAGTGCCGTCAGTGGCTGGATGCCCACTGGCACGGGGTTGAACGGGTTGCCGTGAGCAGCAATGCCGAGGCGGCCCGGCGGGCTGCCGATGAGCCGGGGACAGCCGCGATTGCCGGCGATATGGCGGCCGAGCTGTACGGTCTGCGCAAACTGGCGGCCACCATAGAGGATCGCCCGGACAATACCACCCGTTTCCTGATTGTCGGGCGAGAGGAGGTCGGACCCAGCGGTCACGACAAGTCTTCCATCCTGGTATCCATGCGGAATAAGCCGGGGGCACTCTATGAACTGCTCGAACCGTTCCATCGTCATGGCCTGAGTCTGACCCGCCTCGAGACCCGGCCTTCGCCGAGCGGGACCTGGGCATACGTCTTCTATATCGATTTCGAAGCCCACGTCGAAGATCCGCAGGTCCAGGCCGTGCTCGCTGAAATTGAAAACGAGGCCGTCGAGCTGAAACGCCTGGGATCCTATCCCATCGGCGTGCTCTGATTCCCGCAGCATGAGCAAGGGGCGGGCGCACGTCCCGCCTGCTCCACGAACCGAAGCCTGGCAGGAGTATCCATGCCGATTGATTTCAAAGCCCTGGCGGTTCCCGGTGTCCGGGCCCTGCAGCCCTACCAGCCGGGCAAGCCCATCGATGAAGTGGCCCGGGAACTGGGGCTGAAGCCGGAACAGATCATCAAGCTGGCCAGCAACGAAAACCCGCTGGGGCCGAGCCCCAAGGCGCTGGCGGCTGCCCGTACCGCGCTGGATGACCTGTGCCTGTATCCCGATGGCAACGGCTTTAACCTGAAACAGAAGCTGTCCGCCCGCTTGGGTGTGACGCCGGAGCAACTGACGCTGGGCAATGGTTCCAACGATGTGCTGGAACTGGTGATCCGTGCGTTTGCGGACAGTGAATCGGAAGTGGTCTTCTCCCAGTACGCCTTTGCCGTCTATCCGATTTCCACCCAGGCGGTCGGTGCCAGGGGCGTCTCCGTTCCGGCCCGGGACTGGGGGCATGACCTGGATGCCATGGCGGACGCTGTCAACGAGCGGACCCGCATCGTGTTCGTAGCCAACCCCAACAATCCAACCGGTACGGCACTCGGGCGGGATGCCCTGGTGCGGTTCCTGGCCAGGGTGCCGGAAAACGTCATCGTGGTACTGGACGAGGCATACTGCGAGTACTTCGAGGACGACGAATTCCCCGATGGCGTGTCCCTGTTGGCCGATCATCCCAACCTGGTGGTCACCCGGACCTTTTCCAAAGCCTGGGGCCTGGCTGCCCTGAGGGTGGGTTATGCGGTATCTTCCGCCGATATCGCTGATGTCCTGAACCGGGTGCGGCAGCCGTTCAACGTCGATTCGGTGGCGCTGGCGGCGGCAACGGCCGTGCTGGATGACGAGGACTATCTGCAGCGTTCCCGCCAGGTGAACCGAGACGGGCTGAAGCAACTGGCGGCCGGATTTGAGACACTGGGTCTGGACTATATCCCGTCCAGCGGCAACTTCATTGCCGTCGACGTCGGGCGCGATGGCAGTGCCGTATTTGAAGGGTTGTTGCGGCAGGGCGTTATCGTCCGACCAATGGGCGGGTATGGCATGCCGCAGCATCTACGGATTTCCGTGGGTCTGCCGGAAGAGAACGCGCGTTGTCTGGAGGCGCTGCAAATGGTGCTGGAGTCGCTGAATGGCTAGACCGGAATCATCGGGCGCTGGATCGGCCCCGTTATTCCAGCGCATGGCGGTTATCGGGCTGGGACTCATTGGTGGTTCCCTGGCCCGTGCCGTGCGTGAAAAACGTTTGGCGGCCCGGGTTATCGGCGCCGATCAGCGAACTGATGATCTCAGGGCCGGTGTTGAGCTGGGCGTTATTGACGAGTGGGCGCCCTCCGTCGCCGAAGCCGTGCAGGGTGCTGATCTGGTGGTTATCGCGGTGCCGGTGCGCGCCATGGAGAGCGTGCTGGCCGAGATTCAGCCGCACCTGTCCGGGGACGTTTTGCTGACCGATGTCGGCAGCACCAAGACCAGCTTTGTGCAGGCGGTCGAATCGGTGTTCGGGTGCTGGCCGGACTGGGTTATTCCCGGCCATCCCATCGCCGGCTCGGAAAAGAGCGGCATTACCGCCGCGACCGCGGATCTGTTTGAAAAACACAAGGTTATCCTGACGCCCTCCGAACAGGGCGATACGTCGAAACTCCGGCGCCTGACCGAGCTTTGGGCCGGCTGTGGGGCAATGGTGCTGACCATGCCGGCGGACCGGCACGACGAAGTGCTGGCAGCCACCAGTCATCTGCCGCACCTGATCGCCTTCTCGCTGGTCGATACCCTGGCCGGGGAAAGCGATAATCTCGATATTTTCCGGTATGCCGCAGGAGGCTTCCGCGATTTTACCCGCATTGCCTCCAGCGATCCGATCATGTGGCACGATATCTTTCTCTCCAACCGGGAGGCGGTGCTCAAGGTCATCGATCACTTTACGGCGGATCTGGCAGGGTTGCGGGAGGCCATCGACACCGGGGATGGCCGCAAACTGCTTCAGGTATTCAGTCGCGCCAAGGCGGCGCGCGATCATTTTTCCAAAATGCTCTCAGGACAGGCTTACGTGACAACCATGAGTCAGAAACAGGTAACGTTCAAACTCCAGCCCGGCGGCAGCGTCCAGGGCGACATCCGGGTCCCTGGCGACAAATCCATGTCCCACCGTTCCATCATGCTGGGGGCGCTGGCTGAAGGTGTAACGGAAGTCGACGGCTTCCTGGAAGGGGAAGACAGCCTGGCGACACTGCAGGCCTTTCGCGATATGGGCGTCACGATTGAAGGGCCGGACAACGGTCACGTACGCATCCATGGCGTCGGCCTGCATGGGCTGCAGGCGCCGCGGGCGCCGCTGTACCTGGGCAACTCCGGGACCGCGATGCGACTGTTTGCCGGCTTGCTGGCGGGACAGGCCTTCGATACTGAATTGACCGGTGACGAGAGCCTGTCCAAGCGGCCCATGGGACGTGTCGCAGATCCGCTGCGCGAAATGGGCGCGGTGATCGAGACCGCGGAGGGTGGTCGTCCGCCGCTGAAAATCCGGGGCGGCCAGGCCCTGAAAGGCATCACCTATCGCATGCCGATGGCCAGCGCCCAGGTGAAATCCTGCCTGCTGCTGGCCGGACTGTACGCGGAAGGGGAGACCGTCGTGACCGAGCCGGCGCCCACCCGCGACCATACCGAGCGGATGCTGCAGGGTTTCGGTTATCCCGTTACCCGGGAGGGGGCGACCGCCCGGGTTCGCAGCGGCGGCAAACTGACCGGCGGTCATATCGATGTTCCGGCCGACATCTCTTCGGCGGCTTTCTTCCTGGTCGCGGCCTCCATTACACCGGGAGCCGACCTGACCCTGCGTCACGTCGGCATTAACCCGACCCGTGTCGGCGTGCTGAATATCCTGCGCCAGATGGGGGCGGACATTACCGTCGAGAACGAGCGAGAGGTAGGCGGTGAGCCGGTTGCGGACCTGCGTGTACGCCATGCGCCGCTCAAGGGCATCGCGATCCCCGAAGACCAGGTGCCGCTGGCCATCGATGAGTTCCCGGTCCTGTTCATCGCGGCCGTTTGCGCCGAAGGGCAGACGGTACTCACCGGCGCCGAGGAATTGCGGGTCAAGGAGAGCGATCGGATCCAGGTGATGGCGGACGGGTTGGCCGAGCTGGGAGTCAAGACGACCGTTACCGGGGATGGCATTGTCATCGACGGCGGACAGCCGATGGCGTCCGGCACCGTTGACAGCCACGGGGATCACCGGATTGCGATGGCGTTCTCCGTCGCTGCGCTGCGGGCCACGGGTGAAATCACTATCACCGATTGCGCGAACGTGGCAACGTCCTTCCCGAATTTCCGCGAACTGGCGACAGCCGTCGGTATTCAGCTCAGCGTCGAGGAGAGTGGTTCATGATGGACGTTCCAGTCATTGCCGTCGATGGCCCCAGTGGTTCGGGCAAGGGTACCATTACGCAGATGCTGGCGCGCCGCCTGGGCTATCACCTGCTCGACAGCGGTGCGCTCTATCGCTTGACAGCATTGGCGGCGCAGCGTCAGGGTGTTTCTTATGAGGACGTCGACGGGCTGGCCCGCGTTGCCGGATCACTCGATGTGGCGTTTCAGCCGACACCGCCAGGCGAACCGGCGCGCGTTTTGCTCGACGGTCAGGATGTGACGTCCGAAATCCGCACCGAGACTTGCGGCGACAACGCGTCCAAAGTGGCGGTGATCCAGCCGGTGCGGGATGCGCTGTTGCAACGTCAGCGCGATTTCTGCCAGCCCCCCGGACTGGTGGCTGACGGCCGTGACATGGGGACGGTGGTCTTTCCGGACGCGACGGTCAAGATTTTCCTCACGGCGAGCGCCGAGGAGCGCGCCCGGAGGCGCCATCAGCAGTTGCTGGAAGCGGGTGTCGATGTTAGTATTGACGCCCTTTTAGACGAGATACGGGCACGTGACGACCGGGATATGAACCGGGCGAGTGCTCCGCTTAGACCCGCCGATGATGCGCAAGTCATTGACTCGACGGGATTAAGCATAGAAGAGGTGTTGGGGAAGGTGATGGCAGCAGCAGGCCAGGCCTAACCGCACCCTTTTGTCGTTGGAAGCTGGAAATCTGTGTTGTACGCCAGCCTTTGGCAGGTTTCCGGTAAATTTGAACAGACCGTGTTGCTGGTAGCACGGAGAACACTTGCGTTGATCACATAGGACACATAATGAGCGAGAGCTTTGCGGATCTTTTTGAAGAAAGCCTGAAAGAAATTGACATGCAACCGGGTTCCATTGTCCAGGGAACCGTGGTTGATATCGACAACGACTGGGTCACTGTTAACGCAGGCCTGAAGTCGGAAGGCGCGATTCCTGCCAGTCAGTTCCTGAACGACAAGGGCGAGCTGGAAATCCAGATTGGTGACGTTGTCGATGTGGCTCTCGACGCGGTTGAAGACGGTTTCGGTGCAACCCGTCTGTCCCGCGAGAAAGCCAAGCGCGCTGAAGCCTGGAAGGTTCTCGAGAAGAGCTTCGAGGCGGAAGAGGTTGTTAAAGGTGTGATCAACGGCAAGGTCAAAGGCGGCTTTACAGTCGACCTGAGCGGCATCCGTGCCTTCCTGCCGGGTTCCCTGGTTGACGTTCGCCCGGTTCGCGATACCGCGCACCTGGAGAACAAAGAGCTTGAATTCAAGGTGATCAAGCTGGACCAGAAGCGCAACAACGTGGTGGTATCCCGTCGTGCGGTCCTGGAGGCTGAAAACAGCGCCGAGCGTGAAGCGCTGCTGGAAACCCTGACCGAAGGTCTGGAAATCAAGGGTATCGTCAAGAACCTGACCGACTACGGCGCGTTCGTGGACCTGGGTGGTGTTGATGGCCTGCTGCACATCACTGATATGGCCTGGAAGCGCATCAAGCATCCGAGCGAAATCGTGAACGTTGGCGACGAAATCACCGTCAAGGTCCTGAAGTTCGATCGCGAGCGTAACCGTGTGTCCCTGGGTCTGAAGCAACTGGGCGAAGATCCCTGGGTCGATATCAAGGGTCGTTATCCGGAAGGTCACAAGGTCAACGCACGTGTGACCAACCTGACCGACTACGGCTGCTTTGCCGAGCTGGAAGAGGGTGTTGAAGGTCTGGTTCACGTCTCCGAAATGGACTGGACCAACAAAAACATCCATCCGTCCAAGGTGGTTCAGGTTGGTGATGAAGTTGAGGTGATGATCCTCGACATCGACGAAGAGCGTCGTCGTATTTCCCTGGGCATCAAGCAGTGCATGTCCAACCCGTGGGAAGACTTCTCCAGCAACTTCAACAAGGGCGACCGCATCACCGGCAAGATCAAGTCGATCACCGACTTCGGTATCTTCATTGGTCTGGACGGCGGCATCGACGGTCTGGTTCATCTGTCCGACATCAGCTGGAACGAGCCGGGCGAAGAAGCCGTTCGTCAGTACAAGAAGGGTGACGAAGTTGAAACCGTTATCCTGTCCGTCGATCCGGAGCGTGAGCGTATCTCCCTGGGCATCAAGCAGCTGGAGAGCGATCCGTTTGCCGAGTTCGTTCAACTGAACGACAAGGGCTCCATCGTGAAAGGTACTGTAACAGCCATCGATGCGAAGTCTGCTACTGTCGCTCTGAACGACGAAGTCGAGGCTGTCCTGAAAGCGTCTGAAATCAGCCGTGACCGCGTTGAAGACGCGCGCAACGTGCTGAACGAGGGCGACGAAGTTGAAGCCAAGATCATCAGCATCGATCGCAAGAACCGCGTCATCAACCTGTCCGTGAAGTCCAAGGACGTTGAAGACGACAAGGCTGCGCTGCAGAGCGTTCGCGAGAAATCTGCCGAAACGTCAGGTGCCACCACCATCGGTGACCTGATCAAGGAGCAGATGCAGCAGCAGAATGCCAATAAGGAATAATTGGCAGATTTGTTGAAATGTAAAAAAACGGGCTGTAACAGCCCGTTTTTTTTGTCTTTTTTTTGGGTTTAGCTAAACTACTGGCAAGAGGGGCAGGTGGGTTGTTTCCGGTAAGTCCCCGATATAAGGGAATCTCTTTGGGTCGAGCTGATGTCTTGACAACGTGAGGCGAACTTTGGACGGTTCGTACATACGAATGTCAGGATGGGCCCTGGGATAGGTGTGTCGCAATCATGAGCCCATTTGCAGGGTTGCGTGCGCCACCGAGGAACGAGTCAGTGCTTTCTCAGGGGCTGATTTCGCGATAAGAATCAGAAGGAATGATCGCATGACAAAGTCTGAGCTGGTTGAGCTGATTGCTTCCAAGCAGACACAACTGTCCGTGAAAGATGTCGAGCTTGCCGTTAAAACCATCATCGAACATATGTCTCAATCGCTGGCCGAAGGGCAGCGGATCGAGATCCGCGGTTTCGGTAGTTTTTCTCTTCATCACCGGGCGGCCCGAACGGGGCGCAATCCAAAGACGGGTGAAGCGGTGCAGCTTCCCGCCAAGCATGTTCCGCATTTCAAGCCAGGCAAGGAGTTGCGTGAACAGGTCGATGACAGCATGAAGAGCGGTTACTGAGACGGGTTCCGGAGCAGAGCATCGAGTGTAGCGTTGCAGGTGCGTATTCCGGGAATGTCCTGTGCTACCATGATGAGCCCCACCGCAACGGACGCTAACCATTCGGGAGCCGTTATCTATGGCCTGGCTGCAAAAGGTGATTATTGGCCTTGTCGTGATCTTTCTGATCCTGGTTGCCTTAGTTTTTTCCCTGAATAATCAGGTCTCAGTTTCACTCAATTTCCTGTTTTTCGAGACGGCAGCCTACGGCATTGCCTTCTGGCTGATATTGGCTTTTGTGGCGGGCGGCGTCATCGGAATGCTGTTAACCTCACTGGCCATGATCCGCACGTCTGTCAGCAAGCGGCATCTTCAGAAAAAGCTGGCGCAGACCGAAAAGCAGCTTGAGAAAGCCAGGTTGGAAGCCGGCCGGAATCCCTGATGGAAACAGTGCTTCATTGGCTGCTCCTGGTTGTTGCCGTTGCAGCGGGTTGGTTTATGGGTCGATGGGGGCGTCATGACGGTGGCCGCCATCCGAGAATCGATGATGAGGAAACCGTCCGGGATCGTCTCCAGTTCCTGTTTACCAATTACTCCGACGAAGCCATCGAGAATTTCGTCCAGTCACTGGCCGTCAATCGTGAGACCGTCAGCCTGCATCTGTCCGTTGGGGCGCATTTCCGTCTGAAAGGGGAAACCGAGCGGGCCATCGTTATCCACCAGAACCTGCTCGCCCGACCGGAGCTGCCCACCCGTTACTCGCCCCAGGTGACCTACGAACTCGCCATGGACTACATGACGGCTGGCCTGTTGGACCGGGCCGAATCCCTCTTTCATCAGTTGTTGGGCAGTCGGGACTACAGTCGCCAGGCTGCCGACCAACTGATCGAGCTCTATCAGCAGGAGCGCGAGTGGGACAAGGCGCGGCAGGTGGCCAGCACGCTGACGGTGGGCTACCCCGAGGAAGAGCTCAAGAAGCAGCTTGCCTACCTGACCTGTGAGCTGGCGGAGGATGCCCTGCGTCAGGATGATCGCTGGGGAGCCCAGAAGCTGGTCAAGAACGCGCTTGAGCAGGACAGGACGTGCGTACGGGCCAGCTTCCTGCAAGCGGATATACATCGGCGGCAGGGGAATCTGTCGGAAGTCAGTCAGTCCCTGTTCCGGGTGTTTGATCAGAATCCGTCCTTTGGCCCTGAGGCCATCGACCGGCTGATGAAACTGGCCCGGGAAAAAGGCGATGTGGCCCGTCTTGGGCGCCGTTTGCGTAAGCTTTACGAGAGCTGGCCGAGTACCAGTCTGCTGCTGGCGCTGGTCGAGTCCGTGGAGCGCAGCAATGGCCGTCTGGCTGCCATTGATCTGCTGCGCGAGGAGCTGGAGATTCGTCCCAGTCTGAAAGGCTTGCTGCGGCTCGTGGAAATGGCCGGTTACGAGAAGGGAATGACGACCGACGAAGGGCGCCTGGTGAGCCGCATGGGGCAGATGCTGCTGTCGAACCGCCCGATATACCGCTGCATCAGCTGTGGGTTCGAGGGGCGCCAGTTGCACTGGCTCTGCCCCAGCTGCAAGCGGTGGGAGAAAGTCCAGCCGATCCAGGGCGTGGAAGCGGAATAACCGACGAATTTTCGCAGAGGGCCGGCGAAAGCGGCTGGTCGTTTGCCGCAGGAATGTGTGAGGTGAGATATGCAAGATCGTAATGCCGAGTTGGGGCCGCGGATTATCGTGGCGCTGGATTTTGCCAGCCAGTCTGAGGCACTTTCCCTGGTGGATTCGCTCGACCCGGCGCTGTGCCGCCTCAAGGTGGGCAAGGAAATGTTCACCCGATTCGGGCCGAGCCTGGTCAAGGAGCTTCATAATCGCGGCTTCGAAGTTTTCCTGGACCTGAAGTTCCACGATATCCCCAATACCACTTCCGCGGCCGTGGCCGCTGCCGCCGACCTGGGGGTGTGGATGGTCAACGTGCATGCTTCCGGTGGGGAGACCATGATGGCGGCCTGCCGGGAGCGCCTGGAGAGCTTCGGAGCGGACCGCCCCCTCCTGATCGCTGTGACGGTGCTCACCAGCATGACGGCGGACGACCTGAAGGGGCTGGGGATTAGCGATTCGCCTGAGGCCCATGTCTCGCGCCTGGCGGCCATGACCTACAATGCTGGTCTCGATGGCGTCGTCTGCTCGGCACAGGAGGCGTCCATGCTGCGTTCCGAGCAGGGTGGGCGCTTCCGTCTGGTGACCCCCGGCATCCGTCCGACATTTGCCGCTCAGGGCGACCAGCAGCGGATCATGACGCCTTCCGACGCACTGCGTGCGGGCAGTGATTATCTGGTGATCGGCCGGCCGATTACCCAGGCCGGTGATCCACTCGCCGCGCTGGAGGAAATCCAGGCGGAGATCCGCCTGGACGAGGAATAGGCTGGAGCATTGTTTCGGCTATCCATGCGCCCCGGAGTTCCCGGGGCGTTCCCGTTTGGGCCGATGGTCCGGTAGCTGTGTTGTTCGTTGCTTGAGGTGGGGTGTCGGAGCAGGTTGCCCGCCGTGCCGGCTGCAATGATGGGGCATCGGACACAAAAAAAGCCGCTGGGATCAGCGGCTTTTTGAAATATTGGCTCCCCGAGCTGGGCTCGAACCAGCGACAAACGGATTAACAGTCCGTTGCTCTACCAACTGAGCTATCGGGGAACGTCGTCAGTGACGAGGCGCGTATATTACGGCGGCGCCCCATCACCGTCAACCCCCTAATCAATAAACCTTTTATGTTTTCTCAAGGGGGATCGAACCGGCTTAACCCAGTACCTTTTTCAGGCGTTCGACGGCCTTCTGCAGGTTCTCCATACTCGTGGCGAAGCTCAACCGCATATGGCCAGGCGCACCGAAGGCGGAGCCGGGAACCAGGGCCACTCCGGCCTCCTTGAGCAGCATCTCGGCCAGTTCCACGTCGTTCGAGACACCGTCGCGTGCATCGATAGCGCCCTGGAAACTCGGGAACACGTAGAAGGTGCCGTCGCCCTTCAGGCACTCGACGCCGTGAATGCCGTTCAGGGCGTCCACCAGATAGTCGTGGCGTTCCTTGAAGGCCTTGACCATCTCGCCCACACACTCCTGCGGACCTTCCAGCGCGGCCTGCGCCGCCGCCTGGGAGATGGAGCAGGGGTTGGACGTGCTCTGGGACTGGATCTTCTTCATGGCCCCGATGATCCTGGCCGGACCGGCGGCATAGCCGATGCGCCAGCCGGTCATGGAATAGGCCTTGGAAACACCGTTCAGCACGAAGGTGCGATCGTACAGTTCCGGTGTGGCGTTCAGGATGTTGCAGAACGGCTGACCGGTCCACAGGATCGGTTCGTACATGTCGTCCGTCGCAATCATCACCTGGGGGTGCTTTTTCAGGACCTCGCCAATCGCCTTCAGTTCATCCATGCTGTAGGCCATGCCGCTCGGGTTGGACGGGCTGTTCAGGACGAACAGGCGCGTTTTGTCGGTAATGGCATCTTCCAGCTGCTGCGCGGTAATCTTGAAGCGGCTCCCGGCTGAGGTTTCCAGGATCACGGGCCTGCCTTCCGCGACCAGCACCATATCCGGATAGGACACCCAGTACGGGGCCGGGATGATCGCTTCGTCACCCGGGTTCAATGTGGCCAGTGCGAGGTTGAAGAAACTCTGTTTGCCACCACTTGATACCAGTATCTGGTTGGCTTCGTACTCAAGACCGTTATCGCGTTTGAACTTCTCGATAATCGCCTTCTTCAGACCCGGCGTACCGTCAACGGCGGTGTACTTGGTCTGACCGCCCTTGATGGCTTCAATGGCAGCGGCCTTGATGTGTTCGGGCGTATCGAAGTCAGGCTCACCGGCGCCGAGGCCAATAATATCCTGGCCCGCCGCACGCAGTTCCGCGGCCTTGTTGGTGACGGCCAGGGTAGGTGAGGGCTTGATCGCTTGTACACGGCTCGAGAGTTGAAGGTCCAAACTAGCGCTCCTTAAGATGCGTCATGAGGGGCCGCCCGGATGTCGGGCCGAGGAAAAATCGGCATCGATGGCCGGGGAAGCCGGAAAAAATGCAAAACGCTGTGATGTTACCATGAAGGTTTCATCAGTATAAGCTGGCACTCAGACTCCGCGGTGCCGGCTACCGGAAATCATCGCATACTGCGACCGACTGTAAAGGGGGCATTGACGCCACATGTTCAAGGTTCATTCGGCCTACCAGCCCTCGGGAGACCAGCCCACGGCTATCGAGGGCCTGGTTGACGGGATAGAGTCCGGTCTGGCCCACCAGACCCTGCTGGGCGTGACCGGGTCGGGCAAGACGTTCACCATCGCTAACGTGGTGGAGCGCATCCAGCGGCCAACCATCGTCATGGCCCACAACAAGACATTGGCGGCGCAGCTGTACGGGGAGTTCAAGGAATTCTTCCCGGACAATGCCGTCGAGTATTTCGTTTCCTATTACGATTACTACCAGCCGGAAGCCTATGTCCCCTCATCGGACACCTTCATCGAGAAGGACGCGTCCATCAACGAGCACATCGAGCAGATGCGGCTGTCGGCCACCAAGGCCCTGCTGGAGCGGGACGATGCCATCATTGTGGCGACCGTCTCTTCCATCTATGGCCTGGGTGATCCCCAGTCCTACCTGAAGATGATGCTGCACCTGGATCGGGGCGATCAGATCGACCAGCGTTTTATCCTGCGCCGCCTGGCGGAATTGCAGTACACCCGTAACGACGTCGAGTTTCACCGGGCCAACTACCGGGTGCGCGGGGATGTCATCGACGTGTTTCCCGCGGAATCCGAGAAGGAAGCCATCCGCATCGAGCTGTTCGATGACGAGGTAGAGAATCTCAGCTACTTCGATCCGCTGACCGGGGAAGTGTTGCGCCGGGTGCCGCGGGTGACCATCTACCCCAAGAGCCACTATGTCACGCCACGCCAGGTAGTGCTGGACGCGGTCGAGAACATCAAGGTGGAGCTGGACGGGCGTCTCAAGCAGTTGCGCGACAACAACAAACTGGTGGAAGCCCAGCGACTGGAAGAGCGGACCCGCTACGATATCGAAATGATGCTGGAGCTGGGCTACTGCAACGGCATCGAGAACTACTCGCGCTACCTGTCCGGCCGTCGCCCGGGGGAGGCCCCGCCGACCCTGTTCGACTATCTCCCGGCCAACGCATTGCTGGTGGTGGACGAATCCCACGTCACCATTCCCCAGATCGGCGCCATGTACAAGGGCGACCGCTCACGCAAGGAAACCCTGGTGGAGTACGGCTTCCGTCTGCCGTCGGCCCTGGATAACCGGCCCATGCGTTTTGACGAGTGGGAGCGTATGGCGCCTCAGATGATCTTCGTCTCGGCCACGCCCGCCGTCTACGAGGCCGATCATGCCGGCCAGGTGGTGGAGCAGGTGGTGCGGCCGACCGGTCTGCTGGATCCGGAAATCGAGGTGCGTGCCGCGTCCACCCAGGTGGACGATCTGCTGTCCGAGATTCGCCAGCGTGTTGCGGCGGATGAGCGGGTCCTGGTGACCACGCTCACCAAGCGCATGGCCGAAGACCTGACGGATTTCCTGCAGGAGCACGACATCCGCGTGCGCTACCTGCATTCGGACATCGATACGGTGGAGCGGGTGGAGATCATCCGCGACCTGCGGCGGGGCGAATTCGACGTGCTGGTGGGGATCAACCTGCTGCGGGAAGGCCTGGACATGCCGGAAGTCTCGCTGGTGGCGATCCTGGATGCCGATAAGGAAGGCTTCCTGCGCTCGGAGCGCTCACTGATCCAGACCATCGGCCGGGCGGCGCGCAACGTACACGGCAAGGCGATTCTCTACGGCGACAGGATCACCGGCTCCATGCAGCGGGCCATCGACGAGACCTGCCGCCGTCGCGAGAAGCAGCAGGCGCACAACGAGGCCCATGGCATCACGCCGCAGGGACTGACGAAGAACATCGCCGACATCATGGAAGGGGCCCGCTACGGTGCCCCGGGACGTCGGCGCGGAGGCGAACGGCCCGGCCAGAAAGCGGCCGAGGAGGCCGAGGAATACCGTGCCATGGCGCATGGCAAGTCGCCGGAAGACTTGCTTAAGGATATCACCAAACTGGAAGACGAGATGTACAAGGCCGCCGCCGACCTGGACTTCGAGCGGGCAGCCCGGCTGCGTGACGATATTGCTTCACTCAAGGAAGCGTCCATCCGGACGGCCTGAGGTTGTTTAGTCCGAAACGCCCAGGTCGCGTCTGGGGCCGATAATCACGACCGCCTGCAACCGCTGCCGATGGCCGTAGCTGGCCATTTTTTCGAAGACGGCCCGGTCCACGGGCAGGTACTGTTTGTCGGCGATGGTTTCACCTTCCGCGACGTCCACCTCCGGGTCGTGCAGGTAGACAAACTGGTTATCCATGGCGCAGACAGTCACCCAGTGGGGGACCCGGCTGCGGTTGAGCTGCCAGGTGCTGACCAGGATGACCGGTATGTCGCCGCGGGCCAGGGCCTCTTCAATCACATCGACCGTGATGGGTTCGTTGTGCAGATCGATATCGGTCAGGGCCATGTCGTGGATGAAACCCTCGTGGACCAGTTCGAGGACCCGTTTTTTCTCCTCGCTGCGCACCGTATCCTTGAACAGCGCGCCTTCCCTGCTGACATAGGCCGTGACGGTGAAACCGCGCTGCCAGGCTGCCAGCGCCAGGCCGTGAGGACCACAGCCACCGTGACCGGCCAGCATAAAAATTGTGGTGGCCTCGCGCCAGATCCGCAGCTCTTCCAGGGTGGTGAGACGCCATTCAGGGCACTTGGCGGCCATGGCCATCATCAGTGCGGCCGGTCCACAGGTGAAATCGGTGGTCTGCGGGTAATAGGGCACAGGCCGCACCGCGTCTGACGGCTCGAAGAACAGGATGCGACGCTCGAAGCGCAGCGCATTGCCATGATCCTCGTAGTAGTCCCGATAGGTGCCGAACTGCCGGTAGCCCAGGCGGCGGTAGAGCCGGATCGCGCCGTGGTTATCCTCGCGTACTTCCAGGCGCATGATAATCCGGTCGGCGTCCACGGCAACCGCTTCGCTCTCGCGAACCAGTCTCTCGCCCAGCCCCTGTCCCCGGGCTTCGTCCGCGACGGCAATCGAGTAGATGCGTGCCAGGCGGGTGGCCTTGTGCATCAGCACCACGCTGTAGCCCACCAGCCGGCCCTCGGTCTCGGCCACCAGGACCCGGTCGCGGGGCATTTCCAGGAAACGGCGGAAGCTGCGGCGGGAGAGGCGGTCCTCCGAAAAACAGCGGTTTTCCAGATCGACCAGGGCATCCAGGTCGTCCGGGAGGGCGCGGCGAATCAATACATGCATGGCCAGTCCTGTAATAGCGTTCAACCAGGCCGGTAGGAGCAATTTACGCAGTGCCGGCGTGAACTATTATGGGGGGTGTTGGCAGACTGCGAAAGGTGCGTGAAATCCGCTATGAGCTAATGATTGTTTGGGTTCACGACCCGGCGTATTGTCGCGTTTTCGAGGCCGTTTCAGGAAGGAATCCGGTATGACCCGTTTGATGATTGTGGTGGATCGTGACCGTGACTGGGCCCCTTACTATCCCAGTACGGACGTCATGACCTTCGACCAGTATGTCCAGCTGTCGGGTAACAATTCCCAGCGGGTACGGGTGATCAACCTGTGCCAGAGTGCCCGCTATCTCAGTCGCGGTTACTATTGCTCGCTGTTGGCGGAGGCCCGTGGCCATAACGTGGTGCCCTCCGTGATGACGCTGAACGACCTGCGGCGCAAGGACCTGTTTTCACTGGAGTTGCAGGAGCTGGATCCAGGGGTTGTCCATTGGCTGGACGAGGCGGCAACCGCCGAGCCCGCTCCGGAGGGCGGGCGCGAGACCGTGCGCCAGGTGAAGGTGCGGACCTTCTTTGGCAAGGCCGAACACGAGGCCCTCAAACCGGTCGCCCGGGTGCTGTTCGAGCGGTTCCCGTGTCCGATCCTGGAAGTGGTGTTCCGTTATCGCAAAACCTGGCAGATCGAGTCGATGAAACCAGCATCCCCGGCGGACCTGACGGAGTCGGAACAGGATGTCTTTGCCGGGGCCCTGGATCGTTTCAGCAGCGCCCTGTGGCGCAAGCCGCGGTCGCGCCGCCAGTTCCGCTACGATCTGGCCATGCTGGTCGACCCGGACGAGAAGCTGCCACCCAGCGACGCCAAGGCGTTACAGTATTTCATCAAGGCCGGCAAGAAGCTGGGAATCCATGTGGAACCGATCACCCGCAAGGACTACATGCGGCTGCCGGAATACGACGGCCTGTTTATCCGCGAGACCACCTCGATCGACCATCACACCTACCGGTTTGCCCGCAAGGCCGAGGCCGAAGGCATGGTCGTCATTGACGACCCGGTGTCGATCCTGCGCTGTACCAACAAGGTGTTCCTGGCGGATCTGCTGAAGAACAACAAAGTGCCCACGCCGCGCACGCTGATCCTGTCCAAGGACCAGAAGGACGGCGTCGAGCAGGCCATCGAGCATCTGGGCTACCCCATGGTGGTCAAGATTCCCGACGGCGCCTTTTCCCGTGGTGTGATGCGTGCCGAGAACGAGCAACAGCTGAAGGAAGCGCTCAAGACGCTGTTCCGGCAATCGGCCCTGGTGCTGGCCCAGGAGTATCTCTATACCGATTACGACTGGCGTATCGGGGTGCTGGGCGGGCGCGCCATCTTTGCCTGCAAGTACTACATGGTGAAAGGCCATTGGCAGATCTACAGTCACGGCGACAACCAGCAGTTCGACAGCGGCGACTTCGATACGCTGCCCACCTATGAGGTCCCGCGTAATGTCATCCAGGCCGCACTGAACGCGACCCGGCTGATCGGCAACGGCCTGTACGGGGTGGACATCAAGCAGTCCGGCAATCGCGTCGCGGTTATCGAGGTCAACGACAACCCCAACATTGACGCCGGGGTTGAGGACCGCTTTCTCGGTGGCGAACTCTACACGTTGGTGATGCAGGAGTTCCTGTCGCGGATGGAAGCGCGGCGGCGGGCCTGAACCCAGGGCATCAGCCAGCCGTTCCCGGTTCCATTGGGCGCCAGACCCGAATGCTGCCCAGCCAGTTCAGGTGCGATGCCGCATCGCGGAGCTGCTGAATCGACACCGGTTGGGTCAGCGTATCGGGATTGCGGATGAAAATCTCCACCGATACGCGATCCCCCAGATAATGCAGGCGAAGGCTGCGCAGGGCTTCCGGCTCAAGCCGGTCGTGCCAGGCCCGTTCCAGGGCCTGGATGATTTCACTGCGCGTAGGCAGGCCGGATTCGGTCGGCTCAGCGCCTGAATCGTTTTCCGCATCGATGTGAAAGATCACATCGCTGATATCCGGATGGGCGTCGCGGATCCGCTGGGTGACCTTGACGCCGATTTCGTGCCCCTCGGAGACGCTGATGACGGGGCTGACAAGCAAATGCAGGTCGAGCAGTACATCCCCACCCATGCGCCGGCTGCGCAGGTCGTGCACGTCGCGCACGCCTTCGGTGGCCCGGGCGATGTCGTGGATCTCACGGGTGCGGTCATCGTCGATGGCGGTATCCACCAGTTCCTTGACGCTGCTCCAGGTCAGGCTCCAGCCAACATGGCCAATCACCACGGACACGCCGATCGCCGCCAGGGCATCGAGCCAGGCGACGCCCGTCATGGCGCCGGCAGCGCCAGCCAGGACGATGATCGAGGAGAACGCGTCCGTCCGGCTGTGCCAGGCGTTGGCGATGATCAGGTCCGAGCGGATCGCTTCGCCCACCCGTCGTGTGTAGCGGTAGATCCATTCCTTGCCGAGGATCGAGAGCCCGGCGGCGACCAGCACCGGCCATCCCGGCAGGGTCGTATCCCCGGGTTCCGACAGCATACGCTGCAGGCTGTCCCAGGCCAGGGCGCCGGCCAGTCCGATCAGGAAACTGCCCAGAACCATGGTGCCCAGGGTCTCAAAGCGTTGGTGGCCATAGGGGTGGTCGGAGTCCGGCGCCTGCCGGGCGGTGCGCATCAGGCCCAGAACCAGCAGGTCGGAGGCCACATCGGAAAACGAATGAATGCCGTCGATGACCAGTGCCTGGGAGTGGAAAAACACGCCGATGATGCACTTTCCCACCCCCAGGATGATATCGAGAATCATGCCGATAAGGGTGACCCGTGTGGCGGCCTGCTGTTCCTGTTTCAACTTGATGTCAGTCATTCCCGAAAACGCTCTCCTGGGCCAAATTTTGCTGAAGTCCTGATTGTCTTATGCACAAACCGGCGAAGCGGTGAGCCATTTTCCAGAGTGTTTCAAAATCCGGTGCACCGGTATGAGGCGCCTATAACCTATTGAAATAAAAAAGTAAATTGATTGATCAAAAAATAACCAATCTGTAGAGCGGCCCGTTCCCCAAGGGATTCGAAACTCTGCCCGCGTATTTTCAACAGGGTTATCCACAGATTTCGTGGAAAAGGTCACAAGGGCTTCACCATACAGTCATTTAGCGGTCATGTACGCCTGGGCAGACACCCTGTGGAAAACCCCTATGAGGCCCTGCACGGACGATTTCAGGCGCCGGGAGTGGCTGTATTTCCGCCGTATCCGGTATACTCCCGCCCCATCGAATGAATGGAGTATCCCCGATGTATGGCCTGATCCGAAACCTTCTTTTCCGATTACCGCCGGAGCAGGCCCATCATGTTGCGTTGCGGGCGCTGGATCTGGGGAATCGGTTGGGGCTGTTGGGAGCGTTGACGCCGAAAGTGCCTATGGCGCCGGTTGAGGTTATGGGGCTGGTGTTTCCCAATCCCGTGGGGCTGGCTGCCGGACTGGACAAGAACGCTGAGCACATTGATGCCCTGGCGGCCCTGGGATTCGGCTTCATTGAAGTCGGCACGGTGACGCCGATAGCGCAGCCTGGCAATCCCAAGCCCCGCATGTTCCGGCTGCCGGAGCATCAGGCCCTGATCAATCGTATGGGCTTTAACAACGAGGGGCTGGACGTTCTGCTGGCCAATGTCCGCAATGCCCGGTTTGACGGCGTATTGGGCATCAACGTCGGCAAGAACAAGGCGACGCCGGCGGAAGAGGCGGAGGCGGATTACCGCAAGGGAATTGCCGCGGTGTACGAACTGGCCAGCTACATCACCGTCAACGTGTCCTCGCCCAACACGCCGGGCCTGCGGGATCTCCAGTTCGGCGACTCCCTCAAGCGGCTGCTGGTGGCGATCAAGGAGGAGCAGCGCACCCAGGCCGAGCGCCAGGGGCGTTACGTGCCCGTCGCCGTGAAGATTGCGCCGGACATGGACGACCAGGCCATCCGTTTTGTCGCGGATGCGCTGATGGAAACCGGAATCGATGGCGTCATCGCCACCAACACTACCATCGAACGCAGCGCCGTTCAGGGCCATCAGTATGCCGGGGAGCAGGGCGGGCTGAGTGGAGCGCCCGTACGTGCCGCGTCCGTGCGGGTGATTGAGGGATTGTACGGCGAGCTGGGCGACCGGTTGCCCATCATCGGCGTGGGCGGGATCACCGATGGCGACAGTGCCGCTGAGAAAATCCGCGCGGGCGCGAAACTGGTACAGATCTATACCGGCTTTATCTACGAAGGCCCGGCACTGATCGCGGAGGCGGTGAAGGCGATTGCGGCGCTGGAGCGTTAACGGACAGGAACCGGGCGGGTCGAAAAGCGTGGCCTGAAAATAAAGTGGGCCCGCTGAGCGGGCCCGTGCGGGGGATAAACCCCGTGGCGTTGCTTTCTTTGCTGGTAAGGATCGAGTGGACCCTTTGGGTTAAATAGGTTTCCAGTTTGTTTTTTGGTTGCTAACGCTTGCTGTAAAGAGATCCTGATTGAGAGTTTTTGGTTGAAAGCCGAGTCACTGAATCTGGATAAAAGACAGTGGGCTTATCTGCTTCAGACTGAGATGTTTGGTAATCGATGGATGCCTGAAACCCCCGTAAGGCCTTCCCAATTATCCATCCGTCCTTCTCGCCAACCATTCAGCCACTCCTGCCGGGTGTCCACCTGTTCAAGAGGGCAGCTATCCTTGGATTTACCGGAAATGCCGGCCAGATAACCCCGTTTGAATGCGCGAGCACTCATATCTCTTTTCTGTCTTTTCATGCTGTTCCTCACCTCATGGGTTTACAGATCATGGGGTGCGCACCGAAGCATGCCAAACGACTGTGAAAGCAGATATCGCGGGACTCCGCCCGGAGGGATCCGCCTGGGCCGCAGGCACCAGGATCCTGTTGCTGACGTCGACAAACGTCAGCGCTTGAAAAGACGCGTCAATGACAAGGTAAGACGAAACCGTTGAAGATGTACACTATTAATTTCATCTAGATGACGGTTGCTTTATGTTTGTGTGACATAAAAATCCGTACGCTTAGTAGACGATTGCGCAACAATCAGCGGCTTAGCGCATTTTCTTCTAAGCACCTCTCAGCCATGTGGCTGTCGATTCTGTAGCCGGAAAGGCGGGACGAAGCTGTCCCCGGTCAACTCGCCTCCGGACGGCTACGCTGTCACAGGCGATGACGACGAATAACCATTGGAGCCCGAAGTGTCCCAAAACGAGTTTTTCCTGAGCTGTCCCAAAGGCCTGGAGTATCTGCTTGCCGACGAAATGGCGGGCTTTGGCATGACCGTCGCCCGGCATGCGCCGGCCGGTGTCTGGGGGCAGGGCACGCTGGAAAGCGGCTACCGGGCCTGCCTGTGGTCGCGTCTGGCGAACCGGGTCATCCTGCATCTGGCCACGGTGGAGGGCCGTTCCGGCGATGCGATGTACGAGGCGCTCAAGGCGATGGCCTGGGAGGAACACCTGCATGTTTCCGGGCGCTTCCGGGTGGTGTTCATCGGCCAGAACGAGGCCATCCGCAACACCCAGTACGGCGTCCAGCGGGTCAAGGACGCGATCGTCGACCGGTTACGCAAACCTTCAGGCGTGCGTCCGGCGGTGGATACGGACGACCCCGACATCACCATTTCGGTCCGGCTGCATCGAGGCGAAGCGCAGGTCGGCCTGGATCTGAGTGGCGAGAGCCTGCACAAGCGCGGCTATCGCACCGAGAAGGGTATTGCTCCGTTGCGTGAAAACCTGGCGGCAGCGCTGTTGCTGCGTGCGGGCTGGCCAGACATGGCGCGGACTGGCGGGGATCTGGTCGACCCCATGTGCGGGTCCGGCACACTGCTGATCGAAGGCGCGATGATGGCGTGTGACATGGCTCCGGGTCTGGCGCGGACCGCTTACGGTTTCAGTCGATGGCCGGGCCACGATGCCCGCCTCTGGGAGACGTTGCGGGCCGAGGCCGACGAACGGGCCCAGATCGGTCGTCGCACCAGCCGCAGCCGTTTCCGTGGATACGACGAGAACGCGCGGGTGATCGCCACGGCCTGGCATAACATCCAGCGGGCAGGCCTGGAAGACCGGATTCATGTTGAGAAACAGGCGCTGGCGGATTTCCAGAACCCGTCGAACGCGTCCACCGGCCTGATCCTCACCAACCCGCCGTACGGTGAGCGCCTGAGCGAGCGCAAGGCGCTCGGCCCACTGTACGAGACGCTGGGCGAGGTGGTTCGGACCCATGCCCAGGGCTGGGAACTGGGCGTCTTCACCGGGGCACCGGAGCTTTGCCACGCGTTGGGGCTGCGTAGTCATCGCCAGTACAAGCTGTTCAATGGCCAACTGCCGGCCCAGTTGCTGCTGTTCACCGTCGCGCCGGAAAACGAGGCCCGCGTTCGGCACCCCGGGGAACCGGGCAAGGTTGAGCCCCGAATCGCCAACCCCGAACGGGCGGAGATGCTGCGTAACCGGTTGCGCAAGAACCTGAAGCAAATCGGTCAGTGGGCCCGGAAGAACAACATCGAGTGCTACCGCCTGTATGACGCGGATATGCCCGAATACGCCCTGGCGATCGATTGCTACGGTGACCAGGTGCACCTGCAGGAGTATGCGCCACCCAAGTCGGTGGATGCCCGTGCCGCGCGGGAACGGCTGGGGGAGGCGTTGGCCGTGGTTCCGGAGGTCCTGGGTATCGATGCCGACAGGCTGGTCTGCAAGCAGCGCCAGCGTCAGGCAGGCAAGGCCCAGTACGAGAAGCAGTCCGCCAGCGGCCGGTACTTTACGGTCCACGAGGGCGGCTGTGCACTGCGGGTGAACCTGCAGGACTATCTGGATACGGGACTCTTCCTGGATCACCGCCCGGTGCGGCAGTGGATCCAGTCCCAGGCGAAGGGCAAGCGCTTTCTCAACCTGTTCTGCTACACCGGTGCCGCCACGGTACACGCCGGCGTGGGCGGTGCCCGGGAGACCGTCAGCGTCGATATGTCGAAGACCTATCTGCAGTGGGCCCGTGAGAACCTGCGGCTGAACCACCTGGACGACCGGTATCACCGTCTGGTGCACCAGGACTGCCTGCAGTGGCTGGAGGCCAAGCCGGGTAAGGGCGAGCGCGACTTCGACCTGATCTTCATGGACCCGCCGACCTTCTCCAATTCGGCGCGTATGGAGGGGGTGCTCGACGTGCAGCGGGATCATCCCCAACTGATCCGCCAGGCCATGGCGCGTCTGGCTCCCGGAGGCGTGTTGGTGTTCTCCAACAACTTCCGTCGTTTCCGGCTGGATCCATCGATCAGCGAGGCGTTCGACGTGCGGGATGTAACGCGCCAGACCATCGACCGGGACTTTGCCCGCAACCCCCGGATCCACCAGTGCTGGGAGATCCGGGCGAAAGCCTGAGCGGGCGGGGCTCAGAACTCGTAGCGGACGCCACCGTTGAACTGGTAGCCGCTGGCGGAGCTGTCGGTGTCCTCGAACAGCCGGCCGCCCTCGAGCGTCAGGTAGGTGTTGTCGACGACTTTCAGGTCGATCCCGGCCAGCCAGCTGAAGGCAAAGGAGCTGCCCGGGAAGTCGTCGTCCAGCTCCTCGTAGGCGGCTGGGGTCTCGTCGGTGGCCTTGACGTTGGCGTTGCCGTCGATGTGGGAGAAGCCGACCTGGGCATAGGCGTTGGAAAAGTCCGTCAGCCCATAGTGGATGCCCATGTACCAGCTGGCAAACCAGTCCATGTCCACTTTTAGGTTTTCCGACACCTCGGAGTCGCCAAGACCGGCGCCGGCCCGGACCTCCACATGGAACAGGTCCGAGATGTTCGAACCCAGCACCAGTGTGCCGGCAGAGAGCCAGCCGCGACTGTCGGGCAGGCCGCCTACCTTACGGTACTGCAGGGCCATACCCTGCACGCCAACATAGTCGAGGCCGGCCCGGCTCTTGGGCGGTTCCTGGGCGTGGGCGGGGAGGCTGAAAAGCCCGCCGGCGAGCAGGAGGGCGAGCAGGGGGCGGCGGGTAGACTGCATCGTCATAAGGGAATCCTGGCCTGGAGGTCTGACCGCCGCAGAGCGGTTCTTATTCTCGGTGGGGGCGGGTGATGCTCCCTAACCCCGGGATTCTGCGTTATGAGACGCAGCCTTGCGTCGACTCAGGTCACAAATCGCCGGTATCCGTCCCCTCCGGTATCAGCCCGCCGTCCCGTGCCAGCATCAGCAGGGCAAAGACGCTGCTCTCCGGCAGTTGCGGCTCCAGGCCGTGGGTGAACAGGAGCTCCCGGCGCCAGTCTTCCAGGTCCTCGTAGGGCATGTGCTTGATCAGGTGGTCGACCGTCGCCAGTTCGAACGGCACCGGCATCCGCAACGTATCGAACAGCAGGTCGACCAGACCTTCGTCCGGATCCAGCCCATCCACGAAAATGGTCTGGTCCGCCAGGTCGTCGTTCAGCTCGCGGGCCAGTTCCAGTAGGGGCACACCCTGTTCCTGCAGGTAGTCGAGGTCCACGTCCAGGCCGTCGGCGTCGTCCGGCAGCCAGGTTTCGTCCGGCTCGATCACCACGGTTTTCATCGCGCCATCGGCCAGCGACCAGGCCATGGCGGTGGGAAAGCAGGCGTCGTGTGATTCGACGAATTCGATATCGAGGAACTGGGGCAGGCGCATGGCTTCTCGGGGGGCGATGGGTGGTTTGACAAGGATACCAGCTTCCCGGCGCCGACGAGAGAGGTGGTAGAAGGCGCAATTTCGACAGATTGGCCGTTCGTGCGATACTGGCCTTCGTTTTTTCGGACAACGGATATTTTGGATCAGCATGGACAACGCCGTTTTCAATTCGAAGCTCTTTGATTTCCTCAAACAGTCTCCCACGCCTTATCACGCTGTCCAGCGGATGGCCCGCCGTCTCGAGGCGGCCGGGTTCGAGCGCCTCGACGAGCAGGCCGCCTGGTCCCTGGCGCCGGGCCAGCGTTATTACGTGACCCGCAACGATTCCACGATCATCGCCTTCCAGACGGGGCAGAGCGATCCGGTCACACACGGTATCCGCATGATCGGCGCGCACACGGACAGTCCCTGCCTGCGGGTCAAACCGAATCCGGAGATCTACAAGAAGGGGTTCTATCAGTTGGGCGTCGAAGTCTATGGCGGCGCGCTGCTCAATCCCTGGTTCGACCGCGACCTGTCGATGGCCGGCCGAGTGAGTTACGTGGACAGCCACGACCGGCTGCGGGATGCGCTGGTCGACTTCGCCAGGCCGGTGGTGACGATTCCCAGCCTGGCCATCCACCTGGACCGGGAGGCGAACAACACCCGCACGGTCAATCCGCAAACCGACATTCCGCCCATCCTGATGCAGGCGGACGAAAAGGAGGCGGTGCCGTTCCGTCAACTGCTGGCCGACCGGATTCGCGCCGAGGATCCGGAGGCGGATGTGGCGAAAGTGCTCGACTACGAGCTGAGCCTGTACGACACCCAGCCGCCGGCGACCGTGGGGCTGAACGACGATTTCATTGCCTCGGCCCGGCTCGACAACCTGCTGAGCTGCTTTATCGGTCTGCAGGCGTTGGTGCAGGCCGATCCCACCCAGCCGGCGCTGCTGGTCTGCAACGATCACGAGGAAGTCGGCAGCATGTCCGCCGAGGGCGCGCAGGGGCCTTTCCTGTCGTCGGTGCTGGACCGCTGGGTGGGCGCCGCCGACAGGCCCCGGGTCATCGCCCGGTCAATGATGATTTCAGCGGACAACGCCCACGGGGTGCATCCCAACTACGCCGATCGTCACGACGGCAACCATGGTCCGTTGCTCAATGCCGGCCCGGTGATCAAGGTCAACAACAACCAGCGCTACGCCACTAACAGTCGCACGGCGGCGTTGTATCGTCATATCAGCGAGTCGCTGGATCTGCCGTGCCAGTCTTTCGTGGTACGTACGGATATGGGATGTGGCAGCACCATCGGTCCGCTGACGGCGGGTAACCTGGGGGTGAGGACGCTGGATATCGGCGTGCCGCAGTTCGCGATGCACTCGATCCGCGAAATGGCCGGTGCCCGGGACGGGTACGTCCTGTACCAGGTCCTGCGCCGTTATCTCGAGTTGGAACAGATCGATTAGGTTCAGGCGTCCGTCGGGGCGCCTTAAGGCAGGCTGGCATCCCGGGCGAGGACAGGATTCTCCGAAGGGGTGTCGGCAGGTTAAGCGCCTGAAACGAAAAAGGCCGCTCGATTGAGCGGCCTTCGGAATTCGGTGGCTCCCCGAGCTGGGCTCGAACCAGCGACAAACGGATTAACAGTCCGTTGCTCTACCAACTGAGCTATCGGGGAACAGCTGTGATCAGCAGGCGCGCATATTAAGGAAGTTCCGATGAGGGGTCAACCCTTGCCGGAAGAAAAAAGAGGTCTCCAGAAACAACGCATGTCCGGTCACCAATCCCGCGCCTATCCCTTGCCCTCGGGGCTGGCTTCCAACATTCGCAGTTACCGTCCGCCGCTCTGGCTGCGGAATGGCCACTTGCAGTCGGTCTGGCCGACGCTGTTCCGGCGTATTGCGCTGGCGGAGCCCGTGACCCAGCGTATCGACACCCCCGACGGCGACGAACTGCACCTGGACTGGTATCGCCAGGGAAGTCCGCGTCTGGCCATCCTCTCCCACGGCCTGGAGGGACACAGCCGTCGTCCCTACATGCAGGGCCTGGCCCGCGGCCTGCTGGCGGACGGCTGGGACGTACTGGCCTGGAATTTCCGCTCCTGTGGCGGGCGCATGAACCGTCTGCCGCGTTTCTACCACAGTGGCGCCACCCAGGACCTGCATGCCGTCGTGAGCCATGCGCTGGCGGACAGTGCAGGCTATGGGCATCTGGCCCTGTCCGGTTTTTCCATGGGTGGTAACCTGACCCTGCTTTACCTGGCCGAACAGGGTGAACGGATCGACAGCCGGATCCGCGGTGCCGTCACCTATTCGGTGCCCTGCGACCTGGCCGGTAGCGCCAGGGTGTTGGCGTTGCCCAGCCGACGGATCTATATGCAGCGCTTCCTGAAGGACCTGCAGGTCAAGATGGCCGACAAGGCGAGGGATTTCCCGGACCTGATCGATATGACCGGGTTTGACGATATCCGCAGCTTCCAGCAGTTTGACGATCGCTACACCGCGCCCCTGCATGGCTTTCGCGATGCCGACGACTACTGGGCCCAGGCGTCGTGCCTGCCGCGCCTGCCGGAGATCCGGGTGCCGTCGCTGATCGTCAATGCGGCGGACGACCCATTCCTGTCCGCCGCCTGTTATCCGGAAAAGCGGGGCCAGTTGGGCCCCTGGGTCACCCTGGAGGCTCCCCGGTGGGGCGGCCACGTCGGCTTCGTGGAAATCGCCCGGGACGGTTACTACTGGTCGGAGCGCCGGGCGCTCAATTTCCTGCGCGGACTACTGGGCTGAAGCAGCGTCCAGCAGGGGCTTCAGGTGCGGCCAGACGTTGGCCAGCAACTGCGGCTGGCCTTTTGCGGTAGGGTGAATGCCGTCGGCCTGCATGAAGCCGTCACGATCGTAGATGCCATCGAGGAAGAACGGGACCAGTGCTGCGTCCTGCTCCCGGGCAATGTCCGGGTAAATGGCGGCAAAGACTTCTGTGTAGCGTGGACCATAGTTGGGTGGCATCTGCATGCCGATCAACAGCACGCGGGCGCCGGACTGTTGGGCCAGTGTCGTCATTCGGGCGATGTTCTGCCGGGTCACCTGGGGTGGAAATCCGCGCAGCCCGTCGTTGCCACCGAGCTCGATGATGACGATCGCCGGGGCCCGGTCGTCGAGCAACGCCGGCAGGCGACGCAGCCCGCCGTCGGTGGTCTCGCCACTGATACTGGCATTGACCACCTGCCAGCTGCCGTAACCTTCTTCGCCGAGCTTCTGGCGCAGCAGGGCCACCCAGGCCTTGTCCGTTTCCACGCCGTAACCGGCACTGAGGCTGTCGCCCAGGATGAGCAGGGTGGACTGCGCGGCGGCCAGACCGGGAACCAGGAGAAAAAGGCATAAAGCGATTGATCTCAGGAACATAACTTCCGTATCCATTGTCAGTAAAAGATGGCGTGCAATAACATCGGCCCTTAGTGGCGTCTGGCTGCGGCTCCGGATGACGGGAGAGTGGGGCAGCTCAGGATACGGTTTTACCGTCGGGGAGACACTGTGGCAACTGGAAGCGACATTCTGAAAGTAACGGACCTGACCCATGAGGTGGCCCTGGGATCGGGAACACTGCGTATTCTGCACAACGTCAACCTGAGCATCGGCGCCGGCGAGTCCGTGGCCATCGTTGGGCGATCTGGCTCGGGCAAGACCACGCTCCTGGGGCTCCTCGCCGGCCTGGATACGCCGACACACGGTCGCATCGAGTTGGACGGCCAGCCCATCAGTCAGATGAGCGAAGACGAGCGGGCCAGTCTGCGGGCCCGGCGGGTCGGTTTCGTGTTCCAGTCATTCCAGTTACTGCCGGCGCTGACGGCCCTGGAAAACGTCATGCTGCCGCTGGAGCTGGCCGGCCAGACCGATGCGTCGGACCAGGCCACCGAGCTGCTCCGGCGTGTGGGACTGGGCGAGCGGCTCCAGCATACTCCCCGCCAGCTTTCCGGCGGCGAACAGCAGCGAGTGGCCATTGCCCGGGCGTTCGCCGCACATCCGAAGATCCTGTTCGCCGACGAACCCACCGGCAACCTCGACAACAATACCGGTCAGGCGGTGTCCGACCTGCTCATGGCCCTGAACCGGGAGCAGGGCACCACCCTGGTGATGGTTACGCATGATGAGCATCTGGCCGCCCGCTGCGGGCGCCAGCTGCATATCGAGGCTGGCGAGGTGTCGGAAAACGGTGTGGTGCCAGCGCAGGGAGTGGCGGTCTGATGGCCGCGACACAACTCGCCCGGAGCAACCGGGACTGGCGGCAGCGGGATGTCCGGGTGCTGGTGGCGGCCCTGATCGTCGCCGTGGCGACCGTTGCCACCATTGCGCTCTACGCCAGCCATTTGGAGCGGACCCTGGTCACTTCGGCCAGCGCGTTCCTGGCTGGTGACCGGCAACTGGAGCGCGAAAACGGCCAGCCCGTTCCCCAGGCCTGGCGGGACGAGGCCGAGCGCCAGGGATTGGCGACAGCCCGCATGGTGGAGTTTTCCACCATGGTGTTCGGTGGCGGCAATTTTCAGTTGGTGTCGGTGAAAGCGGTCAGCGACAGCTACCCGCTGCGTGGACAGGTGGAGTTCCAGGCGGATACGGACGCGCCCCGGCAGATGCTGTCCCATGGGCCCGGCCCTGGGGACGTCTGGCTGAATCCACGCCTGCTGCGTCTCCTGGGCCTGGAAATCGGCGGTACGGTCGAGGTCGGGAACCGTGACCTGAAGGTGACGGGCCTGCTGATCCGCGAGCCGGATGCGGGCTTCAGCATGTCGGCGCTGGCGCCCCGCATCATGATGCATGCCGATGACGTGCCGGCGACGGGCGTGATCCAGCCCGGCAGCCGGGTGGAGTACGTCAACCTGTTTGCCGGCGCCGACGACGCCCTGGAGCGTTTTCACGCCTGGCTCGAGCCGAAGCTTGGGCCCAGTGACGAGTGGAAGAGCATCCAGGATGGCCAGGCCTTGTCCGATTCCCTGACCAAGGCGCGGCGTTTCCTGCTGCTGGGTGGCAGCCTGGCTGTCCTGTTGGCGTCGGTGGCCGTAGCGGTCGCCAGCCGCCAGTACGCGATGGGGCAACGTGACACCGTGGCATTGCTGAAGACGCTGGGCGTGCCCGGGAGGCGTATCAGTCGCCTGTATCGGGTCCGCCTGTTGGTGTGGGGCATGACCGGCACGCTCCTGGGGATCCTGTTGGCTTTGCCGGTGTTCTGGGGGCTTGCGTCCCTGACCGCCGGAATGCTGGACCGTAAGATGGATTACAGCGTGGATGTGCTGTCATTGTGGCCGGCGCTGGTGACGGCGCTGGTGGCGCTGTTTGCCTTTGCCTATCCGCCAATCCAGCGATTGCGCAGGGTGCCGGCGATGCGGGTCCTGCGGTCGCAGCCCGGGGAAGCGGGCCGCGGTGTGTGGATGGATGTTGTCATAGCGGTGATAGCGGTATTCGGGCTGCTCTGGCTCTATGCCGGCGAGCTCTGGATGGTGCTGGCACTGCTGGGTGGCCTGGCGGCGTTGCTGGGCATCCTGGCGCTGGCCGGCTGGCTGCTGGTGCTCGGCCTGCGGCGCGTCGTGGGTAGTGGCAACGCCTGGCGTCTGGCGCTGGTCGGGCTCTACCGGCATCGCAGGGCCAGCCTGTCGCAGATTGCCGTCTTCGCCATGACACTGATGCTGGCGGCGACGCTGATCCTGGTTCGCTCCTCACTGCTGGATGACTGGCAGGCCCAACTGCCCGCCGACGCGCCCAACCATTTCCTGATCAATATTGGTCCTGAAGCCGTCGACGAGGTGCGTGACTTTCTGGGCAAACACGACCTGTCCACCGACGAGTTGTATCCGATGGTGCGTGGGCGACTCACCGAGATCAACGGGAAGCCGGTACGTGAAGCGGTAAGCAAGGACCGGGAGGTCAGGGCCCTGAACCGGGAGCTGAACCTGACCTGGATGCAGGATCTGCCGTCGGACAACCAGATCGTCAAAGGCAACTGGTTCCAGCCGGGGCAGACCGAAGGGCTGTCCATCGAGTCCGAACTGGCCCAGCGTCTTGGCGTGACGCTGGGCGACCGGTTGACCTTCACCATCGGGTCCCAGACCATCACGGAACCCGTGACCAGTATCCGCACGGTGCAATGGGACAGCATGAAGCCCAATTTCTACATGGTGTTCCCGCCCGGCGGCGCGCTCGACGGTCTACCGGCCACCTGGATCACCAGTTTCTACCTGGGGTCTTCCCGCAAGGGCATCCTCAACGACTTTACGCGACGCTTCCCGACTATTTCCGTGCTGGAGATCGATCACATCATCGATCGTATCCGCGAGATCGTGCAGCAGGTGACCCAGGCGATCGAGGCGATCCTGGCAATGATCCTGGCAGCGGCGATCGTGGTTATGGCGGCTGTCGTCAGCGCCACGCTTCAGGATCGCCAGCGGGAAGGGGCCCTGCTACGAACGCTGGGAGGCCGGCAGCGCCTGTTGGTCAACAGCACCATGCTGGAGTTTGCGCTGTTGGGGCTGTTCGCCGGTATTCTCGGGGTGTTGGCCGGCGAAGTGGCGGTCTGGGCGCTGCAGTACCGTATGTTTGAGGGGGCATTCCACTGGCACTGGCGGGTCGTTCTCCTGCTGCCGCTGGTCAGCGCGGCGGTGCTGGCGGTCTTTGGACGTTGGCAACTGAATCCGGTGTTACGCGTCTCACCGATGCTGTTGTTGCGCCGTCTGGAGTGAGGGGCGGCCGTTACTGGTAGCTGGCAACGATCGCGTCGAGCTCGCCGCTGGCCTTTATCGCATCGAGCTCGCGATCGAAACGCTTGGCGAAATCGGCCATGTCCGGCCGCAGCATCAGGCTCAGGCCAAAATCGCTCAAGGCGCCATCGCTGGTCGAGAACTGGCCACGCCAGCCATTCTGGCGGATCATCCAGCGCCCCACCAGGCGATCTGAAATGGCCATGTCGAAACGGCCGTCTCCCTGCAGGAGATAGCTGAACATGTCCCGATCCCTCGGCACATCGAACCGACGGGCCCGGTTGGACTCGAACAGGTCGTGCAGGTAGGGGTACTTGTAGCCCAGGTGGGTGAGGATCACCTTGCCCTTGAGGTCACTTGGGTCGTTGTAGACAAACGGCTTGTCGCCCACGGTAAAGAAGACTTCCTGGACCCGCACGATCGGTAGGGTGAACACGAAATTCTGGGGATGCTCCGTCCATTCCGGTGCCCGTGCGGTCGCATCGATGTAGCCCTCGAGCAGCATACTGTCGACGCGCTTGCGGGGAATCTTGCGGGCCTCGACGTCAAATCCCAGGCGTTGCCCGATGAGCGTCGCCACATCCCAGACGATGCCGGACACCGAATGGTCGCCGACGACGGTGTAGGGAGGATAGCCATTGGGCGAAACGTTGAGGCGTAGCGTTTGCCCGGGCTCCGCATGGGAGCGGGCGGCACACAACAGCACGGCAGAAGCGGCGAGAAGCAATGGCAGTTTGCGCAACATGATTTGGCGAGCCCAAAAGCAAAAGACCCGGTATTGGCGCCAGCAGCGTTCCATAGCGTCGGCCGGGCGGGTCGTCGAATAACAGTGCTGTTTGCTTCCGTGCACCAACGGCCATTCTGCCAAACCTTTCTATCAACGTCCCGTTGAGAATTGTAAAAAATCGCCAATCAATCAATGGGCTGCCCCTTGAAGCCATCGTCGGGGCAGCCCGGTTATGACGCTAGCCCGCATTTCTCGCCAAGGGTTCGGATTTTTGCGTGTTCCTGGCAAAACAGGTGGACCAAATGGGCCGCCGGGCGTGGCCGTAGCCCCGTCCAAGGGCCATTTGGTCCAGATGTGAAGTCAGGGGCAGGCAAAAACCGAACAGATCCAAATTGGATTCCCGGATATGGAGCAAAATTCAATGTAGTTGTCTAATATTAAACGTTATTTTGATATCCGTGATCGGCCTTGGTGAGAAATGCGGCTAGCCCCAGGCCCGCTTGAGAACCGCCAGGGCATCGTCAAGCGTGACTTCGCGCGGGTTGAACATGATCGAACCGTCATCGAGGGCCACCCGAGCGATCCTGTCGAGCTGATCCTGCTCGACGTTGCCAGTCTCCTGCAGCGTTCGCGGCAGTTTGCAGTGCTGGTAGAGGGCATCACGCAGCTTGCGGATGGCGGATATGCATTCCTCCGCCCGGCGGTTGGCCGGCGTGGTGGCGTAGACGTCCGGTCCGGCCATGTACAGCAGCAGCTCACCCAGTGGTTCGCGAATGGTTTCCAGGTTGTATTCCAGGACGTAGGGGAGATACAGGCTCATGCACAGGCCGTGGGGCAGGTGGCAGATGGCACCGGTGGCGTGGCCCAGGGCATGGACCAGGCCTACCATGGAATTGGAGAAGGCAATGCCGGCCATGGTGGAGGCTTCGGCCAATTCGAGGCGGCTGTCCGCATTCTTCGGGTTATCCATCACCTTCAGCAGGTTATTGCTGATTTTCTTGACCGCCGCCGTGGCATAGGCGTCACTCAACGGGTTCTTGGCCATGCAGGTGAAGGCTTCCGTCGCGTGGGTGAGGGCATCCATCCCGGTGGCCGCCGTGATGTGCGGCGGCAGGGTCAGCGTCATGCGCGGGTCGATGATGGCCGCATCCGGCAGCAGGAACGATGAAGTGAAGGGCAGCTTGACCGATTTCTCCGTGTCGGCGATCACGGCGACCGACGTCACCTCCGAGCCGGTGCCGGCCGTGGTGGGTACGACGAAGAACGGTTTCAGCGGGTTTGTGAGAACACCGGCGCCGGCGTAGGCGGAAAGGTCGTCGCCGCCCTCGGAGACCAGGATGTTCACCGCTTTGGCGGTATCTATGGCCGAGCCGCCACCGACCGCAATGATCGAGTCGCATTGCTCGCTGCGGTAGATGCCGGCGATGTCCTTGACCACGTGGGTCGAGGAGTCCGGCGGCACGTCGTCGTAGATGGTGACGATCTCCTGGCCACCTTCCTCGCAGGCTTCCAGCACAGGCTCCAGCAGGCCGGCCGCGCGCACGCCCTTGTCGGTGATCAGCAGGGGGCGACCGGCGCCCAAGCCGGACAGTTCATAGGGGATGTGTTCCAGGGCTGCCTTGCCGGCAATGACTTTGACGGGGCAGAAAAACTCGTAATAACGCTGACTCATGATGCTCTCGCTGTGTCAAAGAATTGGGTGGCAACCTTCAGGTAGATCCGCGCGGCGCTGAGGACCTTCTGCGGTAGCTTGAGGTTGGCCGGATATTCCTTCACCGCCCGGCTGGCCACCAGCTTGGGCAGGATAAAGGCTTCCAGTCGGTTGAGGATGCGGGTCATGCGCAGCGCATAACCGATGTCGCCGTCGACCAGCATGCGGTCGTGGGCAAACGCGACGGAGGTCTTTTCCTGGAATGACACCACCAGGAAGGCATGGGCGATGTGCTTGAACTGGATCGACAGGTCCACCGGACGTGGCGGATTGTCGCCGTGGTAGTGGAAGCGGCCTTCGCCGGTATGCTCCACCACCAGTGATGGCCCCCTGGGGCGGACCATCATCTCGAACAGGAACCCTTCCGGGAGCTCCCGGGCTTCGTCCCGGGCGACCTGGTCCACTTCGCTGATGCCCTGCAGTGCGCGGCCCATCACCTGGAACATCAATTCGACGTATAGCCGCCGGGCCTGCAAGGCCATGGGTCTGAGAGGTTTGGCTAACATGCTCACCCGCCTTTCTTATCGTGTTTACTGATTTTTAGAGCTTTTACTCTATTAAGTCAACTGGCGGAATGATGAACACGCTGTCGGATTGGGCCAGAAAAACGGGATCGGTAACGGAAGATACAAAAAAGGCCCGTAAAAGAGGCTGCGTGAAAACGTCGCGAGCGCGGGCCAGGCAAGGCGGAATTGACCGAAAAAGCGCAGTTTGTGTGCAATAAATGAGCAATTTGAGGTCAATTCCAACGCCGTATGGTCAAGCGCAGCAGTTTTCACGCGGCCTCTTAAAACGGGCCTTTGCAATGGGTTTCCCTAAGCTATCAGCGCTGCAGGGCGGCCAGCTTCTGCTGGGCCTCCTTCGCCAGCTCGCTGTCTGTCTGGGCCACGGCGGAGTAGTACTGCGCGGCCTCTTCCCGGCGATTCTGCTTGACGGCGATGTCCCCGAGCCGGAGGTAGGCGATGGCGGTCGGTACCACCTTGTTGGCCGTTTCCAGGTCGGTGCGCGCCGCGCTGAGTTTGTTGGCATCGAGATAGCCCAGTCCCCGGTAAAGGTGATAGCTGAACATATCCGGGTAAAGCGACACGGCTTTGTCGAAGTCCTGTTGGGCGGCGTCCTGCTTACCCTGTTTTTTCAGGATCTGTCCGCGCAGGGCATAGAACGACGGATCCTTGGGTTCGATCCTGATCGCTTTGTCCAGTTTGTTGATCGCGGCATCCAGGTTACCTTCATTGGCCAGCTTGACCGCCTCCTCCTGCGCGTCGTAGGCCGGCTGTTTGCTGCGCAGGTAGGCCAGCTTGTTATCGTAAACCTGTTCGCCGCGATAACCTCCCGGATCGCCGAGTTTGTCCACGAGCTGCTGGTTGGCCTGGACCCGCTCCCGGGACGGTGGGTGTGAAGCAAACAGGCCATCCACCCAGCTGCTGTTGTGGCCTTCGGCCAGCTTGACGAATATTTCCTGTAACTCGACGGCGGCCTGCGGGTCGTAACCGGCTTTCGCCATGTACTTGACGCCGTAATGGTCCGCTTCCAGTTCATTGCTCTGGCTGTACTGGGCCATGGTCAGCTGGCTGCCCAGGGCCGCGCCACCCATGATCAGCGAGGCGTAGTCGTTGTCCGACAGGGCAATGCCCAGACCGGCGATGCCGGCGTTGAGAATCATGCCCTGCTGCATACGCTGGACGCTGTGGCGGGCGGCGGCATGCACAATCTCATGTCCGAGGACCGAAGCCAGTTGGGCTTCGTCCTCCAACCTGGTCAACAGGCCGCGATTGACGGCGATCTTGCCGGAGGGCAGGGCCCAGGCGTTGGGGACGCTGCTGTTGAGAATCACGAATTCGTAGGGCAGGTCCGGCCGGTCACTGACGGCCGCCAGTTTCTGGCCGACCTGCTGGACGTAGTCCGTCAGCTCCGGATCGGCCTGGTATTGCCCGCCCTGAAGCTGCACGGTGGGCTTGTACTGCTCAGCGCCCATGGCCATTTCCTGGCTTTCCGAAATCAGGGAGAGCTGGCGCTCGCCGGTCACCGGGTTTACCGCACAGCCGCCCAGGGCGAGCAACAGGCCCATCGCCAGGGCTGTCAGGGGCAATCGCAAATGTCTCACTCGTCACTCCGTGAAAGGTGGGGTTTGCTTCAGGTTATAGCATATCGGGTGCCGAACGCGCAGAGGCAATAGGGGAGTGGATCAGAGGTTCCTTAGCGCCTTGTATAATAGAGGTATTTTCGACCATCCATTATGCTTCGGGGATGGGGCGCCGTGGGCGCGCCCGTTCCACGCTGCTGATGGATTGTCTTGATGATACCTCTACTGGACCTGATGGCGCTGGCCTGGTTCCTGATCTGCTGGCTGGGATACAGCGAGTATTCCCGGCGCAAGGCCCACGACCGGCCCTGTCTGTCCAATACCCTCGATCTTTATCGTGAAGACTGGATGCGCGCCATGCTCAAGCGAGGCAATCGGATTGCCGACGCCTCGGTGGTCGGGAACCTGGAGCGCAACGGCGCCTTTTTCGCGTCCAGTTGCCTGTTGATCCTGGCGGGTCTGTTGACGGCCCTGGGTTACACGCAGGAAGTGATGGAGGTTTTCAGCTCGCTGCCGTTTGCCAGCAGTGGTAACCGGTCGGTCTGGGAAATCCGGCTGTTCATGCTGATGTTGGTGTTCGTGTATGCCTTTTTCAAATTCACCTGGTCCATGCGCATGTATAATTTCGCGGCGGTCCTGGTGGGTGGCGCACCCTTGAGCGACGACAAGCAGGTATCCCCGGCTTCCCGCGAAGCCTTTGCCCAAAGCTCGGCACGGGTCTGTAGTCTCGCCGGCGATGCCTTTAACCTTGGGCTGCGTTCCTATTATTATGCGCTCGCCGTGGTGACCTGGTTCGTGCACCCGGCCTGTTTCATCATCGCGTCCACGCTGGTGGTGATTATCCTGTACCGTCGGGAGTTCCGCTCCGATGCGCTGGATACATTGCGGTCGGGCAAGGTGTTCGACGACCCTGTATCAAAGAAAGGCGACGACCAGTAGCGCGGTCCTGCAAGCGCCGTCGTCGCCGTTGAGGTAGTGACTGGCATGAACGATTCCATCCGATTCGACCGGGTCAACCGGTTTATCCATACCCTGGAGCAGGTCCAGGCCCTGGGCATCGATGTGGCGGAAGCACGCGAGAACCACCTGGTGCTGCGTTTGCCCTACAGCGAAAAGATCATTGGCAATCCGGATTCCCGCATCATCCACGGCGGGGCGATCACCACGCTGATGGACACGGCCTCCGGTTCGGTCATCATCTGCGCGCTGGAGGACTTCGAGCTTTGTCCAACGCTGGACCTGCGGGTGGACTATATGCGTCCGGCCGAGCCGGACGAGGCGGTGCTGGCGCGCGCCGAAACCTATCGGGTGACCCGCAACATCATCTTCACCCGCTGCGAGGCCTATCAGGAGAGCCACGGCCAGACTATCGCCAACTGTGTGGCGACGTTCATGCGGATTGGCCGTGAAGCGACGCCCAAGGCGTATCGTGAACTGATCACCGGAGGTGTGGAATGACCAGCGCCGAAACCCTGCGTTACACCCAGGAGACGGGGGATTTTTCCCGGTTGTTGGCCGACATTCCCTACGCCGGGACCATCGGCCTGCTGTGCGATCGCTTTGGCGATGACCTGATCTTCCGCCTGCCGCGCAAGAAGGAAAACCTGGGCAATCCCATCCTGCCGGCGATCCACGGCGGCGTGATTGGCGGGTTTATGGAGCTCTCGGCAGCGATCTACCTGATGATGTCCCAGGAATCCCTGCGCATGCCGCGGATCGTCGACTTTTCGCTGGATTATCTGCGGGCCGGGCTGGACCGGGAAACCTACGCCGAGTGCCGGTTGACCCGGCAGGGCAACCGCGTCGCCAACGTGATGGTCACGGCCTGGCAGAAGTCCCGCAGCCAGCCCATCGCCACCGCCCGGGCCCACTTCCTGATGGAGGACTGAGGCTCGCCGGCCCTCCGTTGCCGGGCGATCAGGCAAGTTCGTTGCCCGGCATCATCCCGCTTTAAGCCCGACCTTGCCCAATACGCTTGAAATGAAAACAAGCGCCCCAATCTTCTTTGCCTAGCCAAGGGTGGTCAGTCGGTAGACCGGCTGGCCCGCTAACAAGACGGGTACTGAGCAAGGAGAACCATTCCCCATGACGGTCGAAACGCAGAAAGAGACTCTGGGCTTCCAGACCGAAGTGAAGCAGCTGCTTCACCTGATGATCCATTCGCTGTATTCCAACAGGGAAATCTTCCTGCGGGAGCTGGTGTCGAACGCCTCGGACGCCGAAGACAAGTTGCGCTTCGCGGCCCTGAAGGATGACAGCCTGTTCGAGGACGATCCCGACCTGAAGATCCGCCTGGACTACGACAAGGATGCGAATACCGTCACGCTGACCGACAACGGTATCGGCATGAACCGTGACGATGTCATCCAGAACCTGGGGACGATTGCCCGGTCCGGTACCGCTGAATTCCTGAACCAGCTGACCGGGGACGAGAAGAAGGACAGCAAGCTGATCGGCCAGTTCGGCGTCGGTTTCTATTCCGCGTTTATCGTCGCCGATCGGGTGGAAGTCTTCACCCGCCGCGCCGGCGAGCCTGCCGGAGAAGGCGTTCACTGGGAGTCTACCGGTGACGGTGAGTTCACCATCGAGAGCGTGGACCGTCCGGCGCGCGGCACGCAGATCGTGCTGCACCTGAAGCAGGAAGCCAGTGAGTTTGCCGATGGCTACCGCCTGCGCAGCCTGGTCAAGAAGTATTCCGATCACATTTCATTCCCGGTCGTCATGAAGGCTGAAAGCAGCGATGAGGACGACAAGGACGCCGAGCCCAAGGACGAGACCGTCAACGAGGCCACGGCACTGTGGACGCTGCCGCGGACCGAAATCGACGACGAGGAATACAAGAGCTTCTACAAGCACATTGCCCACGACTTCGAGGATCCGCTCACCTGGTCCCACAACAAGGTCGAGGGCAAGCTGGACTACACCAGCCTGCTGTACATCCCCAAACGCGCGCCGTTCGACCTGTACAACCGGGACGCACCGCGTGGCATCAAGCTGTATGTCCAGCGTGTCTTTATCATGGACCACGCCGAGCAGTTCCTGCCGCTGTACCTGCGTTTCGTGAAGGGTGTGGTGGATTCCAACGACCTGTCCCTGAACGTGTCCCGCGAGATCCTGCAGAACGACAGCACGGTTGAGAACATCAAGTCCGCGCTGACCAAGCGTGTCCTGGACATGCTGGGCAAGCTGGCCAAGAAGGAGCCGGAAAACTATCAGGGGTTCTGGGATGAGTTCGGCACTGTCCTCAAGGAGGGGCCGGCGGAAGACTTCAGCAACCGCGAGAAGATCGCCGGCCTGCTGCGCTTTGCCTCGACCCACTCCGGTGAGCCGACCGAAAATGTCTCCCTGGCGGATTACATCGAGCGGATGAAGGACGGTCAGAAGAAGATCTACTACATCACCGCCGACAGTTTCACGGCCGCCAAGAGCAGTCCGCACCTGGAGGTCTTCCGCAAGAAAGGTATCGAGGTGCTGATCCTGTCCGACCGCATCGACGAGTGGATGATGGGCTACCTCACCGAGTTTGATGGCAAGCAGCTGCAGGACGTGGCCCGCGGCGAGCTGGACCTGGGTGAGGAAGAGACCGAGGAAGACAAGAAGCACCAGGAAGAGGCGACCGAGGCCCATAAGGGGCTGCTGGAGCGGATCAAGACTGCGTTGGATGATCGTGTCCAGGAAGTGCGTGTCACCAATCGCCTGACCGAGTCGCCGGCCTGCCTGGTGGTGGGTGATTACGACATGGGCGCGCAGATGAAGAAGATCATGGAAGCGGCCGGGCAGAAGGTGCCGGACAGCAAGCCGATCTTCGAGATCAACGTGGATCACCCGCTGGTGGCTCGACTGGAGCAGGAGGCTTCCGACGAGCGCTTCGGCGATCTGGCTGCGGTCCTGTTCGATCAGGCCACGCTGGCCAGCGGTGAACAGATCAAGGATCCCGGCTCCTACGTCAGCCGGCTCAACCGACTGCTGCTGGAAATGAGCAACGCCTGATGCAGTCGATTGTGGTGGACCTGGCCATCAGCCCTGAGGAGTGGATCAAGCTCTATCAGGGCGTGGCCCGTGATGTCCACACCGTGGCCCGGGACGGACGCAGCGTCCGTTTCCCGGCCCGCATCCTGTCCCGCTTTGCCCTCCGTGACGGTGTTCACGGGTCCTTCCGGATTAATTTCGATGCCGAAGGGCGCTTCAAGGATATTGTTCGCCTTTAGCCTTGCCGATCCTTACTTATAGCTATTTTCTTTTAAAGATCTAGCCATAATTGATTGTGGCTTTTTCTTTCGCTGGCCTAGATTTCAGTGGTGACAAGCGCAACAAACGAAGGAGAGGGTCATGGCGATATCGAAGTGGAGTCGGGCGTTTCTTGAGTGGATGGATTACTACGTGAACTATGCGCTTTCCCAGTGAATGTGTATGCAGGTCTATTGCATATATAGCATCCAAGACCTTAAGCCCCTGCCAGGGAAGCAAATGGGTCGCCTTGCCTTCGCTGTATTAGACGGCCGTCCATGGCCGGCTAATACGACCGGGACATCCTTGTCCCTCCTTCGGCAAGGCGACCCATTTGCTTCCGGGTAATCACGAGTTTTCGCGACCCTGCAAAGAGCCTTGAGGGTATTACTGCCGAAGTTGTCCGAATTGCGGGTTGTTCTTATCATGCACACCAATCCCTTCCTTTCGCCCCGCAACGTTCTACAATGGCGCCCAAAGATTCTCTGGATATCCCCATGCGCCTGTTTCTCGCCCCGATGGAAGGGCTGGTTGATTGCTATATTCGTGAACTGCTGACGTCGGTTGGCGGCATTGACCGTTGTGTCACCGAGTTTATCCGGGTGGCGCGCGGGACCTTGCCGGAGCGGGTCTACTACCGCTTTGCGCCGGAACTGAAGCGGGGCGCCAGGACCCGGGCCGGGGTGCCCGTAGCGGTGCAGCTGTTGGGTTCCGATGTGCGGCAGGTGGCGATTCACGCGGCGAAGGCGGCGGAGTTGGGGGCACCCCAGGTGGACCTGAATTTCGGTTGTCCCGCCAAGACGGTCAACAAGCACCGCGGGGGTTCGGTGCTGATGCGCGAGCCGGAGTTGATGCACAACCTCGTGGCTGCCGTTCGGGAGGCGCTGCCTGAGGATATCCCGGTCACCGCCAAGATGCGTCTGGGCTATGACGACCGGTCCATGGGCGTTGCCTGTGGCGAGGCCCTGGAAGCCGCCGGGGCCAGTGAGATCTGTATCCACGCCCGCAGCAAGGTGGATGGCTACCGGCCGCCGGCCTACTGGGAGGAGATCGCCCGGGTTCGCGAACGGGTGCGTACGCCGATTATTGCCAATGGGGATGTCTGGTCCGTTGAGGATTACTGGCGTTGCCGAGAGGTGTCCGGCTGCGACGACGTGATGATCGGTCGTGGCCTGGTGGCGCGCCCCGATCTGGCGCGCCAGATCAAGGCCAGCCAGGCCGGTGAAACCTGTGAGGATTTGCCCTGGTCCGGCGTTGTGGCGCTGTTGGTGGATTATTCCCGCACCCTGCACACCTTCCTGGAAGGCCGCTACGTCACCGGCCGTATCAAGCAGTGGCTGAACTACACGCGTCGTCAGTACCCGGAAGCCGAGGCCTGTTGGCACAAGGTGAAGCGGGTCAGCGAGCCGGAAGCGGTATGCCGGTTGCTGGAGGAAAGCGCCGGGGCTGGTGTCGATTGGCGAGTGAGCGCTTAAGGCTCGGGTGAGGCATGGCTGCGATGGCGGGATGCCACCGCAGCCAACCGGATCAGGCCGGGCGGCCTGTCGCTTTCAGAATAAAAGGCAGGGCATCCGCGGTCGGGATGTCCTGGCGGTCCGCATCGCTGCGGCCCTTGTATTCCAGCGTGCCGGCCTGCAAACCCCGGTCGGAGATGACGACACGGTGGGGAATGCCGATCAGTTCCATGTCCGCGAATTTCACGCCCGGTCGTTCATTGCGGTCGTCCAGCAGTACGTCCAGACCGGCCTGGCGCAGCTGGTCGTACAGCTTTTCCGCCGCTTCCATGACCGTCGGCGACTTGTGCGCGTTCAGCGTCACAACCGCCACTTCAAACGGCGCGATGGCCATCGGCCAGATGATGCCCCTGTCATCGTGGTTCTGCTCGATCGCCGCCGCAACGATGCGCGACACGCCGATGCCGTAACAGCCCATTTCCAGGATGGCGGACTTGCCGTTCTCGTCCAGCACCGTGGCATTCATCGCCTGGCTGTACTTGTTGCCCAGCTTGAAGATGTGGCCTACTTCGATGCCGCGCTTGATTTCCAGGTGCCCATCGCCGGCCGGGCTGGGATCGCCCTCGACGATGTTGCGGATGTCCTCAACCCGGCCCAGGGGCACATCCCGCTCCCAGTTGACGCCGGTCAGGTGGACGTCATCCTTGTTGGCGCCGCAGACAAAATCCGCCATGTGAGCAGCGCTGCGATCCACGATCAGCGGGATGGACAGGCCGACCGGCCCGATGGAGCCGATACCGCAACCCGCGGAGGCTTTGATCTCTTCCTCACTGGCGAACGTCAGGGGCTCGGCCACATCCGGCAGGTTCTCCGCCTTGATTTCGTTCAGCTCATGATCGCCGCGCAGGATCAGGGCCACGAGGCCCTGGTTGCCGTCTTCATCCGCCGCGCCTTTCACGATCAGGGTCTTGATGGTGTGGCTGGCGTCGATATTGAGGAACCGGGCCAGGTTGGCAATGGTGTGCTGGTCGGGTGTGTCGACCTCCGCCATGGTTTCAGCGGGGGCAGGACGCTCACCCGCTGGTGCAACGGCTTCTGCCTTCTCGATATTGGCGGCGTATTGGCCGCCGGTGCTGAAGGCGATCTCGTCCTCGCCGGAGGCGGCCAGCACGTGGAATTCGTGTGAGGAGCTGCCGCCGATGGCGCCGGAGTCGGCCTCCACCGCACGATAGTCCAGGCCCAGGCGATCAAAGATGCTGCAGTAGGTCCGGTGCATGACCTGGTAGGTTTCGTCCAGGCTGGCCTGGTCCAGGTTGAAGGAGTAGGCGTCCTTCATGATGAACTCGCGGGCGCGCATGACGCCGAAACGCGGGCGGCGCTCGTCGCGGAACTTGGTCTGGATCTGGTAGAAGTTGGCCGGCAGGTCCTTGTAGCTTTTCAGCTCGTTGCGGACCATATCGGTAATCACTTCTTCGTGCGTCGGGCCAAAGCAGAAGTCGCGGCCGTGGCGGTCGTTCATGCGCAGCAGTTCGCCGCCGTATTGCTGCCAGCGCCCGGACTCCTGCCAGAGCTCCGCCGGCTGGACCGCCGGCATCAGCACTTCCTGGGCACCGCTCCTGTCCATCTCCTCGCGAACGATCCGTTCCACCTTGCGCAGGACCCGCAGGCCCAATGGCAGCCAAGTGTACAGGCCGGCGGCCAGCTTGCGGATCATGCCGGCACGAAGCATGAGCTGGTGGCTGATGATTTCCGCGTCAGCGGGTGTTTCTTTCAGTGTGGCTATCAGATAACGGCTTGCGCGCATCTCGGGAGTCCGTGCTTCTGTTGTGGTTAACGGGGGTTGGGCAGCCGGTTCGCGCAACGATCGTGCGGACATTGAACCGCTGTCCCGGTAAAGTAGTCCTTTGATTCAATCAAGCTCGCTATTGTACGGAGCCATTGTGATTACGTACAGGCAGGGCGTGCCGCCCGACAGCAATCGAACAGGAAGGACAGGTGTAGCCTATGACCCTCAGTGCCAGCGAAGTGGAGGTGTTGATCCGCGAAGGCGTCCCGATGGCCGGCGACATCGGCTTTCGTGTGGACGAAGTGCGTAACGGTTTTGCGCGGACGCGCGTTCCTTTCGCCGAAAATTTCGTGCGGCCCGGCGGCACCCTGTCCGGTCCCGTCCAGATGGCCCTGGCCGATGCCACCATGTACGCCGCCATCCTGGCCTCTTTGGGCAAGGTGGAAATGGCGGTAACGAGTAACCTGAACATCAATTTCCTGCAGAGGCCTGCGCCCGCCGATCTGGTGGCCGAGGCTGTTGTCCTGCGGATGGGGCGCCGCCTGGCGTTCTGTGAAGTCCGCCTGTTGTCCGGCGGGGAAGAACGACTGGTTGCCCATGTGACCGGCAGCTACGCGCTGCCAGCCTGACGCCCGTTGCGGCCAGGCCGGCGTGTCGCTACCGGTGGACCACGAGGTAAGCCGGAAACCATGATCGATGCACAAAGCGTTTCCCCGCGCCGCCGGCCCTTGCAGGCCCGCAGCCGGGAGCGTGTGGAAACCATTCTCAAGCACGCCACCCTGACCATCCACGATACCGGTGTCGACGGCACCAGCATGTCGGCCATTGCCCGGAGTGCCGGCATGTCGCTGGCCTCCCTGTATCGCTATTTCCCGAATAAGTCCGCGATCGTGAAAGCCATTGCCGAACGGCATGTCGAGAAGCTGGAAACGCTGCTCAGGGAACGTCTGGCCAGCTGCGGGCCGGAAACGATTGTCGAAACCCTGCTGGATGTCTATTACGTCTTCTATCGGGACGAGCCGGCCTACCAGGCTATCTGGGCCGGCGTGGAGGCCATGCCGGAGCTGCAGGCACTCGATCTGCAGGAACTGCACGCCAACGCGGCCGACCTGGACGCCTACCTGGCGGCCAACTGCCCGCAGGTGGCTGCCGGACAGCGACACGCGGCCAGCATGATGTTACCTCGCGCCTGCGGCAGTCTGCTCCGACTGGCCGTGACGGTGCCCGAGCCGGAAGCGGAGATGCTGGTGGGTGAGCTGAAGCGGATGGTGCGGGCGTATCTGGACACATTGATGATGGCTGAGCGTTGATAAGGACGCGTCATGATGTGAAAGCCTGCGTAATCGGACATGGGTCGCGAAGTGGGTGACGGCTGGTGGTGCAGGCCCGGGCGGCCGGTTCCCCGCCCGGAGTAGACGGTTACAGGTAGCCCAGGGGCAGGGCGGTACTGTCGATCACCCGGCGCAGCACGAAGCTGGAATGCACGCCGCTCACGCCCTGGATCCTCGTGATCTTGTTCAGCAGGAATTCATGGTAGTGGTCCATGTCCGGCACCACCACCTTGAGCATGTAGTCCGCGTCCTGCCCGGTGATCAGGTAGCATTCCTGCACTTCCGGGTATTCTCCAACCTGTCGCTCGAACGCCTCGAACCGCTCCGGCGTGTGGCGATCCATGCCGATCAGGATGATGGCCGTCAGCGCCAGCCCCAGTTTCTTGTGATCAAGTATCGTCACCCGGCGTACGATGATGCCGGCTTCTTCCAGGGCTTTGACGCGCCGGGAGCAGGGTGACGGGGACAGTCCTACGCGTTCCGAGAGCTCCTGATTGCTCAGTTCGCCATGGCGCTGCAATTCTTCTAGGATTTTTCGGTCGATACGATCGAGCTTTACGAGTTTTTCAGTATTCACGGCAGACTTCGCTATTTATAACCAAAATATTGGCGGAATCTTTCAATCATGTCCGAGATGGGCGAAAATTAGCAAGCACATTGCGCTTTATTTTTCATATCCTGTCTACGTTGTTTGCGCTCCCGACCGCTTACCGGCCGTGACCCGGAGGCAGGCAACCGGCATCAATCCGATGCCCGTCCCGGCCAAAAGCCAACGGACACAGGAAAGGAGGCCCGTCAGCCTGATGCAGGCGGGCGCCTGTCATTCTCGTTATTACTTGAACTCAGCAAGGAATCGTCATGGGATTCGATCATCGCAAATACGTTGCCTTCCAGCCGGTCCAAAAGACCGATCGCCGCTGGCCCGACCAGGTTATCCAGCACGCGCCGACCTGGTGTGCCGTTGACCTGCGGGACGGTAACCAGGCCCTAGTGAAACCGATGACCGTTGCGCAGAAGCAGCGCCTGTTCGACTTGCTGGTCAAGCTCGGATTCAAGGAAATCGAGATCGGCTTCCCGGCCGCGAGCCAGCCGGATTTCGATTTCTGTCGCAAGCTGATCGAGGAGAACCGGGTGCCGGACGACGTGCGCATCCAGGTTCTGACCCAGGCCCGTCCGGAATTGATTGCACGGACCTACGAGGCCCTTGAAGGTGCCAAAAACGCGATCGTCCATGTCTATAACTCCACGTCGACCGTGCAGCGGGAGAAGGTGTTCCGGATGGATCGCGAAGGCATCAAGGAAATTGCCGTCAACGGTGCGCGCATCGTGAAGTCCCACGCCGAGAAGCAGCCCGGCACCAACTGGACCTTCCAGTATTCGCCGGAGAGTTTCACCGGCACGGAGCTGGATTTCGCCGCTGAAGTGATCGATGCGGTCAACGAAGTCTGGCGTCCCGACCAGGGACAACCGGTCATCATCAACCTGCCGGCCACGGTGGAAATGGCTACGCCAAATGTGTTCGCCGACCAGATCGAATGGATCTGCGATAACGTGAAATACCGCGAGCATTTCCAGATCAGCGTACACACCCACAACGACCGGGGCTGTGCTGTTGCGGCGGCGGAACTGGCTGTGATGGCCGGCGCCGATCGCGTCGAGGGCACGCTGATGGGCAACGGTGAGCGCACGGGCAACATGGACCTGGTGACCATGGCCATGAATCTGTACTCGCAGGGCATCGATCCGACGCTCGATTTGTCCGGCATGGCCGAGATCACCGATGTGGTGGAAGCCTGCACCGAGATCCCGACGCATCCGCGGCACCCGTACGCGGGTGAGCTGGTGTTTACCGCCTTCTCCGGCAGCCATCAGGACGCGATCCGCAAGTGTCTGTCCACCTACAAGGAAGGCGACAAGTGGGAGATCGCCTACCTGCCGATCGACCCGCGTGACCTGGGCCGTCGCTACGAGGAAGTGGTGCGCATCAACAGCCAGTCCGGCAAGGGCGGCGTGGCCTACGTGCTGGAGCGCGACTACAACATCGCCATGCCGCGCTGGCTGCAGATCGAGTTCAGCAAGGTGGTGCAGCAGGCGGCCGAAACCGAAGGCGGGGAGGTGGACTCCGACACCATTCATCGCCTGTTCGAGGAAAAATACCTGGCGGTTCGCCCGGAATGGCGCCTGCGGACCTATGACCTGCATCGCACCGACGACGGTGTGACCGCCACGGTTGAGTTCGGAAGCGAGCGCCTTTCCGGTGAAGGCCTGGGTGCCGTGGAAGCCGTGGCGGCCGCTGTCGAGAAGCGTTTTGATGTGCGCCTGGCGGTGGAAGCCTACGAGGAGTTCGCGCTGGGTGAAGGGACCAATGCAAATGCCATGGCCTGCATCCGCATCCAGGTGAATGGCGAGCCTCACAGTGCGGCGGCGCTGGCCGAGGACACCACGTCGGCGACGCTCCAGGCGCTGCTTTCTGCAGTGGCCAACCATGTGGCGGTGACTGAAACTTCCGCGTCTGGCACGGCAACGGCATAACGCCACCGTTGCCCATAAAAAAGCCGGCACCCTGGGTGTCGGCTTTTTTGTTGACCGGCCATGCCACGGAGGTGGCCGGTCTGTCTTCAAGTGATCAGAGCGGAGTAACGTTTTCCGCCTGCGGTCCTTTCGGACCCTGGGTCACGGTGAACTGGACCTGTTGTCCTTCGGCGAGAGTACGGAAGCCGGATGCGTTGATAGCGCTGTAGTGGACGAATACGTCACTGCCGCCTTCCTGAGCGATAAAGCCAAAACCCTTGGCTTCGTTGAACCACTTGACGTGGCCCGTTTTCGTATCTGACATGAATCTATCCTGTCTATTCCTGAGGGTAAGCCCTTAACGGGAGGCCTCTCCGGGGGGAGAAAGCCGGTGTGCTGAGAACTACAGAGAGTACCGAGGAAGGGACCAACGCAAAGCGACTCAAGCCGACCGTGGTAACGCTTTCACTGAATACCGCTGTCTTTCCACAGCAAAAATCAGTATAGACCCTCTTTGGGACCCGTCAAAGAAAATCTTTGGCACTGGAAACAGGAAGTTGGAGGCCATTGGAGGTTGCGGGCAGGCCCCTTGGGGACCTCGGATTGGAGCGCTGGATGATCAGGCTATAACCAGCCGGTGCCATGCTCGGGCACCGGCTGGTTGTTCGGGAGCTGTCCGGTTTCAGGGTCGGAAACGGCTTTCGATCTCGGTCAGAATGGTGGGGTCGTCGATGGTCGATGGCACCTTGTACTCTTCACCATCGGCGATATTGCGCAACACCCGTCTCAGGATCTTGCCGGAGCGCGTCTTCGGCAGGCGATCCACGATCATGGCCCGGCGGAAGCAGGCCACGGCGCCGATCCGCTCGCGTACCATTTCCACGAGTTCGTCTTCCAATTCGTCGTGCTCAATGGTGGCGCCGTCCTTGAGCAGTACGAGGCCCACGGGCAACTGTCCCTTGAGCTCATCGTGCACGCCAATGACGCAGCATTCGGCAACTGCCGGATGGGAGGCCACCACCTCTTCCATCTCGCCCGTCGACAGTCGATGTCCGGCCACGTTAATCACGTCGTCGGTACGGCCCATGATGAAGACGTAGCCGTCTTCGTCGATATAGCCACCGTCACCGGTGGTGTAGTAGCCGGGCAGGGGGGTCAGGTAGGTCTTGATAAAGCGTGCCTGGTCGCCCCAGATGCCCGTCAGGCAACCCGGGGGCAGCGGCAGCCGGATCGCCACCTGGCCCTGGTCGCCGGGGCGCACCGGCTGGCCGGAAAAATCGAGGATTTGGACGTTATAGCCCGGCGAAGGCACGGTGGCCGAACCGGGTTTGGGGCGTAGGGTCTCCAGCCCCACCGGATTGCAGCAGATCGCCCAGCCGGTCTCGGTCTGCCACCAATGGTCCAGGATCGGCAGACCGGTCTTTTCGCGCAGCCATTCGTAGGTGGGTGGGTCGAGGCGCTCGCCGGCCAGGAGGATGCGACGCAGCGGGGAAATGTCGTATTTTGCCAGGTGATCCGCCTCGGGATCTTCCTTGCGCACGGCGCGGAATGCCGTGGGCGCGGTAAACAGGACGTTGACGCCGTGATCGGCGCAGACGCGCCAGAAGGCCCCGGCATCCGGCGTCTTGACCGGCTTGCCTTCGTACAGGACGGTGGTGCACCCGGTGATCAGCGGACCGTAAACGATATAGCTGTGGCCCACCACCCAGCCGACATCGGATGCGGCCCAGAACACATCGCCCGGCTCCGCACCGTAAACCAGCGACATGCTGTAACGCATGGCCACGGCATGGCCGCCATTGTCGCGAACCACGCCCTTGGGCTTGCCGGTAGTGCCTGAGGTGTAAAGCACGTAGAGCGGGTCGGTGGCCTTGACCGGCACCGGATCGGCCGGTTGGGCGTTGGCCTCCTGTTCGGCCCAATCGAAATCCCGACCCTCAATCATGCGGGCCTCGGCCTGGGGGCGGGCATAGACGATGCAGCCCTCCGGCTTGTGCGCTGCCTGGTCGATGGCGGCGTCGACCAGCGGCTTGTAGGGGATGACCTTCTGCAGTTCGATGCCGCAGGACGCCGTGAGAATCAGCTTGGGCCTGGCGTCATCGATACGCACCGCCAGTTCCCGGGCGGCAAAACCGCCGAAGACGACGGAGTGAACGGCGCCCAGCCGCGCGCAGGCCAGCATGGCAATCACCGCTTCCGGAATCATCGGCATGTAGATAATGATGCGGTCTCCCCGGGTCACCCCATGCTGGGCCAGGGCCCCGGCAAAACGGGCCACCCGGTCGGTCAGCTCGCGGTAGGTGAAGGCCTGCTTCTGGCCGGTCACCGGGGAGTCGTAGATCAATGCCTTCTGGTCGCCGAGCCCATTGCGGACATGGGTGTCCAGGGCGAGGTCGCAGGTGTTGAGTTCACCGTCCTCGAACCAGGTGTAGGTATGCTCGTCGTGGCGTGTCAGGATCTTTTCGGGCGGCTTGAGCCACTCGATCAGGTCCGCTTTCTCTCTCCAGAAGTCATCGGGCGCATCGATCGATTTCCGGAATTCGTCGCGGTAACCCATGGAACCACCTCGCTTTGTTATCGGCATTGTGAAGGAGGATTTACCTTCACTTTAGGTGGTTAATTCCTGGCCGCTACTAGACGATTGGCTAAGGTTTGTCCGGCTGGGGCAGGGGCGCCTGGAGTGGCTCGTCAGTCGCCCCTGGCAGGCGGATCCTCCGGGTATACCGCAGTGACCAGCGCTTCCACATGCCCCTGTCCAAGGCGGGCGGTGATGCTGTCGCCGGCATAGAGATCGGAGGCCCGGCGCACGACCGGCTTTTCGGCGGTGCCCACAATGGCGTAGCCCCTGTCGAGAGTGGCGAGCGGGCTGACGAGCTGTAGAGCCTGCCCGGCATGGGCCAGGCGTTCGCGCTGCTCGCCCAGGCGCCAGTGCAGGGCGCGCTGGAGGCGTTCGCCCAACTGCCCGGTGCGCTCCAGGCGCTCGTTGAGCATGCGTTGCGGGCTCTGGGCCGACAGTCGCTGGCGATTCTGCTGCAGCTGCTGCTCGACACGCGCCAGCCGCTGGCGCATGGTCGACAGCAGGCGGATTTCCTGCTCGTCCAGGCGCTGCTGGTACGCCTGCAACTCCCGGCGCGGATCCCGCAGCCGCTGCCCCAGGTGCCCCAACTGCTGGCCCATGTTCCGAAGGATGCGTTGAATGATGCTCTCCAGGCGGTGCAACTGCTGGTCCAGCGTGCGTAACCAGGCGGACTGATCCGGCGCCAGGTGCTCCGCCGCCGCGGAAGGGGTGGGGGCGCGGAAGTCGGCTACGAAATCGGCGATGCTGAAATCCACTTCGTGGCCCACCGCGCTGACCGTGGGGAGGCGGCATTCGGCGATGGCCCGTGCCACTTTCTCTTCGTTGAACGGCCAGAGATCCTCCAGGGAGCCACCGCCGCGGCCAATGATCAGCACATCGGCCACGCCATGCCGTTCGGCTTTCCGGATGGCGTCCACAATCTCATCGGCGGCGCCGGCGCCCTGCACCGAAGTGGGGTAGAGCGTCACTGGAATACCCGGACAACGCCGTTTCAGGACCGTCAGGATGTCGTGGATGGCCGCGCCGGTGGGTGAGGTGACGACGCCGATGTGGCGGGGAACGGTCGGCACCGGTTTCTTGCGCTCCGCCTCGAACAGGCCTTCCGCCTGCAGCTTCTTCTTCAGGGCCTCGAAGGCCTGCTGCAAGGCGCCCAGCCCGGCGGGCTCCAGGCTCTCCACGATGATCTGGTAGTCCCCGCGGGCTTCGTAAAGCGTCACCTTGCCCCGGATCAGGATCTGGTCGCCTTCCTTCGGCGTCTTGCTGACCCGCTGGTTGTTGCCCCGGAACATGGCGCAGCGGATCTGGCTCTTGGCGTCCTTCAGCGTGAAATACCAATGGCCGGAAGAGGGGCGGGAAAAGGATGAAAGCTCGCCTTCGACCCACACCTGGAGGAAGGAAACTTCCAGTAAATGGCGCACCTGATGGTTGAGTTCACTGACCGAAAGCGCTCGCGGCCGGGACGTATTGGCTGTTATATCCATAATTTGTAGGGGTTTTCCGAGAATCGGAACATTTAAAAACGGCGAAAATTCAAAAAGATAAGCAAATATGGGGCGTGAATTCAGGTTTACTGTCCATTCACACCCTCATATAATAGATCGATTAAAGGGAGCGATGATAAACGCGCTTCGGCAACTCCTCCAGCGTCGCATCGAGAGAAGGGCTGCTGAAGCGTTTGTTTTATCTGATATCCCTGATTTCTGCCGGACCTGGCGCACGCTGTATCGATTGCAAGGGTTTCCAGTGCCGGGGTTTTCAGGGGCAGGTCTCCCGAAAATTTAGCACGTTAAATTAAGGCGGGTCCCATGCTGCGTATTGCCGAAGAAGCCCTCACGTTTGATGACGTCCTCCTCGTTCCTGGTTATTCCGAAGTCCTGCCCAAGGATGTCAGCCTCGAAACGCAGCTGACAAAGGGCATATCCCTCAATATCCCGCTGGTGTCTGCCGCCATGGATACCGTCACCGGTTCCGAGCTGGCCATCGCCATGGCCCAGGAAGGCGGTATCGGCATTATCCACAAGAACATGACCGTTGAGCAGCAGGCGGCCGCGGTTCGCAAGGTCAAGAAATACGAAAGTGGCGTGGTGAAGGATCCGATTACCGTGTCGCCGGACACCACCGTGCGTGAGTTGCTCGATATCACCGCCGCCAACAGCATCTCCGGCCTGCCGGTCGTCGACGGCCGTGACCTGGTGGGGATCGTCACTGGGCGCGACATTCGCTTCGAAAGCCGGCTGGACACCCGCGTTTCCGAGATCATGACGCCAAAGGAAAAGCTGGTCACCGCCCCCGAAGGCGCCAGCCTGGACGAGGTCAAGAACCTGCTGCACCGCAACCGCATCGAGAAAGTGCTGGTGGTGAACGACGAGTTCCAGCTCAAGGGGCTGATCACGGTCAAGGATATCCAGAAAGCCAAGGACTATCCGTTGGCCTGCAAGGACGAGCAGGGCCGCCTGCGCGTCGGCGCCGCGGTCGGAACCGGTGGTGACACCGAGGCCCGGATTGCGGCCCTGGTTGAAGCCGGTGTCGACGTGATCGTGATCGATACCGCCCATGGCCATTCCCGTGGTGTGATCGAGCGGGTGCGCTGGACCAAGCAGAACTACCCCGACGTGCAGGTGATCGGCGGCAACATCGCTACTGCTGACGCCGCGATCGCCCTGGCCGACGCCGGCGCCGATGCGGTCAAGGTCGGCATTGGTCCCGGTTCCATCTGTACCACGCGGATCGTGGCCGGTATCGGTGTCCCCCAGATTACCGCCGTTTCCAACGTGGCCGCCGCCCTGAAAGAGCGCGGCGTGCCGCTGATCGCCGATGGCGGTGTGCGCTTCTCCGGCGATCTGGCCAAGGCCCTGGCGGCCGGTGCCTACAGCGTCATGGTCGGCAGCCTGCTGGCCGGTACCGACGAAGCGCCGGGCGAAGTGGAACTGTTCCAGGGGCGGAGTTACAAGGCCTATCGTGGCATGGGCTCCCTGGGTGCCATGGGGCAGGGTTCCAGTGACCGTTATTTCCAGGACGCCAGCGAAGGTGTCGAGAAGCTGGTGCCGGAAGGCATCGAAGGCCGGGTGGCCTGCAAGGGCCCGATGCGTGCCATCGTTCACCAGTTGATGGGCGGGGTGCGCGCCTCCATGGGCTACACCGGCTGCGCCAACATGGATGAAATGCGGACGAAGCCTGAGTTCTCCCGCATCACCAACGCCGGCATGCGCGAGAGCCACGTCCACGACGTGACCATTACCAAGGAAGCGCCGAACTACCGCGTGGGCTGATCGACCGCGCTTTCGGTTGTTTTAATGAGGTCTTGAGACCGGGTCCGGGGTGCGGGATATTTTCCTGTACCCCGTTCGTTTTTTCTGAATTGAGGATTTCATGGTTCAAAATATTCATGACCACCGCATTCTGATCCTGGATTTTGGTTCCCAGTACACCCAGCTGATTGCCCGCCGCGTCCGTGAGATCGGTGTCTACTGTGAAATCCGCCCGTTCGACATCACGCCGGAAGAGCTGGACGAGTTCCGTCCCAGGGGCATCATCCTGGCCGGTGGTCCCGAGTCGGTGACCGAGCTGGGTGGTCCGCGTGCGCCAGAGGGACTGTTCGATCGTGATCTGCCCATCCTGGGTATTTGCTACGGCATGCAGACCATGGCCGAGCAACTGGGTGGCCGTGTCGCCAGCTCCGAGAAACGTGAATTCGGCTATGCCCAGGTGAAGGTGCGGGCTGACGGTCCGCTGCTCAAGGACATCACCGATCATCTGACGGAGCAGGGCGAGTCGTTGCTGGATGTCTGGATGAGCCACGGCGACAAGGTCGTCGTCATGCCTGAAGGATTCGAGCTGTTGGCGTCCACCGAAAGCGCACCGATCGCCGCCATGCAGGACGTTGACCGCAAGCTCTACGGCGTGCAGTTCCACCCGGAAGTGACCCACACCCTGCAGGGCAAGCGCATCCTGGAGCACTTCGTGCTGAACATCTGTGACTGCGAGGCGCTGTGGACGCCGGCGCAGATCGTTGATGACGCCGTTCGCCAGATCCGGGAGCAGGTGGGTTCCGAGAAGGTGCTGCTGGGCCTGTCCGGTGGCGTGGACTCATCGGTCACCGCAGCGCTGCTGCACAAGGCGATCGGCGACCAACTGACCTGCGTGTTCGTGGACAACGGCCTGCTGCGCCTGCACGAGGGCGACCAGGTGATGGACATGTTCTCGCGCAACATGGGCGTGAAGGTGATCCGCTCCGACTCCGAGGACCTGTTCCTGTCCAAGCTCAAGGGCGTCACCGATCCCGAGCAGAAGCGCAAGGTCATCGGCAACACCTTCATTGACGTGTTCGACGACGAGGCCGCGCGCATCAAGGACGTCAACTGGCTGGCCCAGGGGACCATCTACCCGGATGTCATCGAGTCGGCGGCCTCCAAGACCGGTAAGGCCCACGTCATCAAATCCCACCACAATGTGGGCGGTCTGCCGGAGACCATGAAACTCAAGCTGGTCGAGCCGCTGCGGGAACTGTTCAAGGACGAGGTGCGGCGGATCGGTCTGGAGCTGGGCCTGCCCTACGACATGCTCTACCGCCACCCATTCCCGGGACCGGGCCTGGGCGTGCGTATCCTGGGCGAGGTGAAGAAGGAATACGCCGAGATCCTGCGCCGCGCCGATGCCATCTTCCTGGAAGAGCTGCATCGAGCGGACCTCTACCACAAGGTGAGCCAGGCGTTTGCCGTGTTCCTGCCGGTCAAGTCGGTGGGTGTGGTCGGCGATGCGCGGCGTTACGAGTATGTCATCGCGGTCCGCGCCGTTGAAACCGTGGACTTCATGACCGCACGCTGGGCGCGCCTGCCTTATGAGGTGCTGGAGACGGTGTCCAACCGGATCATCAACGAAATTTCCGGCGTGTCGCGGGTGACCTACGACATTTCCTCAAAACCGCCGGCGACGATCGAGTGGGAGTGATTGCCGGGCGTCTGGCGTTTTGGCTGGAGTTTGGTTATTTAGCCGTCAAGCCATAGGCTTCGGGAAACGCCGTATCGCAAGGACCCGGGTCGTGCCGCGCGGGTGCCCGTCAGGATGAACATAAGGGAGCAGGATGCTCCCGTCTATCCGCCCGACCGGCCCGGGTAAACTCCTCCCTATCTCTATCGGACTCTCCCTGTAATGCCCGGCCTTGACCTCCTGGCTGGGTAAAGATCGCGCCCGGATACCGGTTCGCCTGGCGCGGCTCACCGCGCCAGTGTTCGGCCGGATTCGTCAGTAAGACCAGCCGCATCGACTGAGGCAGATGGGTTGGGCCGCCTATGGACTCCGGTTTGGTGGGGCGGTATTCCAACCAGCGGGGCATGCTGTCCGGGCAGCACGTGCGAGGCCCGCTAAAACGGTAGATCCTGCCACTCTCCACTGGAAAAATAGTCATCCAAATGGTCGATCAGATGCCGTACCGCAGGCGATAGGTGTTTGCGTGAAGGGTACAGTGCATAGATGTCCATGACCTTGGGTTGCCATTGCGGCAACACCTGCACCAGTGCGCCCCGCTCGAGCGCGCTGTTGGCCAGATAGGTAGGCTGAAGGCTGACTCCCATGCCGTGAATCGCGGCGTTCAGCAACACCATGGCTTCGTTGGACTTAAGCTGGCAATTCACTTCTATCGATTCATGGCGCTGATCGCGACGCAAATTCCAGACATGGTGCTCGAAGTTCTCATGCCCCAGGCATTGATGCGCCGCCAGGTCGGCCGGCTCCTCCAGCTTCGGCGCGGAATCCAGGTAAGCCTGAGAGGCCACCAATACGGAATCGCACTTCGCGATCGGACGTCCAATCAACGAAGGATCGGGACTCGGTGTGATGCGAATGGCGAGATCAATACGCTCGGCAATCAAATCGACAGTCCTGTCCTGGACGTCTATGTCGATGTCGACCCGCGGATGTCTGTCCATAAAAGACTTCACGGCCGGGATAAGCTGTGCAAAGCCAAACGAGAGGCTCGCCGTCACGCGGATCCTGCCTGAAAGCTCACTGTGCACCATGAGCTGGTTTTTCAAGCCCTGTGCCTGTTCGACCCACGCCTGTACCTCCTGCAAACACCGTTCGCCTGCCGATGTCAGCGACACCTTGCGTGTCGTGCGGTTGAGTAAACGCACGTTCAGCCAGTTTTCCATAGCTTCCACATGACGGGTCACCATCGGCCGGGACATCTCCAGGCGTTTGGCGGTCGCGGTAAAGCTCTGGGTACTGGCGACGTCGATGAACACTGTGGCGGCAGTCAATCTATCCATAATATGCACGAATAATGAAATAAAGATGCACATTATTAGTTGTATATCCGATCAAGTTCAATCCCTAAACTAAACCCCACGTTATGACCAGTCCCGCACCCTGGACGCACCAGGCGGGGAAACGAATAGCAACTGACCGGAGGCCGGGTATGCCGATGCGGCAGCTCAGCGGCGCAAGGTTCTCGTGGGAGAGGTGGAATGGTGAACGTCCATTATATTTTCGATCCGATGTGCGGGTGGTGCTATGGCGCCAGCTCGTTGATCGATCAACTTCGCCAGATGGAAGGCATCGACCTTCAGCTGCATCCGGGCGGCATGCTAAAACCAACACCGATAGGCGTGGATTTTCGTCAACACATCCTGGCGTCGGATAAACGCATTGCAGAGCAAACAGGACAAACATTCGGTGAGCGCTATCTGGAGAAAGTCGCCAGCGGTGAAGCGTTGGTGCTGGATTCCTACATGACGGCCCAGGCCATCATAGCCACCGAGCGCCTGGGCCGCGGCGGGTTCGACATGCTCCGGAAAATCCAGGACGCCCATTACCAGCACGGATTGCCGGTATCTGAACCGGACGTTCTGGCCGCGCTGGCGCGGCAGCTCAACATAGAGCCGCAGGCATGGGGGAGGGCAATGCAAACCGCCGAAGCAGACCTGGCAACGGAGATACAGCGCACCCATGAACTGATGCGCCAGTTTGGTCTGGGTGGCTTCCCTTCCATGGTCTTCGAGGCGGACGGCCGGCGACATACCGTGGCCATCAGTCGGTTTTACGGCCGCCCCAATGAATGGAAGGCGTACTGGAGGAAGGTGCTGGAATCGCAGTTCATCCAGACCACGGCGCATAATCAGGGCCGGTCCATGTCAGAGCCCCGGCATGACCCGGTGAAGAGTTGACCTCGGCCATAGGGCGGTGCTGACGAACTGATCGCGGGTCTGCGCATCGCATGACATTGTCAAACAGCAACCGACGGAGAAAACCCATGACTGATACCGCATTTCCCGCAACCGGCCATATCTACAAGGCCGATTATGGCGACCCCGTCTTTCGTGTCGCTTTCGACACCGATGGCAAGACATTGCGATGGGCGCCATTCGCCGCCGAGGATTTCGAAGCGGCCGCCACCACCGAAACCTATCAGGCGACCTACGTCCGTCCCGGCGTTTTCATGGTGACCTGGCAGGAGGCGGACGGCATCACCGTGGCCCATGTCGAGGATTTCGAGAACGACACTGTCCACGCCGCCATCACGCTTGCGGACCACACGTTCCTCACCCTTACCGGGAGCTGGACCCGTCTGGGCTGATTCTTTGTTCCACATCGACGACGAAGCCAGGAGGCATTCATGTATACCAGAAGAGACGTCATAAAGACGATGCTGGCCGCCGGTGCCGCCGCGCTCGCGCCGCTGCCCGCTTTTGCAAAGTCATCGCTGTCGTGGGCGCATTTCCCGACCGATGACAGGGGCTTCTTCCGCGCGCCGGTACTCCTCAAGGGGGCTGCCGAGGCCGTCCTGATTGGCGGTGGTTTTACGCTCTCTGACGGTAGAGCCCTCGCCGACGCGATCAAAGCAACCGGGCTGAAGCTCACAACGGTTTATGTTGGCGTCAATGACCCCGACTACTATTTCAGTCTCGCTCCCGTGAAAGCCGCGTTTCCGGACGCTCGCGTGATTGCAGCGCCCGACACCGTCGCCGCGATTCAGGGCAATGTCGCCGGCAAGATCAAGGCCTGGGGGCCGAAGCTGGGCGACAATGGTCCGCAATCGGTCGACGACGTGGTGATACCGGAACCTTCTGAAACGACATCGCTGACGGTCGATGGCAAGGCCGTGGACATCGTCACCATCGAAGACATGCACGATCGCCGTTACCTCTGGGTGCCCTCGCTCGAAGCGGTTTTTGGCGGCGTCCTGGTCTACGGTGGCCTGCACCCCTGGATTGCCGATGTCCCCAAACCAGAGGATCGTGCCGCCTGGGTCCGCGCCCTGGATGGCATTATTGCGCGCAATCCGAAAATCGTCGTGCCCGGCCACATGAAGCCGGAATGGCCAACCGACCTCTCCGGTGCCCGTTTCACTCGCGACTATCTTGTCGCCTACGAACAGGCGTTCGCCAAGGCCAAAAACAGCGCCGAACTCATCGCGGCAATGAAAAAGCGCTATCCGGATGCCGGCCTGGAGGTCGCCCTCGAGATTGGCGCCAAGGTCGCCAAAGGCGAAATGGAGTGGGGCTGAGCCTGGCGCTCAAGGACCGGCTTTCCCTAACCGTATTTCATGTGAATCAAGGGCCGTCTCTTTCGACCCCTATCTCAACCTGGAGGAATCCATCATGGCACATATCGCACTCATCGGCGCATCCGGCAATGTCGGCCAGCGCCTGCTTAACGAACTGGTCTCCCGCAAACACCGTGTCACCGCCATCGCCCGCAATCCCGATAACATTCCTGTGGTGCAGGGTGTAACGGCCGTACGAGGCGACGTCAACGATGCGGCCGCACTCGCCGCGGTACTGAAGGGCCACGACGCCGTGATCAGTTCAGTGCGCTTCCTGGACAGCGAACCACAGGTACTGATCGACGCCGTTCGCGCCTCCGGCGTGAAGCGCTATCTGGTCGTCGGTGGTGCCGCCAGCCTGCTCGTCGCTTCCGGTCAGCGGCTACTCGACCAGCCGGAGTTCCCGGTCGAATACAAGGCGGAGGCAACGGCCGGCACGGTGTTCCTGGACGCCCTGAAAGCCGTTGACGACCTCGACTGGACCTTCCTGTCGCCTTCGGCCCTGTTCGTGCCGGGTGAGCGCACCGGCGCGTTCCGTCTGGGTAAGGACGAACTGCTGGTCGGCGAAAACGGCAGCAGTATCTCCTATGAAGACTTTGCCGTCGCCATGGTCGACGAAATCGAACGGCCGGCACATGTGCAGCAGCGTTTTACCGTCGGGTACTGATGACGCTGATCGGCGTGGGGGACTGCCGAGCCCCACGCCTTCGGATCGTACCGCTATCACTACCGGATCAGGCTGAGACCGTTGACGTGGGCTCAATCCGATCCACTGCAGACATCTATCGATACGCCATGGTCTCAAGCCCCTCATCGCCTTTCTGGCCGAATTGACGCAAAAAGGAGTCGCCTTCAGATTTCAGGGAGTTGTGGCTCACTCTCACCGGTTGTCACTGTGGCGACCTGATGTTTACGCGGCATGCAGGCCGCCACAATGATCGAGAGTATCATCGCGAGAGCGGATAGAAGCAGCGCAGATTGCAGGCCTTCGGTGACGCTTGCCGCGCTTCCGGCAACGAGCGAGCCGAAGACGCCGACACCGATGACGCCGCCGATCTGTCGTGCGGCGTTCAAGACCCCCGAGGCGATGCCGACCCGGCCGTGATCGACCCCGGCCAGCATGATGATGTTAATAGGCGGAACGACCAGCGCGGCTCCGCAGCCAATCAGCAGCAACCGGGGAACGAGGGTGCCGTATGGTGTCGTGGCGGAAATGTCGGCGAGCCACAGGAAGCCGGTTACGGCCATCGAGAGTCCGAACAGGATCAGCATTTTTGGCCCAAGGCGCGCCGACAGCCGGCCGGCGAGGAGATTGACGACGGTGATTACACCGGTCATCGGCAGGAAGGCCAGGCCGGTTTGCAAAGGGGAATAGCCCTTGACGACCTGGAAAAACAGGCTGACGGCGAACATCAGGCCGTAGAAGGCGAAATTGATCGCCATGCCGATGAAGGACGGTGCCGCCACCGCGGGTGTTCGCATCAGCCCAAGTGGCAGCATGGGATCCGGATGGCGCGCCTCGAAGAGCAGGAAGCCCGCACCGCAGGCAGCAAAAACCGCGAATCCGAACAGCACCAGGGGCGCTCCCCATCCAAGGCGGCCGGCCTCGATAAATCCAGCGGTGAGGCTAGCGAGGGCCATAACCGCAAGCAGTTGTCCCAGAGGATCCAGGCTGCGTGCGGCGGGGCGAGTACCACGCGGGGCATGGGCCAGCGTGAGACAGACGCCGATCAGGCCGAGTGGCAGATTGATCAGGAAGATGCTTTCCCAGCCGAAGGCGTTAATCAGCATGCCTCCGACTAGCGGGCCGGCGCCGAGGGCAGCGCTGGCGATCCCGGCCCAGGTACCGATAGCCCGGGCGCGGGCTGCCGTGTCGGGGAAGCTCATGGTGATGAGCGAGAAGGAGGCGGGGACGCAAAGCGCTGCCGCCAGTCCCTGGCCGATGCGGGCGGCAACCAGGCTTTCGACGGATCCGGAAAGCGCGCATCCGACCGAGGCGAGGGTGAAGAGCCCAAGTCCCGCCGCATAGACTGGACGTGGACCGAGCCGATCACCCAGCGCGCCGGTCGACAACAGCAGGCTCGCGAAGACGAGTGTATAGGCGCTCAAGACCCATTGCAGCCCGGTGACATCCGTCTGGAAGGCTTCTCGAACGCGTTCGAGTGCGACGTTCACGACGGAGACATCCAGGGAGATGACAGCAAAGCCGAGGCTGGCGGCGACAAGAGTCAAATGGGCGGGGCTGAATTTCGGCAGGGCGGGGGTTGTCATGGGTATGCTTCTCCATGAAGGGGAATGCTGTGAAATGGAAGGCAGTCCACCCTGTCAGCTCCCAGTCCACCTGTGGACTCAGGTTGACCGGAAATATCTCGATAGGGTGGAGCCGGGTGAGTCGGCTAGCAATTAACATGTGGCCTTCGCAATGGTCCGCCACGCTGTTCACCATTCGATAGGTTTACGGTCACGGAAAAAGCCGCCCGTCGGGCCTTTGTGGTCCAATGTGGCGAGCCAGATTGCTGTGTCCGCGCCTTCTTCGGGGGAGCGACTGGCGCCCTTGCCGCCCATGCGGGTGCGTACCCAGCCCGGGCACATTGCATTGACCTTGACGGTATCGGGCAGGGTCCGGGATGTGGCCACCGTCAGGGCGTTCAGCGCTGCCTTGGCGACGCCGTAGGCCCCCGGTCCGGCCACGCCTTCCGAGAATGCCCCCCAGCCGGAAGAGACATTGACCACCCGGCCAAACCCTTGCGCGACCATGTGAGGGATCAGGTGGTGCATCAGCAGGTATGGCCCCTGGACCATCACGGCCATGGATGCCTCGAATTCCTGCGGGTCATCCAGAATGCGGCCGGATCCGAGGACGCCGGCATTGTTAACGAGGATATCCACCCTCCCGGCCTGTTCCACAGCGCGTGTAATACTGACGGGGTCGGCCACATCCAATTGCAGGGCAGTGGCGCCCACCCGACGGGCGATGGCTTCTCCAGCCTCCAGGTTGCGGGCCCCCAGCAGAACCTCATGTCCCTCCTCGACAAGTCCCTTGGCGATGGCCAGACCAATACCACGGTTGGCTCCGGTGACGAGTGTGCGTTTCATGGGGAGACTCCTTATGCGGCTCGTGTCTGGGCCAGAACGGGTAGCTCGGCGTTCCCGGCGATGAACTTGACGTTGAAGGTATTCGAGGAATGCAGCCAGCCATTCTCGTTTACCAGTGTCAGTTCATAGTCCCCGTATACGGTCCATGTCTCGCCACCCTCAGCGCCCGCGATCCGATGTGTTGCTATGACGGTGACGTGTACGGTGGCGGTGTTTTCCTTGACTTCGATGGCCAGCGGGCCGAGTTGATGATGGGTGGCGTCAAATCCGGGGAGTATGGCCTTCCAGCTGGCCAGGATATCGGCCGGATCGAGGTCGGCACCTGGGTCTCCGCCGAAGCTGGAGTAATCGAGATGGAACGGGTTCGTCATCAGGGCCTGTGCGGCGTCCCAGTCGCTGGCATCCACTGCGGCAAAGAAATGTTGAACGGCGTTAACGATGTCTTGAGTCATGGGTGGTCCTCCTGGATCAGCCTTGCGGTGATGAGGAGAATGGTAAGTCCATGGCTATTTTGAGATAATACCCGGAATTTCCACTTTTTTAATGTATGGTATCGAATAATGACTCGGTGAGGAGTCACTATGCGCCTGCCCCTTGCCATGCTCGAGATCTTCACGGCCATTGCTCGCCAGGGAAGCCTGCGCGCCGCCGCCGATGCGCTTGGTCTCAAGCCTTCTACCGTCAGCCATCAGTTGAAATCGCTCGAGGATCAGCTCGGCACTGCACTGTTCATCCGCACCACCAGATCCATCAGCCTGACCGAAGCGGGGCGGGCCCTGATGCGCGGCGCCGGACCTGCCTTCGAGCAGTTGTCCGAGGCGGTCGACAGTGCCCGTACCACCGGGCACGAGGCGCGAGGCAGTCTGAAGCTTGCGATGCCTGAATTCGTTTATCACCTCGTTGTCGGGCCTGCGCTGGCTTCCTTCCGTGCGGCCTATCCCGAGATTGAGGTTGAGCTTTCCCTGACCGATGCGTTGGCGGATATCCTGGATGAGGGGCTGCATGGGGGCTTCCGGTTGGGAGACCGGGTTGCACAGGATATGGTGGCGGTGCGTATGACTTCCCCTCTGGTTCTGACTGTAGTGGCCAGCCCAAGCTACCTGTCAGCCCGCGGGACTCCGACGACCCCGCGAGACCTGCTGAGTCATGACTGTATTCTTTATCGGTACCATTCCTCGGGGCGCATCGCCCTCTGGTCCTTCCATGGAGAAGAGGGCGATATCACCGTAGACGTACGGGGAAATCTCACCACCAACTCCCTGCCCGTCCTGGTCGACCAGGCAAAACAGGGGGCCGGCCTGATCTATACGTTCCGCGACTATGTCGAGGAAGAGATCGCGGTCGGGGCGTTGGTTCCAATCCTTGAGGACCATGCGCCTGAAGTCCCGGGTGTCTTTCTCTATTTCCCCCGCGAATACCGATCCATGATGCCTCTGCGACTGTTCCTGGATCACCTCAGGCAATATGATTTAGGGGGGTGACACCCCTTCCTCCAGGGTGAAACGGCGGGAAAACACATCCAGGCAGAGACAAACAGCTCCTGAAAATGGTATTTTTCATGGCGATAGACAACCTTATAACCCTAACCTGCTGAAAATAAATGGATTGTTGTGGCAGTCCATCGTTAGGGCGGTAAAAGGGCAGCGGCGGGTCGCCGGAGAACTTAACGGGATGGTAACTGGGCAGACAGGCGATCAGGCGCGTGACGATGTATTCTGGATGTCTCGCGCCCTTGATTTGGCCAATCAGGCGGCCTCAATCGGTGAAGTACCGGTTGGGGCCGTTGTCGTGTTGGACGGCCGTGAAATCGGAACCGGTTTCAATGCCCCGATTTCCGGCTGTGACCCGACGGGCCATGCCGAAATACGGGCGCTGCGCGATGCCGCGCGCCGGGTGGGGAATTACCGGCTTTCCGGTGCCACACTGTATGTCACGATCGAACCCTGCACCATGTGTGCGGGCGCCATTGTGCATGCCCGTATCTCGCGGCTGGTCTACGGCGCCGCGGAACCCAAGGCCGGGGCGGTGGAATCATCGGCCCGGCTGCTCGACAGTGCCGCGCTGAACTGGTCGGTCGACGTGGAGGCCGGTGTGCTGGCATCGCAATGCAGTGACAGAATAAGCACGTTCTTTGCAGCTCGGCGAAAGGCCATAAAAGAACAGCGTCGTCGCAGGCGCGGGGTGGAGCAGGGCGAGCCGCGGCAAGTGCCTGCTCTGACAGACAAGCTGAATGGAAAAGGAAAGCTATGAAAGTTCTGGTAACCGGCGGAGCCGGCTATATCGGGAGCCACGTGGTGCGGCAACTGGGCGAGGCCGGGCATGACGTGGTGGTCTACGACAACCTCTCGACCGGCCATCGCTGGGCGGTCACCTGTGGCGAACTCGTTGTCGGCGATCTGGCTGATGAAGAAGCGCTGGAAGCCCTGTTCAACGCGCACAGATTTGAGGCGGTTCTGCACTTCGCGGCGAACATTGTGGTGCCCGAGTCGGTCACCAATCCACTGAAGTACTACAGCAACAACACCCGCAACACGCTGAACCTGCTCAAGGCGATCGAGCGTCACGGCATTCCCTACATGGTGTTCTCGTCGACGGCGGCGGTCTATGGCATGCCCGATGCACAGGTGCTGACCGAGGATATGCCGCTGGCGCCGATCAATCCCTACGGCGCCTCCAAGATGATGAGCGAGCGGATGATCATGGATCTGGCGGCGGCCAGCTCCCTCAATTATGTGATCCTGCGCTACTTCAACGTGGCCGGCGCCAACGCCGAGGGGCTGCTGGGGCAGGCGACGCCGGAAGCCACCCACCTGATCAAGGTGGCCTGTGAGTGCGTCAACGGCGTGCGTGACGGTATGCAGATCTTCGGCACCGACTACGACACCCGCGACGGGACCTGCATCCGTGACTATATCCACGTCGAGGACCTGGCGAAGGCCCATGTCATGGCGCTGGATTACATGAAGCGTGGCGGTACGTCGGATGTGCTGAACTGCGGCTATGGTCGCGGTTTTACGGTGCGTGAGGTGATTGAGGTGGTGAAGCGGTTGTCGGGCAACGATTTCCCGGTGACCGAGACCGATCGCCGGGCCGGCGACCCCGCGGCACTGATGGCCGATAATTCAAAAATTACCCGAACCCTGGGCTGGCAACCGGATTACGACGACCTGGATACCATCGTCGGCACCGCGCTGGCCTGGGAGGAAATCTGGCAGGCGCGGCAGAAGTAGGCAGTCTCCCCGCGCTGACCAAAGGGATTAAAATCTGAACGTTTGAAAGGATGGAAGCATGAAAATCACGATCTTTGGAACGGGTTATGTGGGACTGGTGACTGGTGCGTGCCTGGCGGATGTCGGTCACGAAGTCCTGTGCATGGACGTGGATCCTGAAAAAATCGACAAACTGCGTAACGGCATTATCCCGATTTACGAGCCGGGCCTGGAATCGATCGTCAGCCACAACGTGTCGGCTGGCCGCCTGCTGTTCTCGACGGACACCGAAGAGGCCGTGGCACACGGTGAAGTCCAGTTCATTGCGGTGGGCACGCCGCCTGACGAAGACGGCTCGGCGGACCTGCAATACGTCCTGGCGGTGGCGCGCTCCATCGGCCAGCACATGACCGGCTATAAAGTTGTGGTCGATAAGTCCACGGTACCGGTCGGCACGGCCGACAAGGTCGCCGGAGCCCTGCGGGCCGAACTGGACAAGCGTGGCGAGGAGCTGGATTTCGACGTGGTGTCGAACCCGGAGTTCCTGAAGGAAGGGGCCGCGGTCGCCGACTTCATGAAGCCGGACCGGATCATCGTCGGTACCGACAGCGAGAAGGCCGAAGGTATCCTGCGCGAGGTCTATTATCCGTTCAACCGCAACCACGATCGCATGATCTTCATGGACGTGCGTTCCGCGGAGCTGACCAAGTACGCGGCCAACGCCATGCTGGCCACCAAGATCAGCTTCATGAACGAAGTGTCCAACCTGGCGGAACGCCTGGGTGCGGACATCGAGTCCGTGCGACGGGGCATCGGCTCCGATCCGCGCATCGGCTACCACTTTATCTATCCGGGCTGTGGCTACGGCGGTTCCTGCTTCCCGAAAGACGTCACCGCGCTGTCCCGCACGGCTCGCGACTGCGACTATGAGGCGCGCCTGCTGAACGCGGTCGAGGCCGTCAACATGGCGCAGAAGCACGTGCTGTTCGACAAGGTCAGCCACTATTTCGGCGGCGACCTACAAGGCAAGACCATTGCGCTTTGGGGCCTGGCGTTCAAGCCCAATACCGATGACATGCGCGAAGCCTCGTCCCGGGTGCTGATGGAGTCCCTGTGGAAAGCGGGCGCCCGGGTGCAGGCGTACGATCCGGAAGCCATGAAGGAAACCCAGCGGATCTACGGCGAAGAGCCCGGTCTGCAGTTGTGCGGTACCAAGGAACAGGCGCTGAAAGGCGCGGATGCCCTGGTGATCTGCACCGAGTGGAAAGAGTTCCGCCTGCCGGACTTCGAGGTTATTTCCGAGGCCCTGAGTCATCCGGTCGTGTTCGACGGTCGTAACCTCTACGAGCCGGAAATGCTCGAGCGCCATGGCCTGGTTTACTATGCTATAGGTCGAGGCAGAAACCAGTTCTCCGCAAACGGGAGTTGATTATGGGTGGGGCAGCAATGTTTGTCCTGCATGAAAAACTCGCTGAAGACACGCTTCCGCTGGCCAGCAGTGAGCTGAGTGAACTGCGGCTGATGAATGACAGCCATTACCCCTGGCTTCTGCTGGTCCCCAAGCGGGTGGGTGTCCGGGAAATCTATGAACTGGCGCCGCCCGACCAGCAGCGCCTGCTTCGGGAGTCGAGCGCGGTGGGCGAAGCCCTGATGACCGTGTTCGATGGGCATAAACTCAATGTGGCCGCGCTGGGGAACATGGTTCCCCAGCTGCATCTGCATCATGTGGTCCGTTTTGAGGGCGATCCGGCCTGGCCGGGGCCTATCTGGGGCGTCGTACCGCCGACCCCCTACAGCGAGGCGGGTTTACGTGACATGCAGAAAAAGCTGGTTCCGGTGATTTCAGCCTACCGCTCGGTGTCCTGACCAGGCCTCACTGAATTTCGCCAGGGAGCCAATCCGGTGCCTCAGGTCCGGAACCCTCTCTCGCCCTGGCGCGCCAGCGCCTGGGCGCCCACCAGTATCATTCTCAGTTCCGCCTTCAGCTTGTCCTGCAGTTCGCTTTTTTCCCGCGGCGTCGCATCCAGCACTTCGGCACCCTGGTTGAAGACGAGCGTGACCATTGCCTCGGCAACCAGCCTGGCGTCTGAGAGCGGTTTGTGTTGCTCCTCGGCAAAACGGCGCAGGTCGTCCGCCAACTCGGTCACGAAGTGGTCAATCTCCGCCTGGATGGCGGTCCGGAAGGTCTTGGAGACCCCGGTGCGTTCACGCAGCATCAGCCGGAACAGGTTGGCGTTGTTGTTGAGATACTCCATGAACGTATCCACCGAGGTGTTGATCGCGCTGCCGTTGCGGGCAATGCGCTTGCGGGCCTGCCGCATGAGCTGGCGCAGGGCGACACCGCCTTCATCTACCAGGGCCAGGCCGAGTTCGTCCAGTTCGGCAAAATGGCGGTAGAACGACGTGGGTGCGATGCCGGCTTCCCGCGCCACTTCGCGCAGGCTCAGGCTGCCGAACCCACGCTCGGCGCTCAACTGGCGCAACGCGGCATCCATCAGCGCTCGACGGGTTTTCAGTTTCTGTTCGGCTCGGACGGACACACTGTTCTCCCGGTTCAGGAATGCGTGTGGGCCCCGGAATTCCAATCCTCTGCGGCCCAGTAAAGGCAACACATGTTACCTTTCGCCGAATGAAGCGTCATCTGCGTTCCCGGCCGGGTGGGGCCGGACATGCCTTGGAGCAACTCGACAACGCCACAATTCTGTGCGATCGCGGCCTGATTTTGCCGGCGGTTATGTTTATAATATGCGGCCTTCAAACCGATGGGTCGGGAGCGTGTTGGGGATTGGGCGTCAGAGCCCGTCTTCACCGGGCAGACTCGGCGGTTTTCCGATAATGTGACCAGCGCTCCGTTGCGATGGGGATAGCGGCTCCGGACCGGCCCCGGCGAGGTGAGATGGCTGGTGTTGGTTATGTTGTGGGGATTCAATCAATGCCGATTTATGAATACGTCTGTGATGGGTGTGGCTTCGAGAAAGACGTCATCCAGAAAATGAGCGACGCGCCGCTGAGCGTGTGCCCCTCGTGCGAGGCGGAGACATTCCGCAAGCGGATTTCCGCGGCCGGCTTCCGCCTGTCGGGAAGCGGCTGGTACGAAACCGATTTCAAGACCGGTAGCAAAAAGAACCTGGCGGAGAAGGGCGGCGAGTCCGGATCCGGGAGCAAGACTGAGCCGGCAGCCGGCTGAGTCTCTGAATACACTGAACACTGATTAACAGGAAAGGGTATGCGCAGTCACTATTGCGGTGGAATCAACGAATCACATATCGATCAGGACGTGACCCTCTGCGGCTGGGTTCATCGTCGCCGCGACCATGGCGGGGTTATCTTTCTGGATCTGCGTGATCGTGACGGCATGTCCCAGGTCGTTGTGGATCCCGACACCCCCGAGAGTTTCGGGCTGGCGGAAAAGGTGCGCAGCGAGTTCGTGATCCAGATCAGCGGCCGCGTCCGTCGCCGCCCGGCAGGTACCGAGAATGCCAACATGCCGACCGGCCAAGTGGAGGTCCTGTGCAAGGAGCTGACCATCCTGAATGCCGCCGCGACTCCGCCGTTCCCGCTGGACGAGCACGTGGACGTCGGCGAGGACGTGCGCCTGCGCTATCGCTATGTCGACCTGCGCCGTCCGGAGATGCTGAACCGTCTGCGCTTCCGCTCGCGGGTGACCAGCTACATCCGCAACTACCTCGACAGCCACGAGTTCATGGATGTGGAAACGCCCATCCTGACCCGTGCGACGCCGGAAGGCGCACGCGACTACCTGGTGCCGAGCCGGACCCACGAGGGCTCTTTCTTCGCACTGCCGCAGTCCCCGCAGCTGTTCAAGCAGTTGCTGATGGTGTCCGGTGTGGATCGCTACTACCAGATCGCCAAGTGTTTCCGCGACGAAGACCTGCGGGCCGATCGTCAGCCGGAATTCACCCAGGTGGACATCGAGGCGTCTTTCGTCAATGAAGAGAGCCTGATGTCCATCACCGAAGGCATGGTGCGCGAACTGTTCCGCGACGTGCTCAAGGTCGATCTGCCCGCGTTCCCGCGCATGCCGTACTCCGAAGCCATGCAGCGTTTCGGCAGCGACAAGCCGGACCTGCGTATCCCGCTGGAACTGGTGGACGTGGCGGATCTGGTCGAGAGCGTGGACTTCAAGGTCTTTGCCGGTCCCGCCAAGGACCCGAAAGGCCGGGTTGCGGCGCTGCGTCTGCCGAAGGGCGGTGAGCTGACCCGCAAGCAGATCGACGAGTACACCAAGTACGTCGGCATCTACGGTGCCAAGGGTCTGGCCTACATCAAGGTGAACGACCTGGGCCAGGGCGTGGCTGGCCTGCAGTCGCCGATCATCAAGTTCCTCGGCGAGGATGTTGCCATGGCGCTGATCGAGCGCGTGGGCGCTGAAGATGGCGACATCGTGTTCTTTGGTGCGGACAAGACCACCGTGGTCAACGAGGCCCTGGGTGCACTGCGCGTCAAGCTGGGCCATGACCTGGATCTGCTGACCGCGGAATGGGCGCCGCTGTGGGTGGTTGACTTCCCGATGTTCGAGGAAGACGGCAACGGCGAACTGACTGCGATTCACCATCCGTTTACCGCGCCGTCCTGCACGGCGGAAGAGCTGGCGGCGGACCCGGCCAAGGCGCTGTCCCGCGCCTACGACATGGTCCTGAACGGCACCGAGCTGGGCGGCGGTTCCATCCGTATCCACAACGAGGATATGCAACAGGCGGTCTTCCGTATCCTGGGCATTGACGAGGCCGAAGCACGGGCCAAGTTCGGCTTCCTGCTGGACGCGCTGAAATTCGGTTGCCCGCCACACGGTGGCCTGGCCTTCGGCCTGGACCGCCTGGTCATGCTGATGACCGGTGCCAGCTCGATCCGTGACGTCATCGCCTTCCCGAAAACCCAGAGCGCCACCTGCCTGATGACCCAGGCGCCGGGCGAAGTGGACGAGCGTCAGCTGAAAGAGCTGCACATCCGTCTGCGCAAGCCGGCTGTCGCCAAGGGCGCGGAAGGCGAGGCCGGGAAGGAAGACTGATCCGTATCGACATCAGGCATCTCTCCCGGCTGGGCCCTGTGCCCGGTCGGGAGCGCCCGTTGAGTAGCTCTGGCAATTCCCACTTGATGGAGTGATACATGGCAGGTCACAGCAAATGGTCCAATATCAAGCACCGCAAGGCGGCTCAGGATGCCAGGAAAGGCAAGATCTTCACCAAGCTCATCCGTGAGCTGACCGTCGCCGCCCGCCAGGGTGGGGCGGATCCCAACGACAACCCCCGCCTGCGCGCCGTCATCGACAAGGCGCTCACCGCCAACATGAAGAAAGACACCATGGAGCGGGCCATTGAGCGGGGCGCCGGCAATGCCGACGACGCCAATTACGAGGAACTGACCTACGAGGGGTACGGGCCCAACGGCGTGGCCATCTATGTGGAAGCCATGACGGATAACCGTAACCGCACAGTCGCCGAGGTGCGCCATGCGTTCAACAAGTTTGGTGGCAACCTGGGCACGGATGGATCGGTGGCTTACCTGTTCACCAAGCAGGGTGTGTTCTCCTACGGCCCGGAAACCGATGAAGAGTCGCTGATGGAAGCGGCACTGGACGCGGGTGCCGAGGACCTGGCCAAACAGGAGGATGGCTCTTTCGAGATCGTCACACTGCCCGAACAGTTCCTCGACGTGAAACAGTCCCTGGTGGCATCCGGGCACGCACCGGACAACGCCGAAGTCACCATGGTGCCCACGACCTATGTCGAGCTGGATCGGGATTCCGCCGAAACCATCATCAAGCTGATCGACATGCTGGAAGACCTGGACGATGTCCAGAATGTGTATTCCAACGCCGACATCCCGGCCGACGTCATGGATGCGCTGAATGCCTGATTCCGCGCTTGAAGGCGTTGCGGCGTGCCGATAATCCTGGGTGTGGATCCGGGGTCGCGGGTCACCGGCTATGGCGTGATCCGCAGCGATGGCCGTCTGACCGAGTACCTCGACAGCGGCTGCATCCGTATGGGCGAGAAGCCCATGGCCGAGCGGCTGCAGATCATCTATCAGGGACTGGCCACGCTGATCGATCAGTTCCGCCCGGACGAGTTCGCCATCGAGCAGGTATTCATGGCGCGCAACCCGGATTCCGCGCTTAAGCTCGGGCAGGCACGGGGCGTGGCCATTGTGACGGCCGCCAATTCGGGCTTGCCGGTCAACGAATACTCCGCCCGCCAGGTCAAGCAGGCGGTGGTGGGCAAGGGCGGTGCCGACAAGAGCCAAGTCCAGCACATGGTCCAGAGCATCCTGAAGTTGAACAAACGCCCCCAGGCGGATGCCGCCGATGCCCTGGCCATTGCCCTGTGTCATGCCCACATGAGCCAGAGTATCGGGCGCATTGCCGCCGGTAGCCGCGTGCGGGGCGGGCGGCTCCGTTAAACCGCACGTAAAGACGATTATGAAAGACGACGCGCTCCCGTGTCGCTTTGCCAGCAAGGAGACATCGCGTGATAGCCCAGATCCGCGGACGACTGATTGAAAAGATGCCGGGTCATGTCCTGGTGGATTGCAACGGGCTCGGCTACGAAGTCGATATTCCCTACACGACCTTTTTTCACCTCCCCGAATCCGGCCAGGAAGTGACCCTCCACACCCATTTTTCCGTGCGGGAAGACGCGCAGAACCTGTATGGCTTTGCCGCGCGCCTGGATCGCGACCTGTTCCGCCTACTGATCAAGGTGAATGGCGTGGGGCCCAAGATGGCGCTGGCGATCCTGTCCGGCCTGGATTCCCAGCAGTTCGTACGTTGCGTGGATAACAGGGACGTGGCCTCATTGGTCAAGATCCCTGGCGTTGGCAAAAAAACCGCCGAGCGGCTGCTGATCGAGATGGGGGATCGCCTGGGCAAGCTTGAGGGTATGCCGCAGATTCATGCAGGCGCGCCAACGCTCAATACGACGGCCCAGCCTGAAACCCACAAGCCGGAAGACGAGGCCGAAGCTGCGCTGATCTCATTGGGCTACAAACCCCAGGAAGCCGCCAAGGCCGTGAGCCGAGTGGCCGAAGCCGGCATGAGTTCCCGGGAAATGATCCGCTTGGCCCTAAAGAACATGATTCCCGCCGGTTGAACTCTCCCGGAACACAGTGTCTGATAGTGGTCACCAGCCTGAACAGGCCCATATGAACATCCGACTGAGCCGGTCCCTGGCAGCTATTCAAGACTGGCGGGACGTTACGTCGTTTTGTTTAAATGCAACTTAACTTGTCGTCTGACAGGAATCTGACCTGAGCGTAACGTGACAGCAGGACTCGCGTTTGTAAAATGAACGTGAAATGATGTTGAACGCGTCGCCACGGAATACAGATCAACAACAGGATGCCCGCGAACCAACGCCATGATTGAATCCGATCGCCTGATTTCACCGCAGAGCAGTGCGTTTGAAGATGTACAGGATCGTGCTATTCGTCCCTCATTGCTGTCCGAATACGTCGGCCAGCCTGCGGTTCGGGAGCAGATGGAGATCTTTATCTCCGCGGCGCGTCGTCGCCAGGAAGCCCTGGATCACGTCCTGATTTTCGGTCCGCCCGGACTGGGCAAGACCACGCTCGCCAACATTATTGCCAACGAGATGGGCGTGGCCATCAAGACCACGTCCGGTCCGGTGTTGGAAAAGGCCGGCGATCTGGCGGCGATGCTCACCAATCTGGAAGAGGGCGACGTCCTCTTTATCGATGAGATCCACCGACTGAACGCTGCCGTTGAGGAAGTGCTGTATCCGGCCATGGAGGATTACCAGCTCGATATCATGATCGGCGAGGGGCCGGCGGCCCGTTCGATCAAGCTGGACCTGCCTCCGTTCACCCTGGTGGGTGCTACGACCCGGGCGGGCCTGTTGACGTCGCCGCTGCGGGATCGTTTCGGTATCGTCCAGCGACTGGAATTCTACAACAACGCCGATCTGACCCACATCGTCCAGCGCTCGGCGTCCCTGCTGGGTGTGGAGATGGAGGATGCCGGCGCCCGGGAGATCGCCCGCCGGTCCCGGGGAACCCCGCGGATAGCAAACCGACTGCTGCGTCGGGTGCGGGATTACGCCGAGGTGAAGTCAGATGGCGTGATTACCGCCGAGGTGGCCGACCTGGCGCTCAACATGCTGAAGGTGGACAACCAGGGCTTCGATCACATGGACCGCCGTTTGCTGCTGGCGATGATCGAGAAGTTCGACGGCGGTCCGGTGGGGGTGGAGAGCCTGTCCGCCGCCATCAGCGAAGAGCGCGGCACCATCGAGGATGTGCTGGAGCCCTTCCTGATCCAGCAGGGCTACATGGTTCGCACGCCTCGTGGGCGCATGGTGACCAGCCACGCCTACCTGCATTTCGGGGTAACACCGCCGGGTTCCGATTCGGAGGGGGCGTAACATGGACGCATCGAACCCGGAATTCCGCTGGCCGGTGCGGGTCTACATCGAAGATACCGACGCCGGCGGCATCGTCTATCACGCCCGTTACCTGCACTTCATGGAGAGGGCGCGTACCGAGTGGGTGCGCAGTCAGGGCGTCGCCCTGCGATCCGGCCTTGAAGACAACATCAGTTACGTGGTGCAGAAAATGGACATCCATTTCCGGCAGCCGGCGCGGCTCGATGACGAGCTGTGGGTGTCGGCGAACCTGGTTACCAGCGGCCGGGTCTGGTTTGGCTTCAAGCAGCAGGTCATTCGCCAGGCCGACGGTGCCCTGCTGGCGGAAGCGGATGTCAAAGTCGCCTGTGTGGCGCTGGATAGCGGTCGCCCGCGGGCGCTGCCGAATGCCATGCAGGCCATCGTCAGGGAAAAATCAGCGAATTGAAGGGCCGGCGCGGTCCGATTCAGATCCAGGAGTGAAACGTGGAGTCACATCTTTCGGTTTGGAGTCTTGTTGCAAATGCCAGCTTCCTGGTCCAGGTGGTCATGTTGCTGCTTGTCCTGGCCTCGATCATTTCGTGGGCCCAGGTGTTTCAACGCCTCCAGGTATTCAAGAAAGCGCGCAAGGCCCAACTGGCGTTTGAAGAGCAGTTCTGGTCGGGTATGGACCTGGGGCAGCTCTACCGCGAAGTGAGCAACAATCCGACGGCACACAGTGGTCTGGAGTCGGTGTTCCGGGCCGGGTTCCGGGAGTTTTCCCGCCTGCGCCAGCAGAGCCAGGATCCCGATGCGGTAATGGATGGCTCCCAGCGGGCCATGCGGGTGGCCCTGTCCCGGGAGCAGGAGAAGCTGGAAGCTCACCTGCCGTTCCTGGCGACGGTCGGTTCCACCAGTCCTTATGTGGGGCTGTTCGGCACGGTCTGGGGGATCATGAACTCCTTCCGCGGCCTGGCGCAGGTCCAGCACGCCACCCTGGCGACCGTCGCGCCGGGCATTTCCGAAGCCCTGATTGCCACTGCCATGGGTCTGTTTGCCGCTATTCCGGCGGTGGTGGCCTATAACCGTTTTGCCGCCAAGTCCGACGCGTTCATGAAGAATTACGAGACCTTTGCCGAAGAGTTCTCCAGCATCCTGCACCGTCGTGTTCACAGCAGTGAAAAGGGCCGGGCAGCCTAAGCTGCCGGGAGGCACAGTATGAAAAGTACGGGAATAACCTCGACGCCCCGGCGCAAGCCGATGGCTGAGATCAATGTGGTGCCTTACATCGACGTCATGCTGGTGTTGCTGGTGATCTTCATGGTAACCGCACCGATGATGACCCAGGGGGTCAAGGTCGATCTGCCGGAGACGACCGCGGACCCGATGCAGGCACCCAAGGACGTTGAGCCGGTCATCGTCTCTGTCGATGCCAATGGCGCGTACTACATCGAGATTGGTGACAAGGGGTCCGATCCGATGCCGCTGGCGACGCTGACCGAGCAGGTCAACAAGGTGTTGTCCGGCCGCAGCCAGCGCGATGTGCTGGTCCGGGGTGACCGGAACGTGGATTACGGAACCGTGGTCCGGCTGATGGCGGCCCTGCAGTCGGCAGGTGCCTCCAGCGTCGGACTCATAACGGAGGAACCGGAAGGTTGATTCGGTGGTGACGGATAACAAACGCGAACCCAATGATTATCTGTCGCGCCCGCCCTGGCGCAGCCCGGTGGCTTTGTCCATCGCGCTGCACGTGGGGATCGTGGTGTTCTCGCTGGTGGGCTGGTCCTGGTCCAAGCCCAGCCATGAGCCGCCGCCGCGCAGTATCCAGGCCCGGCTGATCATGCCGGAGCCGGTGGCCGCCAAGAAGCCGGAAGTGAAGCCTCCGTCGCAGCCGGAATCGCAGCCCAAACCGGATCCTCAGGAAGAAGCCCGGAAAAAGGCCGCGGAACAGGCGAAGCTTGAAGAACAGAAGCGTCAGGAGGAGGCTCGCAAGCAGGCCCTGGTCCGCGAAAAGGAAAAACAGGAAGCGGCGGCCAAGGCCAAGGAAGAGGCCCGCCGTAAAGCCGAGGCCGAAGCCGCTGCAGCGGCCAGGAAGAAGGCTGAAGAGGAAAAGCGGCGCAAGGAACTGGCTGAGAAGAAAGCGGCGGAAGAGAAGCGCAAGGCGGAACAAAAAGCCGCCGAAGAGCGCCGCAAGGCCGAGGAAAAGCGTAAACAGGAAGAGGCGGAGCGCCAGCGCCAGGAGCAGCTCGAGAAGGAGCGTCGCGAGGCGGAGGCGAAGAAGCGCGAGGAAGAGCGCCGCAAGCGCGAGCAGCAACTGGCTGCCATGGCTGAGCAGTCCCAGCAGCAACAGGAGGCGGCCGCTCGCGAAAAGGCGGAGGCCGCTGCGGCAGCCAAGGCGCGGCAGGCCCGGATGGCCTCCGAAAGTGAGAAGTATGAGGCCCTGATCCGGCAGAAGTTGAGCGACGCCTGGTATATCCCGTCCTCGGCCCGTAAAGGACTGAAAACGACACTGGAGATCACGTTGCTGCCAACCGGTGAACTGGTATCGGTCAAGATCACTGACAGTAGCGGTAATCAGGCGTTTGATAACTCGGCGCTCAGCGCCGTCAGGGGCGTGAATCGATTCCCGGTGCCTGACGACGCGGACGTGTTCAACACCTATTTCCGTCGCTTCTCGATTCAGTTCGACCCGGAGACGCTGAAGTAGGGCGCTGATTTAAACCGATCTGTAAAGACAGGATGCACAGAATGATGCGTGTAATAGTGACCATGGTGCTCGCGGCCGTTATAGCGCTGCCGGCCCAGGCCGAACTGATGATTCGGATCACCGAAGGTGCCGATAACGCCATTCCGGTTGCAGTGGTGCCTTTCGGCAAGGCTGACGGGTTCCAGCCCAGCGAGAATATCAGCCAGATCATCCACGAGGATCTGGCGATGAGCGGTGAGTTCAAACCGCTGCCTAGCGAGCGGATGCTGAGCCTGCCCACCAACGGAGACGACGTGTTCTATCGCGACTGGCGGTTGCTTGGGCAGAAGTACCTGCTGGTCGGCCAGGTCCAGCCGGCGGGGGGCAATAAAGTCTCCGCGCGCTACGAGTTGTTCGATGTGAACCGCGAAAAGCGGATTATGGGCGAGACGGCCTCCGTAGCGGCAGACAACCTCCGTACGCTGGCCCACCACATCAGCGACAAGGTCTATGAGGCGATCACCGGTACCCGGGGCGTGTTCTCGACCCGGATTGCCTACGTCACGCTGGACATGGAAAACGGTAAACGCATCTATCGTCTCAATGTCAGCGATGTCGATGGGAAGCGGGCGAGTGTGCGTCTCAAGTCGAAAGAGCCCATCCTGTCTCCGGCATGGTCGCCTGATGGCAGGAGGCTGGCCTACGTCTCCTTCGAGACGGGGCGCCCGGCCATCTATATCCAGGAACTGGCAACCGGCAAGCGCACGCGGATTGCCCAGTTCCCCGGCTTGAATTCCGCTCCGGCATGGTCACCGGACGGCGACTCGCTGTTGATGACCCTGTCCCGGGACGGCAACGCCGAGATTTACAAAATGGATGTCGCCAGTCGCAAGCTGACGCGTATGACGGATCACTGGGCCATCGATACCGAACCCGACTGGGCGCCCGACGGCAACTCCTTCGTGTTCACATCGGACCGTTCCGGTGGCCCCCAGGTTTACCGGATGGACGCCGATGGTGGAGACCTGAGCCGTCTGACCTTTGGTAGCCGATACAACGCTCGCCCCCGGTTCAGTCCGGATGGCGAAAACATTTTCTATGTTCACCAGCGCGATTCCTATTTCCATATTGCGCGAATGAATATTGAAAGCGGGGAGGAAACGATTCTGACCCGGACCAAGCTGGACGAGTCGCCCAGTGTGGCTCCCAACGGGCGTCTGCTGATCTATGCAACCCAGGAGGGCGGCAAGAGCGTGCTTGCGGTCATTTCCGCCGACGGTGGTTCCAACTACATTCTGCCGTCGCGGTTCGGTGATGTGCGTGAGCCGGCCTGGTCGCCCTTCCTGAATTGACGTTAAAACGGTAACTTATGGGTCACTGGGTCGGTTCCGGACCGTTTCCGGCGTTCAGCGGCTCATTCATCAAAACCAATCAAGGACATGAAAATGATTCGTACCTATTCCAAGTTATTCGCATTGCTGGTGGCCATGGGCGTCATGGCAGGCTGTAGTTCAACCGGTGGCACGCAGGAAGAAGGTGCTTACGGCTCTGACGTTTCTGCCGTTGACCAGGAAGGCGGTAGTGAAGTGTATGGTGGCGAGGGCTCCAGCGGCGTTTCCTCCCAGACCATGACGGACGAGGAGCGTGCAGCCCAGGCGGAGCAGGCCGCCCAGCAGGAGCAGGCGGCGATGCGCAAGATCACCACCTTCTACTTCGATTTCGATACCTCTGAGATCAAGTCCGAGTCCCGCGACGTGCTGATCGCCCATGCCAAGTACCTGGCGGCCAACCCGAACCGCAGCGTGCGCCTGGAAGGTCACGCGGACGAGCGCGGCACCAAGGAATACAACCTGGCCCTGGGCGAGCGTCGTGCCAAGGCGGTTGAGCGCTTCCTGGTGGTGAATGGCGCCTCCCGCGACCAGATCGAAACCATCAGCTATGGTGAAGAGAAGCCGGCTGTGATGGGGCACGACGAGAGCGCATATGCCCAGAACCGTCGTGTGGAACTGATCTACCAATAACAGGGTGTGGCACATGAGACGATTTCTCATGGCCGCCGTGGCGCTGTCGCTGAGTGGCAGCGCCCTGGCGCAATCTTCGGTTCCCGCCTACCAGAACGCCGACTCCGCGGCGCGGAGCCAGTCGGGAGACAGCCAGGCCAGTTCCGAGCTGTACTTCATGATCCAGCAGCTGCGCCGACAGGTGCAGGAACTGCAGGGTGATCTGGAAGAGCAGCGTCACAAGCTCGATCAGCTTTCCCGCCAGTCGCGTCAGCGTTACATCGATCTGGACCAGCGCGTGCTGGATCTGTCGCGCAAGCAATCGGCGCAGCCGGCGGAGTCCCCGGGGGACGCAAGCGGAGCCGCGGACCAGGGCGGTGGAGACACCGGGCAGGTCCAGAAAACCCGGGAATATCGGGCGCCGACCAAGGAGGAGCAGGCCGAGTACGATGAGATCCAGGCACTCATCCGTGACAAGAAGGCGTACGACCAGGCGATCGACAGGCTCTACAGCTTTATTTCCGAGCATCCCGAAGGGGATCTGACGGTCAACGCCTATTATTGGCTCGGCGAGGTTTATCTGGCCAAGCCACAGCTGCCTCAGGCGAAGCAGGCGTTTACCATTGTCGCGACCCGGTTTGCCGATCATCGCAAGGCGCCGGATGCCCTGTACAAGCTTGGGGTCACCGAGGCTCGTATGGGCGACAATGCGGAGGCCCGGTCGACGCTTCAGTCGGTACCGAAGAAGTATCCGGATTCCAATGCGGCGAAGCTGGCCAGGGACTACCTGACCAAGCTTTGATCAAACAGGGCGCCTGATTGACTGCTTTGTAATCAGGTGGTTGGTTTGGCAGGAGATTTCTGCCGAAATCAGGAAAATTCCTTGAAGAAAGGGCTTGCCAAGCCAAAAAAAATCCGTACCATATGCGCCTCGTTTGGGGTCGTTAGCTCAGTTGGTAGAGCAGTTGGCTTTTAACCAATTGGTCGATGGTTCGAATCCATCACGACCCACCACCTAACTCAGAAAGTCGCCCTGGAGCGGCTTTCAGGCGGCAAGCCCCGCGAGTTATCAGGGCGAGTCGCAAGCTGTTCTGGGTCGTTAGCTCAGTTGGTAGAGCAGTTGGCTTTTAACCAATTGGTCGATGGTTCGAATCCATCACGACCCACCAAATACGGCAGTTCATCCTGCCTGAAGAAGGGGAGCCCAAGGCTCCCCTTTTTTATTGGTGCGCCAGGCATGGCGCGTAGCGCCTTGACGGGCGCTGTTCTGGTACAGGTGGTGCTGGCCGGATGACTTGGGGGTGCAAGTCCCCTGTGGGCCCGGTAAGGGGAACCACTAGCCGAACGGCA
>NZ_SJDL01000021.1 GCF_004327985.1 Marinobacter halodurans
GCCAAAGAAGGTGTTCGACCGCCTGTCTCTGGTCAGTTTGCTGGATACGATAAACCGGCTTCAGAGCCAATCATGAACCGCCGTGGTACGGAACCGTATGCCCGGTGGTGTGAGAGGACGGGGGAGGTGACTCCCCCTCCTACTCGATGCCTCACAAAAGTGACCTGCGGGGTGTGCAGAGAACCTCTCCACCGCCCGGGGCGAAACGCTTCAATGCCGGCTAATCCGCCTGCTCCTGCCAGTATCCAGTCCCGCTCGGTGGACCGCAGATCACGACTGCGGTTGGAAAACTAATGACCCCCTTGCTTCAAATCATCGAACCATTGCCAATGTGCAAGAAGACAGCTCCCCAACAGGCTTATCGACCTTCTCCAGACCTATCCCCGAAGACCTACCGTCTACCTACTACAGCTTGCGCACAGCGGTGCCATCAGACCATACCGCCACCACGCCCACTCCCTCTCTCCAAGTTGCTCTCCGTTGCTCCCATATCCCCAGGCTGATGCCACGCAGAACCAGCCGTATCACCATCATTTACCCAGGAAAAAGCCCCGACAGTCTGAACCGCCGGGGCCGCCTGGAACACAATGACTGAAAGCCAAAAGGCATAAGTGACCTGGTTACTGCCCCTGCCCATCAATTCCCACTATCTGGGCAATAATGTCCTGAATCACAGTGAACTGCTCATTCACGCTATTGAGTACCTGTTTGACCTGCGCCAATTCGAGGGAAAAATACACCGTCACGGCCACCAGCCCCACCAGTGTCAACGACCAAAGCAGGCGCAGTCGACGGTAGCGTCGATCAACGCGTTCCTCCAACTGTGCCTGAAGGGTGGCGACGGTTGTTCTCAGTTGATGAAGTTCGTCGTGGGAGTCTTCGTAGGCGATCTCAAGCGTCGACAGGCGGCCGGTCAGGCGACGGTTGACAGACGTCTCCTCGGTGCCGTTAAGTGGCTCCCGGGGTAGGGGAAGTACGGGAATATCGTCATCGCGGCCGGCCAGGATGGAATCCACCATCTCCAGAAGTTGGTCTCGATCCACCTGCTTGCTGATCACCCCTGCAGCGCCCAGGGCTTTCGCATCTTCCAGGTATTTATCGGCATTCTGGGAGGTGTACATGAAGACCGGAATATTCCGGGTGTCGGGATCGTCCTTGAGAATCTTCAGGGCATCGAAGCCATTCATGCCCGGCAGCAGGTGATCCAGAAAGATCAGGTCGTAGGACTCCGCACGGAGCATTTTAAAGCCCTCTTCCGCGGAAGCTGCCCCCCGGGCCGTGAAATCCCCTTTCTCAAGCATGCGGGCAAGGATGATCCGTGCCGTCGACGAATCATCAATAATCAGCGCGTGGCCGCGAGGCATAATTCTCTCCTTATGAACTGATGACTCCGACCACACCTGGGCCTTCTTGGTAGTCGCCCTCAGACGCTTTAACCCTTGCCTGGATTCACCGGAGGAGCGCCTGCTTGCCTGGAGTTCTCGAAAAAGTTATCCCGTCATGTCACCCGGCGCAAGGAATTGGTGCCGGTTCCTGTGAGCACCGTCGATGCCCTCAGGGCAGGTGAATCTCGAAGACGCCTCCGCCGAGAGGCCCGCCGTTAAACAGGCGAACGAAACCGGTCCGTTCCCCCTCCTGGTGGAGGCGGGCAACGGCATCCGCAAAGTAGAGGCCCAGCCGCGTGCTGCCGCTGTCGAAGTCGATAGGGGCGGATGTTCCCGGGGACGTCGACAACATACTGGCAGGGTACCCCTTGCCGTCGTCTGCCACCTGGATGACCAGGTATCCATTCTCTTCCCGACTGCCCATGCGAATGCGTTTGTCGGTATAGCGGATGGCGTTATTGAGTGTGTCATTCAACACGCCGCTTAGGAGGTCTGCGTCGAAAAAGCCGCTGATTGGATCAGCGGTTATCTCGTAACTGATGCCACGACCATCCAGGAGTGGCACATGGCGCGCGAGTTGGGCTTCCAGGTAGTCGGGAACGAAGTGTTCCTCGACATGCGCCGAGAGATTCGACTGGTCCAGCCGGTAAAGCCCAAGTAGCTGGACCAGGTCTGAATGAACCCGTTCGGCCTCGTAACGCAGGGTGTTGAAACGGGGCGATTGAGCCCCATCCGGCGACAGTTCATCCCGCAGCTCATCCAGCGAGTGCAACAGCATGCCCAGCGAGTTCTTCATGTCGTGAACGGCAGAGGCCATGACCATGGCAAAATCCGGCGACGGCTTGGTGCCCTGATCGGGTTGGTCGGCATCAGTCATGACAGACCCTCGACTTTGCGTTTGAGCGATTGGAAACGACGATACTGCTTATGTCGCTCGGGCAGGCTCTCCAATTGAGCCAGACACTGTCGGCACTCCCGGATCAACGGTTGCCGATCGGCTCCCTGGTCGATCTGCCGGAGGCGGACCTGTATCAGGTTAAGGTTCAGGGCCGGGTGGGCCGGCACCAGTTTCAGGGCTTCCGAGAAACTGGTCGCCGCGTTATCGAGGTCCCGATTCTCGAAGGCCTGGATACCCTGGCGAGTAAGACGGCGGGCCTGCAGTTTTTGGCGGAAACTGACCGGCTCATCCAGTAAGGCTTCGATGTCGGACTGTACCGCTTCATTGCCTTCACAGCGCTGGGACAGCGCCATCAGTCTCTGCCAGGCTTCATCCCGGCGATCCATTGCAAACAGCGAACGCGCCAGTTCGAGCTCAGTATCCGGGGCATTGCCTTCTTCGCTTTCCAGGAAGCTGTTGATGATGGCACTGGCTTCGCTCGTGCGTTTCTGGCCCTGGTGAACCCGGGCCTCGATCAGCCGTGACACCTCCGGAACCCCGGCCGAGTCGGGGAATCGCTTGCGAACGAGCGCGAGGGCCCGCAGCGCTTCGTCGGCCCGGCCACGGCCCTCATCACTGGAGTCATCCTCGCTGAGATCGCAGAGTGACCGTCCCAGACCCAGGTAGTGGTCCGGGTGGTCGTGAATGCTGTAGTGGCCCAACTGGACCGTGCGGCGCCATGCCTCACAGGCGGTATCCATGTCCTGGTTGCTGCCGGCCAGCATGGCCAGTTGCTTCTGCCGCAAAATGGCATTGGGCGACAGGGTGGCCGCCTGTTCCAGCGTGCGTTGTGCCGTTCCCTGCTTGCCCGCCAGTGACTGGGCACGCGCCAGGTGATCGTAGGCCTCGACCATGTCGGGCTGTTTCTCGATCAGGGTATGGAGGGCGTCTATGGCCTCAGCATAACGCTGCTCGGCGATCAGGATGCGCCCCAGCCCCAGGCGAGCCCAGGAAAGTTCCCTGGACTGCAGGACATCCTCGCAGATCTTGCGCGCATGGCTGTAATCGCCCACCTGGTAATACAGGTCTGACAGCGTCTTGAGAATCCAGGTTCGATAGCGCGGCTGTTGGGGCAGCATCTGTGTACACAGGGAAATCGCCTTGGGCAGGTTGTCCAGGTCCATTTCCCGGTTGATCGGCAAAAGTACGGCCCGCTGCTGCAGGAGGGCACCAAGTCGCTGGCTCAGGGACGCCTGGTTGATGGGTTTGGTGAGGTAGCCGTCCGGCTGGTATTCCCGGGCTCCCATGACCATCTCCTTGGACGTTTCCGCGGTCACCATGATGAACAGTGCCGTACGTCGCAACAGCTTGCGGTGGCGTAACTCCTCGAGAATGTGTTGACCGTTCTTCCCGGCACCCAGATTGTAATCGCACAGGACGATATCGAACTGCTCGTAGGTGCAGCTCTGGATGGCCGCGTTGCCATTGGCACAGGCCTCGATATGGCCGATACCCATGCCGCGCAGCATCTGCCTCATGGACAGGCGAAAATTTTCGAAATCGTCCACGATCAGAACCCTCAGTTTCGAGTAGTCGATCGGTTGGGCGCTGGACGAGGTCGTTGTCGAAGATTGCACGGTCAGACCCCCTGGGCGGCTTTCTTGAGCTGCTTGTTCACCATGGCTCGCAAGGCGGCTGGTTTTACGGGTTTATACAGGATCTGATACCCCAGCTCCAGCGTTCGGCTGCGGACATCCTCGGCCATGTAGCCGGTGATCAGAATGCCGGGAATGGACTCTCCCAGTTCCGCGCGCAGGGTATTCATGGCATCGAGGCCGTTCCTGTCGTCGTCCAACTGGTAGTCGGCCAGTATGATGTCGGGCGGATCCCCGGCCAGCTTATCGCGAGCCTCCTCCAGGCTGCGGGCCGGAATGACCTGGCAGCCCCAGTTATTCAACAGTGCGATCATGCCATCGAGAATGTTCTCGTCGTTGTCGATGCACAATACCGACAGTCCCTTGAGGTTGGACAGACCGCGTGACGAGGATTTCGAGGTCTGGGCCGTTGCACTGACTTCGACCGGCTCCACCCGCGGCACCGTGATGCTGAACATGCTGCCGCGGCCCTGTCGGGAGCGTACGTTGACCGGGTGATCGAGCATGGTGCTGATGCGGTCGACGATGGCCAGGCCCAGGCCAAGCCCTTTCTGGTCACTGGCCTGCTGCAGGCGGCGAAATTCTTCAAAGATCTGTTTCAGCTTGTCGCTGGGGATGCCGGGACCGGTATCCCAGACTTCGATTCGGATGTAGCCCTGCAGGCGCCGGCAACCCAGGAGGATGCGGCCGGTGGGCGTGTAGCGGATGGCATTGGACAGGAAGTTCTGGATGACCCGGCGCAGCAGTTGCAGGTCGGAATGGATCCAGGCGGAGCAGGGCACCATGTGCAGTGCCAGGTTCTGTTCCTGGGCGATGGCGGAGAACTCTGTCGACAGGTGGCGCAGCAGCTCGTTGACGGAGAAACTGGAGCGCTTGGGTTCCAGCGCACCGGCATCCAGCTTGGAGATGTCCAGCAGCGTGCTGATGATCTCCTCGGCGGCTTCCAGCGAGCTGTCGATGTGATCCACCAGTTCCTTGAGCTCGGTCCCCGAGGCCTTGCCGGCCAGCGCCGAAGTGAACAGGCGCGCTGCATTCAGCGGCTGTAGCAGGTCATGACTGGCGGAGGCGAGGAAGCGGGTTTTACTGACGTTGGCCTGCTCGGCGACGGACTTGGCGGTCAGGAGCTGCTCGTTCAACACCTGCAGTTCCTGGGTCCGTTCTTTGACCCGCTGCTCCAGATAGATGTTCGTCTCCTTCAGCGCCTGCTCGGTCCGGCGCATGGGAGTGATGTCCTGGAATGTGGTTACATACCCGCCGCCGGGAATCGGGCTGCCTTCGATCTGCAGCACTGTGCCGTCCGGTCGGTGCTGCTCATCGCCGAAGGCCAGGCCCTCTCGCATGCAGTGCAGCCGGTATTCCACCAGCTCGTCCACCTTGCGGGCGGGCAGGTTGGTCACCATGTTGTAGCGGATCAGGTCCGCGAATGGCCGGCCGGCGCGCACGAAGCCGCGTGGGTAGGTAAACATTTCCAGGTAGCGCTGGTTCCAGACCACCAATTGCTGCTGGTGATTGACCACGGCCACGCCCAGGCTGATGTTCTCGATGGCGGACTGCAGCAACTCCCGGCTGAACGTCATGGCCTGGGAGGCCTCGTCGACGATGCTGACCACATCCTCGATCTGCATGTCACGCCCGGTGAGCGTGGACTCCAGTACGACCCGGGCCGTGGATGCCCCGATCACGGAGGCCAACTGGCGTTCCACATACTTCATCAGGTGCGTACTGGCCGGCCGGTGCGGTGACAGCCGGATGGCGTTCCGCCGCTCGTAGTTGCGGAACAGGGTATAGGCCCGCTCCTCGCCCATGAAACGGTCCGCAACCGCCTGCAGGTCGGAAATCAGGATCTCGCCCTCCCAGACCTGCTGCTGAGGTGTGTCGGCCCTGGGCTCGGGATCGTGGAAGAAAGACGCAATCTGGATCTTTTCCCGGACCCGTTGGCGAGTCACCAGGGACAGGGCAATATAGATCAGCATGTTGCAGCCGAGACTCCAGATAATACCGTGGCTGACTTCGTCCATCTGCAGGCCGAACAGGGCGGTGGGACGGGTCCAGGCAATGCCCAGGATGCCGTTCTCGATCAGGGTATGGCCGAGCCAGCCGGTCGACGTCAGCGTCGGGATCAGCAGGGTGTAGCACCACATCAGGAAGCCCGCGGCCAGGCCCCATACCGCCCCGGTGTGATTGCCCCGCCGCCAGATGATGCCGCCCACGAGTGCCGGGCCAAACTGGGCCGCAGCCGCAAACGACAACAGACCGAACGCGGTCAGGCTGTAATCCTCACCGGCCAGCCGGTAAAACCCATAGGCGATCAGCAGGATCACGAAAATCGCCACCCGGCGAATACTGAGCAGGAGGTAGCTCAGGTCCCCGCGCCGGCTCATGCGTGGATGGAAGAACTTGAGCAGCGCCGGCATGATGATTTCGTTGCTCACCATGGTGGAGATGGCCACCGAGCACACGATGACCATCGCTGCGGCGGCTGATCCCCCGCCCAGGAAGGCCAGTACCGCAAGCCACTGCTCCCCGGCCAGGATGGGCAGGCTCAGGATCATGACGTCCGGATTGGTCTGCCCGCTGGTGGGCAGCAGCAGCCCGCCGGCAGCAATCGGCACCACGAAGGCGCTGGCGATGAGCAGATAGGCCGGCATGGCCCACCGGGCGGTATTCAGGTCGCGATGGTCGGTGTTCTCGACCACCGTGACGTGGAACTGGCGGGGCAGGCAGATAATGGCCAGCATGGCCACCAGTGTCTGGGTAATGAATGCCACCGGCTCGATGTTGTCGGTGGTGAGCGTACCCATCAGGTTGGCATCGCGGATGCGTTCGAACAGGTCACCGAAACCATCGTACAGCCCATAGCTGACAAACAGCCCCACCGCGACGAAGGCAACCAGCTTGATCACCGACTCGAAGGCAATCGCCTGGATCATGCCCCGATGGTGTTCGGTGGATTCCAGGTGGCGGGTACCGAAAAGCACCGTAAAGATGGCCAGCGCCAGCGTGATATACCAGGCTGAGTCGGTCCATGCCGCTTCGCTGATGGAAGGCTGGAACAACCCGCCGGGTTCGGTCAGTACATTGAATCCCATGGCAATCGCTTTCAGTTGCAGGGCGATATAGGGAATGCTGCCCACCAGCGCGATCACCGAGATCAGCGCGGCCAGGGTCTGTGACTTGCCGTAACGGGAGGCGACGAAGTCCGCAATGGACGTGCTGTTGTTGCGCTTGCTGATATAGATGATGCGTCGCAGCAACGGCGAGCAGAGCAGGAACACCAGCAGGGGGCCCAGGTATATCGGCAGGAACCCGAAACCCTCCTGGCTGGCCCGGCCGACAGCACCGTAGAACGTCCACGAGGTAAAATACACCGCCAGGGAGAGGGCGTAGATGTGGGTGCGGGCAAATTTCCGCTGGTAAAGGCCGGGGTGGCGGTCGCCCGCCCAGGCCACCAGGAACAACAGTGAGATATAGGTTACGGAAATCAGGGCGAGTAGCCAGACACTCAGCATAGAAAGCCTTTGCCGCGGAACATCTTCCAGTCAGTTTGTTCGGATCAGGTGACTACTGGTCAGGAGCATACCCGAGCGAGCAGCGGGTCGCTGTCGGGCAATTGCCGGAGCGCCTTGGTGTTCGCCTTACCATCGTCGCCCACGGGGACCAGTTCCTGAGAGGTGCAGTTCAGGAGGTAGACCTGTTCTTTTACCGAGTCAGTATAGGTCCTCTCAAACTGGTAAAGATAGAAACTCGCCACATCGGGGTCCGACGAGATACGGGTGATGCTGTTGGTGTCGAGCACCGTAAAACGGGCAACCTGCGGCACGATCAGGCTCCAGGGGCGCCAGATGACCCTCTGGGTCTCTTCGCTCACAACCTCGGCGCCCTTTGGCAGGCGTGATTGCATCACGGTGTGCCAGGTGTACTCGTTGTAGGCCAGGTAACCCAGCATGCCGGCACCGGCAAATACCGGAATCAACCAGCGTGGTGCCTTCTGTCGGGTTGCGGCGCGAATACCCAGGGCCAGACCGGCAGCACCGAGGCCCGCAAACACGGTAGCAACAAAATTCCAGAACATCGGGATTCCTTAAATAAAACGGGCTTCCCCGGAGGGAAGCCCGCTTGTGGTCGTTATGCAGCTAGCTGCATTGAACTACATTTCGGATTAATGGTCGACCGCGTTGCTGGCACCACGAGGGTAGCGCACGCTCTCGACCAGATCCTGGATCTCCTGCGGAGGTTCCTCGGTTGCGGAGGACACCGCGAAGGCGACGACAAAGTTGAAGAGCGCACCAATGGCACCGACGGACAGCGGGGAAATCCCCAGTACCCAGTGCTCCGGTGTGTCCGGCAGGTTGTTGGTGCCGGGGATGAACAGCCAGCCCTTGTACACGAAGATGTAAGCCAGCGTGAAGGCCAGGCCCACCAGCATGCCGGAAATGGCACCGGTGTTGTTCACCCGCTTGGAGAAGATCCCCATCATCAGCGCCGGGAACAGGGAAGCGGCAGCGATACCGAACGCCAATGCCACCACCTGTGCGGCAAAGCCGGGCGGATTGGCCCCCAGGTAGGTGGCCACGACGATGGCGACCGACATGGAGATCCGCGCGGCCATCAATTCGCCCTTCTCGGTGATGTTCGGGTTGATCGACCCTTTGATCAGGTCGTGACTGACCGCCGACGATATGGCCAGCAGCAGACCCGCCGCTGTGGACAGGGCGGCTGCCAGCCCCCCGGCGGCAATCAGACCAACGACCCAGCCCGGCAGGTTGGCGATTTCCGGGTTGGCCAGCACCAGGATGTCCCGGTTGACATCCAGCTCATTCCCGTTCCAGCCGCGGGCTTCAGCCTCGCTCTTGAAAGCCGGGGTGTCGTTGTAGAGCTGGATCCGGCCGTCGCCGTTCTTGTCGGTATACTGGATCAGACCGGTGGTCTCCCACTCCTTCACCCAGTTGGGACGGTCGTCGTACTGGATGGGGGCCGACTGGGTGCCTTCCGGATAAATGGTGGTCATCAGGTTCAGACGCGCCATGGAGGCAACAGCCGGTGCCGTCAGGTAGAGCAGGGCGATAAAGACCAGGGCCCAGCCGGCAGACCAGCGGGCATCCGCCACCTTGGGTACCGTGAAGAAACGGATGATGACGTGCGGCAGACCGGCCGTACCGATCATCAGTGTCAGCGTGAACAGCACCATGTTCAGTTTGTTGTCCACGTCTGCCGTGTACTCATTGAAACCCAGATCGGTAATGACCTGATTCAGCTTGTCCAGGATCGGCATGCCTGAAGCCGTGTGATCCGAGAACAGACCCAGCGCCGGAATCGGGTTGCCGGTGAGCTGCAGGGAGATGAACACCGCCGGAATCGTATAGGCGACGATCAGCACGCAGTACTGGGCCACCTGGGTGTAGGTGATGCCTTTCATGCCACCGAGTACGGCGTAGACGAAGACCACCACCGCGGCGATGATCAGACCCATGGTGGCGTCCACTTCCAGGAAGCGGGAGAACGCCACGCCGGCACCGGCCATCTGGCCGATAACGTAGGTCACCGAGGCGACAATCAGACAGATCACGGCGACCAGGCGCGCGTTCTTGCTGTAGAACCGGTCACCGATAAACTCGGGCACCGTGAACTTGCCGAACTTGCGCAGGTAGGGCGCCAGCAGCATAGCCAGCAGCACGTAGCCGCCGGTCCAGCCCATCAGGAAGGTGGAGTTGGCGTAACCACCGGCGGCAATCAGGCCCGCCATGGAGATGAAGGATGCCGCGGACATCCAGTCGGCGCCGATGGCCATACCGTTGGTGACCGGGTGCACGCCGCCACCGGCCACATAGAAGTCCTTGGTGCTTCCGGCCTTGGCCCAGATGGCAATGGCAACATAGAGGGCGAAGGAGCCGCCCACGAACAGAATATTAATGGCAAATTGACTCATCGTGCTTACTCCTCATGCAGGCCGAATTTACGGTCGAGCGCGTTCATTCTCCAGGCATAGAAGAAGATCAGAACGATGAATGAGAGAATGGAACCCTGTTGGGCAAACCAGAATCCCAGATCCGTTCCGCCGACGTGAATGCCGGCCAGAAGAGGACGGAAGAGTATCCCGCAGCCGTATGAGACGAAGGCCCAGACGATCAGGCATCCGACAATTAGGCGCAGGTTGGCCTTCCAGTAATCCACAGCGTTTTGAGGGTCGTGCGACATAACAGCTCTCCAATGTTGTTTTTATTGAACATGGGCTCTTTATTGGTAGGCGTTTGGTCCGAGACCGGCGGGACTGACGAGATGATCGTCGGCGGCTGTCCGCTCCATGGCCGGATGTGGCCGGGGCGTGGATCAATACCGCCTCGGATCGGGGTTCGTGAAGTGCTGCACGGCGCTCGGGTCACTCGGAAATACTTGTTCGCATTCTTTTTCCATCTTTACCCAGAGTCAGACTCTACCGGGAGTCCGGGTATTGGATATTGGCAAATAGTCTAAGAATGCAATGGTTAGTGCTGAAACATCTTTGGAAAGTGATATGTCGCTTTGCCAACAGATAAGGGAGGCGGGAAAAGTGCCCATATATCAATGGTTTTTTAGCTGCTGGATGCGGCGCCCGACCCGCAGGGTAGCGTCGAGGTCGGCCAGGGAGTGGATGTTTTTCCGGCTGGCATAGCGCAGGGCGATCAGTGCCAGCTCCGCCGTGGCCATGGCATCGGCCGCCGCGTGGTGGCGTTCACTGACCGTCAGTCCGAACCGGTCCACCCAGTCGTCCAGCCGGCCTTTGCCCGCCGTGGCGTCGGGGAACAGGGCAGGCAGGATCTCGGCAACGTCCAACCAGGCATGGCTGGCGGTGTAGCCCAACTGCTTTTTCAGGGCCTTCTCCAGGAAACGGCGGTCGAAGGCGGCGTGAAAGGCCAGGATGGGATCGCCGTTCATCCATTGCAGTAGGCGCAGGAGGGCATCTTCCGTTTCGTGCCCGCGCTGGAGGGATTCCGGGCCGATCCCGTGGATCAGGACGGTTTCGCGGATGTCCAGTTCCGGGCGCCGCAGGATCAGGTCGAATTGATTACCCAGAGGGATGCTCATCCGGTCTATGGCGACGGCGCCAATGGCGATCACCTCGTCCCGGGCGGGGTTGAGGCCGGTGGTTTCCAGGTCCAGGACGATCAGCCGCTGGTCGGCGAACGCCGTGCTGTCCAGCCGTCTGGGCGAGGGCAGATCCGCCGTATTCGGGTGTCGGGCCGATGAGCGTCGGCGCCGTGACAGCCAATGGCGGAGGTGTTCGAACAGGGCCGTCATAATTGATAGGTGATCTCGAGCTTGTGCTGGAGTCTCTGGGCCTGACGGAACGACTCCCGCAGGATCCGCCGGTCCAGGGGATTAAGGTCGTCGGGATTGACGTAGTTGTGCAGGGGCTGGTCCTGGCTGGCCTGTTCCTGGTGGGCACGCATCCGGATGGCCTGGATCAGTCCATAGGCCTCTTTCCAGGCGTTGGCGTCCTTGCGGTCGAAAACGCCCTTTTGTGCCAGTTTCTCCATGCGTTCAACCGTGTTGGATTCGGTAATGCCATGGGCCAGGGCAAACACGCGAACCGACTCGACAAAGGGGGCCAGACCTTGGCGCTTGAGGTCCAGGGTGTGTTTCTCTCCATCGGGAGCGTAGCGAAAGCCGCGGAACAGGGTCAGTGGCGGGCGCCGTTCCACGGCATTGGCTGCCAGCATTTTCTGGAACAGCGCGTTTTTCTGGATGCGCCCCACAATTTTTTTCTGGAGTGCCTCCAGTGGAGCGGCGGGACCGAACACGGCGCGCATGTCGAGAAAAATCGAAGAGTAGACCAGGTTCTGGGGCGTCGAGGTATCGATAAACCGAATAAACCAGTCGTCCCATTCGCTGCTGCTCAGGCACAGTTTGGGGTTGCTGGCCATGATGTTGCCCCTGCACAGCGTGAAGCCGCATTCGGCCAGTTCGTTGTTGGCGGTCTCCGCGAATGGCAGCAGCCGCTTTCGCACGTCGTTTTCGCTCATGCCGTCCGGCGGGTCGAACAGGATGCCATTGTCCTGGTCCGTCAGCAGCGTCTGTTCCTGGCGCCCCTCGCTGCCGAAGGTCAACCAGGTAAAGGGGATACCGGGATCGCTTTTCCGGATATTCAGTTCGAGGACACGGCGCACCGTCACGTCATTCAACGTCGTGATGATCTTGACGATCTGCCCTGAATCGGCGCCATGGGCAAGCATGGTGTCGACCAGTCGCGACACTTCCGAGCGCAGGCTGACGAGGGTCCTCAGGTGTGATGCCGTGGCGATGGTGCGTGCCAGGCGAACCAGGTCGACCCGTTGCAGGGAAAAAAGGTCGCGCTGGGAGACCACGCCGGCCAGCCGGCCTTCCTCGTCGACCAGGCACAGGTGGGCGAAATGGTGCTCGGCCATCAGCATGGCGGCGGAAAACGCATCCCGGTCCGCCGGCAGGGTCATCGGTTCCCGCGTCATGACCTGGCTGACAGGCGCATCCAGGGAGGCGGTTTCCTCAGCCACCATGGTGCGCAGGTCGCGCAGGGTGAAAATGCCCACGGGCTGGCGGGTTTCGTTGGTCACGATAATGCTGCCCACGTCATTCTGGTGCATCCGGGCCACGGCCTTGCGGATGGGAGTGTCCGGTGAGCAGATGATGGGGTTGCGCAGGGCGTAGCGGTCCAGCGGCGTGTCCAGCGAGTGGGTGGGGCTGATCGAGGCCATGGCACCGGACTGGATGCGCTGGTTCACCTGATCCAGCAGACTGCTGACCCCGCGCAGACAGAAATCACGAAACGGATCGCTTTCAGCAAACAGCGTGACGAAACCCTGATGATCCAGGCTGAGACAGAAGGTGTCTCCGGCGGCCCGGTGAAGGGTCCGGGTCGGGCGCTCACCAATCAATGCAGCCAGCGGGAAGCACTCGCCCTGGCTGATTTCGAACGTGGTCTGCACACTGCCGTCCTTGCCTTCCCGCTCACCGCGGATCAGGCCCTGCTTGACGACATTGAACGTGGTCACCGGCCCGTCGTCCGGGGAAATCACCACATCGTTGTCGGCGTAGAAACGCAGCGTGCAGTGTTCGGCAAAATGAGCCAGATGATCCTCGTCCATGCTGGCAAACGGGTTGTGTTCGCGCAGGAAGGCCATGATAGCCCGTGTGTTCTGCGGATGTGAGTCCCGGATTTCGGCGGGCATGGCGGTTCCTGCGGTGCGTTGGGGTGTTGTTACCGGGAGAGTTTAGTCGAAGCTGTCGAATGCCAGGAATGCCGATGCGTAAGACTAATGTACAACTGTCGGCGTGGCATGATTTGGATAAGGTATACGCAGTTATCTCGTAACTGATCTCCGTCGGGATAACTGTCTGTGGTGTCTGAAAGCTTAAGGGAAGTTATCTTCCCGATATTATGCTCCCCCCGGTCCCCTCCGGGGGTTTTTTCGTTCTGGGCTTTCAATTCCTGCCTGATCCCCCTCTTTCGACTTGCTTCCGTGCCGGCATGGCTGGTGGTAGAGTTTTTCTGTCCACTCCTGTTTTTTGGAGAGTCCCGGACACGCACCACTGCAACAAATCGGGAAGAACCATGACCACAAAAGAGGAGCGGCTCAGCTTCCTGGAGGAGATGAGCGACGTCCGCCGCATCAAGCGCCCGAACCAGGCCGACGTGCAGGCATCGCGTGCGGTCACACCAGGCCACCTCGAACGCCAGCGCGCAGCGGTCAACGAGACACCGCGGGATGCCAATCCGCTGACCGGTGACAATGTCGACCCCCTCAAGAGCCACGATGTGCTGGCCTACCAACGGCCTGGCATCCAGCATGGTGTCTATCGCAAGTTGCGCCTGGGCCAGTACCCGATCGAGGCACGCCTTGATCTGCACCGCATGACGGTGGAGGAAGCACGCCGGGAAGTGTTCAGTTTTATCAACGAATGCCTCGCCCATGGCATCCGTTCCGCCTTGATCCTGCATGGCAAGGGGGAGCGAAACCCGGATGGGATCGCCCAGCTAAAGAGCTATCTGGCCAAGTGGCTGCCGGAGCTGGAGCCGGTCATGGCCTTCCATTCCGCGCAGAAACACCACGGCGGCACCGGTGCTGTCTACGTCATGCTGCGCAAGGGCGAGCGTGATAAGCAGCGTAACCGGGAACGCTTCGGATCCAAGTAAACGGATTGTCATCTCTGCGGTGCCTTGAGTGTGCCAGCATGAGCGACACTTAATACTGTGTGCTCTGGATCTGTGTTGAAATAGCGGGACTTGAAAGCCATCAGGGAGTTATTCATGCGTAAGTTGATTCTGGTCGCGCTGGTTGGGTTGGTGCTCGCCGGCTGCAGTAAGGACCGTGTGTTCTGGGACGACAACGGTAAAGTGGATGAAGCCACCCAGGACCGGAAGGTCTGGGACGATAATGGCAAGATTGACTCCAAGGATCGCAAAGTCTGGGATTCCAACGGCAAGATGGATTCCGGAGAGCGTAAGATCTGGAATGACAGTAACGGGGACCCGGTGATCGAGTGATTCGACGATTGAGATGGGTATCTGATCAAGGCGCCGGGCATTGCCCGGCGTTTTGCGTTTGGCCTGCCGGGTGCCGGAACAGTCCCGCTCGAGCCCCATGGATGTCGAGGATGAATTGAGTGACTGCTTCAACTGCGGCTAGACTCCTGCTAACAAACACCAGGTGAAGGGTCGGCATGCCTGGACGGGAATCCCCGTTTCGGCGTCGAACAGGAATCGGAAATGATCGTAACCCGGGTTGCCGGTTGCAGAAAGGCCGCGCGCGTATGGCGCAAGGCGCTGCGGGGGAGAGGCTAGATGGCGCACCCTCAGATGTCCGTTCTCGAGTCTGCCCGGCGATGGCTGGCAGCGGGCGAGCGTGTCTGGCTCTGTACCATCCTGGAAACCTGGGGGTCGTCGCCGCGACCTGCCGGATCGATGCTGGCGGTGAGCGGTGACGGCCACTGGGCCGGGTCGGTATCCGGAGGTTGCCTGGAGGAAGACCTGCTGCAGCGCACCGCCCGGGGCGATCAGCCCGATACGCCGGTGATCGTTGATTACGGTATCAGCGCGGGCGATCAGGAGCGTTTCAGGTTGCCCTGCGGTGGTCGTATCCAACTGCTGGTGGAGCCCCTGTCCGCTCGACATCTTGATGGCATGCAGCAGCTACTGCAGGCGCTGGCGGACAATCGAGCGGTCTGCCGGATCGTGGCGCTGGACACGGGGGCGGTTTCGATTGAGCTTGATGTCCCGGCGCCAACCGGGATCCGTCAGGAAGAGGGCCGCGTCCATCAGGTACTGGGGCCCGAATGTCGATTGCTGCTGGTAGGCGCTGGTGACGTGTCCGCCCATGTGGCCGCCTTTGGCCATCGCTGCGGCTTCGCGGTAACCCTGTGTGAGCCCCGGGAAGCCTTCCTGCGGGGCTGGTGGGAAGCGGAGACGCCGGCGGTTGCTACATTGCCCGACGATCTGGTGATGGAATCCTTCAGTGACCGCTATAACGCGGTGCTGGCGCTGGCGCACGACCCCCGGGTCGACGACATGGCTCTACTGGCTGCGCTCAATTCCGAGTGCTTCTATGTTGGCGCGATGGGGTCGAAGCAGACGTCCCGTGCCCGTCGCGAGCGGCTCTTGTCCCTGGGCGTTACCGATGAGCAACTGGCGCGTCTGCACGCTCCTGTCGGCGTAGCCATCCGCAGCAAAACGCCGGCGGAAATCGCTGTATCGATCATTGCGGATCTGGTGGACGCCCGACATGACTTGCTGGCCGGTAGCGGCGCTCTATAATACCGGGCAATTGATGAAGGATTCCTGAGTTGCCGACCGCCTGGAGGCCCCATGTTTGATGTAACCCGCTATGCCGAGGCTGCCCAGTCGCTGATCGAAGCCGGCCGTTTCCTGTATGCCAACGGCTGGTCTCCGGCGACCAGTTCCAACTATTCTGCCCGCATCGATGAGCAGCATGTCGCGATTACCGTGTCCGGTCGCCACAAGGGGCAACTGGGTGCCGGCGACATCATGGTGGTGGACCTGACGGGAAAGCCGGTGCAGAGCAATACCCGTTCGTCGGCGGAAACCTTGTTGCACACGGTACTCTATGAGCAGTTTCCGGATATTGGTGTGGTGCTGCATACCCACTCGGTGAATGCCACGGTGCTCAGCCGGGCGCTGGCAGGTGAAGGGCGGCTCGAGTTGCGGGACTACGAGTTGCAGAAAGCCTTTCCGGGCGTGGGCACCCACGAGTCCACGCTGAGCATCCCGATTTTCGAGAACACGCAGGATATCGAAGCGCTGTCCCGGGAGACGCGGCAATGGTTTGCCGAGCATCCGGACCAGCCGGGCTACCTGATCCGGGGACATGGCCTTTATACCTGGGGAAAGACCATGGCAGACTGTTTACGCCATGTTGAGGCATTTGAGTTCCTGTTCGCCTGTGAACTGGAAATGATGAAGGTGATACGATGACCACGCTACGAATTTACCGCGAGCAACAGCCGGATCAGCCGAAGGTTGTGACCGACGACCCGAGCGACATCCAGCGTCTGCTGGAGGAGCAGGGCGTCCGCTTCGAACAGTGGCCGACCCGCGATCTGCCGGCCGACGCTTCCCAGGACGCCATCCTGGAGGCGTACGCCGATGAAGTCGCACGGCTGACAGACGAGTGCGGCTTCCAGACCGCCGATGTGGTCAGCCTGAGCGCCGACAACCCCAACAAGGATGCGGCACGCAGGAAATTCCTCGATGAGCACACCCACAGCGAGGATGAAGTCCGTTTCTTCGTGCGGGGCCAGGGGCTGTTCTACCTGCACTTCGGTGACAGGGTATACGCCATACTGTGCCAGCAGAACGACCTGATCAGCGTACCGGACGGTACCCGCCACTGGTTCGATATGGGACCGGAACCGGAATTCACCTGCATCCGCCTGTTCTCCAACCCGGACGGCTGGGTGGCCAGTTTTACCGGCGAGGATATTGCCAGCCGCCTGCCGCGATACGAGAGCATGCTGGGAGCAGCCGGATGATTCGCGTCATCCTGACGGACATCGAGGGCACCACCAGCTCCATCAGCTTCGTGCACGATGTCCTGTTCCCATATGCCGCCGAACACATGGCGGCGTTCGTGCGGGAGCGGGCGGATGACCCGGCGGTGCGGGAGCAACTGGATGCGGTAGCCCGGGAAACCGGAACCGACGCCCGCGATCTGGAGGCGTTGGTTACGGTGCTGCAGGGCTGGATCGACGAGGACCGCAAGGCCACACCGCTGAAGGCCCTGCAGGGCATGATCTGGGAAAAGGGCTATCGCGACGGCGACTTCCAGGGCCACGTCTATGACGATGCGGCCGGGAAGCTGCGTGAATGGCACGATCGCGGTTTGCGCCTGTACGTGTATTCGTCCGGTTCCGTGCAGGCCCAGAAGCTGATCTACGGCTTCAGTCGGTGTGGTGACCTGACGCCGTTTTTCAGTGGCTACTTCGATACCCGGATCGGCGCCAAGCGCGAAACCGCGGCGTATCAGGCGATCCTGGATGACCTGGGTGTCGAGCCCGAGACGGTCCTGTTCCTGTCGGATGTGACCGCGGAGCTGGATGCGGCGTCTGAAGCCGGCATGGAGACCATCCTGTTGGTCCGTGATGGCGATGCGCCGCAGACCGACTACCGGGTTGCCCGCGACTTCGACGAGGTCGACGGACTGATGAACACAATCGACTGATACCGGGGCGGGCTTATTCGGCCCGCCTTCTGCACTTTTTCTCCTTTCCCTGCGTACACTTGGCTCAGACACCTGCTTTCGGGGCTGATGCATTGCGCGCGACGACGATGATCCTCATTTCGGTTTTGGCCAGTCTGCTGGCGGGCTGCAATCCGTTCTCGGCGCCGGACGCCATGATGGACGAGTATGTCGATCGGGTAGCCCGCGTCCTGGACGAAGGCACACACTTGTCCAGCGTACCCCTGGCGGACCTGTTTCCCCGACGCCGGGAGCGGCGGCTGGAGATGCCGAGGCTGGAGCTGGACATGCTGGATTTCCTGTCTCTATACGGGTGTGACCTGCAGGTGGTCGTCGGCGAACGCAACTCCGGCCTGGGGCGGGTGATGCAGCCGGTCAACGTATTGCGCTACGAATTGCGCTTCATCAATGCCGCGCGGGATTGCCTGCCCAAGCTGGCAGACGACAGGGAACTGTACGCCTCGGTGAAACAGGCCCGTGAAGCCAAACTGGAAAGCCTGCCGATCGCCATCTGGAACGCCACCTGGGCCACGGAGGAGATTGAGCAACTCTTTACCCGGACGGAAGGTCCGCTACCGATGGACGCCAGCGGCGAGATGGTGGCGGATCTATCCGCCGATCTCGGCCTGCTGAACGACCGGCTTGCGGCCATCGAGTCGGGCGATATGAGTATCGATCTGGGCTTTCTGGGCGGTGTGCACCAACGCTGGCAGGCGGAAAACCGGATGGGGCAACTGATCAAGAGCGCCCTGTTGCTCACCACGCGCCTGAACGACGCGGCGGACCTGGTCGAGCAGCGACTGGCGGATCATCCGCTGTGTCTGAATGGTCAAACGAACAATGACGCGGATATCGCCAGGAACATGTTCTTCAAGATCTACGCGGGGAAAGTCCAGCCCTACCTGGCGGCCGTGGAACAGGCGCGGCAGTCACTGGTGCCGGGTTTCGAGGAACTGGGTCGCAGCCAGATGGCGGTGATGCCCGAGGGTTTCAAGGCCTATTTCAAGCGCTATATCAGCCAGCAGGGGCCGGACAGTCTCTGGCGGCAATTCGATGAGGCCATCGCCCGACATACCAGGCAATGGCAGATCCTGCTAAAACAGTGCGGGATGTCGCCCGGCGCGGCGTCCTGATCCGGGTCAGCGCTGGCTTTCCGGTGTGACCCGCAGGATCTCCTCGATGGTCGTGGAGCCGGCGGCAATCTTCTGGGCGCCGCTCAGGCGCAGCGACCGCATGCCGTCCTTGTAGGCATCGATCCGCAATTGCTCCAGGTCGCAGGATTCGTCCACGCGCTGGCGCAGGGCGGGGGAGAGCTGCAGGATCTCGTAGACCCCGGCCCGGCCGCGATACCCCGTGTTGCGGCATTCCAGGCAGCCGCCCGGCGCATAGACTTCCGTGGGCTTGGGCGCCTTCCAGGGGCGGGTCAGGCTGGCCCAGGCTTTCTCGTTGATCTGCGCGGGTTGCTTGCAACTGGGGCAAAGCGTCCGTACCAGACGCTGGGCCATGACCCCCAGCACCGTCGCCCGAATCAGGTAAGGCGGAATACCCAGCTCGATCAGGCGGGTGATGGCACTGGGCGCATCGTTGGTGTGCAGGGTGGACAGCACCAGGTGGCCGGTCAGCGCCGCCTGGACCGCCATCTCGGCGGTTTCCAGGTCACGGATCTCACCCACCATGATGATGTCCGGATCCTGCCGCAGCAGGGCCCGGACTCCGGAAGCAAAGGTCAGGTCGATGCCGTGCTGGACCTGCATCTGGTTGAAGGCCGGCTCCACCATCTCGATCGGATCCTCGATGGTGCAGATGTTGACTTCCGGCGTGGCCAGTTGCTTCAGGGTCGAGTAGAGCGTGGTGGTCTTGCCCGAACCGGTGGGGCCGGTGACCAGCACGATGCCGTGGGGCTGGCCGGTCATCTCGTTCCAGCGCTGGATATCGTCCTTGCCGAAGCCGAGCTGGTCAAAGCTCTTGAGCAGGACCTCCGGATCGAAAATCCGCATGACCATCTTCTCGCCAAAAGCCGTGGGCATGGTGGCCAGACGCAGCTCCACCTCGCTGTTGTCCGGCTTGCGGGTCTTGATGCGGCCGTCCTGGGGCTTGCGCTTTTCGGCGACGTTCAGGCGGCCGAGGATCTTCAGGCGGCTGACCACGGCAACACCGACCTGGTCGGGGAACTCATAGACGTTGTGCAGCACGCCGTCGATACGGAACCGAACCTGGGAGATATTCCGGCGGGGTTCGATGTGAATATCGCTGGCGCGTTGCTCGAAGGCGTACTGCAACAGCCAGTCGACGATCTTGACCACGTGCTGATCGTTGGCGTCCGGGCTTTTGTCGTCGCCCAGGTCCAGCAACTGTTCGAAGTTGTGGATGTTGCCGCCGCCCTGGCCGGCACTGCCGCTGGCTTTGCTGACCGAGCTGGCCAACTGGTAGAACTCGACAGTGAAGCGCCGGATGTCTTCCGGGTTGGCAACGACGCGCTTGATGTCCTTTTTCAGGACGTGGCGCAGGTTGGCTTCCCAGTCACCCTTGAACGGTTCGGCGCTGGCGATCCAGACTTCCTCGGGGTATATCTCCACTGCCAGGATATTGTGGCGCTGGGCAAAGGCGAACGACATGACCCGCGCGACGCCGGGGGCGTCGATCTTCAGGGGATCGATGTGGTAATAACGCTGGTTGGCCCAGTTGGCGAGCCATTCGGTGAGCCGGTCCAGATCCAGGGTGCGCCCGGTTTTCTGGCTGGTCAGCCCGGCAATCGCGACCACTTCCAGGGGGTGGCGCTTGTTGGAATCCGCGCCCAGGTTGGCGGTCAGTACGCGCTCGGCGTCTTCCTGGGTGATCTGCCCGTCGTCCACCAGGGCCGTGCAGATGTCCCGAAGAGTCAGCGTGGCGCGTGGCGGAGCGGCAAGGGTGGTGGTCGACATAGGCAAACTACTCGGGCCGGTTGGTTTTCAGATGCACCATAGCAGAAACGAACAGCAGGAGTGTGACCAGGGCATTGATACTGGGCACCACCGCCCCCTGTGTCAGCCAGGCGCTGACCGTGAACTGGGTGAAATAGAAGATCAGCACGAAACTCAGCCAGATCAGCCCCCGGTTATCACCGCGGATCACGATGGGGATGAACAACAGCAGGGGCACCAGCTTGACCGTCAGCACCAACGGCAGGGACAGCGCCGGATCCGGCGCCGGCCAGAAGGTGGTCAGGACCAGGAGCGCCAGTAGCAGGCCGTAGAGCACCTGACAGAGTAGGCGGGTATGGCGGGCTCGCGCCGAATGCAGCATCGTCACCTCTAATCCGACAGTGTCACCGCCAGGCGCCCCAGCCTTTCGCCGAGGGCCTGGCAAATGGTGGCTTCGTCTGGCGTGATCGTGTGGGGCTCATCGGTGCCGGCCCAGTGACTGGCGCCGTAGGGCGTGCCTCCGGCCCCGGTCCGCGACAGGGCCGGTTCCGTATACGGTACCCCGGTAATCAGCATGCCGTGGTGCATCAGGGGTATGGCCATGGAGAGCAGGGTCGCTTCCTGGCCGCCGTGCAAACTGCCGGTGGAGGTGAAGAGGGCGGCAGGTTTGTCCACCAGCGCCCCGTTCAGCCACAGGTCGCCCGTGGAATCCAGGAAATGCTTGAGCGGTGCCGCCATGTTGCCGAACCGCGTAGCACTGCCCAGCGCCAGGCCGGCGCAGTGACGCAGCTCCTCAACGGTGCCGTAGACCGCACCCTCTTCGGGGACGGGCGGCATGCTGGCTTCGCTGTCCGGGGAGACCGGCGGCACGGTGCGCACACGGGCCTCGATGCCATTGACGCGGTTCACTCCACGGGCGATCTGCAGCGCCATGTCGGCCGTGTGGCCGCTGCGGCTGTAATACAGGACGAGAATATAGGGCTGTTCGCTCATCCGGTTGACCTCAGAGGATGTCCAGTACGGATTCCGGGGGCCGGCCCAGGGCGGCTTTGCCGTCGTGCAGGACGATCGGCCGCTCGATCAGTTTCGGATGGGCCACCATGGCCTCGATCAGCTGGTCGTCGGTGAGGCTGCTGTCATCCAGGCCCAGTTCCCTGTATTCGGATTCGCCCTTGCGCATCAGGTCCCGTGGCGACTTGCCCAGCTGTTTAAGGATGCCGGCAAGCTCGTCGGCCGTCGGCGGTGTGTCCAGGTAGCGGAGGATTTCCGGCTGGATGCCTTTCTCTTCAAGCAGTGCCAGGGTCTGGCGCGATTTGGAGCAGCGTGGATTATGGAAAATGCGGGTTGGTTCTGTCATTGTGCTGGCCTCGAATTCCGGGTTCTCATGATCGGCGTTAGCATTGGAAGGGTAGTCTAACAGGAGGGATGCGTTTGCAGTACATTCAACGGTTTATCCCGATAGGTCTGGTACTGGCGGGTGCCTTGGTACTGTCCGGCTGCAACCGTCCCAGCTTCCAGGATGCCCAGGGACAGACCCTGGACTGGTCCAGCCTCCGTGGCCAGTGGGTCGTGGTGAACTACTGGGCCGAGTGGTGCAAGCCCTGTCGCGAGGAAATTCCCGAGCTGAACCAACTGGACCAGTCGCCGGAGGTGACCGTGCTGGGGGTCAATTTCGACGGCATCACCGGTGAACCATTGCGCGCCGTGGCTGACAAGATGCAGATCCGCTTCCGCCTGCTGGCGGAGGATCCGGGACCGGCGCTCGACTGGAAGCAGCCGGTCGGTCTGCCCGCGTCCTTTATCGTCACGCCCGAGGGCAAGCTGCTGGAAGCCCGGTTCGGCGCCCAGACCGAAGACGGTCTCAGGGCGTTGATGGATCTCTGAAACGCGCCGGATTCCTGAGTGGTCCGATGCCGCATGCGATCGGATCGATTGACGGAAATCAAGGGCGAATTGTCGCGGCAGCGCTGTTAGAATTTGCCTTTGATTGTTGACCCAAACAGAGCCTGATTTGCAGCCCATGTCCAATACCTTTGTCCATCTGCGCGTCCACTCCGAATACTCCCTGGTGGACGGTATTGTCCGTATCAAGCCGTTCATCAACCGGGTGGCCGAGCTCAACATGCCGGCGGTGGGGCTCACCGAGCAGTCCAACATGTGCTCCCTGGTCCGCTTCTACAAGGCCGCGATGGGGGCGGGCGTCAAGCCGATCATCGGGGCCGACATCTGGCTGGAAAACCCCGAGGAGCCCGAGAAGCCCTTCCGGCTGACCCTGTTTGCCCGCAACCAGACCGGTTACCTGCACCTGACGGAAATCATCTCCCTGGGCTATACCGACGGCCAGCTCCACGGTGTCCCCATTATCCGGCGGGAGTGGATCGAGGCCCGGGCAGAGGGGCTGCTGGCCCTGTCCGGCGCGAAAGTGGGTGACGTCGGTCGGGCGTTGCTGGCGGGCAAGGTGGATCTGGCCCGCGAGCGCGCGGAATACTGGAAACGCCTGTTCCCGGATGCCTACTACCTGGAATTGCACCGCACCGGGCGGCCGGGCGATGAGGACTGCCTGCACCTGAGTGTCGAGCTGGCCGACCAGATGGAACTGCCGGTGGTCGCCACCAACGACGTCCACTTCCTCAACCAGGAGGATTTCGAGGCCCATGAGGCCCGGGTCTGTATCGGTGAAAGCCGGACACTGGACGATCCGCGGCGGGAGCGTCGGTTCAGCGACCAGCAGTACCTGCGCAGCCCCGAGGAAATAATCGAGCTGTTCTCCGATATTCCCGAAGCGATCGAGAACACGGTCGAGATTGCCCGCCGATGCAGCGTCAAGGTGCGCATGGGTGAATACTTCCTGCCGGATTATCCGATCCCGGACGGGATGACCATGGACGACTACTTCCGCAAGGTATCGGAAGAGGGCCTTGAGGACCGGCTGTCGCGGACCATCTCCAAAGACGATCCGGACTATGAGGAAAAGCGCGCGGCCTATTACAAGCGCCTCAATTTCGAGCTGGACATCATCATCCAGATGGGGTTCCCGGGCTACTTCCTCATCGTTATGGACTTCATCAAGTGGGCCAAGAACAACGGGGTTCCGGTCGGGCCGGGGCGAGGTTCGGGCGCCGGCTCGCTGGTGGCCTACGCCCAGCAGATCACCGACCTGGACCCGCTGGAGTATGACCTGCTGTTCGAGCGCTTCCTGAACCCGGAGCGGGTGTCCATGCCCGACTTCGACGTCGATTTCTGTATGGAAGGCCGTGACCGGGTCATCGACTACGTGGCCGAGAAGTATGGTCGGGCGGCGGTCTCCCAGATCATCACCTTCGGTACCATGGCTGCCAAGGCGGTGGTACGTGACGTGGCGCGGGTGCAGGGCAAGTCCTATGGCCTGGCGGACAAGCTGTCCAAGCTGATTCCGTTCGAGGTGGGCATGACCCTGAACAAGGCCATCGAGCAGGAAGAGCAGTTGCGGGATTTCCTGGCCCAGGATGAGGAAGCCCAGGAAATCTGGGAAATGGCCCTCAAGCTCGAGGGTGTCTGCCGGAACGCCGGCAAGCACGCCGGGGGCGTGGTGATCGCGCCCACCAAGATTACCGACTTCTCGCCACTCTACTGCGATGACGAGGGCGGCTCGCCGGTCACCCAGTTCGACAAGGGCGACGTCGAGGACGCCGGGCTGGTCAAGTTCGACTTCCTGGGGCTGCGGACCCTGACGATCATCAACTGGGCCCTGGAGATGATCAATCCCAAGCGGGAGAAGCAGGGCCAGGCACCGCTGGATATCGGCAAGATTCCGTTGGACGACGTGCGGTCGTTCGACATGCTGAAGAAGGCGGAAACCACGGCGGTCTTCCAACTGGAATCCCGCGGCATGAAGGACCTGATCCGCCGCCTGCAGCCGGACTGCCTGGAAGACATGATCGCCCTCGTGGCCCTGTTCCGTCCCGGTCCGCTGCAATCGGGCATGGTGGACGACTTCATCGACCGGAAGCACGGACGCCAGCCGCTGTCCTATCCGCACCCGGACTATCAATACGAAGGCCTGAAGCCGGTACTGGAGCCCACCTACGGCGTCATCCTCTACCAGGAACAGGTCATGCAGATTGCCCAGGTGATGGCCGGTTACACCCTGGGTAACGCCGACATGCTGCGCCGGGCCATGGGTAAGAAAAAGCCTGAGGAGATGGCGAAGCAGAAGCAGTTCTTCCTGGAAGGCTGTGAGAACAACGGCATTGAGAAGACCCTGGCCGAGAACATCTTCGACCTGGTGGAAAAATTCGCCGGTTACGGTTTCAACAAATCGCACTCTGCCGCCTACGCGTTCGTGTCTTACCAGACGCTGTGGCTCAAGGCGCATTACACCGCCGAATTCATGGCTGCGGTACTGACCGCCGATATGCAGAACACCGACAAGGTGGTGACGCTGGTCGAGGAGTGCCGCAGCCTGAAGCTGGACCTGGTCCTGCCGGACGTCAGCACCTCGGAGTACACCTTTACGGTGAACGAAGAGGGGCAGGTGGTTTATGGCCTGGGGGCCATTAAAGGTCTGGGTGAAGGGCCGATCCAGAGTATTGTCGAGGCGCGCAGGGAAGGCGGTGCGTTCAAGGATATGTTCGATTTCTGCAAGCGTGTCGATCTCAAGCGGGTCAACAAGCGCGCGATCGAGGCCCTGATCCGTGCCGGTGCCATGGACAAGCTCGGCCCGGGCCGGGCGCAGATGATGGCCAGCATCGAGAAAGCGGTGCAACAGGCCGGCCAGCAGTCCCGCAACGAGTCCGTGGGCATGGTGGACATGTTCGGGGAAACCCTGGACGGCACCGATTGCGACCCGTTCGAGGAAGTCCGCAATGTGCGGGAATGGCCGGAGAAAGAGCGCCTCAAGGGCGAGAAGGATACCCTGGGCCTGTACCTGACCGGTCATCCGTTTGACGAATACGAGAAGGAAGTCCGCCGGTTTGCCCGCCAGTCCATCGCCGACCTCAAGCCGGGCAAGGCGCCACAGCGCGTGGCCGGCCTGGTCGTGGCCATGCGTACCATGAGGAACAAGCGGGGGCAGACCATGGCGTTTATCACCCTGGACGACCGGTCCGCCCGCATCGAGGCGACGCTGTTCTCCGAGACCTTCAACGACAACCGGGAACTGTTGCAGTCCGACGAAGTGGTGGTGGTGGACGGCACCGTCAGTCATGACGATTATTCCGGTGCCCTGAAGATGCGGGTCAGCGATGTGATGGACGTGGCGACGGCCCGGCAGCGCTACAGCCGGGGCCTGCAGATGTCGCTCTCCGCCTCCCAGTTGGGCAATGGCCTGCTGGACAAACTGGACCGCACACTGCAGCCTCACCGGGGGCGCGAGGGGACCGGCTGCCCAGTGTGGATCAACTACCAGAGCGACGAGGCCCGCACCCGGATTCAACTGGGTGAAACCTGGCGGGTCCAGCCCAACGACGATTTGCTGCTAAACTTGCGACATCTTGTCGGCGACCAGGCGGTGGAACTGGTTTACGACTAATGTGTATAGCGCAAGCGGGTTCGGACGAGCCGGGTTATACCAATGTCCGCTTTTTATAGGCATTCGGGCCTGTTAGGTTCCCTACATGACACTGGAATGGGTGTCCCGATACCGGTTTAGACGGGACACGAGAGCCAACGACGACGGAAGATCATGAATCCCAACTACCTGGATTTCGAACAGCCTATTGCCGACCTGGAAGCCAAGATCGAAGAGCTGCGCCTGGTTGGTAACGACAGCGAACTGAACATCACCGACGAAATCAGTCGCCTCAAGAACAAGAGCGTCAGCCTTACGGAGAACATCTTCTCCAGCCTGACGTCCTGGGACATCGCCCGGCTGGCGCGTCATCCCCGGCGCCCGTACACGCTGGACTACATCGAGATGATGCTCGACGATTTCGATGAGTTCCACGGTGACCGCAAGTACGCCGACGACCTCTCGATCGTGGGTGGTACGGCTCGGCTTGACGGCCAGCCGGTGATGGTCATCGGTCATCAGAAGGGACGTGAAGTCAAGGACAAGGTCAAGCGCAATTTCGGGATGCCCCGGCCGGAGGGCTACCGTAAGGCCCTGCGTCTTATGGAGATGGCCGAGCGCTTCCGCATGCCGATCCTGACCTTTATCGACACGCCGGGCGCCTACCCGGGCATCGGTGCCGAAGAGCGGGGCCAGAGTGAAGCCATCGCCTACAACCTGGCGGTGATGTCGCGCCTGAAGACCCCGGTGATCGCCACGGTGATCGGCGAGGGTGGTTCCGGCGGGGCGCTGGCCATCGGTGTCTGTGACCGCCTCTACATGCTCCAGTATTCCACGTACTCGGTGATTTCACCGGAAGGCTGCGCCTCCATTCTCTGGAAGAGCGCCGAGTACGCCGCCCAGGCTGCCGAGGCCATGGGGGTAACGGCCAGCCGGTTGAAGGAACTCAACCTGGCGGACGTAGTGATTCCCGAGCCGCTGGGAGGCGCCCATCGCTCGCCGGAAGAGATGGCGAAAGCGCTCAAGGCCCAGTTGAAATCCGGCCTGGCCGAACTGTGTGCGCTGGAAACGGACGACCTGGTCGATCAGCGCTATGAGCGCCTGACCGCCTATGACTCCGGCCGGTAACCGGCTCGATCCTTCGACATGGCCTGCGGCATTGCGGCAGGCCATGTCATCCCTCCCCGACTCTTCACGCATGGTGGTTGCCCTCAGCGGTGGCCTGGATTCCGTTTTCCTCCTGAATGCAGCGGCATCCTGGTTTGCCGATCGTGACGACTGTACCGTCAGTGCCTTGCATGTGAACCACCAACTGCAGCCAGCGGCCCGGGATATGGCGGAGTACAGCCGGTTGGCCTGTGACGCCCTGGGTGTGCAACTGGTGCAGGTTCGTGTGGACGTCAGCGATGGCGACAGTATCGAGAACGAAGCCCGCAAGGCCCGTTACCGGGCGTTCGAGCAGCACCTTCAGCCGGACGACTGCCTGTTGATGGCCCATCATGCGGACGACCAGGCTGAAACCGTGTTGTTTCGCCTGGTACGGGGCAGCGGTGTGCGGGGCCTGGCCGGCATGCCGCAGAGCCGCGAACTGGGAGCGGGGCACCTGTGTCGCCCGCTGTTGGGGCTGGAGCGGCGTGACATCGAGGCACTTGCCGGGTCATGGGGGCTGCAATGGTTCGACGATCCCACCAATGCGGAAACCGGCTTCGATCGCAACTATCTCCGGCACCAGGTACTGGCACCGCTGGTGCACCGCTGGCCGGGAGTGCTCGGCAGTATTGGCCGGGCGGCCCGGCAATGCGATGAAGCCAGCCAACTGACGGCCCGTCTGGCGGCCTTGCAGCGCCGGGAGATCGAGGACGGCCAGGGGCGCCTGTCGGTCTCCGGGCTGGTCGCGCTGGATGATCTGCCGGCACAGAAAAATCTGCTACGCTGGTGGTTGATTGATTGCGGATACGAACCACCGCCGGCGGCCCGGTTGGAGCAGGCCCTTACCGATTTGCTGTACGCCGGGCAGGACCGGGAGCCGGAGTTGCGTGGCGAGGGCTATCACCTCCGGCGCTACCGGGAGCGGCTGTATTGCCTGCGCGACAAATTCGATGAGCCGGTGTCTCCCGCGACCTGGGTCACCAGTGAGCGTTTGTCCTGGGCCGGCGGCGAAGTCAGGGCGATCGGGGGCGGGCGTTGCCTGACCCTGACCGTGACGGCACGGGCCGGCGGTGAACGTCTTCGGCCCGTACCGGGTGGCCCCAGCCGGCCACTGAAGAAATGGCTGCAGGAGCAGGGCGTGCCGCCCTGGGAGCGGGACCGTATCCCGCTGATCTGGCAGGACGGAGAACTGATGGCTGTCGGCGATCTGTGGGTTTCCCCTACACTTGTGGAGGCCACTGGCGTCGCGTCATGGCGGATTGTCTGGGAGCGGGATTGTCGTTGAGTAAGCGGGGGCCTTCTGGTATTCTGGCGTCCCATCTTGAGATGACAATCTCCCCCCTTCACCGAACCAGATAAATCACACGGAAACTGCATGACGCGTTATATTTTCGTCACCGGCGGTGTCGTGTCCTCATTGGGCAAAGGGATCGCTTCCGCTTCCCTTGCGGCCATCCTTGAGGCGCGCGGCTTAAAGGTCACCATTCTCAAGCTGGACCCATACATCAACGTCGATCCCGGCACCATGAGCCCTTTCCAGCATGGTGAAGTCTTCGTGACCGAAGACGGTGCCGAGACCGACCTCGACCTCGGGCACTACGAGCGTTTTATCCGTACCCCGATGAGTCGCCGCAACAACTTCACCACCGGTCGCGTCTACGAAGAGGTGATCCGCAAGGAGCGCCGGGGCGATTATCTGGGCGGCACCGTACAGGTCATTCCCCACATCACCGACGAAATCAAGCGTCGGGTCGTCGAAGGCGCCGCCGGTGCCGATGTGGCCCTGATCGAAATCGGCGGTACGGTCGGGGACATCGAATCCCTGCCGTTCCTGGAAGCCACCCGCCAGCTGAAAGTGGAAGTGGGGCCGCGTCGTGCACTCTTCATGCATCTGACCCTGGTGCCCTACATCGCCACCGCCGGTGAGGTGAAAACCAAGCCGACCCAGCACTCGGTGAAGGAAATGCGCTCGATCGGCCTGCAGCCGGATATCCTGCTGTGCCGCTCCGAGCATGAAGTGGACCTTAGCTCCCGCCGTAAGATTGCGCTGTTCACCAACGTGGAAGAGCGGGCGGTTATCCCGTTGCAGGATGCGAAATCCATCTACCAGATTCCCCGCATGCTGCATGAGCATGGCCTGGACGAGCTGATCATCGAGCGCTTTGGTCTGGAGAGTGACGCCGGTGCGGTGAACCTGTCCGAATGGGATGCGGTGGTCGATGCCCAGCTCAATCCGGAGCATGAAGTGACCATCGCCATGGTCGGCAAGTACATGGAACTGCTGGACGCCTACAAATCGCTGATCGAGTCCCTGTTGCATGCCGGCATCAAGACGCGCACCAAGGTCAACATCAACTACATCGATTCCGAAGACATCGAGCGTGACGGTACCGGCGCGCTGGAATCCGCCGACGCCATCCTGGTGCCGGGCGGCTTCGGTGAGCGTGGTGTGGAAGGCAAGATCGAAACCGTTCGCTACGCCCGAGAGAACAAGGTGCCGTACCTGGGCATCTGTCTGGGGATGCAGGTGGCGGTTATCGAATACGCCCGCAATGTCGCAGGCCTGACCGATGCCCACAGTACCGAGTTCCGCCCGCAGACCACGACGCCGGTCGTCGGTTTGATCACCGAATGGCTCGATGCCACCGGGGAAACCGAGCAGCGCGACGCCGCTTCCGATCTGGGCGGCACCATGCGTCTTGGCGCCCAGGACTGCGTACTGGGCGACGATTCCACCATTGCCCAGTGCTACGGCCGCAAGGTGATTCGCGAGCGCCATCGTCATCGTTACGAGGTGAACAACCATTTCCTGCCGCAGCTGCAGAATGCCGGGCTGCGTATTTCCGGGCACTCCACCGACGGCCGTCTGGTCGAGGTTGTCGAGGTGGCGGATCACCCCTGGTTCGTGGCCTGCCAGTTCCACCCGGAATTCACGTCCACACCGCGTGACGGGCACCCCCTGTTCAAGGGCTTCGTCGAGGCGGCCCTGAATCGCAGGAAAACGAGTTAAACGTCGCGCCGGCCCACTGTGGCCGGCGCCGTTGTTTCCATCGCAGGAGCATTGAGTCCGACATGTCTCAGAAAACCATCACGGTCGCGGACCTGTCCATCGCCAACGACCGGCCGTTCGCGCTGTTTGGCGGGATGAACGTTCTCGAATCCCGCGACCTGGCCATGGAAGTGGCTGAAACCTACGTCGATGTGACCCGCCGGCTGGGCATTCCCTACGTTTTCAAGGCGTCTTTCGACAAGGCCAACCGGTCGTCCATCCACTCCTTCCGGGGCCCGGGCCTGGACGCCGGCATGGAAATCCTCAAGGACATCAAGGACCGTTTCGGCGTGCCGATCATCACGGATGTCCACGAGCCCTGGCAGGCCCAGCCTGCCGCCGAAGTCTGCGAGGTTATCCAGCTGCCGGCCTTCCTGAGCCGCCAGACGGACCTTGTCGAGGCCATGGCCCGCACCGGCGCGGCGATCAATATCAAGAAAGCCCAGTTCCTGGCACCCCAGGAGATGAAGCACATCATCAACAAGTGCCGGGAAGCGGGCAACGACCGCATTATCCTGTGCGAGCGCGGGACCAGCTTCGGTTACAACAACCTGGTGGTCGATATGCTGGGCTTCGGCATCATGAAGGACTTCCAGTACCCGGTGTTCTTCGATGTCACCCATGCCCTGCAGATGCCGGGCGGGCGTGCCGATTCGGCCGGGGGGCGGCGGGCCCAGGTGGCCGATCTGGCCCGGGCGGGGATGTCCCAGGGGCTGGCCGGCCTGTTCCTGGAAGCTCACCCGGATCCGGAGAACGCCAAGTGTGACGGTCCCTGTGCACTGCGCCTGAAGCAGTTGGAACCGTTCCTCAAGCAGGTCAAGGCCATCGACGACCTGGTCAAGGGCTTCGAACCCCTGGATACGGCCTGATATTTCCCAATCCTGAATTTTCCAATTCCGATAAATCTAAATTCTGGAGATAAAGCATGACCAAGATCGCGGATATCAAAGCGCGCGAAATCCTTGATTCACGGGGCAACCCCACGGTAGAAGCCGATGTTATCCTTGAGTCCGGCACTGTCGGCCGCGCCTGTGCACCGTCCGGCGCCTCCACCGGCTCCCGCGAAGCCCTGGAACTGCGCGACAAGGATGCTTCCCGTTATATGGGCAAGGGCGTCACCAAGGCGGTTGGCGCGGTCAACACCCGCATCCGTGAAGCCCTGAAAGGTTTCGACGCAGCTGATCAGCGCGGCCTGGACAAGGTCATGATCGATCTGGACGGCACCGAGAACAAAGCCAACCTGGGTGCCAACGCCATCCTGGCGGTGTCCCTGGCCGCGGCCAAAGCGGTAGCGGCCGAGCGCAGGATTCCACTCTACGCCCACATCGCCGATATCAACGGCACCGCAGGTCAGTACTCCATGCCGGTCCCGATGATGAATATCCTCAACGGCGGTGAGCATGCCGACAACAACGTCGACATCCAGGAATTCATGATCCAGCCGGTGGCGGCGTCCAGCTTTGCCGAAGCCCTGCGTATCGGTGCCGAAATCTTCCACAACCTGAAGAAGGTGCTGCAGGCCAAGGGCCTGAACACCGCCGTCGGCGACGAAGGTGGCTTCGCCCCGAACCTGCCGTCCAACGAAGGCGCACTGGCGGTGATCAAGGAAGCGGTTGAGAAGGCCGGTTACGAGCTGGGCAAGGACGTGACCCTGGCCCTGGACTGCGCGTCCTCTGAATTCTATCGCGATGGTCAATACGACCTGGCGGGCGAAGGCAAAAAATACGATGCTGCCGGCTTTGCCGACTACCTGGCTGGCCTGTGCGACAGCTATCCGATTGTGTCCATTGAAGACGGTATGGACGAGAGCGACTGGGACGGCTGGGCCACCCTGACCGAAAAAGTGGGTGACCGGGTACAGCTGGTCGGTGACGATCTTTTCGTGACCAACACCAAGATTCTGAAACAGGGTATCGACAAGTCCATTGCCAACTCCATCCTGATCAAGTTCAATCAGATCGGCAGCCTCAGCGAAACCCTGGACGCCATCAAGATGGCGCAGGACGCCGGCTACACAGCGGTGATCTCGCACCGGTCCGGTGAAACCGAAGACACCACGATTGCCGACCTGGCCGTGGCCACCTGCGCGGGCCAGATCAAGACCGGCTCTCTGTGCCGTTCTGACCGTGTGGCCAAGTACAACCAGCTGCTGCGTATCGAGGAAGAGCTGGCTGGAAAAGCACCTTACCGTGGCCTGAAGGAAATCAAAGGCCAGGCGTAAGCTGGCGGCACAGCGCCCGGCCAGACCGGTTACCGGGCGTGTTGCACAGGAAGGCTCAGGTGTAAAATCTGGGCCTTTTTGTCAGATCAGGCCAGGTTGGGCCGTGCATCTTTATTTTTGCGTGGTTCCGTAATCGCGCCTGGCTGATTTTTAGGCTAGACTTCGGTGGAAGTTCATAATGCAGCGCGCTGATTGTGCGCTGTTTTTGTCTCTATCAGGGTTTGTTCATGAAAGTGTTGTGGGCTGTCATGGCTGTATTCATCGTTCTTCTGCAGGCGCGCCTGTGGATCGGCGAGGGCAGTTTTGCGCAAGTCTGGCAGCTGCAGCAGAAGATTGAAGCCCAGAAAGCCGAGAATGGCACGCTGGCGGATCGCAACGAACGACTCTATGCCGAAGTGCGCAACCTGCGCAGCGGCAAGGGCGCGATCGAAGAGCGCGCGCGCATGAATCTCGGCCTGATTCGCGAAGATGAAACCTTCTTCCTGGTGGTCGATCCCTGATCTTCAACCGGGCCCCTTCGGATAGTTCCATGACGCAACGGCAATACTGGCTTGTGGTTCCTGCCGCGGGCATCGGGCAGCGCATGCAGGCCGACCGCCCGAAGCAGTATCTGCAACTCAGGCAGCGCTATATTCTGGATATCACCCTGTCCCGTCTTTTGGACACCGGCCTGTTTGCGGGGGCCATGGTGCCTCTGCATCCTGACGACCGCTGGTTCGTCGGCAGTGACAGCGCCTCTGACGCCCGCATCCTCACCTGTACCGGCGGCGGCGACCGTTCCGACTCCGTTCTGTCCGGGCTGGATGCACTGGCCGGCAGGTTGTCCGATGACGACTGGGTGCTGGTTCATGATGTGGCTCGTCCCTGTGTCGCGGCCGAGGATATCCGGCGGCTGATTGTCGGCCTGGGGGAGGGCGATATCGGGGGGCTGCTGGCGGCGCCGGTCTCGGATACCATCAAGCGTCAGGCTGCTGACGCCGACTCGGTCTCGGAGACGGTCGATCGCCGCGCCCTGTGGCGTGCCTTTACGCCCCAGCAATTCCGCTATGGCCTGCTGCGCACCGCACTTGGGCGGGCCCGGGATCGCGGGGTTGCGGTGACCGACGAATCGTCGGCCCTGGAGGCCATGGGATACGCACCGAAGCTGGTCCGCGGCCGGACCGACAACATCAAGATTACCGTGCCCGAGGACCTTCCGCTGGCGGGCTGGATACTGGATCAACTGGAACACAAATGATGCGAATCGGACAGGGCTACGACGTCCATGCCTTCTGTGAGGGCGACCATGTGATGATCGGCGGTGTGCGGATTCCCCATGGCCAGGGCGTCAGGGCGCACTCCGACGGCGACGTCCTGCTGCACGCGGTGGCAGACGCGCTGCTCGGTGCTGCGGCGTTGGGCGATATTGGGCACTTCTTCCCGGATACGGAGGCCCAATGGCAGGGCGCTGACAGCCGCGAGCTGTTGCGGTCCGTCTACCGGGCCGTCCGGGAAGCCGGCTTCCGCGTGGCCAACGTCGACAGCACGATCATAGCCCAGAAGCCCAGGATGGCGCCGCATATCGCGCAAATGCGTGAATGTATCGCCGCCGACCTGGAGGTGCCCGTTTCGACGGTCAGCGTCAAGGCTACCACCACCGAGAAACTGGGATTCACCGGGCGTGAAGAGGGCATCGCGTGTCAGGCCATCTGCCTGTTGCTGGATGGCCCCCAATGAGTCACTGGCGTCTCGATTGGCCATCCGCGTCAGGGCCCCGGTTGGGTACTGCGGTGATGCGGTCGCAGCCGGAGGATTTCCAGGTCGTGGAGGAGATGGCCTCTCCTTTTTCGGGAGAGGGCGAGCATCTGTGCCTGTTCCTGGAAAAGCGGGGCGACAATACGGAGTACGTGGCCCGTCAGCTTGCTTCCATGACGGGTATCCGGCCCTTCGATGTCGGCTTTTGCGGCCTCAAGGACCGGCATGCCGTGACCCGTCAATGGTTCAGCCTCTATCGCCCGGGCCGGACAGACGACACCGGGCTGGTGGAGGCGATTGGTGAGCACTGGGTGGTCCTGGAGCAATCCCGTCACCAGCGCAAGCTGCGGCGCGGTGATCACGTCGGCAACCGTTTCCGGCTGACGCTGCGCGATGTGACGGCACCAGGGGCCGCGCTGGATGAGCGGCTTGCGGCCATCCGCGCGGGCGGGATTCCCAACTATTTTGGCCCGCAGCGATTCGGCCGTGACGGCAATAACCTGTCACAGGCCGTCGCGCAGGGTGATCGGCCACGACGCGGGCGCAATTTCAAGGCGGGTATGGCCTTTTCAGCCGCCCGGTCATGGCTGTTTAATGAAGTTCTGGCAGAACGGGTGGCGCGGGGCGACTGGGGCCGTCTCCTGGATGGCGATCCCTGGTCGTCCGAGCCCTCCGGCCCGCTTTGGGGGGACGGCGGCACCCAGGCCACGGGTGAGCTGGAGGCGATCGAACGGGCCGTGGTTGCCCGGCATCCGGATATGGCGGCGGTGTTTGCCAGCACCCGGATGAAGCCCGAGCGCCGTCCATTGATGCTGCCGATTTCCGGACTGGACTGGAACTGGCCCGGGCCAGACTGCCTGCAGCTGGATTTCCGTTTGGCCCCGGGCGGTTTTGCCACGGCCCTGGTAGCCGAAATTCTCGACACTGTTGCTGGCGGGAGCGATGCAAACCCGGCATCATAGTCGGTTGACATCCATACTCCTGCCATCGGTTTGAATGCGGACCGGTGACTTTGGCGGCAGGCAATGATACGGAGACTGAAGTGCGGATTTTGCTGGCGAATGATGACGGTGTTCATTCTCCGGGGCTGAAGGTTCTTTACGAAGGGCTCCGGGGACTCGGTGAACTCAGTGTGGTGGCCCCTGACCGCGATCACAGCGGTGCAAGCAACTCCCTGACACTGAATCGCCCATTGACGGTCGAGACCCATCCCCAGGGGTTCCTGTCGGTGGACGGTACGCCGACGGACTGCGTCCACCTGGCCGTGAACGGGCTGTTCGACCGCCCGTTCGACCGGGTTGTTTCAGGCATCAACACCCACGCCAATCTCGGCGACGACGTGATTTACTCCGGGACGGTCGCTGCCGCCACGGAAGGGCGGTCGCTGGGGTTGCCGGCGATTGCCGTCTCCCTGGTAAACGATGGGCACTTCCACTATGAAACGGCGGCGCGCGCCGTACGTATGCTGGTGGAAAAGGAAGCGACCCTGGCCCTGGGGCCGCGCTGTCTTCTGAACGTGAACGTCCCGGATGTACCCTGGGACGAGCTGGCCGGCTTCCAGGTGACGCGCCTGGGGCATCGTGGGCGTGGCGAGCCTGCCATTCCAATGACCTGCCCGCGGGGCAAGAAACGCTACTGGATCGGTGCGGCCGGTGCCGGCGACGATGCCGGTCCGGGAACGGATTTTTACGCGGTCCGTCACAACTACGTCTCGATCACACCGATCCAGGTGGATATGACGCGTCATGAGGCCCTGGATTCGTTGCGTCACTGGCTGGAGGCGGACGACTGATGGTGGCAGAACTGCAGGGGATCGGTATGACATCCCGTCGGACCCGAATGAGACTGATCCAGCGCCTGCGGGAGTCGGGCATCCGGGATGAGCGGGTGCTGACCGCGTTGTCGGAGACGCCACGCCATATCTTTCTGGACGAGGCGCTGGCTCACCGAGCCTACGAGGACACGGCATTGCCCATCGGCTACCAGCAGACCCTTTCCCAGCCGTACATCGTGGCCCGCATGACCGAAGTCCTGATGGAGCATGCCCCGTCGCGGGTCCTGGAACTGGGAACCGGATCCGGGTACCAGGCCGCTGTCCTGGCGCAGCTGGTTGACGAAGTGTTCAGCGTCGAGCGGATTAACCCGCTGCTCAACAAGGCGCGTGAGCGCATGCGGACGCTCAGGTTGCGTAATACCAACCTGCGGCTCGCCGGCGACGTGATAGGCTGGCCCGAGCAGGCGCCTTTCGATGGCATTATCGTGACCGCGGCGCCGGCCTCCTTGCCGGATGAACTGCTGTCTCAACTGGCCGATGGCGGTGTCATGGTGGTACCCATTGGAGAGGCCTCCCAGATCCTGACGAAAATCATCCGCCAGGGTGACGATTATGAGGTTACCGAACTGGAACCGGTTCGCTTCGTGCCACTGCTGGGTGGGGTGGTCCGATGAGCGGTAAGCAGCATGCTTCGCCCGAGCGCCATCACCCGGCTGCGATCTTCCTGCGGGGATTGGCCATGGGCGCAGCCGATGTGGTGCCGGGCGTTTCCGGCGGCACGATCGCGTTTATTACCGGTATTTACGAGCGCCTTCTTAACGCGATCGGTGCTTTTCCGGGCGCGTTGACCGGGGAACTGCTCCGCGGGCGCGTGGGGGCTTTCTGGGCGCGGATGGACGGTACCTTCCTGGCGTTGTTGTTCGGGGGGATCCTTGTCAGCATCGTCACGCTGTCCGGCGCGATTCGTTTTGCACTCTCCCACTATCCGGTGTTGCTCTGGAGTTTCTTCTTTGGCCTGATCCTGGCGTCGGCGTGGCACGTGGGGCGTGAGATCGGCCGCTGGGGGATCGGGCAGTTCCTGCTTCTCGCGATCGGGGCGGTAGCGGCCTGGCTTGTTACCCAGATGTCGCCGGGCGAAGCCCCGGTGACCTACTGGACGCTTTTCGGATCCGGCGCCCTGGCCATCTGCGCGATGATCCTGCCGGGGATTTCCGGCAGTTTTATCCTGTTGATGATCGGCATGTACGGGCCGATCCTGACCGCCGTTAACGAATGGCAACTGGACCGTCTTGGACTGTTTGTGACAGGTTGCATTATCGGGCTACTGTCCATTGCGCAACTGCTGTCATGGGCTTTCCGTCGCTATCGGGATGGCATGCTCGCGCTTTTGACCGGTTTCATGCTGGGGGCGTTGAGCAAGGTCTGGCCCTGGAAAGAGGCTGTCAGTTGGCGTATCAACAGCCATGGCGAGCGGGTTCCGCTGGAAGAGATCAACCTGTTGCCCGGCACATACGCCAATGTGACCGGAGAGTCGTCCGCACTGATGATGGCGATTGGCCTGGCTATCCTTGGAGCGATCGTCGTCCTGGGTCTGGAGTGGTTTGGCCGGATGCGACAGTCTCGCGCGACGGTGTGACCCGGTCGTGTTTCGGGCAGGATGGTGTTCCCTGTCACAACAAAAGTGTGAACCTGTTACTTTTCGTGTTACCGATCGGAACACCTTTGAAGATTAAGTAACTTTAATTTGTTTAAAAAATATGCAATGAATTAGTGACTTATATTGCATTCTTCAGGGAGTGCACTATTTTTCATACCAATTCGAAATAAAAAAGAAGCTGTTATTTCCGTGAGCTTAGATGGTCGTACAGGTTTTCGGGATCAGAAACCGGCGGTTTCTTTCCTGACGCAGTGTTGCCGCCGTCTGTCCTTCCGGGGTCTGGGCGCCAGCCTGCTTGTCCTGTTTCTGCTCACGGGCTGCAATACCGCGGACATCTACCAGGACGATCGCTACAATCCGCCGGTCTACTGGGGGCAGCATGTGGTCCGCTCCGGGGAAACGCTCTACAGCATCGCCTGGCGCTATGGCCGCGATTATCGCGAACTGGGCAACGCCAATGGCATCAAACCGCCTTACACCATCAAACCCGGCCAAGTGATCCGCCTGGACCTGAGGGGCCACGTCCCTTCCGGGCAGTCCGCATCGCCGTCGCCGACCCGCACCGCCCGCCACTCTGCGCCCCGCCATGCGCCGTCCACCGCATCCAAACCGCGCGTCCAGCGGGCACCTGAGGCCGACAAATCATTGCGTGACCAGACCCAGGTGGTGTCTGATATCCAGTGGCGCTGGCCCAACGTTGGCCCCGTAATTGCAGGATACTCAACGTCGGGAAAAGTCAATAAGGGCATTGATATTTCCGGCAAGCCCGGTGACCCGATCAGGGCAGCCGCCAGTGGTAGCGTGGTCTATGCGGGCAGCGGGTTGTTGGGTTACGGTAACCTGATCATCGTTAATCACAACGAGCACTACCTGAGCGCATACGCTCACAACCGGAAGATATTGGTGCAGGAGGGAGAAAACGTCAGGGCGGGCCAGCTCATTGCCGAAATGGGCAGCAGCGGCGCCAACGCGACGAAGCTGCACTTTGAAATAAGAAAAAACGGCAACCCGGTGGACCCGATGAATTACCTGCCACCGAGGTAGGCGGAACCGCCCGGACTGCTGAAGCTCGCATGTCACATCGCTGAAAAGTAAAGATGTCATAAGCAGTTGAAAAGAACAGCAGGCATCTGTCGAACAACAAGAACTCCGGCAGGTGATAAGAATGGGGTTTAAAGGCGGGGCAAGAACTATGTCAGCAGAGCGTGATGAACTCATTGTTGATCGAGTAGCAGATGTCGAGGATTCAGAAGAAGAAACTCTGACAGTCGACTCCAGTAACGAAGACCAAGACGATGCGCCGTTAACGGACTCGTCCGACCTTTCCAAGGTTTCCGGCCGCTACTACACCAGTCAGAAGCAGTTGGACGCCACCCAGCTTTATCTCAACGAAATCGGTTTTTCTCCACTTCTCACTCCCGAAGAAGAAGTCTACTTTGCACGGCTGGCCCGCAAGGGGCAGGAAGCCGGGCGCAAGCGCATGATCGAGAGTAACCTGCGGCTGGTGGTCAAGATTGCCCGGCGTTACGTCAATCGCGGCCTGACCCTGCTGGACCTGATCGAGGAAGGTAACCTGGGGCTGATCCGCGCGGTCGAGAAATTCGACCCGGAACGGGGCTTCCGGTTTTCCACCTACGCCACCTGGTGGATCCGTCAGACCATCGAGCGCGCTATCATGAACCAGACGCGCACGATCCGGTTGCCGATCCATGTGGTCAAGGAACTCAACCTGTATCTACGCGCCGCACGCGAACTGACCCAGAAGCTGGATCACGAGCCATCCGCGGAGGAAATCGCGCAGATGGTCGACAAGCCGGTGACGGACGTGAAGCGGATGCTCGGGCTGAATGAACGGGTTGCGTCGGTGGATACCCCCATCGGCAGCAGCGGCGAGAAATCGTTGCTGGATACCGTGGCTGACGAGGGCGCCACCGATCCGGCCGATCTGCTGCAGGACACCAACATGCAGGGATGCATCGAGCGTTGGCTGGATCAGCTCAGCGACAAGCAGCAGGAAGTGCTTTCCCGTCGCTTCGGGCTGCGGGGTTACCAGACCAGCACGCTTGAGGAGGTTGGGCAGGAAATCGGCCTGACCCGTGAGCGGGTCCGCCAGATCCAGGTGGAGGCGTTGCGTCGTCTGCGCGAGATTCTGGAGAAGGAAGGTCTGTCCTGCACCATGCTGTTCAAGTAAACGTTCCTACATAGTGTCGTTCGAAAGCCGGTGGCTCCGATGGGGCCACCGGCTTTTTCGTTAGTGGGAAGCCGGTGGCGCGATGGTACGGAGTGCCCATCCCATGCGGCTTTGGCAAATGAGAACCAGGCATCGGTGAGGATTCGACGGCATTGCTAAAATGCAATTGGTCTGGAAAGGCTAAAGTTATAAAATAAATAACAATCAAATGTTTAGGGACATGATGATGAAAAAGGTTACCTCAGCACTGCTGCTCACTCTTGCCCTGGTAGGACCGGCGTCTGCGTTGACCCTGGAAGGCGTCGATGTGCCGGATCACATGAAGGCGGACAGTTCCAACCTGGTGCTCAATGGCGCCGGGGTCCGTTCCAAGTGGTTCCTGGACCTGTACGTCGGGAGCCTGTTTGTGCCCCAGAAACAGTCCGATCCCAAAGCGATTATCGATGCCGATCAGCCCCAGGCCATCCGCCTGGACATCATTTCCGGCATGATCACCAGCGATCGCATGACGGAAGCCACCATGGAAGGCTTTGAGGCTTCCACGGATGGCAACATGGCACCGGTCAAGAAAGAGATCGACCAGTTCATGGGCGTCTTCAAGGACGAGATCAAGGAAGGGGATGTCTTCGATCTGGTGTATGTGCCCAACGAAGGCGTCCAGGTATTCAAGAACGGCACCAGGAAGGACACGATTCCCGGTCTCGAATTCAAGAAGGCGTTGTTCGGCATCTGGCTGTCCGACGAGCCAGCCCAGGAGGACCTGAAAGAGGCGATGTTGGGCAAGGCGGATTAAACCCGACTTGGTCGGATCGGTGATTTGAGAAAGGGAGCCATCTGCGGCTCCCTTTCTTGTTTGGGAGATATGGGTTCGACGGGAGTGGTTTTCCCGAATTGGCAGCCTTGAAGGCTGCTCCGAAGCTGAAAGGGTATTCTAGTAGTCTGTTTTCCAAACATTGTGAGGTCAACTCTCCCTCTCCCCTGGCGGGAGAGGGGGGGCGTCAGGCGCCCTAAAAGTGCCGACAATGATCCCGGCGAGCCTTTCGCCTCGTCCCTCTCTCTCCAAGCATCCGCTCCGCACCCCGGCCCACATCCAGAGGCTGTGGGCGTTCCGGCGGGCGAAGCGATGCTATGCTTCGCTGTTTCCGCCTGCACCCCGCCAGGGGAGAGCGGCTTTAAGCTGCCAACCTTTTGCAAAAGCCTCTTTAGCTTCGGCACCACTAATCTGACCGTTCAGCATCCACGTACCTGGAGCTATTGCAGCACCCTCTATAGCTTCTGAGGCGCCGCCCCTCATCCGGCGGTTCAGCCGGAGAGATCACGGCTCAGTCCAGATATTCCCGCTTATCCTTGAACTCGCACAGATCCTCGATAATGCAGCTCCCACACTTCGGCTTGCGCGCCGTGCAGGTATATCGCCCATGCAGGATCAGCCAGTGATGGGCGTCCTGCAGGTAGGGTTTGGGGACCAGCCGCACCAGCCGCTTTTCCACTTCCAGCACATTTTTCCCCGGTGCAATGCCGGTCCGGTTGGAGACCCGGAAGATGTGGGTGTCCACGGCCATGGTGGGTTGGCCGAAGGCGGTGTTGAGCACCACGTTGGCTGTCTTGCGACCGACGCCGGGCAGGGCTTCGAGTGCTTCCCGGGTTTCCGGCACCACGCTGTTGTGCTGTTCCACCAGCGCCCGACAGGTCTTGATGACATTCTCGGCCTTGCTGTTAAACAGGCCGATGGTCTTGATGTATTCCTTGAGGCCGTCCACGCCAAGCGCCAGGATGGCTTCGGGCGTATTGGCCACCGGGAACAGCTTGGCGGTGGCCTTGTTGACGCCCACATCGGTGGCCTGGGCGGACAGGATGACCGCGATCAGCAACTCGAATGGAGTGCTGTACACCAGCTCCGTGGTGGGATTGGGATTAGCCGCTTTGAGCCGTTCAAAGATCTGTGTCCGTTTTTCCTTGTTCATCAAAGCCTCAGGAGACGTTACCGGTCACGCGAACGCGCTTGCTGCCGGTAGTGACCGGCTGGGTGTCGCGGGCGGCCTGACGTTTGCGGATCTGGCCATCGATGCCGTTCTTCAGGGCGATCAGGAAGCCGAGACCGACAAAGGCGCCCGGCGGGAGGATCATGAACAGCACATTCGCGTAGTCATCGAACACCTGGATTTTCCAGGTGCTGGCGCCTGCGCCAAAGATCAGGTCCATATTGGAAAACAGCGTTCCCTGTCCGATCAGTTCGCGGATACCGCCCAGGACAATCAGTACGGCGAGAAAGCCCGCCCCCATCATGAAGCCGTCGAGTACCGACAACAGAACGGGATTGCGGGAGGCAAACCCGTCGGCGCGTCCGAGAATGGCGCAGTTGGTGACGATCAGCGGGATGAAGATGCCCAGGATTTCGTAGAGCTGGTAGGTGTATGCCTGCATCAGCAGCTCGGCGCAGGTGACGAACGACGCGATGATCATCACGAACGCCGGCAGGCGTACGGAATCGGAAACAAAGTTGCGAATCAGCGAGACCGAGAGATTCGATCCGACCAGGACCAGCAGGGTAGCCAGTCCCAGGCCGATCCCGTTTACCACCGTACCGGTGACGGCCAGCAGGGGGCACAGCCCCAGCACCTGTACCAGTGCCGGGTTGTTGGCCCAGAGGCCGTCCTTGATGATTTCCTTGAGGGTCTTGTTGGCCATATCAGCCTCGATCTCCGTCCGTTGCGCTCATACCCGCCGTCGGGGCGAGCAGGGTGTCACGATGGGCCTGGAAGTAGAGCAGGGCGTTGTGGACAGCGCCCACGACCGCGCGTGGGGTGATCGTCGCGCCGGTGAACTGGTCGAACTGGCCACCGTCCTTGGCCACGGCCCACTGGCTTTTGGCCGTGTTCTCCAGCGACTTGCCGTTGAAGCTGTAGACCCAGCTGGTTTTCTTGGTTTCCACCTTGTCGCCCAGCCCGGGGGTTTCGTGGTGTTGCGTCACGCGGACGCCGAGAACTCGCCCCCCGTCATCAATGCCTACCAGGAGGTGGATGTCGCCGGAGTAACCATTATGGGCCACTGCCGGCAGGATCACCCCCGTGACTGCACCGTCCTTGCGGGCAATGTGCGCTTGCAGGGTTTCGGTCAGACCCAGTTGTTCGTCTGGCCCGACCAGTTGGGTGGCGGCCAGCAGGTCGTTGGTATGCTGCTCTTCCGGGATGATCTGCAGCAGGGCGCCGGCTTCGGCCTTACGGATCTGATCCTGTATGCGGTCCGACGTAAAGGCATGGGTGACCGCAATCGTTCCGGCGGTGATGACCGCGAATAGGGCCAGTCCGACGGCGTTGCGAGTGATCGATTGTCCAAGTGCAGCCATGACTCGTCCTGTTACGCCTGATCGGATTTGACGCGACGGGCCTTCTGGTGGCCGTAGGTGCGCGGTTGGGTGTAGTAGTCGATGAACGGTACGGCGAAATTCATCAGTAGCACGGCAAAGGCCACCGCATCCGGGTAGCTGCCCCAGGTGCGGATGATGTAGAGCAGTATCCCGATACCGGCGCCGTAGACCAGTTTGCCCTTGCGGCTGGTTGCCGCCGTCACCGGGTCCGTCGCAATGAAGAAGGCGCCCAGCATGGTCGCGCCGGACAGCAGGTGGATCGTCAGGGGAGCGTAGCGGTCCGGGTCCCAGCCAAAGGCCAGGCTCATCAGGGACAACGCAGCGAGCAGGCTGACCGGAATGTGCCAGGTGATCAGGCGCAGGGCAATCAGCAGCAGGCCACCGGCCAGGAAGCCAAGGTTTACCCACTCCCAACCCTTCGAGACGAAATCCCCGAACGCCGGATTCTGCAGGACCTGGCTGGACAGATGGGTCTTGATGTCGTGTTTGTAGACATCCAGCGGCGTGGCCATGGTGTAGCCATCGACGGGTTCGGCGCCAGTGAAGTTCAGGGCAATGGTGTGGAGCAGTCCCGGGGTATCGGCACCGAGTCCGGTCGGGCTGGCCCAGTTGGTGGTCATGGCGACCGGGAATGAAACCAGCACCAGTGCATAGCCCACCATTGCGGGATTGAATGGGTTGGAGCCCAGGCCGCCATACAGCTGCTTGGCCAGCAGGATGGCGACGACCACGGCGACGGCGCAGACCCACCAGGGGGCGAACGGCGGCAGCGACAGCCCCAGCAGCAGACCGGTGACCGCTGCCGTGTTGTCCTTCAGGAAAAACGCAACCGGCCGCTTGCGCAGCAGGAGAATGACGCCCTCGGTCAGCAGGGCTAGGGCGACGCAGAATACGGTGTTCACCAGATTGCCCCAGCCAAACCACAGTGTCTGGGCCAACAGGCCGGGAAGCGTGGCCAGGATTACCCAGAACATGACCCGGGAGGTTCTCTGCGGGCCGTGTGCGTGAGGGGATGACAGTCTCAGAAAAGCCATGGGGTGTCTCGTTCTCCGTCAGGACTCGGCGTCCGCTGTCTTTCGGGCATCCGCCAGCGCCTGCTCGGCGCGGGCGACGCGGTCCTGGTTCTTGGCCACGGCACGCTCCAGTTTGTCCACGTTGTCACCGTCGGCCTCGCGGGCTTCCTGCAGCATGCCCTGCATGGTTTCGAGCTTGGCGCGGGCCTTGTCCAGGGCGGCTTCCAGTTCCGGGATATCGGCTGTTGGCGTGGACGGGGCGGGACGCGCGGCGTTCAGGGCCTCTTGCGCGGCCTTAACGCGCTGTTCGTTCTTGGCCACGGCGCGTTCCAGCTTGTCGACGTTATCACCGCCCTCCGAGCGGGCGTCAGCCAGCATGCTGCGCATGGTGTCCAGCTTGGCGGCGGCCTTGTCCACATTGGCCTTGAGCGTGTCCAGGTCCGGCGCCGGAGTCTCCGCAGCCGCGGGTGCTTGCGCCGCATCCAGGGCCGCCTGCGCCGTGGCTACGCGCTCCTCGTTCTTGGCGACCGCCCGCTCCAGCTTCTCGGTGTCGCCACCCTGGTCGCGCGCCTCCTTGAGCAGGCCCTGCATGTTCCGGAGTTTGGCCCGGGCCTTGGTCAGGTTGGCTTCCAGGGTTGCGATATCCGGCGTTTCCGGCGCTGCGGGTGTCTCGGCTTTGGCTTTCATGCCCTTGCGGGCCAGGGCGGCTTCAACAGCAGCGCTGGCGGATTTCTTTGGTGTCTCGGCGGCCGGTTCACGCTTCTCCGCCTGGGCCTTAGCCGCGGCTTCGGCGCGAGCCTTGCGCTTGGCCTCCTTCTCGGCCTGCTCCCGCTCCAGTCTGGCCTGGCGGGCTTCGAAGCGTTCCCGGGCACGGTCGGACTTGATCTGGTCTTCCCTTTGCCGGCGGATCTCGCCCTTGGCGTAGCGGTAGAACTGCACCAGCGGGATCGTGCTGGGGCAGGTGTAGGAGCAGGCGCCGCATTCGATGCAGTCGAACAGGTTGTGCTGCTCGGCTTTCTCGAACTCCTGGGACTGGGCGAACCAGAACAGCTGTTGGGGCAGCAATTCCATGGGGCAGGCTTCGGCGCACATGCCGCAACGGATACAGGGCTGCGCGGGCGGAGGCGCCGGGAATTCGTCCGGAGAGCCGGCAATGATGCAGTTGGTGGTCTTGATCACCGGGACGTCCGGATTCTCAAGGGTGAAGCCCATCATCGGCCCGCCCATGATCAGGCGCTGCGTCCGCGACGCGTCGAAGCTGGCGTGCTCCAGCAGGAAGCGGATCGGCGTACCGATCAGGGTTTCCACGTTACCTTGGTTGGCCAGCCCTTCGCCGGTCAGCGTGGTGATGCGGGAGATCAGGGGTTCGCCGAAACGAACGGCCCGGTAGACCGCTGCGGCCGTACCCACGTTCTGGCACATCACGCCGATATCCGCAGGAATGCCGCCGTGAGGCACTTCCAGGCCGGTGAGCAACTGGATCAGCTGTTTTTCCCCGCCCGAGGGGTATTTGGTAGGAACGACCGCGACCTCGATGCGCGTACCCGCCACGGCCTGCTTCAGCGCCTCGATGGCTTCCGGCTTGTTGTCCTCGATGCCGATAACACACTCTTCCGGCTCCAGGATAAACGCCATGATTTCCAGCCCGCGCACGATGTCGATGGCGCGGGTCCGCATCAGCATGTCGTCGGCGGTGATGTAGGGCTCGCACTCGGTCCCGTTGAGAATCAGGGTGCGGACCTTATCGTCCCGGGGTGGGTACAGCTTGATCTCGGTGGGAAAGCCAGCGCCGCCCATCCCGGCAATGCCGGCCCGGCGGATCCGTGCCAGCAGGGCCGGTGCCGATTCGTTGTGATAGTCCTCGAGCGGTTCCAGGTCGGTCCACTGTTCCTCGCCATCCGGGCGCAGGACCACGCACCAATCGGTCATGCCGGAGGGGTGGGGCACCGGATGCGGGACGATACCTTCAATCGTGCCGGATGTGGGCGCATGCACGGCGACGCTGACGCGGCCCTGCGGCTCGGCAAGCATCTGGCCTTTCAGGATCCGGTCGCCGGTACCGACCAGGGTCTGGGACGGCGCACCGATGTGTTGCTGGAGCGGAATATAGAGCGCATCCGGCAGCGGCAGTGTCCGGATCGGCGTTGCCGTGGACTGGTGCTTGTTCTCGGGCGGGTGGATCCCGCCGGGGAAGTCCCAGATCTTGCGCATCAGGACATCACCTCGGTCCGGTCGCTGGCGATCACCCGATCCTTCGCCCGGTTCAGCTCCGGACGCTCCCAGTTCCAGGAGCGGATGGTGGTGGGTACGGGCACCATGTCGATGCAGTCCACCGGGCAGGGCTCGACACACAGGTCGCAGCCGGTGCATTCGCTCTCGATCACCGTATGCATATGCTTGGCCGCGCCCAGGATGGCGTCGACCGGACAGGCCTGGATGCACTTGGTGCAGCCGATGCATTCGTCTTCACGGATGATGGCGACGCGCTTGCCCTGGTCCACGCCATGCTCGGCATCCAGGGGTTCCGGTTCCACATCCAGCAGGTCGGCCAGGGCGTGGATGGTGGCTTCACCGCCTGGAGGGCACTTGTTGATGGCGTCGCCGTTGGCGATGGATTCGGCGTAGGGGCGGCAGCCGGGAAAGCCGCATTGACCGCACTGGGTCTGGGGCAGTAGTGCATCGATCTGGTCGATAATGGGGTTGCCTTCGACCTTGAAACGCTCGGCGGCAAAGCCCAGCAGGCCGCCAAAGATCAGGGACAGGACGACGAGCGCACCGATGGCAATAAGAATGCTGGTCCACATGGTGATGACTCCGTCAGATGCTTACCAGCCCGGTGAAACCGAGGAAGGCCAATGACATCAGACCGGCGGTCACCATGCCAATGGCAGCACCCCGGAAAGCGAACGGCACGTCGGCCACCGCGATCCGTTCGCGCATGGCGGCGAACAGGACCAGGACCAGTGAAAAGCCCAGTGCCGCACCGAGCCCGTAAAGTACGGACTCGATGAAGTTGTTGTTGCGGTTGAGATTGAGCAGCGCCACGCCCAGAACCGCGCAGTTGGTGGTGATCAGCGGCAGGAAGATGCCTAGCACCCGGTAGAGCAGCGGGCTTGTCTTGCGCACCACCATCTCGGTGAACTGGACGACGACTGCAATCACCAGGATAAAGGTGATGGTCTTTAGGAACGCCAGGTTCAGCGGTGCCAGCAGGTAGGTGTAGACCAGGTAGCTGCAAACCGAGGAGAGGGTCAGCACGAAGGTGGTGGCCAACGACATGCCCATGGCGGTTTCCAGCTTGTTGGATACCCCCATGAACGGGCACAGGCCCAGGAATTGAACCAGCACAAAGTTGTTGACCAGAATCGTGCTGACCAGGATCAGCAGGTAGTCTGTCATGCGATCTCTCTCCGCGCGCCTTGGTGGCGTTTTCTGCCGGGGGATCGTCGTGCGATGCCCCCTTATTCCGGGTTCCAGGCCGGTTACATCACCCGCTGACCCGGTTGGGCGCCGGAATCCGGTGACAGGATGAAGATATCCTTGCCACCCGGACCCGCGGCCAGGACCATGCCTTCCGACATGCCAAACTTCATCTTGCGCGGCTTCAGGTTGGCGACCATGACCGTCAGCCGGCCTTCCAGCTCTTCCGGTTTGTAGGCGGACTTGATGCCGGCGAACACGTTGCGTTGGTTGTCGCCGATATCGAGCGTCAGGCGCAGCAGCTTGTCGGCGCCATCCACATGCTCGGCCTTGACGATCTTCGCCACGCGCAGGTCGACCTTGGCAAAGGCGTCGAAATCGATCTCGTCCGCCAGCGGTTCAACCCCGTCGGCCCTGCTGTCAGCCGGCTTGGTGGCCCTGTCGCCGGTGGCCGCAGGCAGCTCTTCCTTCGAGGCCTCCAGCATGGCGTCGATCTGCTTCATCTCCACCCGGCTCATCAGCGGTTTGAACTTGTTGATGGCGTGGTTTTCCAGCAACCGGTCGCGGCCGTTCCAGTCCAGTCTGGCGTTGAGGAACGCTTCCGCGGCCTCCGCGGTGGCCGGCAGGATCGGCGCCAGGTAGGTCATCAGCAGCCGGAACATGTTGAGGGCGTTGGTGGAGATCGCCTGTACGTCTGCGGCGCGCTCGGCGTCCTTGATCAGGACCCAGGGCTCCTCGTCGTTGACGTACTGGTTGGCGATGTCCGCCAGTTCCATGATCCGGCGCATGGCGCGACCGAATTCACGGCCTTCGTAGTGCCCGGCAATCTCGTCGCCGGCCTTGATGAACTCGGCGAGTTTTTCGGTCTCGGTAACCTGGCCCAACTGACCGTCGAACTTCTTGGTGACAAAGCCGGCGGTGCGGCTGGCGATGTTCACCACCTTGCCCACCAGATCGGAATTCACACGCTGCGCAAAGTCCTCGAGGTTGAGGTCCATGTCGTCCACATTGCTGGTCAGCTTGGTGGCGAAGTAGTAGCGCAGGTATTCCGGATTCAGGTGATCCAGGTAGGTCCGCGCCATGATGAAGGTGCCGCGGGACTTGGACATCTTCTTGCCGTTTACGGTGATAAAACCGTGGGCATAGACCGCGGAAGGCGTGCGATAACCGGCACTGTGCAGCATGGACGGCCAGAACAGGGCGTGGAAGTTGATGATGTCCTTGCCGATGAAGTGGTACACCTCGGCAGTGGAGTCGGCCTTCCAGAAATGATCGAAGTCCAGGTCGTCGCGGCGCTCGCACAGGTTCTTGAAGCTAGCCAGGTAGCCGATCGGCGCGTCCAGCCAGACGTAGAAATACTTGCCCGGTGCATCGGGGATTTCGAAGCCAAAGTAAGGGGCATCCCGGCTGATGTCCCACTCCTGCAGGCCGGCATCCAGCCACTCGGCCAGCTTGTTGGCTACCTGGGGCTGCAGGGTGCCGCTACGGGTCCACTCGCGCAGGAAGTCGGCAAACTCCGGCAGCCGGAAGAAGTAATGCTCGGATTCCTTTTCGATCGGGGTGGCGCCGGAAACGGCCGAGCGCGGATTGATCAGCTCCGCCGGGGTGTAGGTGGCACCACAGACTTCGCAGTTGTCACCGTACTGGTCCTCGGACTTGCACTTCGGGCAGGTGCCCTTGATGAAGCGGTCCGCCAGGAACATTTCCTTCTCGGGGTCGTAGGACTGGGTGATGTTCCGGGTCGCGATGTGGTTGTTTTTCTTCAGTTGTTCATAGATGTAGGAAGAGAACTCGCGGTTTTCCGGCGAATGCGTGCTGTAATAGTTGTCGAAATGGATCAGGAACCCGCTGAAATCCTGCTGGTGTTCCTGGTTGATCCGTTCGATCAGCGCTTCCGGGGTGATGCCCTCGCGCTCGGCCCGCAGCATGATGGCGGTGCCGTGGGCGTCGTCGGCACACACGTAGACGCAGTTGTTGCCCCGCATGTTCTGGTAGCGCACCCAGATGTCGGTCTGGATATATTCCAGCAGGTGACCCAGGTGGATCGGCCCGTTGGCATAGGGCAGGGCGCTCGTGACCAGGATGTCGCGCTTGGACTGTGCGTTGGCTTGCGTCATTTGATGTCCCAAACGTTGATCGGGTATGAAGTGGCTCCGGCGGATGCCGGAATTTCGGGCCCCGAATAATACCGTTACGGTGGGATTTTTTCATCCCGTTTATTGCGGCTTACCTTTGTGCGACACAGCCATGTGCAACGGTTCAGTGTTTGTGGTGGCTGTGGTTAAATAGCCCTACTGTAATAACATAGTATTTTACTCAGGTAATGCCCGCTTGGAGACGGATATGAGCGAAATTTCCCGTGATGCTGTCGATGCCGCGATCCGCGAGTATCGTGACCCCTACCTGGATCAGGATCTGTTTGCACTCGACGCGGTTAAATCCGTTGCGATTGAGGGGGGCAGGGTCACGGTCGATGTCGAGCTGACTTATCCGTCGGAAGGCATCGCCGGCGCCTTGCGTCAGCTGGTTGGCCATGCCATTGAGAGCGTGCCGGGCGTCGGCGAGGCGACTGTGAACACCCATCAGACCATTCGCGCCTATCAGGCACAGAAGGAGCTGCAATCTATCGCCGGTGTGAAGAACATCATTGCGGTGGCTTCCGGCAAAGGCGGCGTGGGGAAATCCACAACGGCAGTGAACCTGGCGCTGGCGCTGAGCCTGGAAGGCTGCCGGGTGGGTATTCTGGATGCGGATATCTACGGTCCCAGCGTGGGTATGATGCTGGGACTGCCGGAAGGCACACGGCCGCGGACCCGCGACAACAAATGGTTCATTCCGGTCCCGGCCCACGGTATCGAGGCCATGTCCATGGCTTTCCTGGTCACCGACAAGACGCCGATGGTCTGGCGCGGTCCCATGGTCAGTGGGGCGGTTCAGCAACTGCTGACCCAGACCCAGTGGAACGACCTGGACTACCTGATCGTCGACATGCCGCCCGGTACTGGCGACATCCAGCTCACCATGGCGCAGAAGGTGCCGGTTACCGGGGCGGTGATCGTGACCACGCCGCAGGACATCGCGTTGCTGGACTGCAAGAAAGGCATCGAGATGTTCCGCAAGGTGGATATTCCGGTGCTGGGCGTGATCGAGAACATGAGCGTGCACATCTGCAGCAACTGTGGGCACCACGAGCCGCTGTTCGGCGAGGGCGGCGGCCAGCGCGTTGCCGAAGACTATGACACCGAGCTTTTGGGCCAGTTGCCGCTGCATATGACCATCCGCGAGCAGACCGACAGCGGCCAGCCTTCGGTGATTGCCGAACCGGATTCCGAAGTGGCCCGAACCTATCGGGATGCGGCCCGTCGCATGGGGGCCCTGTTGTCCCGCCGGGAGCGTAACCTGGCGTCGCCGATCCCCAGCATTTCGATCAGCGACGACTGAGCGGACAGCTCCCGGCAAACGACCCACCGAAATGCTGGCGCCGCTTTGTTTTAAGCGGCGCCAGGCGTTACCATAGCGACCTTTGTGATCGCGCAGCCCGGCCGGGTCCTGCGCACGCCCAGTTTCCCGTACGAGAACCAGACGATGACGATTAAATCCGATAAGTGGATCCGGCGCATGGCGCAGGAACACGGCATGATCGAGCCCTTCGAGCACGATCAGGTGCGCGAGTCCTCCAAGGGGCGTGTCATTTCCTACGGCACCTCCAGTTACGGCTACGATGTTCGCTGCAGCAACGAGTTCAAGATTTTCACCAACGTCCACTCGGCCACGGTGGATCCCAAGAATTTCGACGACGACAGCTTCGTCAACGTGACCAGCGACGTCTGTATCATTCCGCCCAACTCGTTCGCCCTGGCGCGGACCGTGGAGTACTTCCGGATTCCGCGCAATGTCCTGACCGTCTGCCTGGGCAAGTCCACATACGCGCGCTGCGGTATCATCGTCAACGTCACTCCGCTGGAACCGGAGTGGGAAGGCCAGGTCACGCTGGAGTTTTCCAACACCACCAACCTGCCGGCGAAGATCTACGCCAACGAAGGGGTGGCCCAGATGCTGTTCTTCGAATCCGATGAGGTGTGCGACACCAGCTATCGGGATCGGGGCGGCAAGTACCAGGGGCAGCGTGGCGTCACCCTGCCGCGGACCTGACCGGGCCCGGAGTATGGCGGTGTCCTTGTTGACGGAGAAACGCTCGTGAACGCCAACCAGTTTATCAAGGCCCTGGAGCAACTGCGGGGATGGCGCGAATTCGTCTTCATCCTGGCGCTGGCCGAGCGTGGGTTTCCCAACTATGTGCTGTTCGACGACGCCATTGGCGCCAAGCACGCGGCCAAGATGCGGCTGCTGCTGGATCAGGCCTGGGACATGCTCCAGGAGAAGAATGTCGACGCCCGGGTGACCCAGGCGCTGGCGCGACTGGAGAACCTGGCGCCGGATCCCGACGCCTACGACATGTACGGCGTCTATCCGGCCGACGATTTCTGCAAGCTGCTGGAGCAGGCTCTGTTGAACCGCCTGAACAGCACCAAACAGCGTGCCCTTGAGGCTTCCCAGTGGGTCACCGCAACCGTGGCCCAGTTCATCGAGATGGCCGAGGGCGAGGATCTGGATGAGGATGCGCTGGTTCGACTGCTCGACAGGCATGAGCTGATGAAAGCGGACAAGCTGTTCCAGCGGGATTTGCTGCTGTCCCTGAAGAAGCAGCGGGTGCCGACCGAGACGTTCGTGGCCTCGATAAAAGAGGAGGCGGCCAATGGCGGCGTGAGCAACCTGGGGATTGCGTTGGACGATGATGAGTAACGGGAGCCGTTCATGAAACTCTCCGCATTCGGTCGCAAGTTCACGGCTGAAGCCGGGATCACGTCGCTGATGGACGATCTGGGGAATGCCCTGGCGTCTGGTGACGACATGATCATGATGGGCGGTGGCAACCCGGGCCACGTGCCGGCCATCCAGGACCGGTTGCGGGACATCCTGAAATCCCTGACCGAAGACGATGAGGCATTCCGCCGCCTCGTGGGTGTCTACGATCCGCCCCAGGGTGAGAAGCAGTTCATCAGCGCGCTGGCGGACCTGCTGAACAGGGAGTACGGCTGGGGGCTCACACCCGGGAACATCGCCCTGACCAACGGCAGCCAGGCGGCGTTCTTCATGCTGTTCAACATGTTCGGCGGGGACGATGGCGAGGGCCACCAGCGTCATATCCTGCTGCCATTGGCGCCGGAATATATTGGTTATGCGGACGCGGGTTTGGGGCATGACCTGTTCCGGGCGGTCAAGCCGGAGATCACCGAAACCGGGTCCCACGAGTTCAAGTACCGGGTGGATTTCGACGCCCTGAGTGTGACCGATGAAACCGGTGCCATCTGTGTTTCTCGCCCGACCAACCCGACCGGCAATGTGGTCACCGATGAGGAAATGGCGCGCCTGGAGGCGCTGGCGGTCCAGCATGATGTGCCGCTGATCGTCGACGGCGCCTATGGTACGCCGTTTCCCAGCCTGTTGTTCGTCGACGCCACGCCGCGCTGGAACGACCAGATCATTCTCTGCCTGAGTCTGTCCAAGCTCGGCCTGCCGGCAGCCCGCACCGGCATCGTCATTGCCAGCGAACCGGTGATCCGGGCGCTGTCGGGTATCAACGCGATCATGAACCTCGCCACCGGCAGCTTCGGTGCCATGCTGGCCGAGCCGTTGGTGCGCAGTGGAGAGATCCTGTCCCTGAGCCGTGATGTGGTGTGCCCGTTCTACCGGGCCAAGATGCAGAAGGCTGTCGCCGTATTGCACGACAAGCTGGGAGATCGCTGCCCCTGGTCCGTACACAAGCCAGAGGGCGCGATGTTCCTGTGGTTATGGTTCCCGGATCTGCCGGTCAGCAGTCTGGAACTCTATGAGCGCCTGAAACAGCGGGGCGTGCTGGTGGTGTCCGGGCACTATTTCTTCCCGGGACTGGCGGACGATGACTGGCGCCATCGCCATGAGTGCCTGCGCGTGACCTATTCCCAGGACGATGACCGGGTCGCGGAGGGGTTGGCGATCATTGCCGATGAGGTGCTCAGGATTTGGTCTGAATCCGGATCGGATCGCCGTTGACGGTCGCTTCTTCCAGGTGGATCTCGTAGCGGGTCCCGTCGGGTTCGATCTGGATCAGTCGCACCAGTAGGTAATTCCAGTCCGGGGCAAACCACATTAGGGTTTTGCGCTTGCTGTCGGGCGCCCGCACCTTCTCCACCTTGATCGTGTTCACGTTGCCGAACTTGCCGTTCAGGGTTTCTTCTCCCAGCACGGCGAAGGTGTCTTCGTCGATCCGGTTCTTGTCGACGATCTTATAGTGCATCTCCTGTTCGCCATCCCTCACGTCCTGCTGCAACTGGAGCTGGAAGCTCAAGGGATCCAGCGCGCCGCGCGGGAACGCCACATCCACCTCCCGGCCCTCGTAGTTGCCGGTGGCCTGGTGGGCGGCCCAGTTAAAGTCGATGGCCCGGTGGCGGTCCGGAATCATCATACCTTCCAGGGCATAGCGGTAGATCGATGGCTGGGCATGGCCGCTGATCCAGTTCAGGCGTGAGCTTTCATTGATGTCGGCAATAAAGGACTTCACCTGAAAGTTGTACAGCCAGCTTCCATCGTCCTGTTTGGTGAGGGTGCGGGTGGCTGAGCCCTTGAAGGGAATCCCCTTGTCCAGGGTAGCCCGATAGGTGGCCGAGTAGGGGAGTAGGCCCGGTTGTGGCTCACCGGCGGCCAGGGCCGGTGCGGCCGCCAGCAGGAACAGGGCGGCCAGCTTTCCGAAAATAACGAGTCGAAGCAGTGCGTGCATGAATCTGTCGTCCGGAGTCGTCAATGACGCGGGGACCGGTTGGTGCGGTTCCTGGCCGGTCCGGGTTTATTCCAAAACTAGAGTATGCGGTAGCAGCCCGCAACCGCATTTCCGTGACGTTGAATTAATGCCTACTGGTAGGCGTCGGCCGGCAGGCTCAGTACCTGTGGAAGTGGGCTTCCGTCGAACAGCACTTCATCGTTGCCCAATGCAATTCTCCCTTCGCAGAACCAGCGCAGGATGATGGGATAGAGCACGTGCTCGCGGGCCTTGACCCGGGCCGCCAGGGTGTCGGCGGTGTCGTTCTCCAGGACCGGCACTTCCGCCCGGGCAATGACGGGGCCGCCGTCGAGCTCTTCGGTCACGAAATGGACCGACGTGCCGTGAGTCGCGTCACCCGCATCCAGGGCCCGCTGGTGCGTGTTCAGGCCCTGGTATTTCGGCAGCAGCGATGGGTGGATGTTGATCAGGCGGCCGCGGAAATGGCGCACGAAATCTTCGGTCAGTATGCGCATGAAGCCGGCCAGGACGATGGCGTCCGGGTTCAGTGCTTCCAGTTTGCGAAGCAGGTCCGCATCGAAACTGGCCCGATCCCTGTACGTGGTGTGATCGACCACAAAGGTTTCGATGCCGGCCTGCTCGGCCCGCTGTAGGCCGGCGGCATCCGGCCGGTTGGAGCCCACGGCCACGATACGCCCGGGATGGCCCGGCGCACGGGTGGATTCGATCAGGGCCTGCAGGTTGCTGCCGGTGCCGGAAATCAGGACGACGATGCGCGGTTCCAGCGGGTTGTCGTTGCCGGATGGGTCCATGGCTGCATTCATGAGCGGGCGGCACCGGGGCGGTAGACGACGCGATCGGTCTCGCCGGCATCCTTGGCCGGGTGTTCGATGTGGCCCAGGCGCCAGGCGGTCTCGCCCAGGCCGGTCAGGGTGTCGAGCGCATCCTGTGCCTGGTCGGCGGGCACGCAGATCACCATGCCGATACCGCAGTTGAAGGTGCGGTACATTTCACGGTCTTCCACGTTGCCGGCGTCCTTCAGCCACTGGAAGACCGGCGGCAGGGTCCAGCTCTCGGTATCGACAACGGCGACTGTGCCGTCCGGCAATACGCGGGGAATGTTTTCCGGCAGGCCGCCGCCGGTGATGTGGGCCATGGCCCGCACGCCGACGGTCTTGATCAGCTTCAGCAGGTTCTTGACGTAGATCCGGGTGGGTTCCATCAGGGCGTTGCCCAGGGTGGTATCGCCCATCGCCATGTCCAGGTCGGCGCCGCTGACGTCAATGATCTTGCGGATCAGGGAGTAGCCATTGGAGTGGGGGCCGGAGGACCCCAGGGCGATCAGGGCATCGCCGGCCCTGACGTTCAGGCCGTCGATAATCTCATTGCGTTCGACGATGCCCACGCAGAAGCCGGCCAGGTCGTAATCGTCACCTTCGTACATCCCGGGCATTTCGGCGGTCTCGCCACCCACCAGGGCGCAACCGGCCAGCTCGCAACCCCGGCCGATGCCATCCACGACGTCGGCGGCCACGTCAACGTTGAGTTTGCCGGTGGCGTAATAGTCGAGGAACATCAACGGCTCAGCGCCGCCGACGATCAGATCGTTGACGCACATGGCCACCAGGTCGATGCCGATGGTGTCGTGACGGCCCAGTTGCATCGCCAGACGCAGCTTGGTGCCGACGCCGTCGGTACCGGACACCAGGATCGGCTCCTTGTAGCCGGAGGGTAGGGCCACCATGGCGCCAAAACCACCCAGGCCACCCAGGACTTCCGGGCGACGTGTCCGCGAGGCGGTGTGTTTGATGCGCTCCACGAGCGCATTGCCGGCGTCGATATCCACACCGGCATCGCGGTAGGTGAGTCCGGTTTTCTGGTCGGTCATGATGTGTGCTGCCCTGATCAGGAAAAAGGGCGGCAATTTTAGCAGGTGGCGGGGGCCGGTCCAATGCCTGGAGGGTGATATGACGGAAAGCCGAAACCGGCCCACCGTGGCGCGATTAAAAAATGGAGAGGCGACCGGTCCGCGGCTCGCTACTCAGTGCCGGGACCTTGGTGTATCCTATGCGCCAATCAAGCCAAGGAACGTCTGGAAAAGTCCTTGCGGCGACGCGTTGCGGTGCAATGCACCGGGTGCTTCATCGACGATCCGGGTTTTTCAGCGTTTCCCAAACAGCAGGGTGATTAATGAAGTCAGCAGCGATGTCACAGCTCAGGATGATGCTCCTGTTGCTCGTGGTGATCATGCCCGGCATGGCGTCAGCGGTGACGGTGGAAGGGCTGTACCAGGTCCAGGTCCCGGTGGCCGATACGTCTCCAGCGTCCCAGCAGGCCGCCTACGCCGAAGGGTTGAAGCAGGTGCTCGCGCGTGTCGCCGGTAACCCGGATGTCCTGCAAAGCGATCAGGTGGATGCGCTGCTGGGCAAGGCCGAATCCCTGGTCCAGGCCTATCAGTACCAGACATCGCCGGAGGGCAATGACGTCCTCACCATTACCTACGGCGCCGTAGCGGTCAACCGGGCCCTGGCCAATATGCAGGTTCCGGTTTGGGGGGCCAACCGGCCGCTGACCCTGGGGTGGGTTGCGGTGGACTCCGGTCGCGATCGCTGGGTGCTGACGTCGGACGATAACGGTCTCGACGCCCATGGGCGGTGGTCGCGGGCGTTCCGGGAGGCGGCGGTCCAGCGTGGCCTGCCATTTGCGCTGCCGCCGTCGGAAGTGCGGGACCAGCGAGATCTGACGTCGGATATCCGGGGGCAGTTCATGGACAGCATACGGACGTCGTCATCCGCGTACCCGCATAACCTGATCAGTGTGGTGAATGTCAGTCGTCGGGGCCCCGGCTGGGAGGCGAACTGGCGTCTTGACGGTCCTGCTTTCAGTGAAACCGGTGAAGTGCGCGACGCGGCCTCCTCCGAAGCGCTGGCGACGGCCGTGGTCGATGCCTGGGCCAACCTGCTGGCAGCCCGCTATTCGGTGGAAGCCGGCAAGGTTTCCGATGCGCAGCGGGTGGACCTGAAAGTCGAGAACATCCAGTCCGTCGAGGATTACGGTCATGTACTGACGTCGCTTCAGCACATGACGCCGGTCGTCTCCGCCGGGCCGGTTCAGGCTGCCGGTGACGTGGCCACCCTGCGCGTGTCCTTCTCCGGCGAGCTGTCGGTCCTGAAGGAGTACATCGCCCTGGATCACCGTTTCCAGCCGGTGGAAGCGGAGCGCCAGACGATTGGTGTCCAGGGCAAGGTATCGGCCTCCGGATCGAACACGGCTGCGACCGCCCCTGTACCGGCTGACCGTGAGGAATCGACCGGTGCGGGTGATGAGCCATCTGCTTCGCCCGACGCGGCAGCCCGTGTCGTAGGGGCCCTGGCCTACCGTCCGGTGGAGACTGAGGGAGACGCCGCGACGGTTGAGAGCGAGCAATCGTTCGAGTCCCTGTATCCGGTCCTGCGGTATCGCTGGGTCGGCAATGGCTCGCCGGTTGGTGCGGCCGAGTAACCGCTACTGGAGTCGCAGGTGACCGAAGCCAATCGCTGGCGCTGGATTCCCAACGCATTGACCTTCATCCGGGTGTTGTTGATCATGCCGTTTGCGTTGGCCCTGTACGAGGAGCGGTACGGGGTCGCGCTGATGGTGTTTCTGGTCGCAGCGCTTTCGGACGGGGTCGATGGCTTCCTGGCGCGTCATTTCAACTGGAAATCCCGGTTGGGGGCGATCGCCGATCCGCTGGCGGACAAGGCGCTGTTGATTACGGCCTACCTGATACTGACGTTGACCGGTGTTTTGCCGGTCTGGCTGTTTGCGCTGGTGCTGGGACGGGACCTGCTCATCGTCGGCGGCGCCCTGGCCTATCATTTCTTCATCGGCCGCTTCGATATGGCCCCCAGTGGGTTGGGTAAGCTCAATACCCTGATCCAGATCCTGGTGGTCCTGGCCATTGTCATCTACCTGGCGGGTCTGCCGATGCCGCCCTGGGTCATCCCCGGGGGAATCCGGCTGGTCGCCGCGATGGCGCTGGTGAGCGGTCTTCACTACATCTTCGTCTGGGCGCGTCGTGCATGGTTGACAACACACTAGACGGTTCACAGCTAACACTTGGCGTCCGTCTACATGACGATGCCACCTTCGCCAACTTCCTGGGGCAGAAGAACGCCCTGGCGGCGGAGAAGCTCAAAGCCTTGTCAGAAGATGCCAATCTTCCGGTTGTCGTGGTCTGCGGCGACAGTGGGACTGGCAAGAGCCACCTGTTACAGGCAGTCTGCCACCACGCCGAGCGCAGTGGGCTTTCGGCCCTGTGCCTGAATCTCCAGGAACTGCTGCCGCTGGGGCCGGATGTGCTGCAGGGCATGGAGTCCTTCGAACGCGTCTGCCTGGACGATATCGAGGCCGTTGCCGGTGATGTGCACTGGGAGGAGGCGCTGTTCCACCTCTTCAACCGGATGCTGGATAACGGCCACCAGTTGATCCTGAGCGCCGTTGAGCCGCCGGCCCGTCTTGCCATTGGTCTGCGTGATCTGGCATCGCGCTTGCAGCACGGTATCGTGCTGCAGTTGGCCCTGCCGCGAGACGAGGATCGTCTGTTAATCCTGGGCACCCGCGCCGAACGGCGGGGTCTCGTGCTGCCGGAGGACGTCAGCCGATTCATCCTGAGACGGGCATCGCGTCATACCGGTGAATTACTGGCTATCCTTGAGCGCCTCGACGAGAGCTCGTTAAGGGAGCAGCGGCGTCTGACGATTCCGTTCGTCAAATCCGTGATGGGCTGGTAGTTCCGTGGTGGCCCATTTTTACAGGCCAACAACAGAAGGGAATGGACATCATCATGAGACGAGTCGTTTTCAACCAGAAAGGCGGGGTCGGCAAGTCCAGCATTACCTGTAACCTGGCGGCCATCGCCGCTGCGGAAGGGCAGCGCACCCTGGTGGTGGACCTGGATCCGCAGGGTAATTCAACCCAGTATCTGTTAGGCAAGCCTGCGGCGGAACTGCGCGATACGGTGGCCGACCTGCTGGAGCAGACCGTGTCGTTTTCGGTGTTCAACCGTCGTCCGGACGAATTCGTCCACGCCACGCCGTTCCCCAACCTGTTCGTGATGCCGTCCAGTCCCGAACTGGATTTCCTTGAGCGCAAGCTGGAAGCCAAGCACAAGATCTACAAACTGCGGGAAGCCCTCAAGAAGCTGGGCGAGAATTTCGACACCATCTACATCGATACGGCCCCCGCGCTGGATTTCTACACGCGTTCGGCCCTGATCGCCGCGCAGCGCTGCCTGATCCCGTTCGATTGCGACGATTTCTCCCGGCAGGCCCTCTACAGCATTCTCGGGGAGATCCAGGATCTGCAGGAAGACCACAACCCGGACCTGCTGGTTGAGGGCATTATCGCCAACCAGTTCCAGCCGCGGGCCTCACTGCCGCGAAAACTGGTGCAGGAACTGGTCGAGGAAGGGCTGCCCATCCTTTCCGTTCGACTCTCTTCATCGGTTAAAATGAGGGAGTCGCATCAGGCGCGTCAGCCGTTGGTTCATCTTGCACCTAAGCACAACCTGACTCGCCAGTACGTGGATCTCTATCGCCTTCTCAACGGTGAGAAGGTGGACGTTGAACCCCTCTAGGGGCGGGAGTGAAGGTTGGCCCAGACAAACGATGAACAGGTCACTTACATCGCTGATGGCTTATTGGCGATCGAGGTGGAGTTACGCCGCCTGGACTACTGGGAGCATGAACCGCCCGAACCGGAGGCCCTGCAGAGCTCGCAGCCATTCTGTGTCGATACGCTGACGTTCACGCAATGGCTTCAGTTTATCTTCCTGCCAAGGATGAAGGACCTGATCGAAGAGGAGAGGGCGCTGCCTGCGGTTTCGGGCATTGCTCCGATGGCGGAGGAGTTCTTTCGCCAGGAACCGGTGTCCGGCCGTATCGTCATCAACGAGCTGGCACGCATAGACGCCCTGCTGTCCGGGGATGCCTGAGCGGCATTCCCGCCACACCCCGATCTTCCCGTACCTGAATGCCGTGCCTGCGGCGTCAGCCCTTGCTGTCGCCGGAGGGGTTCTGTTTCAGCGGCAGAGAGAACTGGTCTTCCGGTAACAGTCGACGACCCCTGCGCATCTCATCGAACAGCACGCCAAGGCTGGAACTCGGCAGCGGCGGACAGAATCTGTGCCCCTGCACCAGATGGCAACCGGCACTGCGCAGGAAGGCGTCTTCGTCGGCGGTTTCAACGCCCGAGGCGGCGACGGTCAGTGAGAGCTGGCGGGCCAGGTTAATCAGGGTGTGGACGATGGCGGCCGTGTTCTCCTCGTCGGGGGCCTGTTGCAGGAGATCCTGGTCGATTTTCACCTGATCGAACGGCAGGTCGCGCAGCAGACGCAACGAGGACAGCCCGCTGCCGAACCGGTCGAGGACCAATCCGATACCCAGTTTCTTGAGACGGGCCAGGGTGCGGGCCGTTTCCTCCAGGCGATCGCTCAGCACCCGCTCGTCGATCTCCAGCGCCAGCAGGTTCGGATCCAGGTTGGTCTCGTCGATGATCCGTTGGAGTCGCGTAGCCAGTTGGGGGTGGTTGTACTGGCGTGAGGACAGGTTGATATTGACGGTCACCGGCGCCGGGCTCATCGCCTGGATGGCACGGGATTGCAGGCACGCATTGTGGCAAACCCACTCGCCCAGTTGCTGCAGCTGGCCGGTCTGTTCCGCGACGTCCAGGAAGTCCTGCGGCGTCAGTAGACCGCGGCTGGGATGGTTCCAGCGCAGAAGGGCTTCCAGGGCGACGATGCGACCGTTGCGGACGTTGATGATGGGCTGGTAATGCAGGTCCAGCTGTCCACCGCGGATGGCCTCCCGCAACTCCCGCTCCAGATCCATCTGGCGCTGCATTTCCGTGTTCATGTCGTGGCTGAAGAACTGGATATTGTTGCGGCCGGCCTTCTTCGCCCGGTACATTGCCATATCGGCGTTTTTCAGCAGATCTTCGTAAGTGGTTCCGTCCACCGGCGCGAGCGTGATGCCGATGCTGGATGTGATGATCAGCTCCCCGCTGGGTACCCGCACGGGCTCGGTAATGGCTGACAGGATGCCCCGGGCCACCTTCTCGCAGCCTTCCGCGCCATTGACCTGGTTCAGGAGGATGGCGAATTCGTCGCCACCAAGCCGGGCAATGGTGTCTTCCTGACGTACGTTATGCTGCAGCCGGCGGGCGAGCTCCTGCAGCAATTCATCGCCGGCATCGTGCCCCAGGGTGTCATTGATGCGCTTGAAATGGTCGACATCGAGGGCAATGAGGGCGCAGTAGTGGCCATGACGCAGGGCGCTGGTGATCGCCTGCCGGCAGCGATCCTCGAACAGCCGTCGGTTGGCGGTATTGGTCAGGACATCGTAATGGGCCAGGTAGTGCAACTGGTTCTGGGTCTCCCGGATCTCCGAGATGTCCTGCCCGATCAGAATGATGTGGGCGGGGGCATCCTCGTCCTCTTCCTGCAGTCGGTTGATGTTCCAGAGCAGCGTATGGCTGGTGCCATCGAAACTGGTGACCCGGGTTTCAATCTGGTCACGGGTGAGGCCGGTGTTCTGGACCTTGGTCATCTTCCAGGCCAGCTCGTCACGTTGTTCCGGCGGGATAAAGGCGTCGAGCAGGTTGCGATCCAGGGCCTCATCGCGACTGTAACCGAACAGCGTTTCGGCGGCGCTGTTCCATTGGCGAATCAGTGTTTTGTCATCCACCACGATAATCGGGTTGCTGGTGTTCTCAAACAGCGCCCGGAAATGACGCGATGAACGGCGGAAGGATTTTTCGGCCTGCTCCCGGATGAAAATTTCGTCCTTCAGCTCGAAATTGGTGATCTGTAGTTCCCGGGTGCGTTCTTCCACCGTTGTTTCCAGGCTGTTTGCGACCCGCTCCCGGTCGGCCAGCAGTACCCGTACGTAGCAGGAGGTGCCGCCAATGGCGATGATCAGCGTTTCGCTCAGTAGGGCGCCCATTCCCAGCTTGATCTCTGGATCGCCCAGCAGGAACACGCTTGCCAGCGCCGCATAGGTCGAAATGGTGATGGCCAGCATGCTGCCGCTGAGAGAAAAGCGTGTGGCGGCCCAGGTCATCAGCGGCAACAGCAGGAACAGCGCCTGCAGGACACTGTGCGCCGTCATGCCCAGGACAAAGACCAGCGCGGCCAGCCACAGCACCCATTCCAGCGGCCGCAGGAACAGTCTCGAAACCATGGGCTCGCGCACCAGGCTCAGGATCAGTGGCGTTACGGTCAGGCAGCCGAGGCTGTGGCCGAACCAGCTGAAGAGCAGTACCTCGTTGAGAGGCATCTGGTCCTCGGTCAGGTACAGGGACGCCAGATAGGTAATGGGCAGCGCTGCACCCAGGGCCCCCAGGGTGACGGCACCCAGGAACCAGAGGAAGCCGACGTAATCCGACAGGGGGTTGCGGTTGCCCGCCGCTTGCCGGAAAACCCAGTACGCCGCGAAAGGCGCAGCCAGGTAGGACAGCAGTATCGCGAGAAAGGTGGTCAGTGGATCCGGAGTGTCGGGCGGCGACTGATAGACATAGAGTAGGCCGGCGGAAAACAGGCCGGCGATCACCGGCAGGACGGCTTCCCGTCCCCTGAGGATAAGCAGTGCCAGGGCAAGCCCGGACGGCAGCCAGATAATCGATGCGGGATTGACCCCCGATGGCAGCTGAATGCTGACGCCGGCAAGCGCGGCGATAACAGCTGCGATCAATACTGGGGCAAGCACCGCTTTCCATGAATCGAGTGATTGGAATGGTGCGTTCAAATAAAATCCTTCCCTGGTGCGAATTGTTGCCCTGATTCCCTGGGTTCGAATTCAGTCTGTCGGCATGACCGTGATTCCCTGGATGCCGAAATTCCCGTCATTGCCATAGTGTTTTACAATCATTTGACACTTTAAATAGCTTACTCCGAATTTTCGCAGCGCATACCGGGATACGGTTACCATCTGTAAATTCGTGGTCGTGTCAGACGACGTGTCGTTGCCGGCTGTGCTGTCCAATGCCTCCCGGGTGTGGGATCACATGGACAGGCGCATCGACAGATCCACGGCTTTGACGTCCTTGGTGAATGTTCCCAGAGAAATATAGTCCACTCCTGTCTCTGCGACAGGTACCAGTGTGGATTCGTTGATGCCACCGGACGCTTCGATGCGCGTCTTACCGGCATTTTCCGCCACGGCCGTGCGCATGTCCTCAAGGGAGAACTCGTCCAGCATGATGATGTCGGCTCCGGCCTTGAGGGCTTCCCGGAACTCCGTCAGGTTCTCTGTTTCCACCTCCACCGGCTTGCCAGGGGCGATCTGGTGGGCGGTGTCGATGGCCCCGGCGATCGAGCCACAGGCGGCGATGTGGTTTTCCTTGATCAGGAAGGCGTCGTAAAGTCCGGTGCGGTGGTTGTGGCAACCACCACACGTAACGGCATATTTCTGGGCCAGCCGGAGTCCGGGCAGTGTCTTGCGGGTGTCCAGCAGTTTCACCGACGTGTGGGCAACCCGGTCGGCGTAGTCGCGGCAGCGTGTGGCCACGCCGGACAGCGTCTGCAGCCAGTTCAGGGCACAGCGCTCTGCGGTCAGGATACTGCGGGCATTGCCCTCTACGGTGAACAACGTCGCATCGGGGGCGACCCGGTCGCCGTCGCCACAGGTCCAGTTGACCACCAGATCCGGGTCAACCTGCCGGAACACTTCATTGACCCAGGCCGTTCCGGCGACGATGGCGGACTCCCGGGTGATGACCCGTGCCGAGGCGTGTCGATCCGCCGGGATCAGCATGGCGGTGATATCACCACTCCCGACATCCTCCTGCAGGCTCAGGGCGACGGCCTGTACGCGTGACTGGTTCAACTGGTCCGGGGAAATGGCAGTCATGAGGCGGAATTACTCCAGTGCTTGGGATTGGATGGCAGGTTGCGGACCCGGAGTTTACTGGCTGGCGTTGTGGTCGCCAAGTGCTGTCCGTAAACGGGTGACGTGCGCCGTCACCACCGACGTTGTACGACCTTCTTGTCATTTTTTTAACATATTGAATAGAAAGGAAAAGATTATAAAAAGTGTGAACTGGTTCCGGGGAACACAAACGGTGACAAAACCTGACACAAGGTGACGTGGAAACCGCCTATGATGCAGCATGGATGTAAACTAATGTGAAATGGCGCATGGCCGCACGGGGCATGTGCAGGGCACCCGGGTTTTTAGCAACCGCCTGTTTATAAAGCGGAATTTCGACGGGGCCATTGTCGGGGACGTTGTAATGACCAATGACAGTCGGGTTGTCAGTCTGCATGGCGGGGCACGCGAGCGAAGCAGCTTTTCGCTGCCGTCGGCACTGATTCGATTGCGGGATTATTCCAGCCAGGCACTGCGTAAGGAATTGGGGGAGTTTTTCGACAGCGCCGACGACGCGCTCTTCAATCTCGCCGACAAGGCCGGCACCAACCAGGATCAGACCGCTTACTTCGACGCCATGCGTGAACTGCGTTTACGGCGCAAGGCCATGTCCCTGTCGATCCTGCAGTGGGTGGCCCGGGCTTTCAACGAAGTGGGCACCTTCGACCCCCAGTCCCGACGTTCCGGAGACCTGACGGAAATCGACCAGGACAGCCTCAGTCTGGTTGATCACGGCGACCATGAGCAGCAGGTGGCGATCGACAATCTGGTCAACAAGCTGCGTAACCGCTACACCGACTCCATCCGAATGCTCGCAGTCCGTATTGAGCACCTTATTCCCAATGCCAACCTGTCCGATCGCCAGATGCCGTTGAGTCCCGAGATCATCTGCGGCGGCCTGCAGGAGGCCTGCAATGACCTGGATATCGATATCCGGGCCAAGCTGGTCGTGCTCAAGCTGTTCGACAAGCTGTTCATTGACCGCCTTGATCGCCTCTACCGGGAAGCCAATACGTTGCTGGTCAAGGATGGCGTGCTCCCCGACATGAAGCGACCGCCCGTGGCCGGTCGCGGTGAACCGCGCCAGCCGGTGGCGCGTCGTCCCGTGCCGCCGTCCGCACCGTCGATGTCGGGCGAGACCTATACGCCGGTCGGCGGTGAGGGGAGGCACCCGACCTTCTCCGAACTCTCCGCACTGCTCCATACACAGACCGGGCCGGCAGATTCATCGGCGTCGTCGGCCACCGGCCAGCAAGGTGTGATCGGTACGGTTGAGCTGATGCGCCGGCTGGCGGTTCTGCAAAGCCGGTCGGACATACTCAATGCCGAACATGGCGCGGGTCATTCCGAGGTGCCCGGTGGCAATCTGACTCGCCAGGTGGAATCCATGCTGGCCGGCCGGAACCAGACGATGGGGGCCCTGAATCAGGTGGATGCCGACGTCATCAACCTGGTCACCATGCTGTTTGATTTCATCCTGGAAGACCGGCAACTGCCGTTGCCGATGAAGAACGTCATCGGCCGGTTGCAGATTCCCATTCTCAAGGTGGCACTGCTGGATCGCAGCTTTTTCAACCGGGGCGGCCATCCGGCCCGCAAACTGTTGAATGAACTGGCCATGGCGGGGATTGGCTGGAACGAGAAGGCGTCCGGTCAGCGCGATCCGCTGCGGGAGAAAATCGAGTCCGTTGTTGATCGGCTGATCAGCGATTTCAGCGATAACGTTGAGATTTTCAGCGAGCTCCTGGACGAATTCAGCCACTTCATGGATCTGGACCGGCGCCGTCGTGAGTTGGTGGAACAGCGCCTGCGTGATGCGGAAGAGGGGCGCGCCCGCCAGCAACGTGCCCGCGATGCGGCGGCGGAGGTGATCGACTCGTTGCGCGAGGGCCGCCATTTGCCGCCGGTTGTCGAAGCCATCCTCGACGAACCCTGGTCCAAGGTGCTGCAGTTCCTGTATCTGCGCGAGGGCGAGGCCAGCGATGCCTGGACGCAGTCCGTGGCACTGGCCAGGGAGTTGGTCTGGAGTGTCGACCCGAAGGAAGTGACCGAGCAGACGCGGGGAGAATTGCTGCGCCGGATTCCGTCAATCGTCGATAACCTGCGCAAGGGCCTGCATTCCATTTCCTGGGACCCGTTTGCCAGCGATGCGATGATGCGCGACCTGGAACTGGCGCATGTGGACACCCTGCAGCAACTGGCGGTGCAGGCCCCCATGTCACCGTCGGATGATACGGCGACGCCAGCAGAGACGATGGATGATGCGGCGGTGTCCGAGGCGGTTGCCGAGTTCAGTTCACCGCAACCTGCGGCGGAGGCAGTCCCCGAGACATTGGCGACCGCAAGCCCGGATGCTGCTACTGAGCCGGCCCTGGCGCAGGGAACGGACGGGACAAACGACGCCGTTGCGGAGCCGGAGACTGACGTGGACAGCCGGTGGCTGGAAATGGCGCAGAAGCTGCGGGTCGGTTCCTGGGTTGAGCTGCAGGCGGAGGGCCAGAAGCTGCGCTGTAAATTGGCCGCGGTGATCAAGGCGACCGGCAAGTACATCTTCGTCAATCGTAACGGGGCGAAGGTGGCGGAATATGACCAGGCGGATGTGGCCCGGGCCCTCGCCACCGGTGAAGTTTCCATGCTGGATGACGGCCTGATCTTTGACCGGGCGCTGGAATCCATTATCGACAACCTGCGCCATAGCCGTCGGGACTGAAGCAAAGGCCCGGCGGCCGGTGGCTTTTTGGCTCGACACGTTGCTTTGTGCTTCAATCACCGTAGAATTGCTGACCACGTTCAGGTTCCGTAACGCGGTAGCGGTGGAAGCACGTTGAATTTCCAATCCCAGGTCCCATCATTCGAGATCGACGACGCCGGTTGGCTCCGTCACGCCCGTCGTTGCACTTCGCCCAACTTTGGCCCGCGGCCCGAAGGCGCCGAAATCTCCCTGGTAGTGGTTCACAACATCAGCTTGCCGCCGGGGCAGTTCGGCGGCGACGCCATCGAGCGCTTTTTCTGTAATACCCTCGATCCGGACGACCACCCGTATTTCCAGGAGATCCGGGATCTCAAGGTGTCTGCTCACGTGCTGGTTCGCCGGGACGGCCGTTGCGTGCAATTCGTCTCCTTTCTGGACCGGGCTTGGCATGCGGGGCGTTCGTCTTTCCGCGGCGAAGACGAGTGCAATGATTTTGGCATCGGTATTGAGCTCGAGGGTACGGACGATCAGCCTTATGAGACCGCGCAGTACAGGTCCCTGGCACAGCTCACCCAGTCGATTATGCAGCGCTGGCCGGCGATCACCACCGATCGCCTGACGGGCCACTGCGATATCGCCCCCGGGCGAAAGACCGACCCGGGTCCGGCCTTTGACTGGGCCTATTTTCTCAGTCTGGTTGCGAATATCCGGAATCGGGGGGAAAACTGATGGGGTTCCTGATACTGCTGTTGGCCTATGTCGTGCGTCGTCTGCTGGACGGATCGGTCAATGAGGGGCTGGATGCGCGCCTGCGACATCGTCTGGCGCGACTGCCGGGTGTTGAGGCGGGCCGGGAAGGGCGCCCGTTGGCCGGCTTCGCGATCCTCATATCCGCGGTCCTGCTCGTGGGCGCCGTCGACGTCTGGCTAGGCCGTGGCCGTCTCTGGATGCTGACCTGGCCGCTGGACCTGGTGGTGCTGATCACCATGATGGGCGTTCCGGGCTGGCGCAATCCGTTGAGAGCCTACGGCGAAGCCTGGCGCCGCGGCGACCTCGCGGCGGCGTGGCATCATGTCAATCACCTGTTGCCGGCGGAGACGAGAGGGTTGGCCAGTGAGCCCCGCGAATTGCACGTGCTGCTGTCCCGACGATTCATACAGGTGATTTTCGAGCATTATTTCCTGGTGATTTTCTGGTACGTGCTGTTGGGGCCGGCGGGGGCCATCGGGGCCCGGCTGTCGGTGGCGCTGCGCGATCACTGGCCGCACCCGGCCGGGCGCGAACCGTTCGCTCGCCTGGTCCACCTGCTTGCCTGGATTCCAGCACGGGGGCTGAGCATCACGTTTGGTATTGCCGGCGATCTCGGTGGCTGGATGGGCGGGGCCCGCAGGAGACTGCTCCATCAGACCCGGGAAACGGCTTCCGAACTGCTTTTCGAGAGCGCCAACGGGGCGTTGTCCAGCTATTCGCTGGATCCGGAGCGGTTTGCCCGGAGCCATCCTGACGAATGGCCGGATTACGGCGAGCGAAGCCTGCGAGCGGTTCGCGACCTGCTCAATCGCAGTATGTTCGTCTGGATCTGCGGGTTGGCGTTGTTGGCCATCATGGGTCTTTTTACGTGATTTTCCGCAGCCGTTTTCGTATCCTCCCTCTCGCTTATTACACGTTTAGACCGAAAATTTGATCGGGTTTAACAAAGTCGGAACAAAAATAAATTCAAGTTTTTTAGCATCTTGACGACAATCAAATCAGAGGCTCCTGATCAGACAAGACGTCGCCGTCGTGCGGAGACGATGGCACAGCGGCGCCGCTCTCTTTCGAGATAGCGCCATCCACCATAAAAACAACGAATTAAAAGCGAGCACCACGTGTTTGAGGGGGTTGAGTGAACCAGCTTCTGTATCCTGCTGTCGCGCTGATGAACCGGCTGCCGATGATCTACAAGTTCGGCCTGATCAGCGTGCTTTTCCTGCTTCCGATCGGAGGCCTTTCCTACCTGCTGGTGAGCCAGCTCAATCAATCCATCGAAGGGATCAGCCACGAAGCCCAGGGTCTCGTCCAGGTGCGGCAGGTCAATCAACTGATTCAGGCGGCCTACGATTACCGGGATTTTCGCGCCGTTGGCAAGATGAAGAATGACGATGCCTTCCTGTCCCGAAGCGAAGAGGCCGCGGACGTCATCGATGCCCAGCTGTCCAGCCTGATGGAGACACAGGCGTCCTTCGACACCGGCGGCTGGAAGGCGCAGGTCGAGGCACTGAACAGTGCCTGGAAGAAGCTGCGCAGCGAGGATATCTTCCAGAGCAATATTGACCCCCAGGTAACCTATTACCAGGAGTTCGTGCAGAAAGCGCGGGCCCTGCTGGAATCGACCCTCAAACTGTCCGGCCTGGCCAACGACCCCCAGACCGAGAACCAGATGCTGCTGCAACTGGCGACCACCTCACTCCACGACGCGGCCAGCCGTGAAGGGATTGCCCGTGCTTTCGGTATGTTCAGCCTGGATCAGGGAACCGTGGGCTACGCCATGGCGGATGTCATGAACGGTGTCTTCGATAACCTGACCACGCTGAACAGTCGCCTCAAGTCGGAATTCGAAGTGGCGCAGGGTTCTTCTCCGGCACTGGGCCAGCAGTCGGAGCTGGCCGACAAGGTCGTACAGAACGTGCTGAAGGTGCGCGACGCCCTGGATACCAACGTGATTACGCCATACCGGCTTGAGATGTCCTGGCAGGACTTCGACAAGCTTGTGTCTCCGTTGATGGCAACCAACTTCGAGCTGATGGACCGAATCTTCCAGGTGGTGGATGGCAACCTGGCGGAACGGCTGAACCGGGAAACCAACCAGAGGATGGTGATTTTCCTGGTGCTGGGGATCGTACTGCTGATCGTGGTGTATCTCTACCTGGGGTTCTTTGTCTCCGTCAAGAAGGCCATATCCCGCTTTGGCAAGGCGGCCCGCCAGGTGGCCGAAGGCGATATGACGGTCCGGATCGATCTGGATAACCGCGATGAACTGGGCGCCCTGACGGACGAGTTCAACAACATGACCTCGAAGATGGCCGAGCTCATTCGTTCGGTCAGCCGGACCACCGGCGATGTCGACGCCCAGGCCACCCGGGTCAACGACAGCGCGTCGGCCAACAGCGAAGCCGTCGAGCGCCAGATGTCCGAAACCGAGCAGATCTCCGACGCCATGCACCAGATGGTGGGCACCGTGCAGGAAGTGGCCGAGAGTGCCCAGCGCGCCTCGGACTCCGCCGGATCGGCAGAAAATGATGCGGAGCAGGGCCGTCAGGTGGTGACCGAGACCGTCGAGACGATCCATCGATTGGCCAATGAGATTCGGGGCGCGGTGGAGACCATCAACCGGGTCAGCGAAGACAGCGACAGCATCAGTCAGATGCTGGTCGAGATTAAGGCCATCGCCGAGCAGACCAACCTGCTTGCGCTGAATGCCGCCATCGAAGCCGCACGGGCCGGCGAACAGGGGCGCGGTTTTGCCGTAGTGGCCGACGAGGTTCGCTCCCTTTCCCAGCGCACGCACAAGTCGACCGAAGAGATTGAAGAGATGATCGGTCGCCTGCAGGGCGGGGTGAAGGAGGCGGTCAAGGCCATGACCAACAGCCACGAGGTGACCGACGCCACCGTCGAGAAATCGTCGGAGGTAACCCAGGCCCTCGAGAAAATTCTGGCGGGCATTTCCACCATCGTCGACATGAGTCAACAGATCGCCCAGGCTTCGGAAGAGCAGTCCGCGGTCGCCAAAAACATCAATACCAATGTTGAGCAGATTGCCGAACTGGGCCACACGACGGCGGGCAACGCGGACGAAACCCTGGCCGCCTCCCGTGAAATGTCGGATGTGACATCGGAGTTGCGGCGTCTGGTTGCGTCATTCCGGGTGTGATGTAAAAAAGGCCGCTCACGGCGTGGGCGGCCTCTTCGGATTCAAAGAAAGACTACTCTTCGCGGAGCTCCGTTTACCTGTTCCCGGCTGGCGGGGTCGGCGACCACAGCACCTCCTCGCCGCCATCCCGTCGTGCCAGCACGCGCGCCACCACGAACAGCAGGTCCGAGAGCCGGTTCAGGTAGCGGCGGGACGATTCGTTGATGGAATCCTCGTGTCCCAGCGCCACCACCACCCGCTCGCCGCGACGGCAGATGGCCCGGGCCAGGTGGCAATGCGCCGCATCCCGGCGTCCACCGGGCAGGATAAAGTTCTTCAACGGGGGCAGATCTTCGTTCCAATGATCAAGCGTGCTCTCCAGCCACTCGATGTGATCGTCGCCGATGATGTGACTGCCCGGCACGGCGAATTCGCCGCCCAGATCGAACAGGTGATGCTGGATCTTGCGCATCAGTTCGGCGAGCTCGGGCTCGTCCTCCAGGTATTCGATCAACACGCCAATCTGGCAGTTCAGTTCATCGACGGTGCCCATGGCGTCGACGCGCAGGGCATTCTTGGCAATACGGCTGCCATCGGCCAGGCCGGTGGAGCCGTCATCGCCGGTCCGGGTGTAGATCTTGGAAAGTCGGTATCCCATGGTTCAGTCCTGCTTCAGGAGTTTCACGGCGTCTGTGAGTTCACGGTTTACGGGCGCATCAAGGCCATGGATGGCCGAGGCCCGCACCACAAAGCCATTCATCATATCGATCTCCGTGGCCCTGCCGGCCCGCACATCCTGGCGCATGGAGGAGCTGTTGGCGGCGGTGCGTCGGGCCACGTCGCGGACCTGGGCTTCCAGCCCTGGGGCTTCGGCCGGTCGTCCCGATGCCTGCATTAACGCGGCCACTTCCCGGCAGACCCTGCCGATGCGCTCTTCGAAATAGGGGTGTCCGAGTATCTCGCCGTTCGGGCAGTCGAGAACGGCCGTAAAGGGGTTGATGCCGGCATTGACGGCGAGTTTCTGCCAGAGCCTGCCTTCTATATCAGGATCGCTTTCGACATCCAGTCCGCTAAGCCGCAACAGGGCGATCACCGTACCGAGCCGAGGCGTGGCCGTCGACGTCAACGGCCCCAGCCAGGTGGTCCCGCGGCCGGCGTGGATGACCCTGCCGTCATCGATATAGGCGCCTTCCGTGGTCGAAGCGGCGAACACCGGGCGAAGGGCGAATCGTGCGGCGATAGCCTGCTGGCTCCCCATGCCGTTCTGGAACAGGATGATCGGGACGGCGGGAGGCAGGGCATTGGCGAAGGCGGCCAGCGCCGCTTCGGCGTCGGGGGCCTTGGTCATGACCAGCACGCATTCGGGTGCTGTATCGCCTGACGGGCCTACTTCGACGAGTTCCGGAGCGCCCTCGACATCAACCAGGGTGTATTGGATGGACGCATCGGGCGACGTGCGCGTGGCCAATCGCACCGGAACATGGGGGGAGAGATGGCCGGCCCAGAGCCGGCCCATGGCGCCGGCACCGATGATCAGGATCGGGGAGCGTTCCTTGTCGGTCATCGGTGCGGCACCCGGATCACATGGCTTCGATCTTGCCACGCTGGTCCTGCAGGCGGGTCAGGCTGCTCTGGGCATCGGCCAGCTTGGCTTTTTCCTTCTCGACTACTTCGGCCGGGGCCTTGGCGGTGAAGTTCTCGTTGCCCAGCTTGCCCTCGAGGCGTTTGATGTCCTTGCCAATACGCTCGAGTTCCTTGTCCAGGCGCTCCAGTTCGGCGGCCTTGTCGATCAGTCCGGCCATGGGAACCAGCACCTCCATCTCGCCCACGAGCTGCGTGGCGGACATGGGGGCTTCCTCGTTGCCCAGCCATTGCAGGCTTTCCAGCTTGGCCAGGGAGACCAGGAAGCTGCGGTTCTTCTCCAGACGCTCGCGATCGGATGCCGGGCCGCGCATCAGCACCGGAATCTGTCTGGCGGGGGAAATGTTCATTTCGCCGCGAATGTTGCGCACCGCGATGATCGCGCCCTTGAGCCATTCGATATCGGTCTCGGCGGTGGCGTCGATCCTGCCTTCCTCGGCCGCGGGGTAAGGCTGGAGCATGATCGAGTCGCCGGATTTGCCGGCCAGCGGGGCGACGCGCTGCCAGATTTCCTCGGTAATGAACGGGATGATCGGGTGCGCCAGCCGCAACACGGCTTCCAGCACGCGGACCAGCGTACGGCGGGTGCCGCGCTTGGCTTCGGCGGAGGCGCCGTCGTCCGTCAGGACCGGCTTTGACAGCTCCAGGTACCAGTCGCAGTACTCATTCCAGATGAACTCGTAGATGGCGTAGGCGGCCAGGTCGAAGCGGTACTGGTCAAAGTGCCGCGTGACTTCCTTCTCGCAGCGCTGCAGGGCGCTGATGATCCAGCGATCGGCCAGGGACAGCTCCACCGGCTCATCGTTGGCGCCACAGTCTTCGCCTTCGGTGTTCATCAGCACGTAGCGGGCCGCGTTCCAGAGCTTGTTGCAGAAGTTGCGATAGCCTTCCAGGCGCTTCATGTCCCAGTTGATGTCCCGGCCAGTGGTGGCCAGGGAGGTGAGGGTGAAGCGCAGGGCGTCGGTGCCATGGGCGCTGATGCCCTCGGGGAACTCCTTCCGGGTGCGCTTGGCGATCTTCTGGGCCAGTTGCGGCTGCATCAGGTTGCCGGTGCGTTTTTCCAGAAGGTCGTCCAGGGAAATACCATCCATCATGTCCAGCGGATCCAGCACGTTGCCCTTGGACTTGGACATCTTGTGTCCCTGCTCGTCGCGGATCAGGCCGGTGACGTAGACGGTCCTGAACGGCACCTGCGGGTTGCCGTTTTCGTCCTTCATGAAGTGCAGGGTCATCATGATCATCCGGGCGACCCAGAAGAAGATGATGTCGAAACCGGTCACCAGCACATCGGTGGGATGGAAGGTGGCGAGGCGCTCGGTCTCCTCCGGCCAGCCCAGGGTGCCGAAGGTCCACAGCGCCGAGCTGAACCAAGTGTCGAGCACGTCTTCGTCCTGTTCCAGCCGGAGGTCGGTGGCGAGGTTGTATTTCTCGCGCACCGATGCTTCATCGCGACCCACGTAGATGTTGCCGTCGGCGTCGTACCAGGCCGGAATGCGGTGGCCCCACCACAGCTGGCGGGAAATGCACCAGTCCTGGATGTCGCGCATCCAGGAGAAGTACATGTTCTCGTAGTTCTTGGGCACGAACTCGATACGGCCATCCTCGACCGCCTCGATGGCCGGCATGGCCAGGGTCTTGGCATCGGCGAACCACTGGTCGGTCAGCATCGGCTCGATGATCAGGCCGGAGCGGTCGCCCCGGGGCACGCTCAGAACGTGATCTTCCACCTGGTGCAGTAGGCCGGCGGCTTCCATGTCGGCGACGATCTGCTTGCGGGCGTCCTCGCGGGTCAGGCCGGCGTAGGCCGCGGGCAGGGTGCCATCGATGCCGGCGTTTGGCGTGCCGTCGCTGTCGAAGGTTTCGGCTTCGGCGCGGATGTTGGCGTCCTGCGTCATCACGTTGATCATCGGCAACTGATGGCGCTTGCCGACGGCGTAGTCGTTGAAGTCGTGGGCCGGGGTGATCTTGACGCAGCCGGAGCCTTTTTCCGGATCGGCATGTTCGTCCGCCACGATGGGGATTTCGCGGTTCACCAAAGGCAGCAGGACGGTCTTGCCGATCAGGTGCTGGTAGCGCTCGTCGCTCGGGTGGACGGCGACGGCGGTGTCGCCCAGCATGGTTTCCGGTCGGGTGGTGGCGACGACGAGGTAATCCTTGCCGTCTTTTGTGGTTTCACCATGGGCGAGCGGATAGCGCAGGTGCCAGAAGTGGCCCTTCTCTTCCTTGTTTTCCACTTCCAGGTCGGAAATGGCGGTGTGCAGTTTCGGGTCCCAGTTGACCAGCCGCTTGCCGCGGTAGATCAGGCCCTCATCGTACAGGCGGATGAAGACTTCCTGCACGGCCCGGTAGAAGCCGTCGTCCATGGTGAAGCGTTCGTGGTCCCAGTCCACGGAGTTGCCCAGCCGGCGCATCTGGCGCGTGATGGTGCCGCCGGATTCCTGCTTCCAGTCCCAGATCCGGTCGATGAACGCGTCACGACCCAGATCGTGGCGGGTCTTGCCTTCTTCGCTGGCCAGCTTACGCTCGACGACCATCTGTGTGGCGATCCCCGCGTGGTCGGAACCGACCTGCCAGAGCGTATTGCGCCCCTGCATGCGGCGGAAGCGGGTGAGGGTGTCCATGATGGTGTGCTGGAACGCATGCCCCATGTGCAGACTGCCGGTGACATTGGGCGGTGGGATCATGATGCAGAATGGGTCGCCTTCGCCGCTGGGGCGGAAGTAGCCATTCTGTTCCCAGGTCTGGTACCACTGACGCTCAATATTCTCGGGCTGGTAAGTCTTTTCCATGGAGGTTTCTGCTTCGTACCGGGTTAAAGATGGTCGGGACGCCGGAAAAGCGATCCGTCTGGAGGCCATCAGGGCGCTTCTGCCAGCAACGGATGCCTTCGGGAATCCCTCAATTCAGTTGAGGCAGGTGATTATACATGGCGTGCCAGTTGCGGGCGAACCGCGTTGGCGGGGCCGGACATCGGCGATCAGGCCCGTTGCGCGCCCCGTCTGGCATCGTGGACGCGGGGTTCGATGCCCAGTTCGCGAAGCTGGCGGAAATGCGAGCGCGCGCGATTGAGGATCTGTGGGTCGCTGCTGGCAATCAGGGCCAGGCGGCGGAAGCGATCGGCATCGGCGGGCAGGGTGTCACCGAGCACGATAACCGTTTCCCAATCGTCCGGCGCCGGATGACCGGCCAGGAGCCCGACCCGTTCGGGACAGACGTCGTTGGCTCCGGTCAGTTGCCGGTGCGGCAGGAAGCTCTCCGGGCTGTATTGCCAGAGCAGGTTGTCCAGGGCCTGCATCTGTTCGCCGGGATTGCAGACCAGGCAGACGCGATCGCCCTGGCTCCAGGCCTTTTCCGTGAGGCGCGCCGCATGGAGCAGGCGCGCCGATTCGGTGTCCTGGGGCAGCAGGTAGAACCAGTGCCGGCCTTCCGGCCGGCTTTGGGTATCAGTTGACATGGGACAGCAGGTAATCCACCAGCAGCGGCACCGGACGGCCCGTGGCCCCTTTCTCCTTGCCGGAAAGCCAGGCCGTGCCGGCGATATCCAGGTGGGCCCAGCGGTAGTCCCTGGTGAAACGGGACAGGAAACACGCCGCCGTGATGGAACCGGCCGGGCGGCCGCCGATGTTCTGCATATCGGCGAAGTTGCTGTCGAGCTGGGCCTGGTACTCGTCCCAGATCGGCAACTGCCAGGCGCGATCGCAGGTTTTCTGGCCCGAGGTCAGCAGCCGGTCGGCGACTTCCTCGTTGTTGCTGAACAGGCCGGTGGCTTCCTTGCCCAGGGCGATAATGCAGGCGCCGGTGAGGGTGGCGATATCGACCACGGACTCCGGATCGTACTTGCCGGCGTAGGTCAGGGCGTCACAGAGCACCAGGCGGCCCTCGGCATCGGTGTTGAGGATCTCGATGGTCTGGCCGGACATGGAGGTAACGATATCGCCCGGGCGTGTGGCGTTGCCGCCCGGCATATTCTCGGCGGAAGCCACGATGCCCACGACATTGATCGCCGGCTTGATCTCGGCGATGGCACGCATGGCGCCAAACACGCTGGCGGCACCGCACATGTCGTATTTCATCTCATCCATGGCTTCGCCCGGTTTCAGGCTGATGCCGCCGGTGTCGAAGGTGATGCCTTTGCCCACCAGGACGTGGGGCTTGTCCTTCGCCTTGCCGCCGCGGTATTCCATGATGATCAGCTTGGCGGGCTGGGCGCTGCCTGCGGACACGGAGAGCAGGCTGTTCATGCCCAGCTTCTTCATCTGCTTCTCGTCCAGCACTTCGGTCTTGATGACGTCGTGTTCCTTGGCCAGGGCCTGGGCCTGTTCGGCCAGCCAGCTCGGATGGCAGACGTTGGGCGGAGTGTTGCCCAGATCGCGGGTAAAGCTCATGCCGTGGCCGACGGCTTCCCCGGTGGCCAGGGCTGCTTTCAATGTCTTGTCGTTGGCCGAGGCGGCAACGGTGATCCTGTCCAGCGCCGGCTTCGATGCGGCCTTGCTCTTGAATCCATTGAAGCTGTACTGCTGTTCCTCGGTGATGCGTGCGATCAATGAGACCTTCCACGCTTCGTCGCGGTCTTCCACCTCATTGTCAGCCAGTGCAATCAGGGCATGTTTGGCCGGGCTGTCCTTCAGGCGGCCAATGGCGGCGTTCAGCATCTTGCGGAAAGCGGCCGGCTGCTGGGGCGATTCGCTGCCGCTGCCAACAACGAGCAGGCGTTTCCAGGGCTGGTTGGCCAGGGGCAGCATCAGGGTGCTGCCCGCCTTGCCTGAGATATCACCGTTTTTCTGCAAATCCTTGAGTAGGCCATTCAGGGCTGCATCTGCCGCGGACGTGGACGCCGGCCAGTCGCCCTTTTCGGGGACGGATACGACCAGGCAGTCGGCTTTGATATCGGTCAGGGACTTGCTGTTCAGGGTGTATTTCATGGCAGCTCCGTTGATTGATTCCGTATCGGTGGTCCGGGCAGGGTGAAGTCCCGGAGCCGGGACAGCCGGCCGCAGCCGGTGTCTGCAGTGAGTGACCCAAGTGTACGTTAAGCCGAATGTTGTTGGCTATGATGGACTTATCCGGTCCCGGGTGCCTGTCATTCACCGGCAAGGTCCAATAGAATAGCGACGGTCTGTGGACGATCCACCATCCGTCTGTTTGGGAAGGGACATTTTGTACATCATCTTCCGCTATCTGACCCGCCAGGTCATTGTCAGCATGCTGGCGGTGTCCGGGGTTCTGCTGCTCGTGTTCATGAGTGGCCGCTTCATCAGGTATCTGGCCGATGCCGCCGCGGGCAAGATCGCTGGTGACGTGCTGTTTACCATCATGGCCTACCGCTTCCCGGGTTTCCTGGAACTGATCCTGCCGCTGGGGCTGTTTATCGGCATCCTGCTGGCCTATGGGCGGATGTACCTGGAAAGCGAGATGACCGTGCTGTTTGCCTGCGGCGTCAGCGACCGCCAGGTGCTGGCGCAGACGATGATCGCCAGCGTGGTGGTGATGCTGGTTGTCGGTTCGATGAGCCTGTACCTGTCGCCCTGGGGGATGCAGAAAGTCCAGGACATCATCAACCAGCAGAAGAAGGCGACGGAATTCGAGCTGCTTTCCCCCGGGCGGTTCCAGAGTCTGTCCTCGGGCGACCGCGTCACCTACGTCGAAGGCCTGAGCAAGGACAAGCAGAAGCTGTTGGGCGTGTTCATTGCCGAGTTCAAGAAGGACGGTTCCGGACTCTCGATGACCACGGCGGACGAGGGCTCGCAGTTTGTTGATCCCGATACCGGCAGCCGGTTCCTCGTACTGGAGGATGGCCAGCGTTACGAAGGGGCCCCGGGCGACCTGGACTACAAGGTCACGCATTTCGACGCTTACGGGCTGAAGATTACCGGGCCGGATTCCGTCAATGAACGGGACGACGAAGACGCCATACCGACCCTGAGATTGATGCAATCCGACGATCCCGAGCTACGCGCGCTGTTCCACTGGCGACTGTCCCTGCCACTGATCGTACCGATCGTGACGTTGCTGGCTGTGCGTCTGAGCCGCGTAAACCCACGCCAGGGGCGGTTCTTCCATTTGCTGCCGGCGATGCTGATTTACATTACTTACCTGGGGCTTCTGATCGTTGCGCGGGATGCGCTGGCCAGACAGCAGGTGCCGGAATGGCTGGGGCTGACCTGGGTGCATCTGCTGTTCCTGGCCGTCGGTCTCTGGTTGCAGTTCGGTACCGCGTGGTGGCGTAAACGGCGACTGGTCAAGGAAGGGCGGGCCCATGAAGAAGCTTGATCGATACATCATCCGGACCGTGGGCGGGGCTACGCTGCTGGTCATGCTGGTGGTGCTGTCACTGGACCTGATCTTCGCATTCATCCACGAGCTGGATAATATCGAGAAGAATTACCAGACCCCGCAGGTGCTTGCCTATATTTTCCTGACCCTGCCGCGGCGGATCTACGATTATCTGCCGCTGGGTGCCTTCATGGGCTGCCTGATCGGTCTGGGGAGTCTGGCCAGCACGTCGGAACTGGTCGTCATCCGGGCGGCCGGGGTGTCGATTCGCCGAATCGTCTGGTCGGCGATGAAACCCACGATCGTGGTGGTCGTCATCGGCCTTGTTCTCGGGGAATTCGTCGCTCCGCACTTCGAGAAAATCGCCCAGAGTCAGCGGGAGATCGCGCGGGGCGGCGAGAGTAACGTGGCCTCGTCGAACGGGCTCTGGCATCGCGAAGGAAATACCTTTATCCATGTCAACGTGGTGCAGCCCAGCGGCATTTTGCTGGGGGTGTCGCTGTTCCATTTTAACGACGACCGGGAACTGACCAGCGCCAGTTTCGCCCGCAAGGCCACGTACAAGCAGGATCACTGGACGCTTGAGCGTGTGATCACGACGGAACTGTCGAAGCAGGGGACCATCCGCAAGACGGCCGATCACATGCGCTGGGACTCGCAGCTGTCGCCCTCGGTACTGAGCGTGTTGATTGTCGATCCGGAGAACCTGTCGATCAGCGGCCTCTACACCTACGGCACCTACCTGGACCAGCAAGGGCTCAGCTCCACCACCTACTGGCTGGCCTTCTGGAAGAAGGTCCTGGGGCCGGTTGCCATTGCCGTGCTGGTGCTGGTGGCGATTTCCTTCGTGTTCGGGCCGCTGCGATCGGTGACGATGGGCTTTCGGGTCTTCACCGGGATTATCGTGGGATTGATCTTCAAGTACATGCAGGACTTGTTGGGGCCGATGAGCGTCGTGTTCGGCTTCAGCCCCGTGATCGCCATTGCCGCGCCCATCGTGCTGAGTGCCATTGTCGGTGCTGTCCTGATGCGGCGGGCAGGTTAGCGGGTGGTCCTGGGCACCCGGACCACCTGGCTCTCGGAAACGCGGTCGGTCCAGGACCGTCTTTCGCTATCCCAGAGTATCCACAGGTAGCCCAGTCCGCCGGTCAGCCAACTGACCCAGCCGATCAGGTAGCGCAGCAGGGCCTGGTACCAGCGGATGGGGGTCCCGTCCGGGTTCTCGATGCGTATCCGCCAGACCTGCATCCCCAGTGTCTGTCCCGTCTTCGTCCAGAAATAGCCAAAGAAAACAAACAGCGCGACGAACAGGATCGAGGTCAGCAGCGGGTCGGATGACAGCTTCCCGGATTCGGCCAGCGCCTTGTACGCCTCGAAGCCGATGATCCAGGCGGCCAGCATGGTGTAGATCCAGGTGGTGACGATCAACACCGCGATACAGATCAGGCCATCGTAAATCATCGCCAGCAGGCGCTTGATCAGCGTGGCTGGTGGTAGCAGCTCTTCGGCCGGGTGGAAAGGCTGGGGCATTGACCGCTCCGTTGCGCAAAGGGGTAGCCGGTTTATTCAGGCGGGGCCTGAAATCCGTCCTCAGTATATCGAAACATTCCTAAAGATTGTGGCTGGTCGGCCGTCATAACGGTCATCATGTAAGACGCACTGTCGGCGTCTTCTAATAATCTGAGAGGTCCGTGTCATGGTTTCCCCGGTTTCGATTCCCGGCTCCGATGCCCACCACCGCAATCAATCGGACCGCTCCTCCAGCGCCTCGTCGGTGCCCGGCAAGTCGGCGACCGGTGACGTCGTCGAAGGACGCAACCAGGGCCGGATCCGCACCGCCGATGATGCCATTGGCGTCCTGCGCGCCCGGCTTGAGCAGCGCCTGCAGCAGGGGCTTGGTCACGGGGATGGTCAGGTATCGAAAGCCGCAACGGACGCGTTTGAGCCGCCCAGTGCGGCCGATGTTGCCAGCCGTGTGCTCGGGTTCGTACAGCATCGCCTGGAGCAGGAGGCGCGCAGCGGGGCCGATAGCGAGCGGCTGGCCAGTCTGCTGGATCAGGCCCGCAAAGGCGTCAGCCAGGGGTTTTCCGAGGCCCGCGACCAGATCGAAGCCCTGGGTATGATGAACGCTGACCTCTCCGCCGATATCGATGACAGTTTCTCCCGTATCCAGGACGGGCTCGACAGCCTGCAACAGCGCTACCTGGGAGATGGAAGTGCGGGCGAATCCACATCCGTTTCCGGCTACAGCGTGGAAGCGGCGTCGCGCAATCAACTGTTGTTCCAGGTGCGTACCGCCGATGGCGATATCGTCACGGTGGCCATGGACGAAAGCCGCTACGCCGGCGCCAGCAGCCGAACCGAGCTGGGCAACGGCGGTGCATCCAGCGAGAGCACCAGCGCCAGTCTGTTCGCCGGGCGATACCGGTTTTCGGTGCAGGGCGAGCTGGATGACGGCGAGCGTCAGGCGCTCACCGCGCTGTTCGAGGATGTCCAGCAGGTGGCCGGGCAGTTCTTCGACGGGGATGTGCAGTCGGCTTTTTCGGCAGCCAGTCAGTTGGGGCTGGAGGGCGGGGAGCTGGCCAGCTTCAGCCTGAACCTGTCCTCTGTGCGCACGGTGCGGGCATCGGCGTACGAGGCGGTGTCGGGTAAACCCTCGGCCAACAGCCAGTTGCGGCCCCTGGCCGGATTGGCCCGGGATATCCAGTCGCTGGCTGGCCGGGCGGCCAGGCAGGGCCTGGAACCGGGCTCATTGGAAAGCTTGATGGACCGCATTATGTCCGACCTGCAGGAAAACAGCCCCGATCCACTTGAAACCGATACCACCGGCCTTATGACGGACTTCTGGAAAGCCATTATCGGTGTGCTCGAACCGTCTGGTGATCAAAAGGAGCAGAAGGCCCCGGAAGCCTCCGAATAACTCCGAATCCATCGAATTGCCGGAAATGCCGTCAGCGCCGCCTACCGGGCGGCGTTTCTCGTTTTTTACCCCCGGTGGCTGTGCTAGAGTAGCGCCCTTATCCATGGCGATTGTGCCGGATTGGGCAAGGTCCCCAATCCTGTGGCTCGACTCACTCTTTGAACTGAATTTCTGACGAGGCGATCAGGACACGGCTATGAAAACCGCAGTATTGCGCCAGACTTTTCTGGAATATTTCCGGCAGCGCGGGCACGAAATCGTACCCAGCAGCTCACTGGTTCCCCACGACGATCCGACCCTGCTGTTCACCAATGCCGGGATGAACCAGTTCAAGGACGTATTCCTCGGCCGTGAAAAACGTGACTATACCCGGGCGACGAGTTCCCAGCGCTGCGTCCGCGCCGGCGGCAAGCACAACGACCTGGAAAACGTGGGCTACACCGCGCGCCATCACACCTTTTTCGAGATGCTGGGCAATTTCAGTTTCGGCGACTACTTCAAGAAAGAAGCCATCGAATTTGCCTGGACCTTTCTGACCGGCGATGAATGGCTGGGCCTGCCGAAGGAAAAACTGCTGGTCACGGTCTACGCCTCGGACGACGAAGCCTACGACCTCTGGCACAACGGCATGGGCGTGCCGGCCGACCGGATTATCCGTATCGGCGACAATAAAGGGGAGCCGTACGCCTCGGACAACTTCTGGCAGATGGGCGACACCGGCCCCTGTGGCCCCTGTACCGAAATCTTCTATGACCACGGCCCCGAAATCGCCGGTGGCCCGCCCGGTTCACCGGACGAGGACGGTGATCGCTTCATTGAGATCTGGAACGTGGTCTTCATGCAGTTCAACCGCACCGCGGATGGTGAAATGCAGCCGCTACCCAAGCCGTCGGTGGATACCGGCATGGGGCTGGAGCGTATTTCGGCGGTGCTGCAGGGCGTGCACAGCAACTATGAGATCGACCTGTTCCAGGACCTCCTGAAGGCGGCGTCCGACCTCCTCGGTGGCGCCGACACGGAAGAGGCATCACTGCGGGTGGTGGCCGACCACATCCGTTCCTGTGCCTTCCTGATTGCCGACGGCGTGATGCCGTCCAACGAGGGCCGTGGTTTTGTGCTGCGCCGGATCATCCGTCGAGCTGCCCGGCACGGCAACAAGCTGGGCGCCCGTGAACCGTTCTTCTACAAGCTGACGGCGGCGCTGGTGGACCTCATGGGCGAGGCCTATCCCGAGCTGGTACGGACCCAGGCACAGATCGAGAAGGTCCTGCTGCAGGAAGAGGAGCAGTTCGCCCGTACGCTGGACAAGGGTCTGCGCCTGCTGGAGCAGGACATTGCCGAACTCAAGGGCAGCCAGATTCCCGGCGAAACCATTTTCACCCTCTATGATACCTATGGGTTTCCGGTTGACCTGACCAATGACATCGCCCGGGAGCGTGGCCTGACGCTGGATTACGACGGCTACAAGAAGGCGATGGAAGCCCAGCGCGAGCGCGCCCGCGCGGCATCCAAGTTTGGCGTCGACTACAACGTGACCGCCGGCCTCGGTGGCAGCACTGAATTTACCGGCTATGAAAAGATCGATGGCCACGAAACTATCCGCACCGTACTGGTCAACGGCGAGGAAGCGAATGCGCAGACCGGTGACGAAGCCGTTGTCGTTCTGGAGCGCACACCGTTTTACGCGGAGTCCGGCGGCCAGGTGGGCGACACCGGTCTGCTGACCTGGAGTGGCGGTCGCTTCCAGGTGACTGACACCCGAAAAGACGGTGCCAACCACCTGCACATTGGGACGGTCATTGAAGGCGAACTGTTCCCGGGACTGGAAGTGGACGCGCGCATCGACCATGCCCGCCGCCAGGCCATCGCCCTGAACCACTCTGCCACGCACCTGTTGCATGCAGCCCTGCGCAAGGTGCTGGGCGACCACGTGACCCAGAAGGGCTCGTTGGTCGAAGCTGAACGCCTGCGCTTTGACTTCTCTCACTTCGAGCCGGTCACGCCGGAGCAGTTGAAGGAAATCGAAGCTCTGGTCAACGATGAAATCCTCGCCAATGAACCGGTCGGTGTGGAAGTCACCGATATGGAAAGCGCGAAGGAGAAGGGCGCCACGGCCCTGTTCGGCGAAAAATACGGGGATGAAGTGCGGGTGTTGACCATGGGGCGCGACAACTATTCGGTCGAACTCTGCGGCGGCACGCATGTCTCCCGGACTGGCGATGTCGGCGCCTTCCGCATTACGTCGGAAAGCGGGATTTCCTCCGGTGTCCGGCGTATCGAGGCGGTCACCGGCAAAGGTGCGTTGGCCTGGATGGACGAGACCGAGTCGCGTCTGCGCCAGGTGGCCGGCCTGGTCCGGGGAACGCGCGACAGCGTGATCGAGAAAGTGGAAGCCGCGCTGGACCGGAATCGCCAACTGGAAAAGGAGCTGGAGCAGTTGAAAGCCAAGCTGGCCAGTTCGGCCGGTGCTGATCTGGCTGGCTCCGCGGTGGATGTGAATGGCCTTAAAGTGGTGGCGTCCGAACTGCCGGGTGCCGATCGCAAGGCGTTGATGGATACAGCGGATCAGCTCAAGAACAAGCTGGGCTCCGGCGTCGTGGTGCTGGCGGCCATCGAAGACGGCAAGGTCACCCTTGTGGCCGGTGTCACCAAGGATGCGACCGATCGCGTGCGCGCCGGTGACATCATGAAAAAGCTGGCCGCTGCCGTGGATGGTAAAGGCGGTGGTCGACCGGATATGGCGCAGGGGGGCGGGTCGGATCCGTCGAAACTGCCGGACGCACTCGCCCAGGTGACTGGATGGGTTGACGAAGCTACGCGCTGAAACGGTATCCAGCGCCCCGAACACCCATTATAATCGCCGCGCTGCGCCGGCGTGGCGAGCGTGGGATAGACCCGACTGACAGGCGGAAATAAGGAAGACGATGGCACTTCTGGTCCAGAAATTTGGCGGTACCTCCGTCGGCACGATTGAGCGTATCAACGCCGTGGCCGATCGGGTTGCACGAGGCCGCGCCGAAGGGCACGACCTGGTGGTGGTTGTTTCAGCGATGAGTGGTGAGACCAATCGCCTGATTGGCCTGGCCAACGAGATTATGGACGAGCCGACACCGCGCGAGATGGACGTGCTGGTGTCGACCGGTGAGCAGGTGACCATTGCGCTGCTGTCCATGGCGTTGCAGAAGCGGGGCGTTGACGCGCGTTCCTACACCGGTTCGCAGGTTCGCATCCTGACGGATAACGCCCACACCAAGGCGCGTATCCAGCAGATCGACGAGCAGAACATGCGCGGTGATCTGAATGCGGGTCGGGTGGTCGTCGTTGCCGGCTTCCAGGGCGTTGATGAATACGGCAATATCACGACGCTCGGCCGGGGCGGCTCCGACACGACGGCGGTCGCCCTGGCGGCAGCACTGAAAGCCGACGAGTGCCAGATCTATACTGATGTCGATGGTGTCTATACCACCGATCCGCGTGTCGTGGACGGCGCCCGTCGGCTGGATAAGATCACCTTCGAGGAAATGATCGAGATGGCCAGTCTGGGCTCCAAGGTGCTGCAGATCCGGGCCGTCGAATTTGCGGGTAAGTACAACGTGCCACTGCGGGTTCTCTCAAGCTTCGATGAAGGTGAGGGCACCCTGATTACGCTTGATGACGAGGCTGACATGGAACAACCGGTGGTATCCGGCATTGCTTTTAACCGGGACGAAGCAAAACTGACCATTTCCGGCGTACCTGATACACCGGGCAGTGCACTTCGTATATTGAAACCGATCAGTGATGCCAACATCGAAGTGGACATGATCGTCCAGAACGTGGGTGCGGATAACCGTACCGACTTCACCTTCACCGTGCATCGCAACGACTACAAGCGTGCCCGTACGGTTCTGGAGCAAGTGGCCTCCGAGCTGTCTGCCCGGGAGGTCAGCGGTGACGGCCGTATCGCCAAGGTCAGTATTGTCGGGGTGGGTATGCGTTCGCACGCCGGTGTCGCCACCCGCATGTTTGAGGCGCTGTCGAACGAGGGCATTAACATTGAGATGATTTCCACATCGGAAATCAAGATCTCAGTCGTAATCGATGAGAAGTATCTGGAACTGGCCGTTCGGGCACTGCACAGTGCTTTCGAATTGCAGGGACCGGTTAACGAGGCCTAGGCTGAATGGCAGGTTGCGTTTAGGACCTGCCGGCGCGTTTCGCAACGGATGACGGGAATCATGTCACTCCGTCCGGGCCTCGTGCAAAAAGGGAACGATTCAGCCTTTCGGGCATCTGAGGGATTATCCTTACGGATAATTGCGGGTTACGAAAGCGGCGTCGTCCCACTATAAAGATAGGTAGTTGATTAATTATTAATCGTCGGAACAGGTAGCTCTGGACATAAGGAGTAAAGGACATGTTGATTTTAACCCGTCGCGTAGGCGAAACCCTGATGGTCGGTGACGAAGTCACCGTCACGGTTCTGGGTGTAAAAGGGAACCAGGTGCGCATCGGTGTGAACGCCCCGAAAGAGGTGGCTGTACACCGCGAAGAAATTTATCAGCGGATCCAGAAGGAAAAGACGGACCCGGACAGCGAACACGAGCCGGGCAACATCTGAATCCAGGCAAACCCGCCGCTTCAAACCGGCGGGTTTTTTGTATCTGTTGGTTGATAACTGATCGATGGTAAGGGATTGATCGGTCTATAGAACCGGGATAAAGGAAAGCGCGAAAATCCGTCCCGAAAAAAGTTGTGTCAACCCTATGAAAACAGAAAAATTATGGTACTATACGCCGCGTTCTCAAGGAGAGGTGGGTGAGTGGCTGAAACCAGCTCCCTGCTAAGGAGCCATACGCATTGCGCGTATCGAGGGTTCGAATCCCTCCCTCTCCGCCATTTTCTCTCGGAGAGAATTTTGGGAACGGCCATCCTTAGCAAGATGGCAATGACCTTGATGAAAGGTTGGAAAAATCAGATGCGCGGCTGTAGCTCAGCTGGATAGAGTACCTGGCTACGAACCAGGCGGTCGGAGGTTCGAATCCTCCCAGCCGCGCCACTTATTCGATACTGATGTCTCGTGAACCCGAAGTTCCTGGTGTCGAGAGATCAGACGGGATTCGAACCGAAAGAGGTTCGACCGGAGCGCGCTGGTCGCGCGGAGGAACGTCGGAGCATTGCGACGACGGCCCGCAAGGGAAGAGCCGAAGGCTCGCATAATCCTCCCAGCCGCGCCACTTATTCGATACTGATGTCTCGTGAACCCGAAGTTCCTGGTGTCGAGAGATCAGACGGGATTCGAACCGAAAGAGGTTCGACCGGAGCGCGCTGGTCGCGCGGAGGAACGTCGGAGCGTCGCGACGGCGGCCCCGAAGGGTGAGGGCCTCCGGCCCGAATCATCCTCCCCTGGCAGTAACTGCCAAACTGGACAATTAGCTTGGCTTGAATCCAAGCGGTCGATAGTTCGACCAAACACAAGTTATACGCGGCTGTAGCTCAGCTGGATAGAGTACCTGGCTACGAACCAGGCGGTCGGAGGTTCGAATCCTCCCAGCCGCGCCATATCAAACAAAGAACCCCGCCTCGAGCGGGGTTTTTTGTTTGCATAGCGCTGAGTTCCGACGGGATTCGAACCGAAAGAGGTTCGACCGGAGCGCGCTCGCCGCGCGGAGGAACGTCGGAGCATCGCGACGACGGCCCGAAGGGTAGGGGCGCAGCCCCGCATCATCCTCCCAGCCGCGCCATATCAAACAAAGAACCCCGCCTCGAGCGGGGTTTTTTGTTTGGTGCGCCAGGCATGGCGCGTAGCGCCTTGACGGGCGCTGTTCTGGTACAGGTGGTGCTGGCCGGATGACTTGGGGGTGCAAGTCCCCTGTGGGCCCGGTAAGGGGAACTACTAGCCGAACGGC
>NZ_SJDL01000022.1 GCF_004327985.1 Marinobacter halodurans
TCGGCTAGTAGTTCCCCTTACCGGGCCCACAGGGGACTTGCACCCCCAAGTCATCCGGCCAGCACCACCTGTACCAGAACAGCGCCCGTCAAGGCGCTACGCGCCATGCCTGGCGCACCAAAAAAAACCGCCGGATGAACCACCCGGCGGCTTTCCCGTTCAGGCTGAAAATCAGCTCTTCTCAGCTTCTTCCCAGCTCTTCAGCAGTTCCTTGTAGGGAACGGTTTCGCCCTTCGGCTTCTCGTTCTCCAGCTTGGGCTTGGGAGCGCCCGGCTGGTTCAGCCAGTAGCTGGCGTCACGCGGCTCGTTCAGCTTCGGCCCGCAGGTCTCCATCACCTTGGCGCGCTCCAGGCGCATCATGATGTTGTCCTGGGCTTCCGCCAGACCGTCCAGCGCCTGCTGCGGGGTCTTCTCGCCACTGGTGACCTGGGAGATATACTGCCACCACAGCTGCGCCAGCTTCGGATAGTCCGGTACGTTGGTGCCGGTCGGGCTCCACTGGACGCGGGCCGGGCTGCGGTAGAACTCGACCAGGCCACCCAGCTTCGGTGCCGCTTCGGTCATGGCTTCGGAGTTGATGTCCGACTCGCGAATCGGCGTCAGGCCGACCAGGGTCTTCTTCAGGGAGACCGTCTTGGCCGTGGTGAACTGCGCATACAGCCACGCAGCCAGACGACGCTTCTCAGGTGTGGACTTCATAAAGGTCCAGGAACCCACGTCCTGATAGCCCAGCTTCATGCCTTTTTCCCAGTACGGTCCGTGCGGGGATGGCGCCATCCGCCACTTGGGCGTGCCGTCCTCGTTGACCACGGGCAGTCCGTCCTTGGTCATGCTGGAGGTAAAGGCGGTGTACCAGAAAATCTGCTGGGCCACGTTACCCTGCGCCGGTACCGGACCGGCCTCGGAGAAGGTCATGCCCTGGGCTTCCGGCGGCGCGTACTTCTCCAGCCACTCCTTGTACTTGCGGGTGGCGTAGACCGCCGCCGGGCCGTTTACAGCACCACCACGGGTGACGCTGGAACCGACCGGGTGGCAATCCTCGACGCGAATGCCCCACTCGTCCACCGGCAAACCGTTGGGCAGGCCCTTGTCGCCCTCACCCGCCATGGAGAACCAGGCGTCGGTGAAGCGCCAGCCCAGGGACGGGTCTTTCTTGCCGTAGTCCATGTGGCCATAGACGCGCTTGCCATCGATGGTCTTGACCTTGTCGGAGAAGAACTCGGCGATGTCCTCATAGGCCGACCAGTTCACCGGCACGCCCAGTTCATAGCCGTAGATGTCCTTGAACTTCTTCTTCAGATCGTCACGCTCGAACCAGTCCGCGCGGAACCAGTACAGGTTGGCGAACTGCTGATCCGGCAACTGGTAGACCTTGCCGTCCGGCGCGGTGGTGAACTCCAGGCCGATGAAGTCGTCCAGATCCAGCGTCGGCGACGTGACGTCCTTGGCATCGCCCTTGATCATGTCAGAAATCGGGACCACCTTGCCGTAGCGGAAGTGGGTGCCGATCAGGTCCGAGTCGTTGACGTAGGCATCGTAGATGTTGCGGCCCGACTGCATCTGGGTCTGCAGCTTCTCGATGACGTCCCCTTCCTGGATCAGGTTATGGGTCACCTTGATCCCGGTGATTTCGGTGAACGCCTTTGCCAGTGTATTGGACTCGTACTCGTGGGTGGCGAGGGTTTCCGAAACCACGTTGATTTCCATCCCGCGGAAGGGTTTGGCCGCCTCAGTGAACCAGGCCATTTCCTTGAGCTGCTGCTCCTTGGTCAGGGTCGACGGCTGGAACTCGTTGTCCACCCATTTCTCGGCCGCGTCGGAATACTGGTCGGCGCTGGCCTGTAGGCTCAAACCCAGGCTGAGCAGGCCGACGGCGGCGCTCAGCAACAGGGTTTGTGGAGTGTTCTTGTTCTTCAACATAGCCAAACCTCGTCTGTTGTTAGTGTTATCGACTACGGGTCGCAGGCTGCCCACCGCCTTCAGGAGCGTTTTCCTGCGCCCTTCTTTCCGTCCATAAGGCCCGTCAGGGTCCTCCGCGGGCTATAGATCGAAAATCCTTAACGATCGTTTGCGATCATTTTTTATACATTAGTTCGTATTCGAACGCCCCACAATGGGGTTTGTCGAACACGAACGAAACGCCTTCCATCATCCCCAGCGCAGCAGGACCCCCAACCAAACCACGGAAATTGCCAGGGCGATCCAGAGGCTGGCCTCCGTCAACCCCAGGAACAGCAGATGAATGTAGGCACTGCTGAGCAGGCCGATAAACAGCCGGTCGCCGCGGGTGGTGGCGATCGGCAGGAAGCCCTTGCGCTCCACGCAGGGCTTGACCACTTCGAACACCGTCATCACCAGCAGGATGGCGGCGATGGTGGCGAAGAAAATCGCGGTGGGAAGGGTCCACTGCATCCAGGCAATCATGCTCAACCTCCTCAGACCCGGCCCAGGGCAAAGCCCGTGGCCACGTGGTTGCGAACGAACCAGACCACCAACAGGCCCGGAATGATGGTGAGGACACCGGCGGCCGCCAGCACGCCCCAGTCGATCCCGCTGGCGCCGACGGTTCGGGTCATGATGGCGCCGATCGGCTGGGCATCGACCGAGGTCAGCGTCCGGGCCAACAGCAACTCGACCCACGAGAACATGAAGGCGAAGAACGCGGATACACCGATCCCCGAGCGGATCATCGGAATAAAGATCTTGATGAAGAAGCGCGGGAAGCTGTAACCGTCGATGTAGGCCATCTCGTCGTATTCACGCGGCACTCCAGAGATGAACCCTTCCAGGATCCACACCGCCAGCGGCACGTTGAACAGGCAGTGCGCCAGGGCCACCGCAATGTGGGTGTCGAACAGGCCGATCGAGGAATACAGCTGGAAGAACGGCAGCAGGAACACCGCCGGCGGCGCCATGCGGTTACTCAGCAGCCAGAAGAACAGGTGCTTGTCGCCGACGAACTTGTAGCGGCTGAAGGCGTAGGCGGCCGGCAGCGACACCAGCAGCGTGATCACCACGTTGATGGACACGTAGATCATCGAGTTGATGTAGCCGTCGTACCAGCTCGGGTCCGTGAAGATCACCGCGTAGTTGTGGAACGTGAAGTTCTGCGGCCAAAGCGTCAGCGAGCTGAGGATCTCCTGGTTGGTCTTGAACGACATGTTCAGCAACCAGTAGATCGGCAGCAGCAACAACAGGATGTAGAAGGTGATGCCGAATCCACGGCGTTTGCTATGAGTCATGACGGCCTCCTACTTGTCCCGGTCCGGATAGGTGATGGCGGTGAAGAACAGCCAGGACACCAGCAGCACGATCAGGAAATAGACCAGCGAGAACGCCGCGGCCCGCCCGATGTCGAACTGCCCAACCGCCATGGTGGTGAGCGTCTGACTGAGGAAGGTGGTGGAACTGCCCGGTCCACCGCCGGTGAGTACGAACGGCTCGGTGTAGATCATGAAGCTGTCCATGAAGCGCAGCAGCACCGCGATCACCAGCACGCTTTTCAGACGCGGCAACTGGATGTAGCGGAACACCGCCCAGCGGGAAGCGCGGTCGATTTCCGCCGCCTGGTAAAACGCCTGGGGAATCGCGCGCAACCCGGAGTAGCAAAGCAGGGCGACCAGTGGCGTCCAGTGCCAGACGTCCATCAGCAACACCGTGAACCAGGCGTCCACCGGGTCCGCGGTGTAGTTGTAGTTGATACCGATCTCATTCAGGAATCGCCCGAACAGGCCGATGTCACCCCGGCCGAAGATCTGCCAGATGGTGCCCACCACGTTCCAGGGAATCAGCAGCGGGATCGCCAGCAGGATCAGGCACAGGGATGCCCGCTTGCCGCCGGTGGGCATCAGCAACGCGATCCCGATGCCGAGCGGGATTTCGATCAGCAGCACCGCCGCCGAGAACACCACCTGCCGTCCCAGGGACGCCTGCAGGCTTTCGTTACGCAGCACCTCGCGGAACCAGTCGGTGCCGACAAAGTAGGCCGCATTGGGCCCGAAAATGTCCTGCACGGAGTAGTTCACCACCGTCATCAGAGGGATCAGGGCGGAGAACGCCACCAGGATGAAAACCGGCAGCACCAGCCACCAGGCGCGGTTGTTGGGGACCTTTCTCATGACTGCGCCTCCTCGGTCTGCTCGTCCACCAGGAATTCATCCACGTACACCTTCAGCCACTGGCGTGGGAACCCCACATGGAGGGTGTCGCCGGAGATCATCTGGTCCTCGTCGATCCGGGCCTTCAGGCGTTGCTCGCCCAGTTGCAGGGTAACGATCTTGTAGGTGCCGAGGTCCTCGACGTCGAGGATCCGGCAGGGCCAGGTGTCATCGGCGGGTGCCGCGGTCAGTTGCACGAACTCCGGGCGAATGCCCAGTTTGATGTTGCTCGATCCGGTCGCTGCGATGCGCTGTTTCTGCCCGTCGTCGAGCGGGACGTCGATGTCGTCGAAACGAACGCCCTGTTCCGTCACCGATACATCGATCAGGTTCATCCCGGGACTGCCGATGAAGAAACCCACGAATGTATGGTTGGGTCGCTCGAACAGCTCGCGGGGTGTGCCGAACTGCACGATCTGGCCGTCGTACATCACCGCGATCTTGTCGGCGAAGGTGGACGCTTCCAACTGATCGTGGGTCACGTAGACCATGGTGATGTTGAACTGCTCGTGGATCTGCTTGAGCTTGCGCCGCAATTTCCACTTGAGCTGCGGATCGATCACCGTCAGCGGCTCGTCGAACAGGATGGCGGAGACGTCGTCCCGCACCAGGCCGCGGCCCATGGAAACTTTCTGCTTCTCGTCCGCCGTCAGGCCCTTGGCCTTCTTCCGAAGCACCGGCTCGAGCTCCAGGATGGCGGCGATCTCTTCCACCTTGGCCTCGATCCTGGCCTTGGGAATGCCGGCGTTCTTGAGCGGGAATGCCAGGTTGTCAAACACCGTCATGGAGTCGTAGACCACCGGGAACTGGAACACCTGGGCGATGTTACGGTCCTTGGGCGAGAGCTCGTTGACCCGCACATTGTCGAACATCACATCCCCTTCCGACGGTGCCAGCAGGCCGGAAATGATGTTGAGCATGGTGGTCTTGCCGCAGCCCGACGGCCCCAGCAAGGCATAGGCACCGCCCTTGTGCCAGGTGTGACTCATCTGGCGGATGGCGTAGTCACCCGGGCCTTCGGGATGGCGACTGTAACTGTGGGCAAGCGATTTCAACTGGATTTCGGCCATGGTCGCTTACTCCGTATCCGCATTGTTGTCATGCACCGAGGCCGGCGCGTGCACCAGGTCTCCGGCCTCATCGAACACGAAGAGCTTGCCTATGGGCAGGTAGATCTGGATCGGGGTCTCGGTGTGGTATTCGTGGACGCCCATCAACTGCAAAACCAGCTCGAAGTGCTCATTCTTCACGTGCATGAAGGTTTCCGAGCCACTGATCTCCGCCAGTTCCACCGTCATTGCCAGTTCCAGGTCATCCTCGTTCTGCGGCACCAGGCTGATGTGGCTGGGCCGTATGCCAAACTGATAGCGGCCCGGCACGAGGGACGACAGCTCTCGGGTGAGCGGGTGGTGGGCGTACTCGTCGAAGGTCAGTTCATTTTCCGTAACCCGCCCCGGCATGAAGTTGATGGGCGGTTCGCTGAACAGTTCGGCGGCAGTGGTGTTCACCGGCCGGCGGTAGACGTCCATCACCGGCCCGTTCTGGATGATCCGCCCCTCGTGGAGCAGCGTGGTCACACCACCCAGGGCCAGGGCTTCGTTAGGCTCGGTGGTGGCATAAACCGCGACGCAATTGCGGGCCCGGAAAAGTTCCCGCAATTCGGCCCGCAACTCTTCGCGCAACTTGTAATCCAGGTTGACCAGCGGCTCATCGAACAGGATCAGCGTGGCATCCTTGACCAGGGCCCGGGCCATGGCGGTGCGCTGCTGCTGGCCGCCTGACAACTCCAGCGGGTAGCGCTTGAGCAGGTTCTCGATGCGCAGCATTTCGGCAGTCTCACGCACCCGGCGCTCGATCTCTGACGGCGCCATCCTGGCCAGCTTCAGGGGCGAGGCAATGTTGTCCCACACCGTCAGGTTCGGGTAGTTGATGAACTGCTGGTAGATCATGGAGATGTTGCGTTTCTGCACACTCTGGCCGGTCACATCCACACCATCGACCAGCACGCGACCTTCATCCGGACGGTCCAGCCCGGCCATCAGGCGCATCAGGGATGTCTTGCCCGCCAGGGTTCGCCCCAGCAGCACGTTAAAGGATCCGGCTTCAAAGGTGAGATCGGCATCCGCCACATGGGGCACGCCGTCCACCACGCGGGACACATTCTCAAGAGTCAGCGACATGCGTTCGTGTCCTTGTTTTTGTTCTGACTGCGCGAACACCGCACCGGCGGCTTAACGTTCGCTTTCGAATATCAGAACGCAACGAACATACCAATCGCACTCACGGTCAGGCAAAAAAATCACAAATACCTGTTTTAAAACTCTTTTAATGCATCAGATTGCGTTCATTCACGCAGAGCAATGTTCGCTTTCGAATAAAACTGTTCAATATGAACATTGACATGCGAACACTGTGAACACAATATTGAACAATCTTTGCGGTTCCCGAACACGGAAAAAGACAACAATGAGGCAGGGAAATGACCGTGAACAGGATGACGACAAGCGACGATTTCGGTGAGCTGATCGCCGCCTCATGGGCGCGCTGCCACAGCTTCGGGCTCGCTCACGACTCCCGGCCAGCCGCCGTCGACCTCGATCGTCCGGCTCGCCAGCAGTTGCATGAGGAGAACGGTATCCTGCTTGATACCACCGAGAGTGAAGTACTGCCCTACTACGACAACATCCTGGCCAACAGCCGTTCACTGATCATGCTGTCAGACGGCCAGGGGCGCCTGCTACGCCATTGGGGCGACCGCCGCTTTGTCGAGACCGGCCGCCCGGACCTGTTCCGGGAAGGCTGCAGCTGGCAGGAACGCCATAACGGCACCAACGCCATCGGCACTGCGATCGCCTGCGGCCAGGCCATCCAGGTCCAACGCAACGAGCACTTCCTTACGGCAAACCGATTCATGGTGGGCTGCGCGGCCCCGATCCGGGATGTAAACCGCAGGTTGATCGGTGTGCTGAACGTCTCCAGCGACGCTTACCTGCCCCAGGCCCATACCCTGGGCATGGTCAAGCTGATGGCGATCTCGGTGGAAAACCGGTTGATGGCACGGGCCCACAGCCGCGACTGCTACCTGCTGACCCTCAACACCAATCCGGACAACCTGGACAGCCAGTGGTCGGGCCTGCTCGCACTCGATGGCGACGGCGCCATCGTTGCCGTCAACCAGCGGGCCGGACAGCTCCTGGCGACCGAACAGCTCCAACAGCCCATCTGCGAACTGCTGGATCTGGGCCTGGATGACCTGCTGGCCCAGGCAGACCGGGACTCGTTCCAACTGCGAACCCGCACCCAGCGTCGGCTTTTCGGCCTGTTGCGGGCCCCCTCCGCCAGGCTTAATGGCCACGCCCCGCCCCGCCCGAGTACACCCCAGCGCCTCGCAGCGGACGGCCCGCTTACCTTCGCCGACATAGAGTTCGGCGACGAGCAGGTTCGCCGCTGTATTCGCCAGGCCACACGGGTGTCGGACCGGGACATTCCGATACTGATCCACGGTGAAACCGGCGTCGGCAAGGAAGTCTTTGTAAAAGCCCTGCACCAGGCCAGCGAACGCCGCGATCAGCCACTGGTCGCCGTCAATTGCGCCGCCATCCCCTCGGAGCTGGTCGAATCGGAGCTATTCGGTTACGAACGGGGCGCCTTTACCGGCGCGAGCACCGAGGGCGCGACAGGCCTTATCCGCAAGGCCCACAAGGGGATCCTGTTCCTGGATGAGATCGGTGAAATGCCGGCCCGGGCCCAGGCACGGCTGCTTCGGGTGCTGCAGGAAAGGGAAGTCACGCCGGTCGGATCCACGGAGGCCTATCCGGTGGACATCCGTCTGATCTCGGCAACAAACCAGACATTACGCGAGCAGGTGGAGGCCGGTACATTCCGGCGCGACCTGTATTACCGGATCAACGGCCTGGCGATCGAATTGCCACGCCTGCGCGATCGGAGTGACAAACGCGCCCTGTTTCGCCAGGTCCATGCCTATTACCGGGAACCCGACCAACCGGCCGAGCTGTCCAGCGCCCTGCTGGACATGCTGGAGCGCCACCCCTGGCCCGGCAACATCCGCCAACTGATCAACGTGATGCAGGTGGCCCTGGCCATGGCCGACCGGGAATCGATTGAAACCTGGCACTTGCCCGATGACTTCATCCGGGACCTGAACGCCGTCACGTCCCACCCGGCGGCTCCAACCGCCAATGTAGCGGCGCACCCACTACCGGATCAGCCGGCGGGCTCGGCACTGGACTCATTGCTGGAGGTCTACAACCAGCACCAGGGGAATGTTTCCCGCACGGCGCGGCACTTCGGCTTCAGCCGGAATACCGTCTACAAGCGCCTGCGGGAATTGGGGGTGCGTTAATCCTGCAACCGGTTGACGGCCTCGACCCAACCTTCGTAGAGGCGGTCCCGGGTTTCCTTGGTCATTTCCGGCGTAAAGCTGCGGTCGCACTGCCACAGGCCTTCCAGGGTTTCTAGGGAGTCGAAGACGCCTGCCTTGAGGCCTGCCAAGTAGGCCGCGCCCAACGCGGTGGTTTCGATCAGTTTGGGCCGGTCAACGGTTGCTCCCAACACATCGGCCAGGAACTGCAGCACCCAGTTGTTCTCCACCATGCCGCCGTCCACCCGCAGGGCGACCGGACGCACGCCATCCTTTTCCATGGCCTTCTGAAGGTCCTTGGTCTGATAGCAGACGGACTGCAGGCCGGCCGTAACGATCTCCTTGATGCCGGTATCCCGGGTCAGCCCGAAAATCGCGCCCCGGGCCTTGGGATCCCAGTAAGGCGCCCCCAGGCCGGTGAACGCCGGCACCAGGTAGACACCGTGGTTGGCCGGCGTCTGTTCCGCCAGCGACTCGGTTTCCCGGGCCATGCGAATCAGCTTGATGCCGTCCCGCAACCACTGGATCGCCGCACCGGCGATGAAGATGCTGCCTTCGAGCGCGTAGGTCACTTTCCCATTGAGACGATAACCGACGGTAGTCAGAAGGCGTGACGAGGAGTGCAGCGGCTTGTCGCCCGTGTTCAGCATCAGGAAGCACCCCGTCCCGTAGGTGCTCTTGGCCATTCCCGCCTGGAAACAGGTCTGACCGAACAGCGCCGCCTGCTGGTCACCGGCCATACCGTAGACCGGCACGGCGGCACCCAACAGTTCCGGCTCCAGGGTGCCGAAATCATCCGCCGAGTCCAGCACCTCAGGCAATAACGCCTCAGGCACATCGAACAGCTTCAGCAGATCCGCGTCCCATTGCTGTTCATGGATGTTGAACAGCAGCGTACGCGAGGCGTTGGTGGCATCGGTAAAATGGGACCGCCCGCCGGTCAGGCGCCACAGCAGGAAGGTATCGATGGTGCCGAAGGCCAGCTTGCCCTGTTCGGCCCGGGCCTGGGCACCGTCGACGTTATCCAGGATCCAGCGCAACTTGGTGGCGGAGAAATAGGGGTCAGCCAGCAGCCCGGTCTTCTCGTGAATCATGGCCTCGCTACCATCGTCCTTGAGCTGCTGGCACAGGACTGCGGCCCGTCGATCCTGCCAGACAATGGCGTTATATATGGGCCTGCCGGTTTCCCGGTCCCAGACCACCGTGGTCTCACGCTGATTGGTGATGCCGATGCCGGCGAGGGCGTCCGCCTTCAGGTCGGCTTTCTGGAGAACATCCCGACAGGTCTCGATGACGGTGCGCCAGATATCCTCGGGATCGTGTTCGACCCAGCCGCTCTCCGGAAAATGTTGCGGGAATTCCTGCTGGCTGACCGCGACAAACTCGCCCTGACCATCGAAAATCATGGCCCGTGAGCTGGTCGTGCCCTGGTCAATTGCCATGAGATAACGCGTCATGATTGCACCCTTTTACCGTTTGTTTGCTTATTGTCCGGCGATGCCCCCTTCGAAACCACGCTCGTCATGGACAATTTTCAATGGGGCCTTTGCGGCATTCTTACCCTTTTCGAAAACGAATCCAAATATTTTTTCGTTTTCAGTGACGCCCGGGGGCAGATCGAACATCCCCATGAGCCCAAATCCACACCGTCGCCCGGCCACTTCCCGATAACGTGTTATATTGATTTGATAAATCGTCGAACGACGTGCAATGGGTCGCAGAACGTCCGCGCGTAACGTGATTTTCGCAATGCGACCTGTCTTCCTACAAGAACGAGTGCGGGTATCGAGGCATGGCACAGAAACACCGGCAGGACCTGATCATGGAGCTGATTCACCAGAACGGCTTCGTCACTACCGAACAGCTTGTGGATCATTTCCAGGTCACACCGCAAACCATTCGCCGGGATCTCAACCAACTGGCTCGCCAGAGCCGGGTACGGCGTCACCACGGCGGTGCAGGCATCGACTCCAGTACCGTCAACACCGCTTACCAGACGCGCAAGATCATGGACCTGGAAGCCAAGGAGCGCATTGCCCACAGCCTGGTGAAAATGATTCCCGACGGAGCCTCGCTGTTCATCAACATCGGGACCACCACCGAAACCATTGCCCGGGCCCTGCTCAACCACAACAACCTGCGCATCGTGACCAACAACCTGCATGTGGCGTCGATCCTGGCGAGCCGCGAGGACTTTCATATCATCATCGCCGGTGGCGAGGTGCGTAACCGGGACGGCGGCATCGTCGGCGAAGCGACGCGGGACTTCATCAACCAGTTCAAGATGGATTTCGGCGTCATCGGCATCAGCGGTATCCATATGGATGGCTCCCTGCTGGACTTCGACTACCGCGAGGTCCGCGTGGCCCAGACGATCATGACCAACTCACAGCAGGTACTGCTGGCCGCCGACCACACCAAGTTCGGGCGCAATGCCATGGTACGACTGGGCAGTATAACCCAGGCCGACCACTTCTTTACCGACCAGAAGCCCCCGCACGACATCCAGCAACTGCTGACCGACAACGACGTCAAGCTCCACGTCGTCTGATCCCGGATACGATGAAATCGGCCGCCCGATCCTGTGGCTTTTCGATTCGCGCCACAGTGTTCGTTTTTATTCTTTATTTTCCTTTACGAATACACATCCTTTTCGCATAATGCTTTCGTTGGCTACAAAATCGCCAAAACGAACACAGGCTGGAGATCGAAAGGTATGAGCGCGGCAGAGACAGACTACGACTTGGTCGTTGTCGGCGGAGGTGTCAATGGAACCGGCATCGCCATGGATGCTGCCGGGCGGGGGCTGAAAACCCTGCTTTGCGAGATGAACGATCTCGCCTCCGCCACGTCCTCAAGCAGCAGCAAGCTGATCCACGGCGGCCTGCGCTACCTGGAACACTACGAGTTCAAACTGGTTCGCCAGGCCCTGGCCGAGCGCGAAGCACTGCTGCGCAATGCCCCGCACATCATGTGGCCGATGCGGTTCCGGTTGCCCTACCAGTCACACCTGCGGCCGGCCTGGATGATCCGTACCGGCCTGTTCCTGTATGACCACCTGGCCAAGCGCGAGCTGCTTAAAGGCTCCAACAGCATCCGCTTCAACGGCAACAGTCCACTGATTCCAGAGATTACCCGTGGCTTCGAGTACTCCGACGGATGGGTCGACGATGCCCGTTTGGTGGTGCTCACCGCCAAGGCCGCCGAGGAGAAAGGCGCCCGGGTCATGACCCGGACCCGCTGTGAACGGGCCGAGCGGGCGGGCGATCACTGGGTCGTCACGCTGAACGACCGGCTGACCGGCAAGACCGAGACGGTCACCTGCAAGACCATGGTCAATGCCACCGGCCCCTGGGTCAGCGCCCTGTTCCGGGACAGCCTGCACATCCCCGCACCCAAGCAGATTCGCATGGTCAAGGGCAGCCATATTGTTGTGCCCCGGATCCACGACGAGCCGGAGGCCTACATCCTGCAGAACGCGGACGAGCGCATCATTTTCGTGATCCCCTACGAGGACGACTTCTCGCTGGTCGGCACAACCGACGTCGACTACGAGGGCGATCCGAAAAAGGCCGTCATTTCCGATGAGGAAGTCGACTACCTGATCGGCATCGTCAACGACTACTTCCGCAACAAGCTCACCCCGGACGACGTGGTCTGGTCCTACTCCGGTGTCCGGCCATTGATGGACGACGAAGGCGGTTCCGCGCAGAAGGCATCACGGGACTACACGTTCGAGGTGGACGCCGGTGACGGTAAGGCACCACTCATCTCCATATTCGGCGGCAAGATCACCACCTACCGGAAGCTGGCGGAAGCCGCCACGGATCGCCTCTGCGACTTCTTCCCGGAGGCCGGTCCCAACTGGACCCGCAGCGCACCGTTGCCAGGCGGTGACTTCACCAGCCAGGAAGATTTACTGAACGAATTCAAGACCGCTTATCCCTGGCTCCCCACCGGGCTGGCCCGGCGCTACGTGCGAACCTATGGCACCTGCACCCGAACCCTGCTGGAAGGCTGCCAATCCATGGAAGGCATGGGCCACCATTTCGGCGCCAACCTGTACGCCCGCGAAATCGATTACCTGACGCGGCACGAATGGGCGGTGGACGCCGAGGATATTGCCTGGCGCCGCACCAAACTCGGCCTGCGGCTGACGGCAGCGGAGCTCAGCGCCATCCAGGACCACCTGGCGAACCAACCGGTCAGGGGCCCTTCCGCCTCAACCGCCTGACTCCAGTTGCCAGCGATTGCGGGTCACTGGAACGGCGCACTGCCGGGTGACCCGCACGGTTTCGCTGAAGCCCATGCCCCAGAGTCCGGGGATGCGGAAGCACAGCGGCAGGTGAAACACCATATTCTCCTCGAATTCCGTCGGTTGTCCCCGGGCGATAAAGCCCGACCCTTCCACCCAGGACGGGGGAAACTGGCCGCCGATGGTATAGCCATACACCCCGGAAAAGAAGGCCTCCTCCGACTCGTCCTGCCACGCGCTTTCCGCCGCCTGTGCGGCACTGTCGAATGTGGCCCCTGGTTTCATGGCGGCCACCAGGGTGTCGTACACCCGACGGCAGGCCTCGAACATCGCTTGCATGCGAGGATCGGGCGCCCCGGATCCGGCGACGATCGTGTGCATGATCGGCGAGGTATAGCGCTGGAATGCCGCCCCCAACTCGATAAACACGGGCTCGCCGGCCTGGATCGGAAAGCGCCGGTGGTTGGTGTGAATGACACTGCTGCGCGGCCCGGCCACGACGATCGGCTGCATGCTCATGAATTCACTGCCGTGACCGTACATGGCCTCGGCGGCCGCGGCGGCCACCTGGCTGTCGGTGCGACCAACGGCAACCGTCCGTCGGGCGGCTTCCACGCCCGCTTCGGTCAAGCGCGCGGCCTGTTCGAGGCATTCCAGCTCCTCACCGGACTTGACCCGGCGTATGGGGTCGAGCAAACCGGAGGCATCGACCCACTCGCGGTCCGGCAACTGTTGCTCCAGACCGGCCAGCAGCCCGCTCCTTAAACCAGCGCCCCAGCGATCCACGCCGATTCGCCGCCCCTGTGCGGCCAGACAGTCCGCCAAAGGCTCAACCACCTCCCCGGGCGCCTCCCAACGGTAACCGAGGATGTGGTCCACCCGGGCACAGGCCACGGCGGTCCCGGTCTCGATCGACGGGACCTGCAGCACGGACTGCGATGGACTGTAGACCAACGCCGCATGCACTGAAACCTCGAACGTGTTGTAGCCCGTCAGGTAATAGATCTCGGCGGGATTGGTGACCAGCAGGGCATCAAGCCCACGCTCGTCGAGGCGGCGGTCGAGTGCCTGACAGCGCCGCTGGTATTCGCCATCGGTAAATGCGGACTCCCGACGCTGCAGGACGTCCCGCAACCGCATTTCGTAGGCCCTGAAATCCATTCGTCACCTCCCGTCCGGAGAGCGAATCCCCGGGGTCGCTGCATGGCTGTGCTGTCCATCTTTACATCGCGTTACCCCGGGACACAATTACTGCCTGAATTTCGTACGATAGTCGCATTGATGCCAGGCGCCACCCTGCACAGACTCAAGTGGCGTTCAACGAAGACGCCCGGTTCAAGAACGACCCCAATCCAAGAACAACAAGGGGCCCCAGGTGGAACAGTCGCCGGATGGGCCCGGGAGACAACGGATCATGTCAATCACGCGACTGCTGCTCGCCGGTATCGTGCTGGCGTTTACCGCCACCACCCTGCCCGCCGAAACGCTGAAAATCGGCTTCAACTACCCACAGAATGGCCGTTACAAGGACCAGGGGCTGCAGGAGCGCCTCGGCGCCTTCATGGCGGTGGATGAGATCAACCGGGACGGCGGCATCCTGGGCCAGCCCATCGAACTGGTGATTCGCAATAACAGCAGCGATCCCAAGCAGGGGGCAGCCAATACCGCCGAGCTGATCGACCGGGAGAATGCCCGCATGGTGTTTGGTGGCGTCTCCAGCGCCGTGGCCATCGCTTCGGGCGAGGAAGCCCGCAAGCGCGACCGGCTCTACTTCGGCACCCTGACCTACTCCAACGCGACGACCGGCAGCGCCGGTCACCGGCACATGTTCCGCGAACCCTTCAACGCCTGGATGGCCGCAAAGGCGATCAGCCATCACCTGCAGTCCCGCTACGCCGGGCAGAAATTTTTCTACATCACCGCCGACTATACCTGGGGCTGGTCAACCGAAAGCTCCATGCGGCGCTTCACCAACACCATGGATACCGACGCCCACCCCGGTGTGAAGACGCCCTTCCCACGCGCCTACATCCGCGATTTCAAGGCGGCCCTGGAACAGGCCCAGGCGAGCGACGCGGATGTGCTGGTGATGGTGCTGTTCGGCGACGATATGGTGCGGGCCCTGAACATTGCCTACGAGATGGGCATCAAGGACAGGATGCAGGTGGTGGTGCCCAACATCACGCTGGGCATGGCGCAGGATGTGGGCCCGACCATTATGGAAGGCGTGATCGGCTCGGTGCCCTGGGTCTGGGAAGTCCCCTACAAATACAATTACCCTCGCGGCAAGCAGTTCGTGGAGGACTTCGTCAAGCGCTACAACATGCGCCCTTCGTCAGCGGCCGCGTCGGCCTACAGTATTCTCTATCAATATCGCGATGCGGTGGAGCGGGCCGGAACGCTGGACACGGCCGCGGTCACCCGTGCCCTGGAAGACTACCGTTACAGCTTGCTGAAAGACGAGCAGCAATGGCGGGCTTTCGATCACCAGAATGTGCAGACCGTCTATGTGGTCAAGAGCAAGCCCCGGGATGAGATCCTGAAAGACCCGTTGGGTTCGGATTTCTTCGAGATCGTCGACAGCCTGGACGGTAACTCCGCCGCCAAGACGCTGGAAGAGTGGCAGGAAGAGCGCCGCGCGGCCAAAAAACCGCTGACGCTCTGACAGATCAATCGACGCAAGATCGCCTCAGCGCCATTTGGCCTGGGGCGAGGAGTAGGTTTCGAAACGGGACAGGATCTCCGACGGCTCGTCACTGACGATCAGCATGTCCCGGTAGTGGGGTTTCAGGAATTCCCGGTCCCGCATGGTATCCATGAACGCCAGCAGCGGATCGTAATAACCGGCCACGTTGTAGAACGCACACGGTTTTTCATGGTATCCCAACTGGGCCCAGGTCCAGGCTTCGAAAATCTCCTCCAGCGTGCCGGGGCCGCCGGGCATGGCGATAAACGCCTGCGCCAGGGAGTTCATACGCCCCTTGCGTTCGTGCATGTCGTCCACAACGAAGAGTTCGGTCACGCCTTCATGGGCGATCTCCCGCTCTTTCAGCATGCGCGGGATAACGCCGATGACTTCGCCGCCATGTTCCAGCACCGTATCCGCAACCACGCCCATCAGGCCAACCTTGCCGCCACCGTAGACCAGTGTGTGTCCACCCTCGGCGAGGGCGCGGCCCATGGCGCGGGCACTCCGCCCGTAGACTGGATCATTACCGTGGCTGGAACCACAAAAGACGGCCACCCGCATAGAAACACCCTTCTGAAAGCGATGAGGTAACAGGGACACGCTGCCGGCACTGCCGGCAGGCGAAAACGAGGCATAATGAAAGCAGATTGAGGCGGCCGAGACAATACGGCCCCGACCGGCCTACAGGGTAGGACGTCGTCAGACTTCCGGGTTGCGTAGCGCTTCGGCAGCTCCCAACAGTCCGGTGTAGGGCTCCATGACAATCTGGACCGGCGTTGCTTCCATCAGGGGGCGCATTCGCCCCTTGTCCTCGAACGCAGCCTGGAACGGGCTTTCCAGGAAGAAATCGAGGAAGCGCGGCAGGATACCGCCACACAGGTAAACCCCTCCAAGACTGCCAACCGTGAGCGCCGCATTGCCGGCAGTGCGGCCAAGGATCTCACAGAAATGACGCAGCACATGACGGGCCAGCGGATCGCCGTCGTTGACCGCGGCGTTGGAGATTTTCTCGGGTGCGTCCAGGGGAGCCGCAACGCCCTGGATTTCGGCGTGCGCCTGGTACAGGTTCAGCAACCCCTGACCGCACAGGATGCGCTCTACCGAGACCCGTCCGAAGCGCGCCTTGAGAATCTGCAGGATAGCAATCTCCGTTTCGTCCGTGGGCGCAAAATCCACGTGCCCACCTTCCGTCATCAACGGAATCCAGCCATCGCGCAGCGGTACCAGGCCGGACACACCAAGCCCCGTTCCCGGGCCAATCACCAGCCTCGCACGGCGCGGATCACCGGGTCCGCCGCAAACGTGGACCAGTTGCTCGGAAGCAACATGAGGCACGCCCAGCGCCATCGCCGTAAAATCGTTGATCACCTTGAACGAACGCAGGCCGAATTGCTCACGGATAGCCCGCAGACCAAAGCGCCAGTGGTTGTTGGTCATCCGCACCTGGGCGTCGGGATCGTCCGCAGACGGCACCGGACCGGCAACCGCCAGACACACGTCCTTGATGCGGTCGATGCCAACCTTTTCCATGTACGCCCGGATGGCGTCATCCAGATTGTCATAGTCGCCGCAGCGCAGGATCTCAATGGCGTGTGGACGGACATCGCCCTCCTGGGCCAGCGCAAAACGGGCATTGGTCCCGCCGATGTCGCCGACCAGTTCTACCATGGATTGATCGGTCATGCGTCGTGACTCCAGAAGAAGCTGGCCCCTTCCTCCGGCGTCCCGGCGGACCGGCGCATCCAGCCGAACAGCTCGCGGCCATAGCCCTGGTGAACGGCCGTCAGGTCGATGCGGTCCTGCTCGCGAGCAGCAAATTCCTCATCGGAGACTTCAATATCCAGCCGCCCCCGGGTGGCATCGACGCAGATGACATCCCCGTCGCGAACCCTGGAAAGCGGGCCGCCATCCAGGGCCTCCGGATAGACGTGAATCGCCGCCGGCACCTTGCCGGAGGCGCCGGACATCCGGCCATCGGTCACCAGCGCCACGTGGTAGCCGCGATCCTGCAGGACACCGAGATACGGCGTCAGCTTGTGCAGTTCCGGCATCCCGTTCGCCTTGGGTCCCTGGAAGCGGACGACGACGACGCAGTCCTTGTCCAGATCCCCGGCGTCAAACGCCTTGGCCAGTTCGTTCTGGTCGTTAAGGACCACCGCCGGCGCGCGCACCACATGGTGATCCGGCTTAACCGCGGATACCTTGATCACGCCGCGGCCGAGGTTGCCGTCGAGAACCCGAAGCCCGCCTTCCGGCGCGAACGGCTCTTCCGCGGAACTGAGCACTTCCCTATCGCCGCTTTCCGTCTGCGCCGGCGACCACACCAGCTTGCCGTTATCCAGCGACGGCATCTGGGTGTAACGTTCCAGGCCATGGCCGACGACGGTCTCCACGTCGTTGTGCAAATAGCCATGCTCCAGCAGCTCGCGGATCAGGTATGGGGTGCCGCCCGCATCGTGAAATGCGTTGATGTCCGCCTGACCGTTGGGGTAGATGCGGGTCATGGACGGCACGACCGACGAAAGCTCGGCGTAATCGTCCCAGTTGATGGTGATCCCCGCCGCGCGGGCAATCGCGATCCAGTGGATGGTGTGGTTGGTGGACCCGCCAGTCACCAGCAGGGCGACCAGGGCATTGACGATGCTCTTTTCGGACACCATGTCGCCCAGCCCCAGCTTGCCGCCGTTCGGCTTGGACAGCTTCACCACCTGCTCGGTGGCGGCCGTGGTCAGCGCATCGCGCAGCTCGGTATCCGGGTGAATGAAGGCGGAGCCGGGCATATGCAATCCCATCACCTCCACCAGCAGCTGGTTGCTGTTGGCAGTGCCATAGAAGGTGCAGGTACCCGGGCTGTGATAGGACGCACTTTCGGCTTCCAGCAGCTCGTCCTTGCCCACCTTGCCTTCGGCATAAAGCTGACGGATGCGCTGCTTTTCCTTGTTGGGCAGCCCCGAGGGCATGGGGCCCGCCGGGACCAGCACAGTAGGCAGGTAACCGTAGCTCAGGGCACCGATCAGCAGACCCGGTACGATCTTGTCGCAGATCCCCAGCAGCAGGGTGGCATCAAACATGTTGTGGCTCAGGGCGACCGCCGTGCTCATGGCAATCACATCGCGGGAGAACAGGCTCAGCTCCATGCCCGGCTGCCCCTGGGTCACGCCATCGCACATCGCTGGCGTGCCGCCGGCAAACTGGGCGACCGAGCCCATACCGTGGGCCGCCTCGCGAATCACATCCGGGAAGCGGTGATAGGGCTGGTGTGCGGACAGCATATCGTTGTAGGCCGAAACAATGGCGACGTTCGCCTTGTTCATCAGCTTGAGAGTGTCCTTGTCGGGCTGACAGCAGGCGGCGAACCCATGCGCCAGATTGCCGCAGGAGAGCACCCCTCGCTGCGGTGACTGTTCGCCGAGTTCCGCCATTCTCCGCAGGTAATCCTCGCGCCCTGCCCGGCTGCGCTCGATTATCCGCTGGGTCACTTTCTCCACAATCGGATGCATGTCTCTCTCCTGGTTCTTGTTGCGCTGACAGCCGCGGTGGCCGGCGCTCCGAGTGCGCACGGAACACCCCTCAGCCCCAGCTGTCTAAATTGCGATCAAAATTGCACGTTGTGCGGCACCAATGACTGTAATCCTACGTAATTTTTTCGTCTTTTTCACGAATTAATCTACATAGCAAGAAATAATTTTGTTATGTTTACTACATCAAGTTTTGGAAACCGACCTGAACGACCTCACCACAGGTCTTTCAGGCCGCCGACCCGCACAACAACCACAGTCAGCGGAGGCCCGACATGACTACTCGCATCGCTATCAATGGTTTCGGACGAATCGGTCGCAACGTTCTGCGCGCCCTTTATGAAAATGACTACCGCAAGGAGATGCAGGTTGTCGCCATCAACGATCTCGGCGACGCAGAAACCAATGCTCACCTGCTCAAGTATGACAGTGTACACGGCCGTTTCGGTGGCGATGTCAGCCATGATGCAGAATCCCTGACAGTCAACGGCGACCGTATCGGCATCAGCGCCGAGCGCGACCCGACCAACCTGCCATGGAAAGCCTTCGAAGTGGACGTGGTGCTCGAATGCACCGGCATTTTCACCTCTCGCAAAGCCGCCGCCGCGCACCTCGAAGCCGGCGCCAAGTGCGTGATCATCTCGGCGCCGTCCGGTGACGCCGACGCCACCATCGTTTACGGCGTCAACGACGACACCCTGACCGCCGAACACCAGATCATTTCCAACGCCTCCTGCACCACCAACTGCCTGGCGCCCGTCGTCAAGGCGATTCATGACGGCGTTGGTATCGAAAGCGGCCTGATGACCACCATCCACTCCTACACCAACGACCAGAAGCTGAGCGACGTCTACCACAAGGACATCTATCGCGCCCGGTCGGCCACCCAGTCCATGATTCCGACCAAGACCGGCGCTGCCGCCGCGATTGGCAAGGTACTGCCCGACCTGGACGGCAAACTGGACGGCCTTGCGGTCCGGGTACCGACCATCAACGTCTCGCTGGTTGACCTGAGCTTTATCGCCAACCGTGACACGTCGGTCGAGGAAATCAATACGCTGGTCCGTAAGGCCGCCGAACAGAACCCGATCCTCGGCTATAGTGAAGAGAAACTGGTCAGCGTCGATTACAACCACTCGTCCCTTTCCAGCATTTTCGACGGCAATCATACCCGCGCCAAAGGTCGTCACGTCAAAGTCATGGCCTGGTATGACAATGAATGGGGCTTCTCGAACCGCATGCTGGACAATACGCGTGCCCTGATGGCCGCGCATAGGAAGTAAGCGTCGCCGACCGGACCCATTGCTTCATTCACTCAGGGAGATCGCCCATCAGGCGCGATCTCCCGTTTAGCATCAGAGGACACGCTTTCAATGCTCAGGCGCACCAAGATTGTCGCCACACTCGGCCCCGCCACTGGCTCGCCGGAATCGCTGGCCAGCATCATCGCCGCCGGCGTCGACGTCACCCGTCTCAATTTCTCGCATGGCAGCGCCGATGATCACATCGAGCGCGCCCGTCTGGTCCGCGAAACCGCCAAGGCCCAGGGCCGTTTTGTCGCCCTGCTCGCGGACCTGCAGGGCCCCAAGCTCCGCATTGCCCGCTTCGCGGAGAACAAGATCACCCTACAGGCCGGCCAGACGTTTACGCTGGATGCCAGCATGGACAAGGAAGCCGGTGACAACGAACGCGTTGGCATCGACTACGAGCAGCTCATCGACGACGTCAAACCGGGCGATATTCTGGTTCTGGATGACGGCCGCATCGAAATGGAAGTGGAAGCCGTCGACAGCCACAGCATCACCTCCCGCGTCCTGATTGGTGGCCCCCTGTCCAACAACAAGGGCCTGAACAAGCGCGGTGGCGGACTGTCTGCCGAAGCCCTGACGGAGAAGGACAAGCAGGACATCAAGACCGCGGCCGAACTGGGCGCCGACTATGTCGCCGTCTCTTTCGTCCGCACCGCCGACGACATGCACACCGCACGTGCCCTCCTCCGTGAAGCCGGCTCGGACGCGGCGCTGGTTGCCAAGATCGAACGCGCCGAACTGGCCCACAATCCGGATCAGTTGGACGCCGTGATCGAAGCCTCCGACGCCGTCATGGTCGCCCGGGGCGATCTCGCCGTCGAGATCGGCGATGCCGAGCTGGTCGGTGTCCAGAAACATATCATTAGCCGGGCCCGCAGCCTGGACCGCGTGGTCATTACCGCCACCCAGATGATGGAGTCGATGATCGACAACCCGATGCCGACCCGGGCCGAAGTGTCGGACGTGGCCAACGCGGTGATGGACTATACCGACGCGGTCATGCTGTCCGCCGAAACCGCCGTGGGCGACTACCCGAAGGAAGCGGTGGAAGCCATGGTGCGCATCTGCCTGGGGGCGGAAAAGCAGCCCTCCATGCACCAGTCGAAACACCGTATCCATGAGAGCATGGAGCGGGTGGACGAAGCGATTGCACTGTCGGCCATGTACGCCGCCAACCATCTTGAAGGTGTGACGGCCATCATCTGCCTGACTGAAACCGGCGCCACCCCACTGCTCATGTCCCGCATTAAATCGAGCCTCCCCATCTTCGCCTTCTCGCGCCACCACAGCACCCAGCACAAGGTCGCGCTCTACCGCGGCGTGCAGACGGTGCCATTCGATTCCGAAGTGATTCCGAACGAGAAAACCAACGCCAGCGCCGTGGACGAACTGGTCCAGCGTGGCGTGGTGAAGAACGGCGACCTGGTGGTGGTGACCAAGGGCGATTACGTCAACGCTCAGGGCGGCACCAACACCATGAAAATCCTGCGCGTGGGGGACACGATCCAGTAATCCCCCGCCCCACTCTTTCCGACGAACTGCGTGGTGCTCCAACCAACGTGGACTTGGCAGGAGAGCTTACTCCCGTTAGCCCTCCTGCCCTTTTTTCTTTCTCCCTCCGAACCCAGTCTCAGACCAGGCCACCCCTGCGGATAATAGCCCCTGGATGATGAACACCTGTCGGCGCCTCAGATACCCGAGCATTTACAACACACCCGAGTCAGCCAGCGAAATGTAGCCGATGCTTCAGCTTCGGAGCAGACCGAAGGGCTGCCCATACGACCCATCACGAGTAAGGGATCGGGCGGCTTAGGCCGCCTCAGAAGCTAAAGCATCTGCTACACGCTCGGGGCTGCCTGCAACCATGTAGCCGGCACTTCAGCTTCGGAACAGCCTGAAGGGCTGCCATCAAGGATGGCCAGGGAGCGTCGGTACCGGACCGCAGAACCTTCAACCACCTTTCCGGGTATCCCCGTTCCATTTCCCAGGCACAAAAAAGGGCGCCCGAAGGCGCCCAACCCAACTACACTCTTTACGACCACTCAATTACTTCAGCAGCGCCAGACTCTCCCGGGCGATTTCGGTAACCCGTTCCCAGTCACCGGCTTCAATCGCGTCTTTCGGCGTCAGCCAGCTACCGCCAACTGCAGCGACGTTGCTCAGCGCCAGATAATCCTTGGCCGTATCCTTACCGATACCGCCGGTGGGACAGAACACCACGTCCGGGAACGGACCGGAGAAGGCCTTCAGGGCCGCCTTGCCACCGGACGCTTCCGCCGGGAAGAATTTGAAGTGACGGAAGCCGCGCTGATAGCCCATCATCATTTCGGACAGGGTCGACACGCCCGGCAACAGCGGCGACTTCGCGGTAATCGCGTAATCCAGCAATGCCTCGGTCAGGCCCGGCGTAATCACGAACTGGGCACCCGCCTCTTCGACCTGCCTGTACTGCTCTACGGTGGTCACGGTACCGGCGCCTACCCATACATCGGGCAGCTCCGCACGCAGTTCGCGGATGGCGTCCAGGCCATAAGGCGTGCGCAGGGTGATCTCGAGGATGTTGATGCCACCGGCCACCAGCGCCTTACCCAGGGGTAGTGCGTCTTCCGGCTTGTCGATGGCGATCACCGGCACCAGCGGGCAGGCTGCCAGCAGCGCCTGAACCTGTTGCCGATGGGCTTCTGTCAATAATGAAGGCATTGCAGATCGTCTCTCTGTAAACGGAAAATTCAGGGGCTCCAGAACAGGTTCAGCCCCAGGCCGAGGAACAACCGGATCGGCATCTCGCGCACGGACTTCATGTCGTCCATAGCCGCGCGCAGCGTGTCCATCTTGTCCTCGCCTTTCAGGTGAAGGGCAACCCAGCCCGCGTTTTCCAGGGCCCGCCGGGTCAACGACAGTCGCGCCTGGGGCTGGGAAGCCGGATGCAGCGCCATGCAGCGGTCCGGCTGGCTGGGGTCCAGCGCCCGGTCAATTTCGGGTGCATCCGGGAACAATGAGGCCGTGTGGCCGTCGTTACCCATACCCAGCACCAGCACATCCAGGGGCCAGGCCAGTGCGGACAGGGCCTGCTCGGCCAGTGGCTGGCCGGCGTTGGCGCTTTCGTGTTCCTGCTTCATGCCGATGAAGCGGGCCTCTACGGCCCCGCCCTGCAGGAAATGCTCGCGCAGCAGGCGCTCGTTGCTGTCACTGGACTCCAACGGCACCCAGCGTTCATCGGCCAGGGTGACGTCCACCCGGGACCAGTCCAGCGGCTTGTCCCGCAGCTTCTCGAAGAACGGCTTGGGGGTGCTGCCGCCGGACAATGCCAGGCTGGCCCGTTCGCGGGTTGCCAGCGCCTGTTCCAGTTGCCCGGCGACGGCATCGGCCAACTGCCCGGCAATCTCGTCGGCACTTTCGCCCAGCACGGGCTGCACGGTTGCCGGCCAATCGATATCAGGCATCTTCATACCAGCTCCTGCCATCTCGTGTGATCAGTGCAATGGAGGCCACCGGCCCCCAAGTGCCCGCCGCATAACGCTTGGGCGGGGATGCGTGCTCCTCCCAGTTGGAGATGACCTGGTCGACCCAGCGCCACGCGTACTCCACTTCATCCCGACGCACGAAGAGGTACTGGTTCCCCTTCATGGTCTCCCACAGCAGACGCTCGTAGGCGTCGGGGATGCGGGCATGCTTGAAGGTTTCGGAGAAGGTCAGCTCCAGCGGCCCCTGGCGCAGGCGCATGCCCTTGTCCAGACCCTGGTCCTTGGTCAGGATCTGCAGCGCCATCCCTTCATCCGGCTGCAGGCGGATGATGAGCTTGTTGTTGGCCAGGTGTTTCTGGTCCGGATCGAAGATGTAGTGCGGCGCCGGTTTGAAATGAATGATGATCTGCGACAGCTTTTCCGGCATCCGCTTGCCCGTGCGGATATAGAACGGCACACCGGACCAGCGCCAGTTCGAGATTTCCGCTTTCAGGGCGACAAAGGTTTCGGTCGTGCTGCCACGCACCGCATCCTCTTCTTCGAGATACCCCGGCACCGGTTTACCCGCCGCGGTACCGGCCGTGTACTGACCGCGCACCAGATGGGTCTCCACCAGATCCGGCGTGATCGGTCGCAACGCCTTGAGCACTTTCACTTTCTCGTCCCGGATACTGTCTGCCGACAGATCCGACGGTGGATCCATGGCGATCAGGCACAGCAGCTGTAACAGGTGGTTCTGGATCATGTCCCGCATTTGCCCCGCCTGGTCGAAGTAGCCCCAGCGGCCTTCGATGCCCACACTTTCGGCCACGGTAATTTCGACGTGGGATATATGGTCCTGGTTCCACTGCGAGGCGAACAGATTGTTGGCGAAACGCAGGGCGATCAGGTTCTGGACCGTCTCCTTACCCAGATAGTGGTCGATACGGAATAGCTGGTTCTCGTTGAACACTTCCGCCAACTGGTCATTGATTTCGTGGGACGATTCCAGGTCGTGGCCGATCGGCTTCTCGACGACGACGCGGGTGGCCGCGTCGATGCAGTCCGTCTGCTTCAGGTTACGGGCGATCATCCCGTAAAGGGCCGGCGGCGTGGCCATGTAGACAATCAGGGCACCGCCGCCGGATTCACGCCACTGGCGCAGCCCGACGTAGTCATCCGTCGTGGCAAAATCCAGCTTGAGGTAGTCGATGCGTGAGAGAATGCGGGCCAGGACCTTCTCGTCCATCTCAGCGGATTTCACGTGCTCCTTGAGCTTGGCGCTCAATTGGTCCCGCGCGCCATCGGTGTCCAGATCCTGGCGGGCCAGGGCCAGAATGCGGGTCTTGGGCGCCAACAGGCCGGCCGCTTCCAGTTGGTAGAGCGCAGGGAACAGTTTACGCTGCGCCAAATCCCCCAGCGCGCCGAACATGATCAGGTCACACTGGTTCTCGTTTTTCCGGCTCATTCTTGTGACAGTCCTTCAACCTGGTTTCTGAGGGATTCTGCGGCTGACCACTGGAAGACGCGACGGTCATTTTTGACCGACCAACATCAGGCAGGCGCCGCAATGTAGTAATTTTGACAAAATAATCGCATTAAAAAGGATGAATTCCAAGATTTTTTCGGAATTCTTGACTACTTTACTACACATGAGACCGGTGAAAACCGGTATAATTCGCGCCCTCGATGGTCGCAAAGACCCGTGACCGGCGCAGGCCGGCATGCACGATGTGTGGCAACGCAGTACCGCGAAGCGCCGTCGTTTGATAGGGAGCCTCCACCGAGCTCTTTCAGTGAAGCAGAGTGACAGCGGGATAGCCAAACATGACCACAACGAACGACACGACAACGCCCAATCTGCTGGAACAGATCCAGGGCAAACTGGACACCCTGAACAAGTCCGAACGCAAGGTCGCCGAGGCCATCCTGCGGGACCCGACCGCCGCCACCCGCTACAGCATTGCTGCCCTCGCCCGGGCCGCGGATGTCAGCGAACCGACGGTCAACCGTTTCTGCCGGGGCTTCTCCGCTTCTGGCTTCCCGGATTTCAAGATTCAGCTGGCGCAGAGCATTGCCACCGGCACGCCTTATGTCAGCCAGAACGTACGGCCGGATGATGACGTCGCCACCTTCTCGGACAAGATCGTGCTGAGCACTATCGCCAGCCTCGACAAGGCCCGCCAGGTGCTCGACCCGGTTGCCCTGGGGGCCGCCATCGATTACCTGATCCAGGCCAAACAGATCAACTTCTTCGGCATGGGCGGCTCGGCACCGGTTGCGCTGGATGCCCAGCACAAGTTCTTCCGTTTCAATATTCCGGTGGTCGCCTATGACGACGCGCTGATGCAACGCATGGTGGCCGCGGGCAGCCACACCGGCGATGTGATCGTGGTCATTTCCTACACCGGGCGCACCCGGGAACTGGTGGACATTGCCGAGGCCGCCCGCAGCAACGGCGCCACGGTGATTGGCATCACTGCGCCGAATTCGCCCCTGTCCCGGGCCTGCACCGTGGCGCTGGAAGTGACCGCGCCAGAGGACACGGAGGTCTATATGCCGATGACCTCACGCATCATCCATCTGGTGATCATCGACATCCTGGCCACCGGCGTCACGCTCAAGCGCGGTGCCGACTTCCAGAGCCACCTGAAGAAGATCAAGGACAGCCTCAAACCGACACGTTTCAGCGCCGACTAAGGCGTCCCGCAGCAGCGACCCAACCGGTCGCTGCCGCCCCGTCCAGCCGCTACGCCCCGTCTCCCCCCTGACACTCCCCCCCTATTTCTCCGTCCCCGGATGATGCGGCAGTACTGTGCATTACGGAGTATGAATACGGGTTTCCCGATATATGGGCCGGAAGCCAGCGAAGCGCGCCACGCCGCGTGCTTCAGGCGGGTTTCCGTTGCCTGGTCTGTCGGCCGTTAGCCGGCCGTCACGCAGGTGACGGGACCCTGGCGCTCAAACAAGACAAAAATGCACAGGATACAAATGATGCAAAACAACAAGAGAGCAATCTTCAGACTGACTCCGATTGCCGCGGCCATCGCATCCGCTGCGCTGGCAACACCCGCTGCTGCTGTCGACTTCACCGGGTATGCCCGTGCAGGCGCTTCGACCAACATCCAGAGTGGCGGCGAACAGACCTGTTTCGGCAGCGGTGCAGCCGGACACTACGTGGGCCGGCTGGCCGACGAATGCGACACCTACGCGGAAATCGGGCTGGGTGACGAGCTCTACAACGAAGACGGCAAGACCTTCCGCTTCGACTCCATGGTGTCCTACGGCGCCAACAATCAGGGCAACGACTTCCAGAGCTACAGCTACAACGAAAACGGCGGCGGCTACGACGGTGGTGACACCTCCCTGCGCCAGTTGTACGTCTCCGGCAACAACGTCATCGAGTCGCTGCCCGGTGCAACCCTGTGGGCCGGCAAGCGCTACTACCAGCGCCACGACGTCCACCACCTGGACTTCTACTACCTGAACGATTCCGGCTACGGCGGCGGTGTCGAGAACATCCAGGCCGGTCCCGGCAAGCTGTCACTGGCGTTCATCAACCACGACAACCCGGACGGTGACGAGTTCGTCCAGAACAACAAACTGGACGTGCGCTACGCCTTCCCGGTCGGATCCAGTTCCCTGACCCTGGCCGCCATCTACGGCATGGCCGATCTGACCGACCAGCAGGAGGATGCCGGATTCAACGACGAGAACGGCTACTTCCTGACAGCGGAACTCTCGACCGGCATCATGGGCGGTTTCAACAAATTCGTCCTGCAGTACGGTGCCGACTCCATGGGCTTCGCCGCGTTTGAAGCCGGCGGCGGTGGTCGTGTCGACAACGAGAACGACTCAAACGCAGGCTACATGGACAGCAGCTGGCGCATCCTGGATCACGGTGTCATCAACCTGGCAGCCAACTGGGAAATGGGCTACTCCGCCCTCTATCAGCAGGGCTCTGCGTCCAACAGCAGCCAGGACGATGCCGAACGCACCAGCGTGGTCGTCCGTCCGACCTACAAATGGTCTCCGGTGCTGAGCACCGCCGTGGAAATCGGCTACGACGATGTCCAGTTCATCGGCCAGGATGACTCCTCCAACCTGCAGAAAGTTGCCATTGCCCAGCAGTGGTCGGCCGGCGGCAATTACTGGGCCCGTCCGGTGATTCGCGCCTACGCGGCCACGTTCTTCGGTGACCGTGCCGAAGCGGCCCGCGAAGGCGATGGCGTGGACGGGGATATCCAGCTGGGCGTCCAGATGGAAGCCTGGTGGTAACACCCGCCTGACACCCGGTCGGCCCTTCCTTCCCGACCGGGCACTCAGTCGCCGACAAACCTCCGCACCTCCGGGTCCGGAGATTTTTTCTTGCCCTCCACCCCCGTTACGCCCCGCCTTCTACGCCGCAATGAATCGTCCTCCAGAGGATGTGGAGAGACACTACAACCGGCGACCATTTCCTTGCGCAGTACCAAAAACAACAACCGTACAAGGAATGCTTCTCATGAATCAGCGCAAAACCCTTCCGCTGGTCCTGGCCTTCGCCCTTGCGGCGGGTCTGACCGGCTGCAAGACCGATCAGGGCAATGACGGGTCGTCCGACGGCGACACCACCGAGCCCCTGATCGACCCCGGTGCCAACGAGGCAGTGCTCTACTACAAACGACCCGACGCCACCTACGACGGCTGGGGACTGCATCTGTGGAACACCGACAGCTGCTCCGGCGTTGCAAACCCGACCGAGTGGACCAGCGCTCATGTCGCGGATGGTGTCAGCGACACTTACGGCGCCTACTACCTGATCGACCTGACCGACGAGGCCGGGTGCATCAACTTCATCATGCACAACGGAGACAGCAAGGACCTTGGTGGCAACGACATGATCTGGCATCTGGACGAGCTGGGCCGCCGGGTCTTTACGCTCAGCGGCTCCGGTGAGATCTACACCAGCCCGGTCAGCAGCGACATCACCATCGACGGCGCCAGTGCCCACTGGGTCGATCGGCAAACCCTGGTCTGGGACGATGCCGGGAACGCCGCCCGGGTCGAGTTGCGTTACGACACCGATGCCGGTATCCACGTCAGCGACGGCGCACTCGTTGGCGGGCAGTCGGTCGAACTCACCGCCGGCACGCTATCCAGCGATGCAGCGGAGGCCTTTCCCCACCTGGCCGATTGGCCGGCCTACTCGGTACCCCTGGACGCCGGCTCTCGCAAAGCAGCGTTAAGGGGCCAACTGGTCGCGGCGGCCTACAACAGCAATGACGAGCTGATGAGCGCCACGAAGGTGCAGATTCCCGGTGTACTGGATGACCTGTATCGCTACGACGGACCGCTCGGGGCCACCGTCACCGGCAGCGGAGTCACGTTCCGGGTCTGGGCTCCGACCGCCCAATCCGTGCGCCTGCACGTCTTCGACAACGCGAAAACCGCGCTCACCGGCTACCCCGTCGATATGACAAAGGACGACGCTCACCCCGGTGTCTGGGAATACTCCGGACCACTCTCGCTGGACCGCCAGTATTACCAGTATGAGGTCACGGCCTATCATCCGGAGACCGGCAACGTCGAAGACGCCTTTGCCACGGACCCTTACGCCCTGAGTCTCTCCACCAATGGCCAGTACGCCCAGGTGGTGAACCTGGACGATGCCGACCTGAAGCCCAGCGGCTGGGACAGCCTGACGCCCTCTGCCGTCGACCAGCCGGAGGATGTGGTGGTGTATGAAACCCACATCCGTGATTTCAGTGCCGGCGACAGCTCGGTTCCGGCAAGCGATCGCGGCAAGTATGCAGCGTTCAGCGACAGCGGCAGTGCCGCCGTGCAACATTTGCAACAACTCGCCACCGCCGGCATCACCCATATCCACCTGCTGCCGACCTTCGACTTCGCCACGGTGAATGAGGACCCGTCGCAGGTGGTGGATATCGACGACGACTTCAGTCGCCTGTGCAGCCTGTCCGACACGGCCGCGTCCCAGTGGGCGGACAAGTGCAGCGCCGGAAGCATCCGCTCGGTGCTCGAATCCTTCGATCCGGCCACCGGCGATGCCCAGGCCCTGTATAACACCCTGCGCAGCCTGGACAGCTTCAACTGGGGCTACGATCCGGTCCACTACACGGTGCCTGAAGGCAGCTACGCCTCGGATGCCGAAGGGGTAACCCGCATCCTGGAGTTTCGGCGGATGGTCAAGGCACTGACCGACATGGGCTTCAACGTGGTCATGGATGTGGTCTACAACCACACCAACGCCTCGGGCCTGGCCGACAAGTCGGTACTCGACAAGCTGGTGCCCGGCTACTATCACCGCCTGGATCCGCAGAGCGGCGCCGTGGAGCAGTCCTCCTGCTGTGAAAACACCGCCTCCGAACACGCGATGATGGAAAAGCTGATGACCGATTCGCTGGTCACCTGGGCCGATGCCTATGACATCTCCGGCTTCCGCTTCGACCTGATGGGCCATCACATGCTGCGTAACATGACGCATGCCCTGGCGGCCGTACAGGCGGTCGACCCGGACACCTACTTCTACGGCGAAGGCTGGAACTTTGGGGAAGTGGCCAATAACGCCCGTGGCGTGAACGCGATTCAGGCCAATCTCGGTGGCACCGGCATAGGCTCCTTCAACGACCGCCTGCGGGACGCCGTACGCGGTGGTGGGCCGTTCGATGGTGGTGATGCCCTGCGCCGGAACCAGGGCTTTGCCAACGGCCTGTACACCCTGCCCAACGGGATGAACAGCGGCTCGGACGAGGAGAAACAGACCCTGCTGTCCACCCTCGACTGGATTCGTGTGGGCATTGCCGGCGGCCTGAAGGATTTCAGCTTCGAGACGGCATCCGGTGACGTCCGGACCGGCGCGGAGATCGACTATAACGGTCAGGCGGCCGGCTATACCGAGGACCCGCAGGAACTGGTGAACTACGTCTCCAAGCACGATAACCAGACGCTGTGGGACAACAACCAGTACAAGATCGCCACGTCGGTCTCCAGCCAGGACCGGGCCCGGATGCAGGTCATCGGCCTGGCGGTGCCGCTGCTCAGCCAGGGCGTTCCGTTCATGCAGATGGGCGCCGATATCCTGCGCTCCAAATCCATGCAACGGGACAGCTACGACTCAGGCGACTGGTTCAATGCAGTGGACTTTACCTATCAGGACACCGCCTGGAATCGCGGCCTGCCCCGGGAGGACAAGGACGGCGACAACTGGGATCTGATCGGCTCCATCATCACCAACCCCAACGCCGAGCCCACCCAGGCGGACATCACCTACGCCCGCGACGCTGTTGAGGACCTGCTGCGCATCCGGCGGGACTCACCACTGTTCCATCTGGCCACCGGCGCCGAGGTCAAACAGCGACTGGCCTTCCATAATATCGGGCCGGACCAGATCCCCGGCGTACTGGCGTACAGCCTGGACGACGGCACCAGTGCCGGCGCGGACCTGGACAGCGCGCGGGATGCCCTGATGGTCATCATCAATGCCTCGCCGGACACACAGACCCTGTCCACCGCCATGACCGGCTTCACGCTGCATGGCGAGCTTAGCGGCGACGTAGCCGCCAGCTTCTCGGATGGTGACTTTACCGTGCCGGCGCTGTCGGTGGCGGTCTTCGAGCAGGCCCAGTCCGGCGCCCAGGGCACCGGCGTTCCGGCAAACTGACCCGTTCCCTTTCCATACTGCGCAGATACAAAAAAGGCAGGGCCGCGGCCCTGCCTTTTTCATGGTTTGGAGCCCGCCCGGATCAGGGGCGCTCCACCTCGGCACTGTCGCGCAGCGACTGCACATAGGCCGCGTACTCGCGCTGGCCTCGCTGGGTACCGAGATACTGGGTCAGCGCCTTGACCTGGTCGTCCTTACCCTCGACCTTACCGTCGGTCACCTTGTTCAGGGCAATGACCACCGCACGCTGGGCACCGTTCACCCAGTCATAGGTGCTGCTACCATCGCTGGCTGGGCGTGGCATGCTGAACGCGGACCGGATCACGTCAAACTCGACGTCGCCGGCGTTGCGGCTGACGGCATCGTGACTTTGCCACTCGCCGTTCACTGCCGCGGCAACATCGCTCGGCGCGTCGCCCTGCTTCAGGCGCTCGACCAGCGCCTTGCTCTTGTCCGCCAGGGCTTCACTGATCCGCTTGGCACGCAACTGGTCGTGGATACGGTCCTTAACCGCGTCCAGCGACAGTTGCTCCTCCGGATGATGCTTGCGAACGTGAGCCACCACCGAGGTGGTCTTGTCCACATCGATCACTTCGGTGTTGAACTCACCGCTGAGCACATCGTCGCTGAACAACTGGCGCAGCAGACCTTCGTGATCGAACGGCGCCTTGTTGCCATCACGCTTGACGCCATCGCGGGTCCGGATCGTCAGGTTCAGTTCCTTGGCCGGCCCCTCCAGATTCGGGTCGGAGTAGGAAATGTCCGCCAGCTTGGTCCGGATTTCAGAGAAGGTCTTGCCCGCTTTCTGGCGAGCCAGCTCCTGGCGGAGATCATCCTTCATCTCGTCGAAGGACGGCGCCTCGGTTTTGCGGACCCCCGTCAGCTTGATGATGTGATAGCCATACCGGGTCTTGACCGGGGCGGAGATCTCGCCCTCTTTCAGGCCGAACAACGCCTTCTCGAAAGCACTGTCGTAAACACCCTTGCCGGCGTATCCGAGATCGCCTCCCTGCTGGGCCGAGGCCGCGTCCGCCGAATACTCCTTCGCCAGCTTGGCGAAGTCTTCACCGTCAGCCAGCTTCTTCTCGACCTCTTCCGCGGTCTTCTTCGCATCGTCCCCGTCCTCGATCAGGATGTGGGACGCCCGGCGCTGCTCTTCACCGCCAAGATCCTGCTTGCGCTGCTCATAAAGATCGCGCACCGCGTCCTCGCTGATGTCTTCCTGCTTGGCCAGATCATCAATCGAGAGTGTGATGTAGGAAACGTCAACGCTCTCCGGCTGGACAAAATCCGACTTGTGCTCGTCATAGTAGGCGGCGATGTCATCGTCGCTGACCTTCACGTCGTCCGCAACCGCGGAGGCCGGAATGCGCAGGGTCTGGAAGGTGCGGGTCTGCGACTGGATACGCAGGATATCCTTCGCCGTCTGGGGATTGACGATGGCACTCTGGGAAATGCCGGCACGGATCTGGTTAATCGCAAACTGGCGGCGCAGTGCCTGACGGAATTCCGCCACTCCCATGCCCATGTTTCGGACTGCGGCGGCGAATGCATCCCGATTGAACTTGCCATCCACCTGGAACTGCGGCATGGACTTGATCAGGCTGTCCACATCCTGCTCGGACAGGGCCAGCCCCTGGTCCTGGGCATCCTGGGTCAGGACCGTGCGCTGGATCAGCCCTTCCAGAACCTGCTTGCGGATCTGATCTTCGTTGATCAGCGAGGGATCGGGGTTGTCCATCTGGGCCAACTGCTGCTGGCGCTGCATCTGCACAGTGCGGGTAAACTCGCGTTCGGTGATGTCCTTGCCGTTGACGGTAGCGACTTCGGGCTCTCCCGAAAATCCGCCAACGATGGCTCTCACGCCAAACATGGACAAACCGATTACCAGCAGCACGATGATGACCTTGGCAATCGTGCTCTGGGCATTGTTCCGGATATCTTGAAGCATGTTCCTCCCAGACGTCAGCTCGGACCGGCAGCCTCGGTTCACTACCGGGTGTCCGCGTCAGGCCTCGTTCTTTTGTTCGTCGGGGTACCAGCGGCTGCCATGGACTCATGAAAGAGGCTGACGTGAGCAGCACACTGAACGTAAAAAGGCGCACCCGACCAGGGATGCGCCTCGAAATCTGTGGGGCAGTTATTCAGTAGATTTCAGCATGATCAGGTATTTTGGACTTACCGGGACCGGATGCCTTGAAGAAACTACCCCGGCAATGTCTCACCGACATTACCGCTTAAGCCACTTCTTACTTGACGGCGTCTTTCAGGGCTTTACCAGCCTTGAAGCCAGGAACCTTGGAGGCCGGGATCTTGATCTCAGCGCCGGTCTGCGGGTTACGACCAGTGCGAGCAGCGCGCTCCTTGACGGAGAAGGTACCAAAGCCGATCAGAGTGACTTGATCGCCTTTTTTCAGAGCGTCAGTGATGGAGTTAACCATGGCATCCAGGGCACGTCCTGCACCGGCCTTGGAAATGTCAGCTGACTCTGCAATTGCATCGATAAGTTCGGACTTGTTCACACTAAACCCCTTCGATTTCAGGTTGAAGATGTTATAGGTTGGTTTGTTTTTTTCGGAGCTTCCCGACTATCGCACATGCTGTCGGAGAATTCCATTCTTCGGTTTTCTTATTCCTTTCGGTCATTGGGTGTCGATCGGAATACTTGCAAAAACCCCGGGAGCCCTTGGTACAGGCTGCTTCAGGACGAAACAGTTATACCAACGGGCTCTCAGGCGTGTCAACAACGGCCTCGCCGTTTAATGTGTATTTATGCGTTCGCCGGATTCGCCTTCTTCATCCCGTGATTTGGCGGGTGTCGGCTTATCGGACAGGTCGCCCACCTCCGGCGTCGGCTGGTACGCCAGCGCCACATCCAGCACCTGATCGATCCAGGTCACCGGACGGATGTCGAGCGATTCCTTGATATTTTCCGGTATCTCCTTGAGATCACGGACATTTTCCTCAGGGATGATGACCGTCTTGATGCCGCCACGATGGGCTGCCAGCAGCTTTTCCTTGAGCCCGCCAATGGCCAGCACGCGACCGCGCAGGGTGATCTCACCGGTCATGGCTACATCCGCCCGCACCGGAATGCTGGTCAGTGCAGACACCAGACCGGTGCACATGCCGATACCGGCACTGGGGCCATCTTTCGGTGTGGCACCTTCCGGCACGTGAATGTGCAGGTCATGATGCTCGTAGAAGTCATCCTTGATACCGAGACCGGCCGCCCGACTGCGGACCACGGTCAGGGCCGCCTGGATGGACTCCTGCATGACGTCGCCCAGCGACCCGGTCTTGACCACCTTGCCCTTGCCTTTGGTCAGGGCACATTCAATAGTCAGCAGCTCACCACCGACCTGGGTCCAGGCCAGACCGGTCACCTGCCCGACCTGGTTGGATTCCTCCGCCAGGCCATACTTGAACTTGCGCACGCCGGAGTAATGCTCAAGCAGATCGGGCGTCAGTTCCACGGTTTCCGTGTTGCCGGCCTCGACATGCTCCCGCACGACCTTGCGGCAGATTTTTGCAATCTCGCGCTCCAGGCTCCGCACGCCCGCCTCGCGGGTGTAATAGCGGATCAGGTCACGCAGTGAGTCATCGGAGACGTTCAACTCGTTCTTGCGCAGGCCATTCGCCTTAAGCTGTTTGGGCAACAGGTGCTGCCGCGCAATGTTGACCTTCTCGTCCTCGGTGTACCCCGGGATACGGATGATCTCCATCCGGTCCAGCAGGGCCGGCGGAATGTCCATGGAGTTGGACGTGCAGACAAACATCACGTCGGACAGGTCATAGTCCACTTCCAGGTAATGATCGTTGAAGGTGTGGTTCTGTTCCGGATCCAGGACTTCCAGCAACGCCGATGCCGGATCGCCCCGGTGATCCATCCCCATCTTGTCGATCTCGTCGAACAGGAACAGCGGGTTCTTCACACCGACCTTTGAAAGCTTCTGCAGCAGTTTGCCCGGCAAAGCGCCAATGTAGGTCTTGCGGTGACCGCGGATTTCCGCTTCGTCACGCACACCACCCAACGCCATACGGGTATATTTGCGGTTGGTTGCCCGGGCGATGGACTGCCCCAGTGAGGTCTTGCCGACACCCGGAGGGCCCACCAGGCACAGCACCGGCCCCTTGATCTTCTTCACCCGGTTTTGTACCGCGAGATATTCCAGGATCCGCTTCTTGACCTCGTCCAGGCCGTAGTGATCCTGGTCCAGAATCTCCCGGGCCTTCTCCAGGTCGTGACGGACCCGGCTGCGCTTCTTCCAGGGGATCGCCAGCATCCAGTCGATGTAACCACGAACGACCGTGGCTTCAGCGGACATGGGCGACATCATCTTGAGCTTGTTGAGTTCGGCTTCGGTCTTCTTGCGCGCTTCCTCGGGCAGACCGGCTTCCTCGAGCTTCTGCTCCAGCTCTTCGAAATCACCACCGCCTTCACCGAGTTGGCCCATCTCCTTCTGGATGGCCTTCATCTGCTCGTTGAGATAGTACTCCCGCTGACTGCGCTCCATCTGTTTCTTCACGCGACCACGGATACGCTTTTCAACCTCGATCAGGTCGATCTCGCCATCCAGGCGCCCCAGCAGGAGCTCGACCCGCTGACGCACATCCAGCGTCTCCAGCAGTTCCTGCTTCTCGTGGATCTTGAGCTCCAGGTGCGCCGCCATGGTATCGGCCAGCCGCTCCAGGTCGTCGATACCGGTCAGGGAATTGGTCACCTCCGACGGCACTTTCTTGGACAGCTTGACGTACTTCTCAAACTCTTCAGAGAGTGTCTTGACCAGCACGGACTCTTCCCGCTCCGGCAGGGTATCTTCCTCGAGCAACGCCGCCCGGGCGGTCAGGAATTCACCTTCCTCGATGGAATCGACGCGCGCCCGGGCATTGCCCTCGACCAGCACCTTGACGGTGCCGTCGGGTAATTTCAGCATCTGCAGGACGGTGGCCAGGGTGCCCATGTTGTAGACGTCATCCGCGCCCGGGTCGTCCGTCCCCGCATCCCGCTGGGCCAGCAGCAGGATTTCCTTGCTCCCCTCCATGGCCGCTTCCAGGGCCTGGATCGACTTTTCCCGGCCGACAAACAGCGGCACAACCATGTGGGGAAAGACCACCACGTCCCGCAACGGAAGCATTGGATAATCATTCATGGGGGCTTCAGGTATTGATGTCATAGAGAATCCTCTGACTGACGCGTCTTGAAACACGTGGCATACGGACAGGTGCGAGCGTCAATGCCCTGCCCGGTTGCGAATCGGGTTGCCGCCAACAGGCTTTCCACCATGATGCCATAGAAAGAAGGCTGTCAGCTTCCACTGAATTAATGATTGGGGGCTTTTTTCGCGAATACAATGGCCATCTGCGCCGGTTTTGGCGCCATAAGAAACGGATGTCGCAGAAACAGAAAAGGGGCGCAAGCGCCCCTTTTCCCAACCACACCGCATATGACGCCGTCAGTCTTCCGGCACGGCCTTGGCGTGGTCGTTACTGGCGTAGATCTTGAACGGTTCGGAATCACCGCTGATAACGCTCTCGTCGATCACCACCTTGCAGACATCATGCTCAGACGGAATCTGGTACATGGTGTCGAGCAGGGTCGCCTCGAGGATCGAACGCAGCCCCCGGGCACCGGTCTTGCGCTCCATGGCCTTGCGGGCCACCGCACGCAACGCGTCTTCGCGGAAGTCGAGTTCGACGTCTTCCATATCGAAGAGCTTCTGGTACTGCTTGGTCAGGGCGTTCTTCGGCTCGGTCAGGATCTGTACGAGCGCATCCTCATCCAGCTCGGTCAGCGTCGCGACAACCGGCAGACGGCCGACGAATTCGGGGATCAGGCCATACTTCACCAGATCCTCGGTTTCCACATCCTTGATGATGTCTCCGGTACTCTTGCGGTCGTCGTCGCTGACCACCGATGCAGAGAACCCGATACTGCTGCGCTCGGACCGTTCGCGGATCACCTTGTCCAACCCGGCAAAGGCGCCACCGCAGATAAACAGGATGTTACCGGTGTCCACCTGCAGGAATTCCTGCTGCGGGTGCTTGCGTCCCCCCTGGGGCGGTACCGAAGCCACGGTACCTTCGATCAGCTTCAACAGCGCCTGCTGCACACCTTCACCCGATACGTCCCGGGTAATCGACGGGTTGTCCGACTTGCGGGAGATCTTGTCGATCTCATCGATGTAGACGATGCCGCGCTGGGCCTTGTCCACATCGTAGTCGCACTTCTGCAGCAACTTCTGGATGATGTTCTCGACGTCCTCACCGACGTAACCGGCTTCCGTCAGAGTGGTGGCATCGGCGATCGTAAACGGAACATTCAGCATGCGCGCCAGTGTCTCGGCCAGCAGCGTCTTACCACTACCGGTCGGGCCAATCAGCAGGATGTTGCTCTTGCCGAGCTCCACGTCAGACGACTTGCCCTCGCCGTAGCGAAGGCGCTTGTAGTGGTTGTATACCGCTACAGACAATACGATCTTGGCGCGATCCTGACCAATGACATACTGGTCCAGTGTGTCGCGGATTTCCGCGGGGCTGGGAAGGCGGTCACTCTGTTCTTCCTGCGCGTTTTCCTGGATTTCTTCCCGGATGATGTCATTGCACAGGTCGACACACTCGTCGCAGATGAAAACCGAGGGCCCTGCAATGAGCTTGCGGACTTCATGCTGGCTCTTTCCGCAAAACGAGCAGTAGAGCAACTTGCCGTTATCGTCGCCCCTGCCGTTTCTGTCATCTGCCATTGAAATACCTCTGTCTTGGCTTTCGTGTTCACTGTCGGCCGGAAATACAGCATTCCAGTTGCCGATATACGCCCGCGAGACGTCATGCGATCACGGTAGTCGATTTCGGATTGCATCTGACCGGCGCCTGCCGGCCCGTCCCTGCGGCGATTACCGCCCAGGCTCCGGGATTCAGGCCGCCAAATCAGTATTATTTATTCGACACGCGTTTATCAAGTACGGAGTCGATCAGACCATAGTCTTTAGCCTGCTGCGGATCCATGAAGTTATCACGGTCCGTATCGCGGGCGATGGTCTCCAGGTCCTGACCGGTGTGGTGGGCCAGCAAACGGTTCAGGGTTTCACGGATCTTGAGGATCTCACGGGTGTGGATTTCGATGTCCGTGGCCTGCCCCTGGTAGCCACCCAGCGGCTGGTGAATCATGACCCGGGAATTCGGCAGACAGGCCCGTTTGCCTGCAGCGCCGCCGGCCAGCAGGAAGGCACCCATGCTAGCAGCCTGACCGACGCAGAGAGTAGCCACATCCGGCTTGATGAACTGCATGGTGTCGTAAATGGACATGCCGGCCGTCACGGAGCCACCCGGACTGTTGATATAGAGGTGTACGTCCTTATCGGGGTTCTCGGATTCCAGGAACAGCAGTTGCGCGACGATCAGGTTCGCCATGTGATCCTCGACCGGACCCACCATGAAGATGACACGCTCCTTGAGCAGCCGGGAATAGATGTCGAAAGAGCGCTCGCCTCGCGCTGTCTGCTCGATGACAATCGGGACAAGACCGGAATTGGTCACCATGGTCGGGCCGTCGTACGGTTGTTGCGTCATGATGTGCCTGAACTCCTTAGCTAAATGAACGATCCAGCGGATGATATGGGGACCACCCTACCGGAAGTCAACTGAGCGCGCCTTGATTTGGCCTCAGCATGCCTCTCGAAGATCCGGGACGACGCTGCCCGATAACCGCGACATGTCATCGCCCCAGACAAAAACAGCCGGACATTCCGGCTGTTCCGTATTCCAGGAAACCTTTGAACAACTCCGAAACACCGCCTGGTGCCAGAAGTGGCCCGAAGCTGCTCATCGATTTCCAGCGTAACCATTTCGGAGCGCGATGTCCGCCCCGAAACGGTCCATTTTTGAAACGAAGCGTTAGCCCTGCTGCGGCTGACCAGCGGCAACGGCTTCTTCGTACTTCATCTTCTTCTCTTTGACCTTGGCTTGTGACAGCACATGGTCAACAACAGCCTCTTCCAGCACCACGGACTCGATCTGGGCCTTTTGCTGTGGGTTGCTGTTGTAGTGCGCGATCACCTCTTCCGGTGATTCGTAAGTCGATGCGATTTCCTGGATCTTTTCGTCGACCTTGTCGGCATCCGCTTTGATGTCGTTCTGACGAATCAGTTCCTGGAACAACAGGCCGGTCTTGACGCGGCGCTTGGCCTGATCCGTAAACAGTTCAGCCGGCAGCTGCTGCGGATCCATCTGCATCTGGCCGCCAAAGCGCTGGACGGCGTCCTGACGCAGACGGTCGATTTCCTGGTCGATCAACGCCTGGGGAATTTCGAAGTCATTGCCTTCGACCAGACCTTCAACGACGTCGTTCTTGACCTTGTTGGAGACGGCCTGCCTCAGCTCACGCTCCATGTTCTTCTTCACGTCCGCGCGGAAGCCTTCCTCGTCTTCGGCATCGACGCCGAATTTCTCAAAGAATTCCTGGTTCAGTTCCGGCAGGATCGGCTCTTCTACGGTGTGGATCGTGATCTCGAACTTGGCCGGTTTGCCGGCCAGCTCTTCGTTCTGGTAATCCTCAGGGAAGGTCACTTCGATTTCCAGCTCTTCACCGGCCTTGCCGCCGATGATGCCTTCTTCAAAGCCCGGGATCATCTGACCGGAACCCAGAGTCAGCTTGTGGCCTTCGGCAGAGCCGCCGTCGAAGGCTTCGCCGTCGACGTAGCCCTTGAAGTCAATGGTCACAACGTCTTTCTTCTTGGACTTGCGCTTGACGGACTTCATGTCCGCCTGCTGACGGCGCAGGGTATCGATCATCTGATCGACGTCTTTCTCGCCCACTTCGGCCTTGGGCTTCTCGACCTCAACCTTGCTCAGGTCCGCCAGTTCGATTTCCGGCAGTACTTCGAAAATCGCCACGAACTCGAGGTCTTTGCCTTCTTCCATGACTTTCGGCTCGAAACGCGGCCAGCCGGCCGGAGACACGTCTTTCTCTTCCAGCGCCTTGACGTAGCTGTCACGCATGACTTCGCTGACCACTTCCTGGCGAACACCCGCTCCAAAACGACGCTTGACGACGCTCAGCGGCACCTTGCCCGGGCGAAAACCGTTCAGGCGAACGGTGCGTGCGGTTTCCTGCAGACGCTTCTGAACAGCCTGATCAATTTCCTGAGCGGGCACACCAATCGTCATTCGACGCTCGATGTTGGACGTCGTTTCTACAGACACTTGCATGGAAGTTCCTCGAATTACCGGTTCAATAAGTAAATGGACACAGGTTGAGTCGGACGCGAAATCCAGAACGGACGCAGATCATTCCGCTCAGGCCTGCGAAAACTAAACAGCCATTTTATCATGCTTTTGGTCGCCGAGAGAACGCCTGGCGCGCGGACTTTGCACTTTCGTGAACAGACTGACCGACGATGGGTCGTGGGATCGACATCTACAAGGAAGGGATGGTGCGAGAGGAGAGACTCGAACTCTCACGGGTTGCCCCACTGGAACCTAAATCCAGCGCGTCTACCAGTTCCGCCACTCTCGCCACTCGATAACCGTAACAGCACCAGAATGCCAGCTTAGAATCCGGTCAGCGGGGAATCAAACATCCGGGAAAAGTGGGGTGGACGAAGGGGTTCGAACCCTCGACCGCAGGAGTCACAATCCTGAGCTCTACCAACTGAGCTACGTCCACCACATTGTCACTCGAACCCAATCTACGGTTCGTATATCCTACCGGAATAAGCTGGCGCCTATTCCCAACTTTGCCTCGGGGCTTGGTTCGTGCTCCTTGGAGCCCTCACCCGCCGGGTTAATGGCGCGCCCGGTAGGACTCGAACCTACGACCCACGGCTTAGAAGGCCGTTGCTCTATCCAGCTGAGCTACGGGCGCTTGACCTTTCGCCCACCTGAATGACCAGGTTTTAGCGGAGTGGTCGGGGTAGAGAGATTCGAACTCCCGACATCCTGCTCCCAAAGCAGGCGCGCTACCAGACTGCGCTATACCCCGTTCCTGACGACCTGAACAACAGATGCCTCAGCAAAGTTGGCGCGAATGATACCGGCGGTTCCGGGGCCCGTCAACACGGATTTCGGATAAGTGGCCAATCTTTCCCGCCGCGTTGGCCGTAAGCCGTAACCATGAGACAATGGCGCCCTCTTTTCCCGGATGGCGTACAGCGGTTGGATGCACACCGCTAGCCGGAAAGCGTCGGCCTGCTCCCGCAGACTGATCCGACTGCGGCGCCATCCCGTGATCACTCGCTCTGGCAGGCTTCAAGGCCCTGCCTACAAACCAGATTGTACACGCAATGACAGCAGAACTGATTGATGGAAAGAAAATCGCCGCCCAGGTTCGTGAAGAAGTCGCCCTGGGCGTTCAAACCCGCATTGAGCAAGGCCTGAGAGCACCGGGGCTGGCCGTCGTCCTGGTCGGCGAAGACCCAGCTTCCCAGGTGTACGTTGGCAACAAGCGCAAGGCCTGCGGGAAGGTCGGTATCGTATCCCTGTCCTACGACCTGCCGGCGGATACCAGCCAGGAAGCGCTGGAGACACTGGTCGACGAACTGAACGAAAATCCGGCCATCGACGGCATCCTGGTCCAACTGCCGTTGCCGGAACCCCTGGATGCAGATCCGATCCTGCTGAAGATTCGCCCGGACAAGGATGTGGACGGTTTTCACCCCTATAACGTCGGCCGCCTGGCTCAACGCCGGCCGGAGCTGCGTCCGTGCACGCCGGCCGGAATCATCACCCTGCTGGATTCCATCGGAACACCCTATAAAGGTCAGCACGCGGTCATCGTCGGCGCATCCAACATCGTCGGCCGCCCCATGGCGATGGAATTGCTCCTGCGCGGCGCCACCATAACCATCGCCCACCGCTTTACGGAAAACCTCGCCCGCTTCGTTTCTGAGGCGGACATCCTGATTGCCGCCGCAGGCAAGCCCGGCCTGATCAAGGGCGACTGGATCAAACCCGGCGCCACGGTAATCGATGTCGGCATCAACCGCACCGAGGACGGCAAACTGATCGGTGACGTGGAGTTCGATAAAGCCGCAGAACGTGCCGCCTATATTACGCCGGTTCCCGGCGGCGTCGGTCCGATGACCATCGCTACCCTGCTCCAGAACACGCTCTATGCGGCCAACGAACTGCACCAGGACCAGTAGGCCCACCACATCGCCTCGGCGGGCCGACGGCCCGCTATCGGGCAGCCACAAAAAACCCCGCAAGACGCGGGTTTTTTTGCGGCCTGTCGCTTACTGACCGTACTTGGCTTTCGCCTTCAGACGGTAAGCATGCAGAAGCGGCTCGGTGTAGCCGTTCGGCTGTTCACGGCCCTTCAGGACCAAGTCGACAGCCGCCTGGAAGGCCACGCTGTCGTCGAAGTCCGGCGCCATGTTGCGGTAGGACGGATCGCCCGCATTCTGGCGATCAACCACGGCGGCCATGCGCTTCATGGTTTCCATCACCTGCTCTTCGGTGCAGATACCGTGATACAGCCAGTTGCAGATGTGCTGTGAGGAAATGCGCAGCGTCGCGCGGTCTTCCATCAGGCCGACATCGTTGATGTCCGGCACCTTGGAGCAACCCACCCCCTGATCGATCCAGCGAACCACGTAACCCAGGATACCCTGAGCGTTGTTGTCCAGCTCCTTCTGGATGTCGTCGGCCGACAGGGATTTCGGGTCTTTCAGCAGCGGGATGGTCAGGATGTCTTCCAGCTTCGCCCGCTCACGCTTGGCCAACTGGGCCTGGACGTCGGCCACATTGACCTGGTGGTAATGCAGCGCGTGCAGCGTTGCGGCCGTCGGTGACGGAACCCAGGCGGTGTTGGCGCCGGCCTTCGGGTGGCCGATCTTGGCCTCCATCATGGCGGCCATCATGTCCGGCATGGCCCACATGCCCTTGCCGATCTGGGCAACGCCTTTCAGGCCCGCTTCCAGACCCACGTCCACGTTCCATTGCTCATAGGCCTGGATCCAGGCCGCGCCCTTGATGTCACCCTTGCGGATAACCGGGCCCGCTTCCATGGAGGTGTGGATTTCGTCACCGGTGCGATCCAGGAAACCGGTGTTGATGAACACGCAGCGCTCTTTGGCGGCTTCGATGCAGGACTTCAGGTTGACGGTCGTGCGACGCTCTTCGTCCATGATGCCGACTTTCAGTGTAAAGCGCGGCAGACCCAGGGCGTCTTCGACGCGGCCAAAGAATTCATTGGTGAACGCCACCTCTTCCGGGCCGTGCATCTTCGGTTTGACGATGTAGACGCTGCCGGTGGTGGAGTTCTGGATCGGACCTTCGTTCTTCAGGTCATGGATGGCGATCAGCGATGTGATCAGGCCGTCCATCAGACCTTCCGGGATGTCATTCCCGTCCTTGTCCAGGATGGCGTTGATGGTCATCAGGTGACCCACGTTCCGCACGAACATCAGGCTGCGCCCCTTCAGGGTCAGCTCGGAGCCGTCGGCCGCCGTATAGGCCCGGTCGCCGTGCATCTTACGGGTGATCTGCTGACCACCCTTCTCGAAGGTCTCCTCCAGGTCGCCCTTCATCAGGCCCAGCCAGTTGCGATAGACCACGGTCTTGTCATCCGCGTCGACGGCGGCAACGGAGTCTTCGCAGTCCATGATGGTGGTCAGCGCGGACTCGACCAGCACGTCCTTGACGTGAGCACCGTCGTCCTTGCCGATCGGATGGGAGGCATCGATCTGGATTTCGAAGTGCATGCCGTTCCTGACCAGCAGGATGCCGGTGGGCTCGCCGGCCGCGCCGGTGTAGCCGACAAAACCGGATTCATCCTTCAGACCGGTGGTCTCGCCGTTCTGCAGCTTGACCACCAGCTTGCCGCCCTCAACGCTGTACCTGGCAGCGTCCTTGTGGCTGCCGCTTGCCAGCGGCGCGGAGCTGTCCAGCATGTTGCGGGCATACTCGATGACTTTGGCGCCGCGGATCGGGTTGTAACCACGACCTTTCTCAGCGCCGTCATCTTCCGGCAGCACGTCGGTGCCGTACAGCGCGTCGTACAGGCTACCCCAGCGGGCATTGGCCGCGTTCAGGGCGAAGCGTGCGTTCATCACCGGAACGACCAACTGCGGGCCGGCCATGGTGGCGATTTCCGGATCGACGCTGGAGGTGGTGATACTGAAGTCCGCCGGCTCGTCGACCAGGTAACCGATCTCCTTCAGGAACGACTTGTACTCGTCCATGTTGATCGGCCGCCCCTTGCGCTCGGTATACCAGGTATCCATTTTCGCCTGGATATCGTCACGCTTGGCCAGCAGCGCCTTGTTGCGCGGCGCCAGCTCGTGAATGATGGAGTCAAATTCAGACCAGAATTTGTCAGCATCGATGCCGGTACCGGGAATCGCTTCATTGTTCACAAAGTCATACAAGACTTTCGCGACCTGCAGGCCGCCGACTTGGACGCGTTCTGTCATCGTTATCGCCTCAATGGTTTCTGTGTGCCGGGGTATGAGCGCGGCTTCTTTGAGGCCGCTTTGCCCACCCTACTTTCCTGATGATGGCCGACGCCCTGTCCGGCCACCCGTTATCTTTGAGCGCGCTAGTGTAAGGGATAATACGGACAAATTCATGCCCGTCGCCAACTCGTCCCTTCACGCGAATCGTCGAGGATGACGCCCTGCTCCGCCAGGGCATCCCGAATCCGATCGGCCTCGGCGAAATCCCGGTTGCGGCGGGCTTCGGTGCGCGCCGCGATCTGCTGCTCAATCTCCTCCGCACTCGGTCCGTCACCGGGACCCGCCTGGAAATAGACTTCCGGATCCTGCTGCAACAGCCCCAGCACGCCACCCAGACGCACCAACACGGCGGCCAGCCGTGCCGCTTCCTGCTCTTCGCCATCGCGCCGCAGACGGTTGATCTCGGAGGCCAGCGCGTGCAGGACCGTGTTGGCACCTGCCGTATTGAAGTCGTCATCCATGGCGGCCTGGAAGCGGGCATCGTAATCCGTTTGCGGCACGTCCGCCGCCGGAGCGACACCGCGCAAGGCATGATAGAGCCGCGTCAGCGCGTTGGAGGCTTCCGCCAGGTTTTCTTCGGAATAGTCCACCTGACTGCGATAGTGACTGGACACCAGGAAGTAGCGCACCACTTCCGCCGGATACTTCTCCAGGATCTCACGAATGGTGAAGAAGTTGCCCAAAGACTTGGACATCTTCTCCTTGTTCACCCGGACCGCGCCGGCATGCATCCAATAGTTCACGAACGGCTGGCCGGTGGCCGCTTCGGACTGGGCGATCTCGTTCTCATGATGCGGGAACAACAGGTCCGGTCCGCCACCGTGGATGTCGAAAGTGTTACCCAGGCAGCAGGTCGACATGGCCGAGCATTCGATATGCCAACCGGGCCGACCGTCACCCCAGGGCGACGGCCAGCTCACCTCGCCGGGTTTGGCCGCCTTCCACAGCGCGAAGTCCGCCGGGCTACGCTTGACCTCGGACACATCCACACGGGCACCGGCAATCAGGTCATCCAGCTTCTTCTTGGACAGCTTGCCGTAACCGTTGAACTGCTCAACCGCGAAGTACACATCACCATTGTCCGCCGCATAGGCAAAGCCCTTCTCGATCAGGGTCCGGATCATCCGCAGCATGTCATCCATATGGCCCGTGGCCCGCGGTTCCCGGTCAGGCGCGATCACGCCCAGCGCCCGCTCGTCCTCGTGCATGGCATCGATCATGCGCTCGGTCAGCGCCGTGAACGCCTCACCGTTCTCATCCGCCCGCCGCAGGATCTTGTCATCCACATCGGTGATGTTGCGCACGTAGGTGACGTCGTAACCGCTGTGGCGCAGATACCGGGTGATCACGTCGAACGCCACCAGCACCCGGGCGTGCCCCAGATGGCAGAAGTCGTAAACCGTCATGCCACAGACGTACATGCGAACCTTGCCCGGCTCCAGCGTCTTCAGGGGTTCCTTTTTCTGCGTCAGGGTGTTGTAGAGTTGAATCACGGTATTCGGGTCCAAAAAAGTGGGTTCAGTACGATCACGGTTTACTTGTTGGCTTTCGCCCAGGAATCACGCAGGGTCACGGTCCGGTTGAATGCCGGACGCCCGTCACGGGAACGCTGCCCGTCCAGGAAGAAATACCCTTCACGCTCGAACTGGTAGGGAATATCGCTACGCGGTTCCGCCAGGCTCTTTTCAACGCGCACGTTTTCCTTGACGACCAGGTTCTCGTTATTGATGTGCGTCACGAAATCCACGTCTTTGTCACTGTCCGGCGCCTCGTGGTTGAACAGACGATCGTACAGATAGACATCCGCCTCGATGCTTTCTTCGGCGGAGACCCAGTGGATCACGCCGTTGGGCTTATAGCCGTCCGGGTTCACGCCCAATGTGGCCGGGTCGTATTCGCAGCGCAGCTCAACGATCTCGCCACTGTCGTCACGGACGATCTCGCGACAGGTCATCACATAACCGCCGCGTAGGCGGACCGCCTGATCCGGCGCCAACCGCTTCCACTTGCGCGGCGGCTCCTCGGCGAAATCCTCGCGGTCGATGTAAAGGGTACGCGTCCACGGTGCCTCACGGGTGCCCATGTCCGGATCCTGCGGATGCACCGGCAGGGTCAGGGTTTCGGACTGGCCTTCCGGGTAGTTGGTCAGTGTCACCTTGAGCGGGCGCATCACGCACATGGCTCGCGGGGCGCGGGCGTTCAGGTCTTCGCGGATGGCGTGCTCCAGCATGCCCATGTCCACGATGCCGCCGGCTTTGTTCACACCGATCATGTCGCAGAAATTGCGCAGGGACCGGGGGGTGTAGCCGCGACGACGCATACCGGAAATGGTCGGCATGCGCGGGTCGTCCCAGGATTCCACAAAGCCTTCGTCCACCAGGCGCTTGAGTTTGCGCTTGCTGGTGATCGTGTAGTTGAGGTTCAGTCGGGCAAACTCGATCTGACGCGGCTTGCACGGCGCAGAAATATTATCGATCACCCAGTCGTACAGCGGGCGATGGTCCTCAAATTCCAGCGTACACAGTGAGTGGGTCACCCCTTCCATCGCGTCGGAAATCGGATGGGTGAAGTCGTACATCGGATAGATGCACCACTTGTCACCGGTCTGGTGGTGCGACGCAAAGCGAATGCGGTAGAGGATCGGATCACGCAGGTTGATGTTCGGCGACGCCATATCGATTTTGGCGCGCAGTACCAGCGAGCCGCCGTCGTGCTTGCCTTCACGCATCTCGCGGAACAGACGCAGGTTCTCCTCCACCGGACGGTCGCGATACGGGCTGTTACGGCCCGGCTCGGTCAGCGTCCCGCGATACTCGGCCATCTCGTCCGCCGTCAGGGCGCAGACATAGGCCAGCCCTTTCTCGATCAGCTCCACCGCGAAGTCGTGGATGGCGTCGAAGTAGTCGGAGGCATAGCGAACCTCCCCGGCCCATTCGCAACCCAGCCAGCTCACGTCCCGGGTAATCGCGTCGATGTATTCCTGGGATTCCTTTTCCGGGTTGGTATCGTCGAAGCGCAGGGTACAGTCGCCGTCGAACGTTTCGGCAATGCCGAAATTGAGGCAAATGGACTTGGCGTGGCCGATGTGCAGATATCCATTGGGCTCCGGCGGGAACCGGGTTACCACCTTGCCCTGATGCTGACCGCTGGCAATGCTTTCCTCGATCAGGTTCTGGATAAAGTTATTGGCTTTTCGGGATTCTGCGCTCATAGATACTCTGAATTGGTGGTCGATGGAAAACCGCTATTATACGCATAGATGAGGCCGTATCTCATGCATCCGGCGGCGCGAGCGCGTACAATTTACCTTAACTTTTTTTGACGATCCGGTTTCCGGGGAGCAGCGTGCCCGGAAATGAATGTTTTAACGCGAGACCAACACAGGAACCCCCGATGATTCTGCTGAAAACCAACCACGGTGATATCAAGATCGAACTGGACCACGACAAGGCCCCGAAAACCGCCGCCAACTTTGAACAGTACGTGCGCGACGGCTTCTACGACGGCCTGATCTTTCACCGTGTCATCAGCAACTTCATGGTTCAGGGCGGCGGCTTCGAACCGGGCATGGTCCCCCGCAAGACCCGTGAACCGATCCGGAACGAGGCCAACAACGGCCTGAGCAACATGATCGGCGCCGTCGCCATGGCGCGGACCATGGACCCGCACTCAGCGACCGCCCAGTTCTTCATCAACGTGGAGAACAATGGCTTCCTCGACCACACGTCTGAAACAGCCGAAGGCTGGGGCTATTGCGTGTTCGGCAAGGTCGTTGAAGGCATGGATACGGTCAACAGCATTCGTGGTGTGCGCACGACCATGCGCCAGGGTCACCAGGACGTGCCGGCCGAGGACGTGGTGATCGAGTCTGCCGAAGTGCTGGAGGATGGAGGCGCGGCGTGACCACGTTCTTTATTTCGGATCTGCATCTCGAGGAGTCGCGTCGGGACATCACCGACGCCTTCCTCCACTTCCTGAAGGACAAGGCAGCCCACACCGAAGCCCTGTACATCCTGGGCGATTTCTTCGAGGCCTGGATCGGCGATGACGAGCATACTCCGCTGCAGGATGAAATCGCGACCGCCCTGAAGTCACTGACAGACGCCGGTGTCACGCTGTACCTGATGCACGGCAACAGGGACTTCCTGATTGGCGAGGACTACTGCGACCGGGTTGGCGGCACCCTGCTGGACGATCCCACTGTCGTCGATCTATACGGCACCCCCACCCTGCTCATGCACGGTGACAGCCTGTGTACCGCCGACGTGGAGTACCAGAAGTTCCGAGCCAACATGCGCAATCCGCAATGGCAGGCCATGTTCCTCAAACGCCCCCTCGCCGACCGCCAACTGGTGGCCCGGCAACTGCGGGAGATGAGCATGGCGAAAAACCAGGGCAAGCAAGAAGACATCATGGATGTGACGAAGGATGAAGTGGTCCGGGTGATGGAGGAGCATGGCGTGCAGCGCCTGATCCACGGACATACTCACCGCCCGGCCGTCCATGACCTGGAAGCGAACGGCGAACCGGCCCAGCGTTTTGTGTTGGGCGACTGGGATACCCATGTCTGGTGGATTGAAGTGGGCCCGGAACAGGCGCCGGAACTCAAGAAGGAAGCCTTCCGCTGACCTCACCCTCAAGCAGGCACAAAAAAGGGACCGCGAAGGTCCCTTTTTTATTGAGCCTGACTCGAGTCATCGGCGCATTAACGCTCCACGAAGGCGCGTTCGATCACGTAATGACCCAGATCGCCGTGACGTGCTTCCTCAAAGCCCTGGGCGTCGAGGATGGCGCAGGTATCCTTGAGCATGCTCGGGCTGCCACAGATCATGAAGCGGTCGTCTTCCTTGTTGAACGCCGGCAGACCCAGGTCGTCCATCAGCTTGCCGCTTTCCATCAGATCGGTGAGACGACCCTGGTTGCGGAATTCCTCACGGGTCACGGTCGGATAGTACAGCAGTTTGCCCTGTACCATCTCACCGAAGTACTCGTTCTCCGGGAGACCGCTGATTTCGTCCTGGTAGGCCAGCTCAGACTTGTAACGCACGCCGTGAGTCAGGATCACCTTGTCGAAACGCTCGTAGACTTCCGGATCCTTGATGATGCTCAGGAACGGCGCCAAACCGGTACCGGTGCTGATCAGGTACAGGTTGCGACCCGGCAGCAGGTGGTCGACCACCAGCGTGCCCGTCGGCTTGCGGCTCACCAGGATCTCGTCACCCACCTGGATTTTCTGCAACTTGGAGGTCAGCGGGCCGTCCGGCACCTTGATGGAGAAGAACTCCAGTTCCTCTTCATAGTTGGCGCTGGCGATGCTGTAGGCGCGCATCAGGGGCTTACCCTCCTGCTCCAGACCAATCATGATGAAATGACCGTTCTTGAAGCGGAAACCGGGGTCCCGGCTGGTCGTAAAGCTGAACAGCGTGTCGTTCCAGTGGCGAACGCTGGTGACAGTTTCGCGATTCATATTGCTCATAACGATCTATTCCTGAAGCAGCTGTATCTGTGTTGGGCGTTTGTACGCCTGAAAGTTGAGCACAGCTTACCGCAGGAGTAACCTATCGACAAAATGGGATATTTTCATAACCTTATTCGGAAATACCGATAATGAGATACACCTTCCGCCAACTGGAAATTTTTCTGGCGGCTGCCAACACCCAGAACATCACGCGGGCCGCGGAATCACTGGCCATGTCGCAGTCCGCAGCCAGTAGTGCACTCAAGGAGCTGGAATCCCAGTTCGATATCCAGCTGTTCGATCGTATCGGAAAACGCTTACAACTGAACGAGTTGGGAAGACTGTTCCGGCCTCAGGTCGAGGCATTGCTGGCCCGCGGCCGTGAACTGGAACTGGCGCTGGATCAGCACACCGAAGTCGGCGCCCTGAAGGTCGGCGCCACACTGACCATCGGCAACTACCTGGCCGTCGGCGTCATGGCCCGTTACATGCGCGCCCAGCCCCACGCCAAGGTGTCGCTGGAAGTCGCCAACACCAGCACCGTCGCCCGCCGCGTGAAGGATTTCGAGCTGGATATCGGGCTAATCGAGGGGGAACTGCAGTCGGACGACCTGGAAGTCATTCCCTGGCGCGCTGACGAACTGGTGGTGTTCTGTTCGCCGGAACACCCGCTCGCCGACCGGGCGACACTAACGGACGACGATCTGGTCCAGGCCACCTGGGTTATGCGGGAACTCGGCTCCGGTACCCGACAGACCTTCGAGCGCGGCATGCACGGCATCCTGCCAGACCTAAACATCCTGCTGGAACTGGAGCACACCGAAGCGATCAAGCGGGCGGTGGAGGCCAATCTCGGTATTGGCTGCCTGTCTCAGGTTTGCCTGGCGGATGCCTTCCGGCGGGGCAGCCTGGTGCCACTGACCGTGCCGGAATACCGTAATTTTGACCGCCAGTTCTACTTTATCCTGCACAAGCAGAAGTATCGAAGCGCGGGAATCGATCGCTGGATGAGCCTGTGTCGTGAGCTGGATTCATGAGGCGATTGCCGAGAGCTCAGCCCGCCGCTCCCGGCCGCCGGCGTCATTCGGGACGGCATCTTCGGATACCCTACCACCCTCGCTGTCGGCAGGGCGCTGGATAACGCCCCCGACAGTCAGCGCCGGGTGGTTGACTGGGCGAGGGCTCAGACACCGGGCATGACGACGGCCTGGTAGACGTGTTCATATATACAATGAAAGGGCACTGTCACTTTTCAATGTGATAAATATTTTACAAGCGCCCCGTCTCAAGACATTTCAAATTCTATAAGCAGAACTCGCCTTTAGACTTTATAGAATGCGTGACCCGGGGCGCCTAAAGAAAAAGAACAGGCTGCGCCAGAAGAACGACGATTCGGAATGGTCAGTCCCTTTCGAAACTTTCCAGCCATTCCACCAACGGCCCGAACTGGTAGGCGCGAACCATGGACTGAACCTTGTCGACGAACACCGTCATTCCGGGCTCAGGCTTGATCGCTTCCAACTGCTTGCGCAAACCCAGGACATCATGCTGTCGGGCACAATCCTTCAGGGATTGCATGATCTCCCTTTCAGGGAGAACCAGCGATGTCGTCACCGGCCCTGACGATGCAAGGTCAGCGGCTGCCTGTTCCCCCTCGTACCGCCAGATAACCGGCAGTGTTTCAGCCAAGGCAGTGAGAAGCGCCTCTTCGGCGATCGGTTTGAACAATATGTCACGGAAGCCCGAGGCATGACCCCTTTCCACAGCTTCCGGTTGTGCCGAGGCCGTCATGGCGATAACCGGAAGCTCGGCATCGGAATAGCGTTGGCGGATGGCCGCAAGTACCTCATAGCCATCCTGTTCGGGCATCAATAGATCCAGAAGCACGAGGTCTACGGTGTCACTCGCCAGCACCTCCAGCGCCCGGGCCCCGCCGTCGGCATCACTGACCCGGAAGCCGAAACCCGCCAATCGCTGGTGAATCACATCACGATTGAGGGCATTGTCGTCCACTGACAGGATGTGCAATTCAGGCCCGTCATAACCGATCACATTCCCTTTGGCCGGCAACTCCTGCTCCGAAGCCTCAATCACAACCGGCAAAGTCAGATCGAACCAGAAGCGGCTACCCTCACCCACCCTGCTTTCAACCCGCAGCTTCGCCCCCATCAGGCCGAGCAGGTTGCTGCTGATCGCCAAGCCGAGCCCCGACCCCTCGGCACTGGCCTCGGAGCTTTCAAGTTGATGGAAAGGAAGAAAGATCTCTCCCAGCTTGTTGCCGGGAATACCCGGGCCGGTATCGGCGATCTCGAATCGAACCCTCGAGCTCCCCAATTCCGCCTGCTGTGTAAGCCGGAAGACCCTGAATGTGACCCCACCCTTGCGGGTAAACTTCACAGCATTATTGAGCAGGTTCAACAGGACCTGTCGCAACCGCTTATCATCGCAGTTAACGACCTGGGGGAGGTTTTCCTGGAATTCATGATGGAAGCCGATATCCTTGAGACGGGCGCGAATCAACGTCATTTCCACCAGCGTCCCCAGAAACTCCTCCAGGGAGACCTCCCTTTCGATCAGTTGCACCTTATCGGATTCGACACGTGAAAAGTCCAGGATATCGTTGATCATCAGCAACAGGTGCTCGGCGCTGCGGTCAATGGTACTGATACCCTGGCCGTAGCCCCTCATCAGTTCCTGATTGCGTTTGAACAACTGGGTGTAGCCGAGTATTGCATTCAGCGGTGTGCGCAGTTCGTGACTGACGTTGGCCAGGAACCGGGTCTTTGCCCGATCCGACACTTCAACCAGCTCCTTGGCTCTCTGCAACCGGAAGTACAGCACCAACACAATGACCCAGACGCCAATAAACACCACCAGCGCCACGCTCATTTCGGTGTAGAGCCGATGCTTCATGTTGCTGGCCAAATGCCGGTAGTAGGCATCGGTCACCCAGAAGGTGGCAATACCAAACACGTTGCTCCTGTCGTCGATAAGCGGAACCTCCACCTTGTAACAGGTTTTGCAATCCCGCTCACCGGTGGAGATATCCAGGCTGCCGCTAGGCCTTTCGAGCAGATCGTAGTCGAACGTCAAATCGACATCTTTGAACAAGGGCTCCTTCACCGCCGGATCAACAATCAGAAGCAGTTCCTGCAACTTGGTGTCCAGCGCTCTCCTCTGCACCGCACCTTTGGTACGCTCAAGAATATCTGCCAACGGCGTGGCCTGGGCATTCGCCAGCACTTCCGCATGGGTTTGCGCCGCCTGAGCCAAGCGGGGCTGCAAGACGCCTGACCAGTAACGACCTACCGACCAGAGAAACGTCAGCATGACCGCCAGAAAGACCGCAGAGATTCCAATGACCGGCGCCATCCGGTGGCGATAGAGGGTGTTATTCATAGATCCTCGCCACTCGCAGATAGAATGACTTGATCGCAAGCCCGGTCTGTTCAAGCGCTTTCTGATTGATGTAGGGCCGTACCGATGCCTGTACGGACAAACCTCCCAGCACCCCTTTCTCCACATCGCCCTCGAAGGGAGAGAAAAGAATCACGCCCCCGTCAATGGACGAACGGATCAGTTGTTCCAATTCGCTATCCGTCAGGCGCTGGGAGATAAAGATACCCAGCGGCGGGTCGGTTTCTCCGGCGAGATAGGCATTGTAGGAAACACTCTCCACCCGGGTGCGGTGATCTCGAATGGATGCCAGCTTTTTCTGCAGCGTTTGAGCGTAACCTTCCGCCTCCAGGCGGTCGTCGGCGTAGAGCACATAGATGGGCAATTCGCCGTCTTCGTTCGCCTTTTTGTCCGCCTCCCGATCCGCCACCAACAAAGCGCCAAACAGGTTCAGCCCAACGGAGACACGCCGGTCACTGTAGGTGTCTGCCACCAGCGCATGGGCATTGGCAAATATCAACAACAGCAACAGGCAAAACCGGCAGGCCACCCTTAGCACATATCGCTGTTTGCCGATCCCGCGCTTTCGCATGCTGGCTACCATACGGCTAGTGCATGGTCAGTGTGCGCCAAACTGATAGGCGGCGGACACCCAGAGGGTCCGCCCCTCATCCGTAAGGCCGGTTGGGTATTGGGCTGGATTGGGCAAAATGTCGTAGCTTTCACCCAGCAGGTTATTGGCCCCCGCCCGGAGCTCCAAACCGCGGAGGCCCATGGGATGCTCCCAACTCACCACGGCGTCCAGGGTGGTGTAAGGATCGAAACTGTCCGCCTGCCCGGCCCTGACCCGATCACTCCAGCCCTGCTGTTCACCAACATAGCGGACACGACCGGACAGGTTAACCGCAGAATTGACATCCCAGGAGAGCATGGCATTCGCCAGCCAGTGGACCACCCCCACCAGAGGCTCATCGGTAACGGTATCTCTTGCTTCGACGTAGGACAGGTTGGACATCAACTTCCATTTGCGGCCCAGGTATTCCTCCCATTCCAACTCGCCGCCCCAGGAATGAATTTCACCGTGGTTGCGGAAAATCGGAGGATCGCCCGGATTCTGAAAAAACTCGATCAGATTACCAATATGGGTCTTGAACAACGTCGCCCGAAGAACCCGGCCGGAATGACGATATATATAGGCCAGCTCCATGGACCGCAGTTCTTCCGCCGTCACGTCGGACGTCGTTGTGGTTCCGCCGAAAAGATCCGGCCCGGGATAGGATTCCTCCAATGTGGGCGGACGGAAGGACTCTGCATACTGGAACTTGAAGATATGGGCATCGAAAGGCTGCCACACCGCAGCCAGCCGCGGCGACCAGTTCTCCCCCCAGTCGTCGTAGTGGTCGTAGCGGGCGCCCAGGGTGACTTCAAGGGAATCGATCACCCGCCATTGGTCCTGGAGATAGCTACTGGCAATCCTGCGATGGGATCCTTCCAATACGAGCACTTGAGTGGCCGTCGCCTGATTCACGGACACACCGGGCTCGATAAACGTGCTGCCGGACTCGACAACGTCCAAGTCAGCATACCCAAGCCCCCAGAGCAGATGGTGTCTGCGTCCCAGCTCAAAGTTGAATTTCAGGTCCGCCCGGTATTGTCTACTGGTATTACTGTGCTGCCGATAGACATCCCTCGTGACCGGTGGTCGCGGTCCAGGCGGATCCACGCCCTTCGGGATGGTCAGTGTTGCCGAGTCATTGAAGTCGGTTTGCAGGCCGCTGATCGTCAATTCAGAGGTGACCGTCTCACTCATCTTCCAGTTTTTGTCGAGCGCCAACCCGACCAACTGTTCCTTGCTACGCTCAGTATCCCAATCGGCGAGGGCATTACGTCCGAAATAGTCCCCCCGCCTGACATCGAGAAACTGGGCCGACAACTGATATCCCTGGTATCCCAGTCCGGCCAACAGCAGATTGCCATCGAAGTCGTCGTCGACAGAGCCTGGTGAATTCCCATTGCCCCTCCGCGCAAAATTATCCGGGTTGGACTGACGACCGGTTTCGTCGCGCCCCCAGGTGGAGACGTTGGCCTTCCAGGATAGCCCGGACTCGCTGATACCGGACGTCATGGCATCGCCCTGGAGGTAGCCATGGCTCCCACCCCGAACACCCACAGCGTTATCGCCGGTACGGGTAATGATGTTTACCACCCCCGTCATCGCGTATTCACCATAGAGAGCGGAGCCCGGTCCGCGAATGACCTCCACCCGCTGGATCTGCTCGATGGGAATACGCAAGACGGCGTCCGCGGCACCATTGGCCGCGCTGTTCATCGGCAGGCCATTGAGCAGAATCTTGATATTCGAGCCCGACAGTGTTGCCCCCACGCCGCGAACCTGGACCCGATAGTTACCACGGTTGCCCTCGGTTACGTAGATGCCGGCCACTCTGTCCAGAGCCTCTGCCGCGTTTCGGGCACCGAGTCGTTTCAGCTCCTCGCCATACATGACCGACACCATCCCCGGCACAAAGTCGGCGTTCATGCGATTGCTTGTCGCAACGTCGGTCTCCGCTTCCAGCATGGCGTTGAGCGCCGCGATCTCAGCCTCTTCATCAGCCTGGGCGGGCTGTGCTGCTACAACGATCAGCATCATGGCCAACCGTGCCAAAGGCAATGTCCTGAACTGCTTTCTATCAGTCATTAACGTCATCATTTCCAGTCCAATCAACGGAGGCCAGAGCCATTCGATCCGGCGTCCTCCAATTCCTCACCAGCTCTTCGTACACAATTTCGACCGGCCTTCTTGGCCTGATACAGGGCGGCATCGGCCACTTCCATCATATGGCTTGCGATCCGGGTTTTACTGGGCACGGCCGAGGCAATGCCGAGACTAATGGTCACCAGGTGACTGACTGGGGAATTCGGGTGGGACAGCCGTTGCCTCAGGACACACCGTCGCAAGGCTTCGGCAGTTTGCAGGGCATCCTCGGTGGACGAACTCGGCAGGACCACCACAAACTCCTCACCACCGTATCGCGCCAACAGGTCACCGGCTCGACGGGTGGCACCATGGAGCGCCTTGGCCACCGCACGCAGGCACTCGTCGCCCTGACCATGACCAAGGTGATCGTTATAGGCTTTGAAATGATCAACATCGATCATGATCACGGACAGCGGACAACCATTGCGCAGGCACCTGGCCCACTCCAACTCCAGCGTCAACTCCAACTGGCGGCGGTTGGCGATGCCGGTCAGTCCATCCAGCAAGGCCAGCTTCGCCAGCAGGTCGGACTTGCGCTTGAGCTCCAGGTGATTTTTCACCCGAGCCTTCAACACCGGCACCACGAAAGGTTTGGCGATGTAATCCACCGCGCCCAGCGCCAATCCCTTGGCCTCGTCCACCGAATCCGACATGGCGGTGACGAAGATTACAGGAATGTCACGTGTGGCGATATCGTCTTTCAGCCGTTTCAGCACCTCATAGCCGTCCATTCCCGGCATCATGACATCCAGCAGGATCAGGTCTGGCGGATTTTTCTGCGCCAGAACAAGAGCTTCCCGCCCCGAGGTTGCCGCGAGCAGGCGTATACCGCCACTCTGCAAGTGCTCAAGCAGCACATCCAGATTTGCCGGTACATCATCCACCAGCAGGACGGTTTGTGAGGATACGGGTTCCACCAATTCTTCTCTCAATGTGCTCATTCCCTACAGATTCTGCCTCCGGCAACACAGACGTCGTTGCTCAAAATCACAAGGACCCAAGCAAGAATATCGCCAATATTGGTTAAACCCTCATGGACAATGAGTTACGATGATATAAGTACGCCTTACACACATTTTCAAGGCACGATCGCCTATAAGCGCTTATAATTTGCTTATATATCTCCACGTTCCCCCACTCACTTGTGGCATCCACCATGACCTCCCAAACGGATACCCCCTTATTGCTGCTGGTCGACGATCAACCTGCCAACCTCGATGTCATGGTGGACTACCTCCAGGACTCCGGTCTGGATCTTGCCGTCAGCATCAATGGCAATGAAGCGTTGCAACTGGCGAAGAAGCGCAAACCCAGCCTTATCCTGCTGGATGTCATGATGCCGGGAATGGATGGCTTTGAAGTCTGCCGCAGATTGAAGGCTCACCACGGGACTCGAAACATCCCGATCATCTTCACGAGTGCGCTGGACGACACGGAAAGCAAGGTCAAGGGCTTTGAGGCCGGAGCCGTGGATTACGTCACCAAGCCCCTGCAACGGGAAGAGCTGCTGGCGCGGATTCATACTCACTTGACGCTTCGCCAGCAACAGCTGGAGCTCAAACAGAAGAATCGCGACCTGCTGGCACTCAATGCGGAGTTAAAGGAACAGATGGGGAAACGAAAGGAGGCCGAGTCAGCGCTTCACCAGATGGGTGAACAGCTTTCCGCCGTCACCCGTCAGGAAGCCAGCAAGTGGGGCATCGACGCCTTCATCGGCAACGGTGAGGCCACCCGGGCGGTACTGAGGGAAATCCGTAACCTGCAGCAGGTCGACAAGACCCCGGTCCTTGTTCTTGGGGAGAGTGGTACCGGCAAGGAACTGGTCTCACGGGCCATTCACTTTGGCAGCCAGCGTAGCGACAAACCCTTCATTGCGGTGAACTGCGCCGCCATCCCCCCCGATCTGGCCGATGCCGAACTTTTTGGCCATGTTAAAGGCTCCTTCACCGGCGCCACCCACGATCGTCCGGGCGTTTTCATGCAGGCTAACGGCGGCACCTTGTTCCTCGATGAGATCGGCGACATGCCTCTGGCCCAGCAGGCCAAACTGCTGCGGGTGCTGGAAAATGGCGAGCTCACACCCGTGGGCGGCACACGGCCTCAAAAAGTGGATGTGCGCATCGTGACGGCCACCAACATTGCCTTGCAAAGCAAAGTCCAGAGCCAGGAATTTCGCCAGGACCTGTATTACCGACTGGCCGGTTACATTATTCAGTTGCCCCCTCTACGCCTTCGTCGCGAAGACATCCCATTGCTCGTCCAGCACTTCCTGACCATGCTCGGCAAGCAGATGGGGCGGGAAAAGACAGAAATGACGGAAGAGGCCATGCAAGTCCTGCTGGGATACGACTTTCCGGGCAATATCCGCGAACTCAGAAACCTGATCGAGTACGCCCTGATCAGCGGCCGCGGTGAACCAATCACGCCAGCCCAGCTGCATTTCATTCACCAATCCGCTACCGGGCCCCTGTCTTCGGAACCACCACCGGCGGTAACGACCGCCATCGATGATGAACAGCAACTGCTCGACTATACGGCCGAGCAGGGCCGGATCAACAACGCCAAGGCCCAGGAGGTTCTCGGCGTATCCCACAGCCGAGCGTCTTACCTGCTCAAAAAACTATTGCGCGAGGGGCATCTCGAAAAGCACGGCGAGCGACGCTGGGCGTACTACTCCCTGCCAGGCTGACCGCTCAATCAGCAACAGGTCCGCTGTGAAAACGGAACTCGGTGTCCGGCATCTCGATCAACCTTTTTTCGATAGCCAGGAACGTTGCGGTGCGGTCCTTAATGGGCTCGCCTGCCGCCTTCTCCGCCAAGACCAGGTAATCCCGGTAATGCCGGGCCTCGGACTTGAGCAGACTGGTGTAAAAATCCGCCAGCGTGTCGTCCAGGTGCGGTGCCAACGAGGCAAAGCGTTCACAGGAACGGGCCTCGATAATGGCGCCCACGATCAGGACGTCCACCAGCCGTCCCGGATCCTCGGCGCGCACTTCCCGGCGCAGTTCGGCCGCGTAGCGTGCCGGCGTCAGGTGGCCATAGGTCACGTCCCGCTTTTTCATGATCGAGAGCACCTGCTCGAAGTGACGCAACTCTTCCCGCGCCAGCCGCGACATCCTGTGCAGCAGGTCGGGGTTGTCCACGTAGCGGTACATCAGGCTGAGCGCCGTCGATGCGGCCTTCTTTTCGCAATGCGCGTGATCAATGAGCAGGAGCTCCTGATTTTCCAGCGCATTCCTGATCCACGCGTCAGGGGTCCGGCAAGGGAGAAAGTGGTGAATATCGTCCAGGGCGGCTTGCATGATTCCGTCGTTTGGCTGTGTTCGCGGCGCATTATACACAAGCCGTCGGCAACCCAAGACAAAGGTAACGACAAGAGTCCAACTTAACTTTGTCAGTGATTTCCGCTAGAATCTCGGGCCTGTAACCGGAGTCCTGTCGGGCTAGTTCATTCATCCGTCGCCTCTCGCGGGCCGCCCTGGCTCCATGATCGGCACGCCCTTGAACGAGTGAATTAGCCGGACGGGACACAGCCAGGGAACCAACGACGATTCCCGGGTTACCAATAACTCCCTGCTACTTCAACAGGAGCCACTGAATAAGTAACTTGCCCTTCCCCGCCCTCATCGTGCGCCGTCCGGAAGGAACCGTAATCTATTTATTCAGTGCCTCCTTTGTACACGCAGGGTCTCCAAACTGATGAGGGTCTTACCGTGTTAGAAGAGTATCGTAAACACGTTGAAGAGCGCGCGGCACTGGGTATTCCCCCCAAGCCCCTGAATGCCGAGCAAACGGCTGCACTGGTTGAGCTGCTGAAGAACCCGCCGGCCGGTGAAGAAGAGGAACTGGTCTACCTGCTGGAAAACCGCATTCCTCCGGGTGTCGACGAGGCCGCCTACGTCAAGGCCGCTTTCCTGACCGCGATCGTCAAGGACGAAGCGAGCTCCCCCCTGATCGACAAGAAAAAGGCCGTCCAGCTGCTGGGTATGATGCAGGGTGGCTACAACATCGCCACGCTGGTCGAACTGCTGGACAACGCGGACCTGGCCGAGCTGGCCGGCGAGCAGCTCAAGAAAACCCTGCTGATGTTCGACGCCTTCAATGACGTCAAGGACAAGATGGACGCCGGCAATGCCGTCGCCAAGTCCGTCATGGAATCCTGGGCCAATGCCGAGTGGTTCACCGGCAAGAAGAAAGTGCCCGAGAGCATCAGGATGGTGGTGTTCAAGGTGACCGGTGAAACCAACACCGACGACCTGTCCCCGGCTCCGGATGCCTGGTCCCGCCCGGACATCCCGCTGCACGCCCGTGCCATGTACAAGATGGAGCGCGACGGCCTGACCCCGGAAGAGCCCGGCGTCACCGGCCCGATCAAGCAGATCGAGGAGATCCAGTCCAAGGGTCTGCCGGTCGCCTTCGTGGGTGACGTTGTCGGCACCGGTTCTTCCCGTAAGTCCGGCACCAACTCCGTACTGTGGTACTTCGGCGAAGACATCCCGGGCGTGCCGAACAAGCGTGCCGGCGGTGTCTGTATCGGTAACAAGGTCGCTCCGATCTTCTTCAACACCATGGAAGACGCCGGCGCCCTGGTTTTCGAGGCACCGGTGGACAACATGAACATGGGCGACGTCATCGACATCCGCCCGTACGAAGGCAGGATCCTGAACGAAGCCGGTGAGACCCTCTCCGAGTTCGGCTTCAAGTCCGAGGTGATCCTGGACGAAGTTCAGGCCGGTGGCCGGATCCCGCTGATCATCGGTCGTGGCCTGACCAACAAGGCCCGTGAAGCCCTGAACCTGGGCGCCACGGACATCTTCCGCCTGCCGAAGGACCCGGAAGCCGGCACCAAAGGCTTCACCCTGGCCCAGAAGATGGTCGGCAAGGCCTGTGGCCTGGAAGAAGGCAAAGGCGTCCGTCCGGGCACCTACTGCGAGCCGGAGATGACCACCGTCGGTTCCCAGGACACCACCGGCCCGATGACCCGTGACGAGCTGAAGGACCTGGCCTGCCTGGGCTTCCAGTCCGACCTGGTCATGCAGTCCTTCTGCCACACTGCGGCCTATCCGAAGCCGGTCGACGTGGAGATGCAGCACACCATGCCGGACTTCATCCAGACCCGTGGCGGTGTCGCCCTGCGTCCGGGTGACGGCATCATCCACTCCTGGCTGAACCGCATGCTGCTGCCGGACACCGTGGGTACCGGCGGTGACTCCCACACCCGTTTCCCGATGGGCATTTCCTTCCCGGCCGGTTCCGGCCTGGTGGCGTTTGCCGCGGCGACCGGCGTGATGCCGCTGGACATGCCGGAATCCGTCCTGGTGCGCTTCAAGGGCGACATGCAGCCGGGCATCACCCTGCGTGACCTGGTCCACGCGATTCCGCTCTACGGCATCAAGCAGGGCATGCTGACCGTCGAGAAGAAAGGCAAGATCAACGAATTCTCCGGTCGCATCCTGGAAATCGAAGGTCTGGAGCACCTGACCGTCGAGCAGGCGTTCGAGCTGTCTGACGCCTCTGCCGAGCGTTCCGCGGCCGGTTGTACCATTAACCTGTCCGAAGACTCCGTGGCCGAGTACCTGCGCTCCAACATCGTCATGCTGCGCTGGATGATTGCCGAAGGTTACGGCGATCCGCGTACCCTGGAGCGTCGTGCCCAGAAGATGGAAGAGTGGCTGGCCAACCCGAGCCTGATGCGCGCCGACAAGGACGCGGAATACTCGCACGTCATCGAGATCGACCTGGCTGACATCAAGGAGCCGATCGTGTGCTGCCCGAACGACCCGGACGACGCCAGGTTCCTGTCCGAAGTCGCCGGCGACAAGGTGGACGAAGTGTTCATCGGTTCCTGCATGACCAACATCGGTCACTTCCGGGCTGCCGGTAAGCTGCTGGAGCAACACAAGGGCGCCCTGAGCACCCGTCTGTGGATGTCTCCGCCCACCAAGATGGACCAGGCGCAGCTGATGGAAGAAGGCTACTTCAACACCTACGGCACCGCCGGTGTACGTACCGAGATGCCGGGTTGCTCCCTGTGCATGGGTAACCAGGCACGGGTGGCGCCGAAGTCCACGGTCCTGTCCACCTCCACCCGTAACTTCCCGAACCGTCTCGGCGATGGTGCCAATGTGTACCTGACTTCCGCCGAACTGGCGGCGGTCGGTGCGGTTCTGGGCAAACTGCCGACGCCGGCAGAGTACATGGAGTACGCCAAGGACCTGAACAGCATGTCGAAAGAGATCTACAGGTATCTCAACTTCGACCAGATGGAGAACTACACGAAGAAGGCCTCAGAAGCCTCCGTGGCCTGAGCCTTCAGGTAGGCCTCCATTGGGCCATGCCTGAGAGAACGCCAGCTCCCTGAGCTGGCGTTTTTTTTCGTTGCCAGTTTCATCGGGAGAATTCGATATGGATCAGGACCAGCCCTGCCCTTGTGGAAGCGGCACTGGCTACGCGAAATGCTGCGGACCACTCCACGCCGGTGCAACCGCTCCCTCACCGGAAGCACTCATGCGATCCCGGTTCAGTGCTTTCGTACTGAAAGACGCCACCTACCTCCTCAAGTCATGGCATCCGGAAACACGCCCCGGCGAGCTCGATCTGTCGGACGCGCCGGACTGGACGACGCTGCAGGTCATCAGCAGCGACCAGTCCGGTGACACCGGCACCGTCCATTTCCGGGCCATCTTTCGGGAACAGGGCCAATGGGGCTACCTGGAGGAAGCGTCCACGTTCCTGAAGCGCGATGGCCGCTGGCTCTACCATCGCGGCACGCCTCAACAGGGCGTCCTCAAACCCGGACGTAACGACCGCTGCCCCTGTGGGAGCGGCCGCAAGTACAAGGCCTGCTGCCTGAACAGCGCCGGTCAGTGAAGCGGGCTCACTCCCTGGTTGGACAGTTCCGGGAACTCGTCGTACATCGTCAAGGCCTCACAATATTCCCGGGCCCCCAGGAATTCCGGCCGTGGCCGGGGTGCGGCATACGGTTCGACCAACCGGTTATCGACACTGTTGTAGACGAAGAACAGGTTCGAACGCGGCCAGGGAGACATGTTTTCGTTGGACGCATGCAGCGTATTGCACTCGAACAGCAGCAGCGAGCCGGCCGGCCCCTTCGGCGCCTGGATTCCGCCCTTATCCGCCAGGGTCGCCAGCGCCTCCCGGTCCGGCACCCCCAGCCGCTGTGCCTTGAGGGAGTCCGTCCAGTTCATGTCCGGCGTTTCGCCGACGCAGGGCACAAACCAGTGATGGGAACCGGGGATCAGCATCAGCGGTCCATTGAACTCGTTGTTGTCCGTCAGCATGAGCGACGCACTGACCGCCCGCATGCGGGGCATGCCATCCTCTGAATGCCAAGTCTCGAAATCCGAATGCCAGTCGAAACCACTGCCCTGGAACCCGAACTTGTCATTGATGCGGGACTGGTGGATGTAAACCTCGCTGCCCAGGAGCTGGCGCACCATACCGAGGATGCGTGGGTCCCGGGTCAGGCGGTCGAAATGCTCGGACAATCTGTGCATTCCGAATACGGACCGGATGTCGCCGGAATTCGGATCGGTAATAACCTGTTCTGACTCCATAAGCTCCCGGTCCTCGGCCATCCGATTCAGTTCGTCGAAGAACGGCGCCATTCGCTCCTGGGAAAAGAACCCGCTGAACCACAGGAATCCATCCCGCTCATAGTGCGACAGCGCCACCTCGTCGAGAGGACCGTCCCAGCGCCACTGGTTACGGGCGTGGACAATGGGATCAATACGGGCAAAGGGTGTCTGCTTTTCCTTCAGACGAGACGGAAATGGATCGTGAGCATCAGTCATAACGGATTAACCTCGACTTTCCTGCATGGCAGTCAAATGTCGGCCGATCCGGAGCGGCGTCAGGAGATTGAAATCCAATACGGCTGAACCCGGTGTGTACCCGACCCTCCGGTGTACGTTCGGCCCTGAGTGAATGGCGGGCCTGTTGACCCGATACTCCAAGACCTGAGGATGCCCCACGCAGACGTCAACCCTCGCCTGCGTGGACAGACCGTTCAGCTACCGGCCAGTGACAGCAGCGACATCCAGTGCACCACCGGTGATGGGTAGACCCCCATCAGGATCATCAGAACGGCGAGTAGCAGCACCACCAGGCCGCCGGCGCGCAGTCCCCAGTCGTTGGGCGCGTCCCGCCGTTGCATGCCGGGCTCCATGAGGTAGAGGGTGATGGTGACCCGCAGGTAGTAGTATAGGCCGATGGCGCTGCCCACGACGATACCGGCCACAAGCCACCAGCGCTGGGCTTCCACGCCCAGGGCGATGATGTAGAACTTGCCGATAAATCCGGCCGTGAACGGAATGCCCGCCAACGAGAGCATCGCCACCGTCAGCACCGCCGCCAGATAGGGCCGACGCCAGAACAGCCCGCGGTAATAATGCAGTGCCGATGCATCTTCCCCGCCGTAGGGGCTCGACAGCAGTGTAACGACGCCGAATGCGCCCAGCGTCGTGATCAGGTAGGTGATCAGGTAGATCCCGCTGGTTTCCACGGCCAACTTGTCGGCCACCACGATCGCGACCATCAGGTAGCCGAAATGGGCAATGGACGAGTACCCCAACAGACGCTTGAGATTGGCCTGCAGGAGCGCCAGCAGATTGCCGGCCAGCATCGTCAGCAGCGCCAGCGCAGCCAGCAGGGTCTGGGCCTGGGCACCGTGAAATGCCGGGATGGCTTCCACGATTCGCAGCAGCACGATAAACGCCGCCACCTTGCTGGCCGTCGCCAGGAAGGTCACCGCGGGCCCCGGGCCACCCTGGTAGACGTCCGGTGTCCACAGGTGGAACGGAATGATCGACAGTTTGAAACACAGGCCTACCAGCACCAGCCCGACCCCTGCCAGCGCCCAGGGCCCGACGCCCGAGCTCATGCCGGCGACCAGTCCCGGGATATCCAGGTGCCCCGTCTGGGCATACAGCAGAGCCATCCCGAACAACAGGAAGGCCGTCGCCGTGGCCGAAAGCACCAGGTACTTGATGCCGGCCTCCAGCGAATTGCGATCGCGGAAGGTATAGGCCAGCATCCCGTAAAGCGGCATCGACAGCAGCTCGAGGCCAAAGAACAGGGTCGCCAGGTGGTCGGCGGCCGTCAGCACCATACCGCCCGCCGCGGCGCAGAGCAGCAGCAGGTAGAACTCCTCCCGGGCGCCGGGGAAACCATCCAGATAGGCGTGGCTGAACGTGGCGCAGGCCAGCGACGAGACCAATATCATGCCCATGCCCAGTATCGTCACGCTGTCGAACACCAGCATAGGGGTCCGTACCGTACCCAGCTCACCGAACAGGAACAGTGACAGCAACGCGGTGTTCAACCCCAGGGCCGAGACCAGGACGGTCACCGCATGCTGGCGCCGCCAGGCGATGCCCAGCATGACGGTAATGGCCGTGGCACAAACCAGAATGACGGGGGTCAGGGCCATCATGTCGGTCCGTGTCAGCATCAGCGCACTCCCGCCAGGGATTGGATAGCGGCTCCCACGGAGCCGGACGTGAACAGTTGGTGCACCTCATCCGTCACCGAGAGCGTGGTGTCCACCAGAATTTGCGGGTAAAACCCGAAGAAGATCACCAGCGCCACCAGGCCCAGCATCATTGTGTACTCACGCCAGTCGAGACCGGAAAAGTGCACCTCCCCCTGCGCCGGTCCGAAATGCACCCGCTGCATGATCAATAGGGAATACAGCACCGCCAGCACCATGCTGACACTGGCCAGGACGGTGACCACAGGAGCCACCGGGAAGGTTCCGAAGAGCACCAGGAATTCGCCGATGAAGTTGGCGGTTCCGGGCATGCCCAGCGACGCGGCCACGAAGCAGAGCGTGAATGCCGGCAGCTTGTCGATACGCCCCCAAAGCCCGCCCATCAGGCGCATGTCGCGGGTATGCAGCCGCTCGTAGAGCTGGCCGCTGAGAATGAAGAGCCCGGCTGCCGAAAAGGCGTGGGCCACCATCAGGACAATCACCCCCTGCAAGGCGATGGACGTACCGGCGAAAATCCCGATCAGCACGAAGCCCATGTGCGAGATGCTGGTATAGGCAATCAGTCGCTTGACGTCCTGCTGGCCAGCCGCCAGAAGGGCCCCGTAGAAGATACCGACCACACCCAGCGCCATCGCCACCGGCGCAAAGGCCTGGGAAGCCTCCGGAAACAGCGGCAGGCAGAAACGCAGCATCCCGTAGGCGGCGGTCTTCAGGAGAATCCCGGCCAGGTCCACGCTGCCGGCGGTCGGCGCCTGGGCGTGGGCATCCGGCAGCCAGCCATGCAGGGGCACCACCGGCAGCTTCACCGCAAAGGCGATGAAGAAGCCCAGCATCAGCCAGTAGGCAAAGGGCTCGGACATCGATGTACCCAGCAATTCCAGGTAGCTGAAGGTATACACACCCGTATTGGCGTGATGGGCAAAGACCAGGGCCAGGATCGCCACCAGCATCAGCAGACCGCTGGCCTGGGTGTAGATGAAGAACTTGATCGCCGTCCGGATCCGGGTTTTACCGGCCGAGCCACTGTGTCCCCACAGCGCGATCAGGAAGTACATGGGAACCAGCATCATTTCCCAGAAGCAGAAGAACAGGAACAGGTCGATGGACAGGAAGACCCCGACCACCCCGCCAAGGATGAACAGCAGGTTCAGGTGGAAAAAACCCACCCGCTGGGCGATTTCCTTCCAGGAGCAGACCACGGCCAGGACGCCCAGAAAACCGGTCAGGGCAATCAGGATCAGCGACAGGCCGTCCATCGCCAGGTGTATATCGATGCCAAAACGCGGTATCCAGGGCACATGCCATTCGATGGCCCAGCGCACGGCCTCCGGCGTCCCGGTCTTGGGCAGGTGATAGTCGCCCTGCCACCAGAGCACCAGGGTCGTGACCAGGACCAGCAGCATGGTGGCCAGCGCAATCCAGCGCGGGACCTTGTCGCCCCAGCGTTCGGCGCGCCAGCAGAACAGCCCCCCGATAAACGGGATCAGGATCAGCCAGACAAGAATCATAGTGCCATGTGCTCCCGCATCGATATCATCCCTTCAGCCATTCAGTAGCCCATTGCCAGCGCCAGCAGCAAGAGCGCCGCTCCCAGCACCATGGATGTCGCATAGGTGCGCAAACGCCCGGTCTGGGTACGGACCAGCCCCGCATTGAAGAGCCTCACCACCGTCGCGGGGATCAGGAAAAGGGCATCAATCAGGTCCCCCTGCAGCCAGCGCACCAGCACGTGGTAGGGCCGGACCAGCAGCCAGTCGAACAGCGCGTCAAACCCCCAGGCCCTGTGCCAGAATTGCCACAGCCAGGCGCCGGGCCCCCGGGCCACCACACGCTTCAGCCACGCCCTCCGGAACAGGAACAGCCAGCCGGCGATCAACCCCCCCCCGATCGCCGTTGCCGAAGCCATCATTTCCAGCGCCGTATGCCCGGCTTCCACACCCTCACCGGGGCCCGCCGGCAGGACATCAGCCAGGGGCGGAGTCAGGGCCGCGCCGATAAACGTGGAGAGCACCATCAGCACCACCAGCGGCAGACCGTGCTGAAGGCCCTTTCCCGGGTCCGCATGCCGGGCCTTGTCACTGCCCTGCTCGCCGTGGAAGGTGCCGATGATCAGACGCAAGGTATAGAGGGATGTCAGCAACGCCCCGACCAGACCGGCCGCCAGTAGTCCGTTCTGCTTCGCGGCAAAGGCTTCCCAGAGAATCTCGTCCTTGCTGTAGAAGCCGGCGGTGACCAGCGGTAACGCCGCCAACGCCGCACCACCGATCAGGAAGCCGGCATAGGCCAACGGTAATTTACGCCAGAGGCCGCCCAGACGGGCCATCTCCTGTTCGTGATGGCAGCTGATGATCACGGCGCCGGCGGAGAGGAACAGCAGCGCCTTGAAGAAGGCATGAATCATCAGGTGAAAGATGGCCGCACTGTAGGCACCCACGCCAAGGGCCAGGAACATATAGCCGATCTGGCTCATGGTGGAGTAGGCCAGGATACGCTTGATGTCCGTCTGGGCCAGCGCCGCAAAACCGGCCATCAGCAATGTCAGCGCCCCGATCACGCCGACGATGTATTGGGCCGTCGGCGCCAGGTCATAGAGTCCGTGCATGCGGGCAATCAGGTACACCCCGGCCGTGACCATGGTGGCCGCATGGATCAGTGCGGACACCGGCGTGGGGCCGGCCATGGCGTCGGCCAGCCAGGTGTGCAGCGGCAACTGCGCGGATTTCCCCAGCGCGCCGCCCAGCAGGAGCAGCGCGGCGGCTTCGGCGATGGGGTTGCCTCTATGCCAGAGTGCGGGAGCCTTGTCGAGGATCGTGGCGATGTCCAAGGTGCCGAGTTCGGTAAAGAGCAGGAACAGGCCGATGGCGAGAAAGATATCGCCGATCCGCGTCACCACGAAGGCCTTGAACGCCGCCATCCCGTTAGCGGTGTGTTCGTAGTAGTAGCCGATGAGCAGGTAGCTGCACAGGCCCACGCCTTCCCAGCCCAGGAACAGCAGGAGCAGGTTGTCCCCCAGCACCAGCAGCACCATGCTGAAGACAAAGAGGTTCATGTAGGCATAGAAACGGGTGATTCCCTCCTCGCCGCGCATGTACCAGGCGGCAAACAGGTGAATCAGGAAGCCCACGCCGGTGATCACCCCCAGCATCGTCACCGACAGGCCGTCCAGCATCAGCCCGATGGTGGGACGGAAGTTGTCCACGGAGACCCAGGTCCAGAGCGTCAGGCTCTGGGGCGTGCGGTCACCGGACAGGAAGTCGATGACGATAAACACCGTCACCAACGCCGCCAGCCCGACGCTGGTATAGCCCACCGCGGCACTGGCCCGTTCGCCAAGATGGCGATAGCCCAGCGACAGGATGAGGCAGCCGGCCAGGGGTAACAGGAAGGTCAGGGGCAGTAGGGTCAGGGCCATAGTCATCCACGCATCCCGCTGGCTTTGTCGGTATCGAGGGTCTTGAAGCGATGGTAAAGCTGGATCAGCAGGGCCAGCGCCACGCTGGCTTCAGCCGCCGCCAGGGTAATGACCAGCAGGAACATGGCCTGCCCTTCCGGCTGGCCCCAGGCCGTCCCGGCGACGATGAACGCCAGGCCGGTGGCATTGAGCATCACTTCCAGGCTCATCAGGACGAACACCATGTTGCGCCGGAACATCAGTCCGGCCAGGCCCAGGGCAAACAGGATGGCGGCCAGGGCCAGGCCGTGTTCCATGGGAATCCCACTCATCAATCCCCTCCCTTTCTGTCGTCCCGGCGGTCACGCGGCAGCCGGCCCACGTGGGATGCCGTCACCAGCCCGGCCAGCAGGAGCATGGCCGCCAGCTCCACGACCAGCAGCCATGGCCCGAACAGGGTGGTCCCCACCGCCTTGGCGGTCAGCGTCCTTCCGCCGATCATCTGTCCGCCATCGCCCGCCGCCAGGGTAACCAGCAGGGTCCCCAACAGGATCAGGGACAGGGCCGCCGGCAGCAGCCAAGTCCGGGCCCGCAGCCACAGCCGCTCCTGTTCGTCAGCGCCCTGCCCCAGGTTGAGAATCATCACCACGAAGACGAACAGCACCATGATGGCGCCGGCATAGACGATCACCTCCAGCGCACCGGCAAACGGTGCACCCAGGGCGAAGAAGACGATCGCCACCGCAATCAGCGAGACGATCAGGTTGAGCAGCGAATGCACCGCATTCGTGCCAACGATCACCCCCAGCGTGGCGACGATGGCCACCAGTCCACTGAGATAAAAGGCCAACTCCATAGCTCCGTCCTCTGGCGGACACTACCCCCGGGTTATCAGGGCAGCAGCGTCTTCACGTCGATCGGTTCGTCTTCGTTCTGGGCCGCACCCTTGTCCTTGCCGGCAATGGACAACCCCGCCACCTTGTAGAAATGGTAGTCGTGGTCCTTGCCGGGACCGCTGATCAGCAGGTCCTCCTTCTCATAGACCAATTCCTGCCGGTCGTACTCCGACATCTCGAAATCCGGGGTCAACTGGATGGCCGATGTCGGGCAGGCTTCCTCACACATGCCACAGAAGATGCAGCGGGAGAAGTTGATGCGAAAGAATTCGGGATACCAGCGCCCGTCGTCCTTCTCGCCCTTCTGCAACGCAATGCAGTCCACCGGACAGGCGACGGCGCACAGGTTGCAGGCCACGCAGCGCTCCTCGCCGTCCGGGTCCCGGGTCAGGACGATCCGGCCCCGGTAGCGTGGCGGCAGGGGGACCGGCTCGTCCGGGTAGTTGAGTGTTTCGCGTTTGCGAAACGAGTGCATGAAGACAATGCCGATGGTCCGCAACTGGGACCAAGTGCCTGTGATCAGCCATTTCAGCATGTCGAACCTCCTTCCTCAGCCCGGCGTATCCAGCAGGATCACCACGCCGGTGACCAAGAGATTGATCAGTGTCAGGGGCAGGCAGACCCTCCAGCCAAAGCTCATGACGCGGTCATACCGGGGCCTCGGCAGGGACGCCCGCAACAGCACGAACAGCATCAGGAAAAAGCCGGTCTTGAGCGCAAACCAGACGAACGGCGGCAACCAGGGGCCCTGCCAGCCGCCGAAGAACAGGGTCACGATCAGCGCCGAGACCAGCACCATGCCGACATATTCGCCGATGAAGAACATGCCGAATTTCATGCTGGAGAACTCGATGTGATAGCCGTCCGCCAGTTCCTGCTCAGCCTCCGGCTGGTCGAAGGGGTGGCGGTGCGTCACCGCGATGCCGGCGATCAGGAACGTGCAGAAGCCGAAAAACTGCGGCACGATGAACCACAGCCCTTCCTGGGCCTGCACGATCTCACGCATGTTGAAGGAACCGGCCAGCCCCACCACGCCCATCAGCGCCAAGCCCATGAAAACCTCGTAGGACAGGGTCTGGGCCGACGCCCGCATGGCCCCCAGCAGGGCGTATTTGTTGCCGCTCGCCCAGCCGCCGAACAACACCGCATAGACGTTGATGCCGGCCATGGCGAAGAAGAACAGCAGACCAATGTTCAGGTCGGCGATCCCCCAGCCCGGTGTGATCGGGATGATCATGAAGGACAGCAGCAGCGACGCCATGGCAATCATCGGCGCCAGCATGAAGAGCTTCCGGTCGGCGAACGGCGGGATCCAGTCCTCCTTGAAGAAGATCTTGATCATGTCCGCGATCAGTTGCAGCGAGCCAAAGGGCCCGACCCGGTTGGGGCCGTAACGGTCCTGCCAGAGGCCGAGCAACCGGCGCTCCACCACAGTCATCACGGCGCCGAGCAGAACCGCACCCAGCAGGATGACAATGGCCTGGAACATCGCATACAGGATGTCGATCACCTGGGGTGTCAGCCAGCTCATGGGTGCACCTCCCCGGCCACTCCCGGACCGTCCAGTGGCTGGTCGCCACTGACCGCCAGGCTAACGGACATTCCCCCCAGCAAAGCCGGATCGACACCCTCCGGGATGCACAACAATCCTGCAGGGCAGCCGGCCTCGACCCGCACCGGGAGAATCCAGCTCCCCTCGCCGGCAATCACTCGAACGTGGCCGCCCTCGCTGATCTTCAGCGCAGCCGCATCCTCGGGGCCCAAAACAGCGACAGCCTGCCCGGCCCGGGCCTGGATCGGCTCGGCCCGGGCCGACGTTTCCTCGCCGCCGAACAGTCGCGGCAGGACCACAATGCACCATTCTCCGGCGGGACGCCGGTAGGCCGGCGGTATATGGCTGGAATAGACCCAGTCGCCCGGCGATGGTTCCAGCAGGCGGACACCGGGATCACCGGCCCGCAGATGCCCGCCCACCTCGTCGGTGAACTTGTTCCAGGCCTGGGGCGAATTCCAGCCCGGCGCCCAGGCAAAGGCGACGGACTGCCGGGGGCGGTCAAACCCGTTATAGCCTTCCATGGAGAAGGCAAATGGCGTATCCGGGTCCTGAGACGTACGCGGCTCAGACACGCTGATGTTGGCCCGCATCGAGGTGCGTCCGCTGTAGCGGTGGGGTTCACGGGCGAGCTTGACGCCCTGCACGCGGTAATCCGCCCCTGGCGCTGCGGCGACCATACCGGCCAGCACCGGGTAGCGTCGCGCGCAGTCGCGTGTGACCAGGTCCAGGGTGACATCGGCCACCTTCTCACGGCGCAGGCCGGCCGCCAGGGCATGCAGCCAGCGCCAGCTCTCACGTATACGGGTCTCGGGGCGGATGTAGCCCGGATCATAGACCTGGAAGAAGCGCTGGGCCCGGCCTTCCAGGCTGACCAGGGTGCCGTCGGCTTCGGCGAAACTGGCCGCCGGCAGCGCCAGCGTGGCCTGCTCCAGCGTGGGGGTACGCTGGTGATCGAGCACGATGAGCGTCCTCGCCCGGGCCAGTGCATGCCTGACGCACAGCCCCGGCAACCGCTGATACAGGTCGTTCTCAAGCACAACCAGCGCGTCGGCCTGCCCGGCCTCCAGCTGTTCGAGAGCCCACTCCAGCGTTTGGCCGCCCAGCAGCTGCAGACCCGTGCTGTTGGCCTCCCGGCGCACCAGTGTCAGCCCGCCCTGCCGGGCCCGGCGGGACAACGCCCGGGCAATGTTCCCGGCGGCGTTCAGGATGGCGGTGGAATTGAGGGAGCCGCCGCTGACCACGAGCGGCCGCTCTGCCGCCATCAGTGCACTGGCAATCCGCTCTGCCGCCCGGACGAGCCTGTCGTCCGGTTCCGGGACGTCCGGTGCCGACGCATCGATCCGGTGCGCCACCGCATGGCCCAGTCGGGCAATATCATCCGGTGCCAAACGCAGGCTGTCTTCGGCAATCCCATCCAGCCCCGTGGCCACCGGATAGGCCAGGAACAGGGGATAACCGCGGTCCTGGGCCAGGGTCTTCACCGCCTCGGCATTCCAGACCGGAATGCCACGATCCTCCGCCAGCGCACCCTGACGTCCCAGCACCGCCTGGCGGACAGACAGCCCCAGCCGCGCAGCACTCTGGATCAGGTCCTCTCCCAGCACCAGGATGGCATCGTGCTTCTCTACGTCCCACAGACTCGGCGTCGGCAGGCCACAGGTGCGGTTGAGTTCCGCCATGAGCTCCAGGCAGGCCTGCTCCTCCGCGGCGATGCCAGTGGAGAAATTCCCTTCACCCACCAGTTCCCGCAATTGGTGGTTGCTTTCCAGGCTGGCCCGGGGCGAGCCAATCCCGATGATGCGATAGGCGTCCCGCAGGGCGTCACTGCCGCGGTCCAGGGCTGCGTTCACATCCAGCGCCACTGCATCCGCTTCGGGTTCTCCGCGCCACTCGGGCTCAATGGGACGATCCTTCCGATTCACGTAACCATAGCCGAAGCGGCCCCGATCGCACAGGAAGTACCGGTTCACCTCACCATGGTAGCGATTCTCGATACGACGGATCTCGCCGTAGCGCTCGCCCGGACTGATGTTGCAACCGACGGCACACTGGTGGCAGATACCCGGCGCAAACTGCAGGTCCCACTTGCGGGTATAGCGGTCGCTGTGGGTCTGATCGGTGAACACGCCGGTCGGGCACACCTCCGTCAAGTTGCCGGAGAACTCATTCTCCAGGGTCCCTTCCTGGTAGCGGCCAAAGTAGACGTTGTAGTTGGCGCCAAACGCGCCCAGGTCGCTGCCGCCGGCGTAATCGTTGTAGAAACGTACGCAGCGGTAACAGGTGATGCACCGGTTCATCTCATGGGCGATGAACGGGCCCAGGTACTGGTTGCGGTGAGTGCGTTTGCGGAAACGATAGCGGCGGCGATCATGGCCGGTCATCACCGTCATGTCCTGCAGGTGGCAATGACCGCCCTCCTCGCAGACCGGGCAGTCGTGGGGGTGGTTGATCATCAACCACTCGACCACACTGGCGCGGAACTCCCGCGCTTCCTCATCGTCGATCGAGATACGGGCATCGTCCTGTACCGGTGCCATGCAGGACATCACCAGCATTCCCTTGTCGTCGTCGGCATCCTTGTACTGCTTGACCGCACACTGGCGACAGGCGCCAACGCTGCCCATGGCCGGATGCCAGCAGAAATAGGGAATGTCCAGGCCCAGCGACAGGCAGGCGTGCAGCAGGTTGTCGGCGCCATCGACGCTGTAGGAGCGGCCATCCACATGTATCGTCGCCATCGCGCTACACCTCCCCCACCGGTATCGGATCGGCATGGGCCGGGCCGGTTTCATGGCGCACGCCCTGCTCGAATTCATGGCGGAAATAGTGCAGTGCGCTGGACAACGGCATGGCGGCCCCCGGCGCATGGGCACAGAAGGTCCGGCCCGGGCCCAGCCCTATGGCCAGTTGATCGAGCATCTCAATGTCACCCCGCTCGCCTTCCCCCCGTTCCAGGGCCTGCAGCAGCTTGACGGTCCAGGGCAGGCCCTCCCGGCAGGGGGTGCACCAGCCGCAGGACTCCCGGGAAAAGAAGGCTTCCAGGTTGCGCATCAGCGACACGATGCTCTGCTGGTCCGTGACCACCGTCAGCAACCCGGTCCCCATGCGGCTGCCCGCCTGGCCAATGGTATCGAAGTCGAGCGCCAGCTCCAGGTGCTCCGGCAACAGGAAGCCGGTACTGCCGCCGCCGGGCAACCAGGCCTTGAGCTGCTGGCCGTCGCGGATCCCGCCGGCCCGGTCCAGTAATTCGGTGCCGGGGGTGCCAATGGGCAACTCCCAGAGCCCGGTCCGCTTCACCCGTCCGGACACACCGTAGAGTTTGGTACCGCCATCGTCACTGAGGTCACCGGACAGCGCCTGATACCACTCGGCACCGTGGCGAATGACCGCCGGTGCATTGCACAGGGTCTCCACGTTGTTCACGGCGGTGGGCTTGCCCCAGGCGCCGGACTGGCCGGGAAACGGCGGTTTGGCGCGCGGGTTGGCGCGCTTGCCCTCGAGCGAATTGATCAGCGCGGTTTCCTCGCCGCAGATGTAGCGGCCCGCCCCGGTGTGCAACGCAATGTCGAAATCAAATCCGCTGCCGGCAATATCGGCACCCAGCCAGCCGGCCTCGCGGGCTTCGTCAAGGGCCCGGGTGATGCTCCGGGCGGCCTCGATGTACTCCCCGCGCAGGAAGATGTAACCGTAACGGGCATTGTTGGCGTAGGCGGCAAGGATCATGCCTTCGATCAGCAGGTGCGGTATCTGCTCCATCAGCAGCCGGTCCTTGAAGGTTCCCGGCTCCATCTCGTCGGCATTGCAGACGATGTAGCCGCGGGGCATCCCCTCGCCCTGCAGCGTCAGCCCCCACTTGACGCCGGCGGAGAAGCCCGCACCTCCACGCCCACGCACGTTGGCGGTCTTCATGGCATCGATCACCTGCGCCCCCGTCAGCTCATTGAGCGCCTGACGCACCGCCGCATAGCCATCCTTTTCGACATACTCCTTGTGGAATACCGGGCGGCCATCGTCATTCAGGCGCCAGGTCAACGGGTGGGTTTCCTCGCGCCGCTCATCGGCGCCCTGGTTGAGCTGGCAGCGATAACGCAGGCGTGACACGGCATCTGTCATGCGTAAGCCTCCAACAGTGTGTCCAGATCATCCGGCTGGACCGGACCGAAGGTGTCGTCGTCGATCATGACCGCCGGTCCCCGGTCACAGGCGCCCAGACAACAGACCGGCAACAGGGTGAAGCGGCCGTCCGGCGTGGTCTGCCCGAACTGGATCCCCAGCTTTTCGGTCAGGGCGTCGCGCAGCGCTTCGTAATCCATCAGGAAACAGGAACTGCTGTCGCACACCAGGATGACGTGGCGCCCCACCGGTTGCCGGAAGATCAGGCTGTAGAAAGTGGCGACGCCCTCCACGCTGGCCGGACTGACGCCCAGTAATCCGGCAATGACGGGGATAGCACCGTCGGGCACCCAGCCGTGACGGCGTTGGACGATTTTCAGGGCCTCGATGCAGGCGGCCTGGGGCTCCTCATAGTGATCCCGCTCATGCAGGATGGCCTCGCGGTCCGCCGCCTCGATCACAAAACCGTCGCTGGCTATCGTCTGTGCTGTCTCCATGGGCCGGTTCTCCGCCTCCCTCATCGGTCCACATCCGCCATGACAAAGTCGATACTGCCCAAGTGGGCAATCAGGTCCGGCACGAAGCCCCGGCGCATAAGGGCCGGAATCTGCTGCAAATGCGGAAAGCTCGGTGTGCGGATTCGGGTCCGATAACTGGTGGTGTTGCCGTCACTGGTCAGGTAATAGCTGTTGATGCCCTTGGTCGCCTCCACCATCTGGCAGGACTCGTTGGGCTTGAGCACCGGGCCCCAGGACACCTGCAGGAAGTGGGTGATCAGCGTCTCGATGTGCTGCAGCATGCGCTCCCGGGGCGGCGGCGTAGTCAGCGGATGGTCGGCCTTGTAATCCCCCGGCGGCATGTTGTCGACGCACTGCTGGATAATGCGCACACTCTGGCGCATCTCCTCGATGCGCAACTGGCCCCGGTCGAAGACATCCCCGCGGGTGCCAAGCGGCACCTCGAAATCGAACTGGTCGTAACCGGAGTATGGCCGCTGCTTGCGTAAATCGAAGTTGCAGCCGGTGGCTCGCAGGTTGGGGCCCGTCACGCCCCACTCCAACGCCTCGGCGGTGCTGAAGGCGGCAATATCCCGGGTCCGTTCCCGGACGATGGCGTTTTCCATCATCGCCCTCTGGTATTCCCGCAGCCGCTTGGGCATCCAGTCGAGGAATTCCTGGACCAGCGCCTGCCAGCCTTCCGGCAGATCCTGCGCGACGCCGCCGATGCGATACCAGGCCGGGTGCATGCGGAATCCGGTAATGCCCTCGATGACCTTGTAGGCCCGTTGCCGGTCACTGAAGGTGAAGAACACCGGCGTCATGGCACCGAGGTCCTGCAGGTAAGTTCCCAGGAACAGCAGATGACTGGTGATGCGGAACATTTCCGCCATCATCACCCGGATCACCTTGACCCGGTCCGGCACCTCGATCCCCGCCAGCTTCTCCACCGCCAGCACATAAGGCAGGTTATTCATCACGCCGCCGGTGTAGTCGACCCGATCGGTATAGGGAATGAAGCTGTGCCAGGACTGACGCTCGGCCATTTTCTCGGCACCACGGTGGTGGTAGCCGATGTCCGGCACGCAATCGACGATTTCCTCGCCATCCAGTTGCAGGACGATGCGGAAAGCGCCATGCGCAGAGGGATGGTTCGGGCCCAGGTTGAGGAACATGAACTCGCTGCCGGCCCGTTCCCGCTGCATCCCCCAGGCTTCCGGATCGAACTGCAGGGCTTTCTGCTCGGTATCCTGCCCGGCAACAGTGAGCGTGTAGGGATCGAATTCGGTGGCCCGTGCCGGATAATCCTTGCGCAGCGGGTGCCCGGTCCAGGTAGGCGGCATCAGGATACGGACCAGTCGCGGATGCCCGGCAAAGTCGATGCCGAACATGTCCCAGACTTCCCGCTCGTACCAGTTGGCGTTGCGGAACACGGACACGCAGCTGGGCAGCGACAGGTCCCCCTCATCAATGGCGACCTTGAGCATCAAATCCCGGTTCCGGTCCAGCGACACCAGGTGATAGAACACCGTGAAATCCGCCGGCGGCAGGTCGACTCGCTGGCTGCGCAGACGCTCATCGATGGCCGAGAGGTCGAACAGCATGGTGAACCCCTCGGGCAGGCCCTTGAGGAACGCCAGGGCCTCGAGCAGTCGTTCTCTCGGCAGCCACACCACCGGCATCCCGGTGAGGGTGGTCTGTTCGATCATCACCTGTGCACCCAGGTGCTTGCCGAGGGCCTCCAGGACCGGATCCCGGGTCGAACGGTTTTGTGCTTCACCCCGTGTCGGGCTGGCCACGCTCATCAACAAAGGCCTCCTGTGGGAGGAAATGGGCTGTCGGATGCTTACAAACGGCTGGGACTGCGCAATTCGGTCACCTGGATCCGGCGATCACGATGCTTCTCCCGCTGGGACGGCATCTTCGCCCGATACACGCCCTGGTCACCGACGACCCAGGACAGGGGCCGACGCTCTTCCTGAATCGAGTCCTGCAACAACTGCAGTCCTTGCAGGAAGGCTTCGGGCCGCGGCGGGCATCCCGGGACATAGACATCCACCGGCAGGAACTTGTCGACGCCCTGCACCACGGAGTAGATGTCATACATACCGCCGGAATTGGCACAGGATCCCATGGAGATGACCCACTTGGGTTCCAGCATCTGGTCATAGAGCTGCTGGATCACCGGCGCCATCTTGATGAAGCAGGTTCCGGCAATCACCATGAAATCCGCCTGCCGCGGCGAGGCGCGGATGACCTCGGAGCCGAAGCGTGCAATGTCGTGGGGAGACGTGAAGGCGGTGGTCATCTCCACGTAGCAGCAGGACAGGCCGAAGTTATAGGGCCAGAGCGAGTTCTTGCGCCCCCAGTTGACGACCGAGTTGAGCACTTCGTCCAGTTTGCCGGTGAAGACATTACGTTCGAGTTGCTGTTTGACCGGGTCCTCCACCTGACGACGCTCTCCCAGGGGATAGCGGTCCGTTGCGGCCGCCATATCATCATCAGCCCGTGTCAGCGTATAGGTCATGCCCGCACTCTCCTCTCCGAGGTATTCGGAAATTCAGAAATCCGGATCGCTTTCAGCGTTCTTTGGGAACCCGGCGCCCGGGCGCCCAGTCCAACGCGCCCACGCGACTGTCGTAAAGCAGCCCCGCAAGCAACACGAATATAAAGATGGCCGCGCCCCAGAAGCCGATCCAACCCACTTCCCGGATAGACACCGCCCAGGCAAACAGGTAGACCGCCTCGATATCGAAGATCACGAAAAGCATGGCGACCAGGTAGAACTTGACCGAAAAACGTTGGCGCGCCGACCCGGCACCGATCACGCCGGATTCGAATGGAAGGGATTTACTGCGTCCCCGGCTGCGCCCGCCCAGCAGCGCCGAGGCACCGACCATAAACGCGCAGAGGCCCAGTACAGCAATGATGAAGAGACCAATGCCCCAGTATTCGGCGATTACCGCAGGTGTATTCTGCTCCATAATCTCCACCGGTCAGGCTGGCGCCGTCCATGTCATGCCACCTGTACCACAGGCGGCAGCAGGTTTTAAAGAGAGGGCGCAACGCAGGTAGCCGACTGAAATTGCGGCTGTTCTTTGTCTCAGACTAGCAGTCTCGCTTCAGCCTTGCGAATTCTGGAAAGTGATACGAGCAAAGGTTCATGATCCGGAGGATGTCCCCCCACCGGGGAGATCCCGGCGGTACGCCTTTGCCCGGACCTCTCCGCATCAGGCATCGCGCAGCAACAGGATCTTGCCGGTCGTCTCTCCCGCCTCCAACTTGCGATGGGCCTCCCCCACCCGGCTGAACGTAAAACGCTCGGGATCCAGCAGGGGCCGTACCGCACCCTGCCGGATCATGTCGGCCATCGCCGCCGCCATGCGCGGCTGGTCGTCCATCCCGATGCCATGCAGCAATGGAATGGAGCGAAACACCACATGCAGGCTCAGGCCCTTGGCGTGCAGCTGTGACAGGTCGTGGGTCGAGCGTGTGTTGATGGACGTCAGGCGCCTGGCGATGGCCGTCGCCTCGATCGACCGATCCAGATTGTCGCCGCCAACGGTATCGAACACCAGATCGAAGCCCTGGCCGTCGGTCAGGCGCTGGACATAGTCGGCCACCGGCTCGTCCCGGTAGTAGATGATGTCGTCGGCCCCCAGTTTTTCCGCCAACTCGGCCTTCTCCCGGGTTGAGACCGTGGTCGACACCCGGGCCCCGAAATGCCTGGCGATCTGGATCGCCACATGACCAACGCCGCCGGTTCCGGCGTGAACCAGCACATGCTCGCCGGACTGCAGGCCCGAACGATCGACCAGCGCGCTCCAGGCCGTCAGGAACACCAGCGGCAGCGCAGCGCATTCCTCGAGGGGCAGTGCCATGTCCGGCGTCCGCTTGGCCAGGACGCGCTCATCCGCGATCATGTAATCGGCCAGGGCACCCTGCCAGCCCCGCACGCCGCCGGCACAGCCGAAAACCTCATCCCCCGGCGCAAAACGGGAGACGCCGGAACCCACCTTGTCGACCACGCCGGCCACATCGCCGTTCAGGATCGCCGGCATGGCCGGGCCTGATTTGACGAAGCCGGACCGGATCTTGGTTTCAATGGGATTGAGGCTGGAAGCCACTACCCGGATACGAACCTGGTTGGGCCCGGGTTCGGGCGTTTCCACATCGCGTTCAACGAAGACGTCCGGCCCGCCGAATTCTTCGATCACCATCGCTTTCACGTTGGATGCTCCTCTCCATCAATACACAATCAGCCGGACCAGAATCGCCGCCACCATCAGCAGCGTCAACCACTTGACCCACTGGGCGCCGCGCGGCCCCATATTGACCCGCACCGCAACCTGCGCTCCGGTGATGTTGCCCAGGGCCAACAGCAAGCCGGTCCCCCAGCGCACCTGGCCACTCCAGGCAAACACCAGCAGGGCGGGCAGCGTATACAGCAGCACGATGGCCACCTTGATGACGTTGACCTGGCGCAGGTCGATCCGCAGCATGCGGTACAGGACCACAATGAACAGGGTCCCGACACCCACCTGGATGAAGCCGCCGTACAGGCCGATCAGGAACATGGCGAGATACACTACAGGCGTCAGACGCCCGGGCGTCAACGGGCGGGTGTCCAATGCCGGCTGGGGCAGCAGCATGAACACGGACGCCCCGATCATCGCCACCACCAGTACGGCCTCGAACACGGCATCGGCCACCCCCGTAGCCAGCCAGGCCCCCAGCAAGGAGCCGAGTATCGCCGGCACCGCCAGCCGCAGGCTGACAGCCCAGTTGCCCTGCCCGCCGCGGCGGAATCCCCGCACCGCGGAGACGCTCTGCAGGGTGATCGCCACGCGATTGGTGCCATTGGCCACCTGCGGCGGCAGGCCCAGGAACATCAGCAGCGGCAGCGTCAGCATGGACCCGCCGGCCGACAGCACGTTGATGAATCCCGCCACTCCGCCGAGCACGACCAGCGCAATGATTTCAGGCGCACTCATGGTGCCATCAGGCTCCGGCCACTGCCGGGGCGCGGCTGCCCTTGCGACCGCTCCATACCAGCAGGGCCAGAAAGATCACCAGGCCGGCACTGTCGAGGATCAGGCTGTCATGGGGCCAGAGCATCAGGCCGCCAATGGGGAACATCAGCAGCCGCAGCCCCCAGTTCAACCGGTGCTCCAGGAAACCTTCCAGGCCAGCAACAATGGCGTAGATGCCAAACAGACCGAACAGGAACACCCGCAGCATCTCCCAGATATCACCGCTGATCAGCGGCGAGTAGGCAAACAGCAGTGGCACGATATACAGCCCCTTGGCGATCTTCCACGCGGTGAAGCCGGTTCGCATCTGGGACGTACCCGCAATGGCAGCCGCGGCGAAGGCGGTCAGGCAGACTGGCGGCGTGACGTTGGAATCCTGGGACAGCCAGAAGATGATCATGTGAGCCGACACCAGGGCCATGGTGATGGCATGGGGCGACAGGGCCTGCTCCAGCAACTGCGAGCTGAACGTATCCGGTACGGCGTCCAGCATCTGTTTGGCCGTGGCCATATCCATCGGTGCGTTGAGCAGGTTGAACTGGTCCGGCGTGGCCAGCATGAAGACCGACTTTGCCTGTTCCGGCAGGTTGCCGCTCACCATCAGGTCCAGCAACTGGCTTTGGGCAATCAGGCCATAGATGGCCGGCGCCGACAGGGTCGCCAGCACGATGTAGGCCGCGGTCACCGGCAGCCCCATCCCCAGGATCAACGACGCCAGCGCCACCAACACCAGCGTGATCAGCAGGCTGCCGCCGGCCCAGTCGGTGATCATCAGCGAAAAGGTATTGCCGATGCCGGTGGTCGACACCACGTTCACGATCAGCCCGACGGTAATCAGCAGGATGGCCGTGGACACGATATTCCGCGAGCCCTGGGCCATGGCCTCCAGGATATCCCGCGGCATCATCGGCTTCTTCGACAACCACGAGGCGGCAATGACTGACAGGATCGCAATGCCCGCGGCATAGGTGGGCGTAAAGCCGTAGACCAGCGCCGCCACCAGTACCACCAGCGGCAGCAGGTAGTGCCAGCCGTCCTTCATCACCTCCTTGAGGGTAGGCACTTCTTCATCCTGCTCCAGCTTCACGGCATGGCTGCGCTTGGCTTCCACCCGCACGAACATGGCGACGGACAGGAAATACATGAACGCCGGCAACGCGGCCACGGCAATGATCGTGAGATAGGACACCTGGGTGTAGGACGCCATGATAAAGGCCCCCGCCCCCATTACGGGCGGCATCAACTGACCGCCCGTCGACGCCGCCGCTTCGACCCCTGCCGCAAACTGCGCCGGGAAACCGGCCTTGCGCATCAGCGGAATGGTAATCACACCGGTAGACACGGTATTGGCCACACTTGAACCGGACACCGATCCCATCAGGCCGGAAGAAAACACGGCGACGAAGCCCGGCCCGCCGACGAACCGGCCGGCGGCACAACGGGCCAGTTCAACGATGAAATCGCCGGCCCCGGACTTCACCAGGAAGGCGCCGAACAGGATGAACATGAAAACATAGGTCCAGGAGATCCGGGCAATCGAGCCCAGCATGCCCTGCCCGCCCATGTAGGAACGGAACAGCACGGTCTCCCAACTCAGGCCCGGGAAGTTGAAGATCCCGTCGACGTACTGGCCCCACCAGGCCACGTAGGACAAGGCCACCACGCACAGGGTGGGAATGAACCAGCCGGTCGTCCGCCGGGCAAACTCCAGGATCAGCAGGACGGCGGCCACCGAAACCACCCAGTCGGCGGTGGAGAAATTCACGCCCCGGGCGTAGAGGGCGTCCTCGAAGCCAATCAGGTACAGTGCACAACCCAGCGCCGCCAGCCCCAGTACGACATCCACCGCAAACACGAACCGCTGCCCACCGGGGCTGGACGCCTTCACCATGGGAATGGTCAGGGCACACAGCAGACCGAACATGCCGAAATGGAGGGCGGAGGTCCAGAGTTCCGACAGGGTCGAGAAGGTATTGAAATACAGGTGGGAAACGGCGATCAGGATCGCCAGCACAAAGACGGTGCGGCCGACCAGCGGGTTGCTTAACCGCTCACTGGCCTCGGCCGCCTCCTCATCACGGATATTGTCCAGAGAGCCCGGCGCGGGTCCGGTCTCCGGCTGCTTTTCATGGTTACTCATATTGACTCCCGACAGCGACAACGGGGGCGGTAGACCGCCCCCGAATCCAACTCCAGCGTGTGGAAGCGGTCCTTACTTGGCGATCAGCCGATCCGGGATTTCCAGTCCCTGCTCCCGATAGAACTTCGCTGCACCCGGGTGCAGCGGCATCGGCAGACCCGCAATGGCTTTCTCCAGCGCCATCGCCTTGGTGGCCGGGTGGATATTGTTCAGGAACGGGAGGTTGGCGTAGATCGTCTTGGTAATCTGGTAGACGTCCTCATCCGATACGTCAGCCCGCACCGCCAGGATATTGGGCTGCGCGATGGTATGGATCGCCTTGGTCTGGTTGGGATAGGTGTCCGGCTTGATCACGTACGGCGACCACAGCTCGAATTCCTTGTTGATCCGCCCCAACTGCTCGTCGGTGACATCCAGCGTCGTGATGTCGTCGCCTATGTTGGCATAGGCCCGGGTCACTGCGGATGCCGGCACGCCGGCGGGAATGTTCATCCCGTCGATGTTGCCGTTTTGCAGTGCATCGGCGCTGGGACCATAGCCCAGATACGCCAGATCCATCTTCTTCACGTCAATACCCAGTGCGCCCAGGATGTAGCGCCCCGATCCCTCCGTACCGGAGTTGCGGGCGCCGATCGAGAAGGTTTCGCCGTAGAGGTTTTTCATATCGTCGATCGTACCGGTCTTGGCCAGCTCACTGCGCACGACGAAATGCTCCACGTTCTGCCACAGCATGGAGACCGAGCGCAGGTTCTTGTAGGCCTTGGGGACCGGCCCCGTGCCCTTCCAGGCCCAGGCACCGTAGAGACCCTGAAGGATACCGAACTGGGCCTGGTTTTCGTCCATCAGCTTCAGGTTCTCTCCGGAGCCGGCGGAACTGATGGCGGACAGGGAAATCCCGGTCTTGGGTTCCAGCTTGACCTTCACCAGCGTCGACAAGGCCACACCCACCGGATAGTAGGTGCCCCCGGTTGTCGCGGTGCCCATCACATAGTGGCCACCCTCCGCCTGGGCGGTCGCGGTGAATCCCAGCGACAATGCCGCAACAGCTGCCGCGACCGACTTCAGAAACTGACGCTTACCCATGTCGTGTTCTCCCCTTTCATTCTTGGATTTATTCAAGACGCACATGTGGCATTGAGAATAGCCCCGAACGGAAAGACGTGCCATCCAGGACGCTACGACATAAGTCGGTGATGAGGCTGATTTTTTGTGCAATCGAGTAGGAGGGGGAGTCACCTCCCCCGTCCTCTCACACCACCGGGCATACGGTTCCGTACCACGGCGGTTCATGGTTGGCTCTGAAGCCGGTTCATCGTATCCAGCAAACTGACCAGAGACAGGCGGTCGAACACCTTCTTGGGCAGGGCCGCGTTCATATGCGACGCGCCACTATTCCACCAAGGTCCACGACCATTCATCGCGCTTGTCCAAGCCCTCGGCTCGGGTAGTCCGAGCC
>NZ_SJDL01000023.1 GCF_004327985.1 Marinobacter halodurans
CAATGAAGAACATACCAAGCCCGATTTCTCCGAAACGGACAGGGTTTTCTGGTTTGATGAAAAGGTGGTTCAACGTGGATAGTGTTGTGGAAATGCCGAGGCAGACAACTGGTTATTATGCCGATACTGCCTATCGACCGGATCGGATACCGGCGCAATCACCCCAACACGAGGACCACAACCAATCCGCGCTGGAGCGTTTTGGCACCGCGCGTTTGCCTTGGGGGCATACGGAACTGGTTGTTCCCATTTTTATTTTCGCGAAGGCCCCCCCAAAACTACTGCGTTGGTATGAGGAGCATGGGGATCCCCTGGAGGGCACTGGCTATCAGGGCCAGATGGATCACGAATGTTTTCGATATGCGCCGCTGGCCAAGCGTTTTCAGCTACTTAACTTGGCAGAAATTTTCTCAAGACTAACGGTTCTTGTTCTTGGTCCTCTGATGATCTTGACACTGATAATTGGATCATTTTTGACCTCGAAAAGTAATTATTGGCACAGCTTGGTATACGATGAATGGCTCTCGACCGCCTTAATCTTTGGTATCCCGATCGGAACTTGGTTGATCTCAAGAGTTCTGGCTAAGTTTTGCTTAGGCTGGTTCCTAAAAGCAGGAAAAGGCCCTCTATGGGAGCTGAACCGCCGCACCGGCATGGTCACCGTATGGACCTATCCTCCCAAATTCCCCTTCATTCCGCGCGGCAAGCCAGAAGTCTTCAAGGCGCCTTTTGTGGAGTTTGACGCCTGGGTCAGTACCCGTGGTGACCGGGCCGGGATCCTGAACCGTCTCCATCTGTTCCATCGTTACAGCACATGTGAAGCAGGTGTGGGGGCTGTCGGTGGAGCGACCAGCATGCCTGAGCCCTGCTACGCCCTTTGGGACTTCGTCCAGAACTACATGGACGTGACCCAGCCCTTGCCTGATATCCCGATCTGGGAAGCCTACCGCCACCTGGACCCGGTCACGGCCGAGCACGACCGGCAAACCAATCGCCCGGAACGCTACTGGCGCGATATGGACGACGATACCTTCAAGGCCTGTGAACGGGAAATGCACAACAGGGTCCGAGCGCTAAGCACACTGGGTCGGCCAAACATCATGGCCGAGAAGACGGTTTACGCGAGCTACTAGCACTCAAGTTGTTCGAGAATCAGGATCCGCTGGTGGTCGAGTCTCACCTGCGCATGGTGGAAATGCGGTCACCGGCCAATTTGGGGCCGGGTATGGTCAAGCTCTGGCGACTATTTCCGCTGGATATTCGAGGAACCAGGGAAAGCATTCTATATAGTGAGCCAACCGACAATGGATACCTTTTTTATCTGGAAGCGCCCGGGGTACATATGGAGGAGCAAAAGGGCATGTTCGGAAACGTGGTCAGTCGGGAAATCGTGACGTACTCATGGAGCGCCCGTGTCCAGATCCGCATTGGCAAGAAGGACGACCTGATGGTTTTCCCTGCGCCCTTGCCGGACTCTTCATTAACGTACGATAAAAACAATGAAGAACATACCAAGCCCGATTTCTCCGAAACGGACAGGGTTTTCTGGTTTGATGAAAAGGTGGTTCAACGTGGATAGTGTTGTGGAAATGCCGAGGCAGACAACTGGTTATTATGCCGATACCGCGTATCGACCGGATCAGATACCGGAGCAACCTCCCCAATATGAGGACCATAACCAATCCGCGCTGGAGCGTTTTGGCACCGCGCGTTTGCCTTGGGGGCACACGGAACTGGTTGTTCCCATTATTATTTTCGCGAAGGCCCCTCCAAAACTACTGCGTAGGCATGAAAAATATGGGGATCCCCTGGAGGGCACTGGCCATCAGGGGCAGATGAATCATGAGTGTTTTCGATACGCTCCGCTCGCCAAGCGTTTTCAGGTTTTAAATCTTGCTGAGATTATATCCAAGTTTATAACGCTCCTATTCGGCCCATTGCTAGCCCTGACGTTAGTTGTCATGTCCTTTGCTACGTCAGATCGTGATTACTGGCAGAGCGTTGTTGATGACTGGTTTTTTTTGCTGTATTCATAGGAATCCCGGCGGGAACTTGGTTAGTTTCATGGATCATGGGGAAACTTTTCTTAGGTTGGTTCTTGAAAGCCGGAAAAGGCCCTCTCTGGGAGCTTAACCGCCGCACCGGTATGGTCACCGTGTGGTCCTACCCTCCCAAATTCCCCTTCATTCCGCGCGGCAAGCCAGAAGTCTTCAAGGCGCCTTTTGTGGAATTTGACGCCTGGGTCAGTACCCGTGGTGACCGGGCCGGGATCCTGAACCGTCTGCATCTGTTCCACCGTTACAGCAAGTGCGAAGCAGCTGTGGGGGCTGTCGGTGGAGCGACCAGCATGCCTGAGCCCTGCTACGCCCTTTGGGACTTCGTACAAAACTACATGGACGTGACCCAGCCCTTGCCCGACATCCCGATCTGGGAAGCCTACCGCCACCTGGACCCGGTGACAGCCGAGCACGACCGTAAAACCAGCCGTCCGGAACGCTACTGGCGCGATATGGACGACGACACGTTCAAGGCCTGTGAACGGGAGATGCACAACAGGGTCCGAGCGCTAAGCACCCTGGGTCGGCCAAACATCATGGCCGAGAAGACAGTTTACGCGAGCTACTAGCACTCAAGTTGTTCGAGAATCAGGGACCGCTAGTAATCGAATCTCACCTGCGCATGGTGGAAATGCGGTCGCCGACCAATTTGGGGCCGGGTATGGTCAAGCTCTGGCGACTATTTCCGCTGGATATTCCAAGGACCAGGGAAAGCATTCTACAGTCCGTCAGCTGGATATAAGTTTTTGCTCAAGGGGGGCTTAAGGCGGGACATTCTCGCACCCTTCCGACAAGTCAGTTTTCCCGCCGGTACGGCAGCGCCTCCAGGGCCGCATCCCGATACCGTTCTATGTCCTCCGCTTCCTCGGCACAGAAATCCGCAATCGCCTCGGCAAACCCGGGGTGGGCCACCCAATGCCAGGAATGGGTGAGCTGCGGCTCGAAGCCCCGCACCAGCTTGTGCTCGCCCTGGGCGCCGGCGTCGAAGCAGCGCAGGCCGCGTTCGATAGCCAGCTCGATGCCCTGGTAGTAGCAGGTTTCGAAGTGCAGGTGCTGGTATTCCTCCAGGCAGCCCCAGTAGCGACCGTAGAGCGTGTCCTCGCCGATCAGGAACAGGGCGCCGGCGATCATCTGGCCGTCTTTGACCGCCATGATCACGTGCATCTGTTCCGGCTGGTGATCGCGCAGGGCCTGGAAGAATTCGCGATTGAGATAGGGGCGTTGCCCGCGTTTGAGGTAGGTGGCCTGGTAGAACACGTGGAACGCATCCAGTACGTGGTCGGGCAGCCCGGCGCCGGGAAAGTGGGCGAACTGGATGCCCTGTTCGGCGACCTGGCGGCGTTCCTTACGGATCGATTTGCGTTTGCGCGACGTGAGCCGGGCCAGGAAATCCTCGAAGTCGGTGTAGTCCCGGTTGAACCAGTGGAACTGGCAGCCCTGGCGGTGAAGGCGGTCCGGCGCATCCAGCAGGGCCTGGTCATTGGCATTGGGAAACAGCAGGTGCCAGGAATGGCAGCCCAACTGGCCGGCGGCCTGATCCAGCAGGTGGTGCAGTGCATCGGGTGTCAGGCATTCGCGCAGTTCGGTATCGAACAACAGGCGGCGGCCCTGGGATGGGGTGAAGGGCACCGCCATCAAGAGCTTCGGGTAATAGTCCATACCGTAGCGGGCGTAGGCGTCGGCCCAACCCCAGTCGAACACGTACTCGCCCATGGAGTGGGATTTGCGGAAGGCCGGGATGATGCCGGCCAGCCGGTCGCCCCGGAAGAACATCAGGTGGGCCGGTGCCCAACCGGTGTCGGCCGTCGTGCAGCCGCTGTGTTCCAGGGCGGCAAAGAACGCATGGCGCAGGAAGGGATTGCCCGTGCCGCTCAGTCGGTCCCAGTCCTCTGCGCGGATGTCATCGATGGAGCCGGCTGACTCCAGGCGCAGGGCCGGGACGTTACTGGCAGAAGTTGAAGTGTCGGTCATGCGTGGTCAGGGAGCTCATTTTAGTGAGAAACGCTCCCCAACCATACGCTATTTCCTGACGTTCGATCACGCTCCGTCGCGATCATCCGAACCGTGGGAGTCTTTCGGACCCGGGCCGTGATGCTCCGGGCCGCCGAAGAGCTCGCGCTCTTCCTGCATGTTGGCCCAGGCCTGGCGCTGTTCGTCGTTCAGCACCTTGTAGATGGCCTGATATCGCTCGGCGCGGGCTTCGACACGCCGGCGGGCTGAATCGGCAGCCTGTTTGGCGGCGGTTTCCACGCGATCCTTGTACTCATCGCTGGTGGGATCACCGCTGTTGAGCATTGGGCGGTCCTGGTCACGCAGGGCTTCGAACTGTGCCTTGCGGTCCTCCCGCGACTTCTTGAAGATGTCGAGGACCTGGCCGCGCTGCGCCTCGGTGAGCTTCAGGCGCTCGGCCATCTCGTTGAAGCGGTGCTTCATCATTTCGCCGCGGTCGCCGTGATGCTGCGGTGGTGGCATGTCGCCGGGGCCGCAGTCCCGGTGTTGTCCGGACCAGGCCAGCGGACTGGCAACGAGAGTGGCGGCGAGGGCAGCCGGGACGAGCAGGCGATGTGTCTTGGCTCTCATGGATGTGCTCCTTGAATGGCTGGGTGGGCAAGCGGGTGCAGCCCTGTGACAACGGTCATGGTATCCACCGCTGTGTCAGCCACTGTCAGGCTCGTGTAAAGGTTGGGTAAATGTGCTGGAGGGTGACGCGCGCGTGCTAGACTGCGTTGCGAACCTGTTTCCGAAACCCAGGTACCGTGGTCGCTTCCCGTTTTTCGAGGAGATGGTTGGGGCATGCAGAACCGGATTCTGCTGGTTGAAGACGATGAAGAACTGCGAAGCCTGCTGTCGCGCTACCTGGGCGGGCAGGGCTTCACCGTGCGCGAAGCGGCCAACGGCAACGACGGCCTCGCGCTGGCCCAGGACGAGCTGGCCGACTTGGTGGTTCTCGACATCATGCTGCCCGACATCGGCGGTCTCGATGTGCTGCGCAAACTACGGGCCCGCACCCGCCTGCCGGTGATCCTCCTCACGGCCCGGGGCGAAGAAACCGATCGTATCGTGGGTTTCGAGGTCGGCGCCGACGATTACATTCCCAAGCCCTGCAACCCCCGGGAGCTGGTGGCGCGCATCCAGGCGACGCTGCGCCGGGTGGCCTGGGACCGGGAAGGGCAGCCGGACCACGGGCGCCGTATCGGCGACCTGCGCATCGAACCCGACCAGCGCCGGGTGTACCAGAACGACAGGCCGGTGGAGCTCACCGCCACCGAGTACGAAATTCTCCGGGTGTTGCTCAGCCGTGCCGGCTCGGTGGTGCGCAAGACCGACCTGATGCAGTGGGCCCTGGGCCGGCGCCTGACCCCGCACGACCGCGCCCTCGACATGCACGTCAGCAACCTGCGGCGCAAGCTCGATCCGGAGGGGGCAAACCGCATCGAGACCCTTCGTGGGCTCGGCTACAGCTATCGGAGTCCGGAATGAAGTGGCGTTTCTACTGGCCGCTGTCCTGGCGGATCTTTTTCCTGGTGTGGTTCGCCATGGCCATGGCCGTGGTGTTGAGTAACGTGGCCATCCAGGAACTGGCGCGCCAGGAGCGTCTGCAGTTGGAACAGCGCGCGGATCTGGCGAAACTGGCCGAGCGCGCTGTCGTCATCCGGGAGTCCGGCAAACCCCGGGAAGCCTTCCGGTTCCTGCGCGAGCAGGGCGAGCGCCATCGCCTGCGGTTGTTGCTGGTGGAAGGCGATAACATGCGTCGTGAGCGGGACGGCGATGGCGAGAGGCCGCCCCACCGGCGTGGTGACTTCTTTGAGCGTCAGCCATTCCAGCCTGCCGTTATCGATGCGCCCGACGGTTATCGCCTGATCGTCTGGCCCCAGGCCGGCGGGGATGGGTGGCTGGATCCGCGCCTGTTCCGCTCGTTCGAACTGGCGCTGACGTTCCTGCTGATCACCCTGGCCTGCTGGTGGATTGCCCGCCGGATCAGCCGGCCGCTGCGGGATGTGGAAGCGACCGCCCGGTCGATAGCGGCCGGTGACGGCTCGTTGCGGGTCCGGGACCGGATTGCCAACCGCCGTGATGAGATCGGCGCCCTGGCCCGGGCCTTCAATGCCATGACGGACCGGCTTCATGCGCTGCTTGAACGCCAGCAGCAGCTGCTGCGCGATATCTCCCACGATTTGCGCACGCCGCTGGCCCGGCAGCGGGTCGCCATTGAACTGGCGCGCGACAGCATGGGCGACCAGGACATACTGGATTCGATCCAGCGCCAGAACGAACGCCTGGAAGCCATGACCGCCCAGATCCTTACACTGCACCGGGTCGGGCAGCAGGACCAGTCCATGGCCCAGGAGCCGGTCAATATGACCCGGGTGTTGACCGAGGTGTTACAGGGCGCCACGGATTATGCCGAACAGCAGCGCGTCGACTGCCACCTGGAAATTGCTGAAGATGCGCGCAACGCCACCGTGCTGGGGGATGAAGCACTGATTTACCGGGCGCTGGACAATGTGCTGCAGAATGCGCTGGACCATACACCGCCGGATCGCACCGTGATGATCCACCTGATGCTGACGGATCGCTGGCTGACCTGCGAGATCGCCGACCAGGGCCCGGGCGTTGCCGAAGAAGACCTGCCCAACCTGTTCGAACCCTTCTTCCGTTCCGACCAGGCCCGTGGTGGCCAGGGCTGGGGGCTGGGGCTGGCCATCAGCCATGACATCATGCGGGCCCACGATGGCCGCATTTCCGCGACCAATGGGCCCTCAGGAGGACTGGTCGTCCGGCTCGACTGGCCGGTCTTCACCTGAATCGTCCGCCATCGGTCGCAGGCGTTCAACGCCGTCGAAGGCGATGCCCTCGGCCAGCTCTTCCTCATCGAACCGGATGCCGCAGCCTGCCTTGACGGTACGTGCCGGCGGTGCCGTGCCGGGGCCCGGGCCATCGGGATCGTCATTCCTGTCATCGCCCTGGTGCATGTCGATTCTCCCGCCGCGCTGTTACTATCCGGAGTGAAGGGCCGGCTTCCGGGAAGCCGCTTGATTGAACAAACGAAATGGTTTGCATGTCTAAAGATTATCCCATTCCCGCCGAGTCGATCGAGCGGGAAATCGAGATCAGGAAGAGTCGCTTTATTGCCAGGGTGGCGCCGGTCAGTAGCCGGGACGAAGCCATGGCCTTCCTGGAACAGGCGCGGGCGGACTTCCCCGATGCGCGCCACCATTGCTGGGCCTACCAGATCGGTCGCCCCGGGGCCGCAACGCAGGCAGCCATGAACGATGACGGCGAGCCGTCGGGCACGGCCGGCAAACCTATCCTGAATGTCATCCAGCATAAGGACATGGGCGATATCATGGTGGTGGTGATCCGCTACTTCGGCGGTATCAAACTGGGTGCCGGTGGTTTGGTCCGCGCCTATGCCGGCGCCACCGAGGCGGTCTTGTCGGACGTTCCGCGTCGTACCCAGGTGCCGGTCCGCCGCCTGCTCGTGACCCTGGATTTTGCGCTGGAGCAGCCGGTCCGGCATTGGTGCGACCAGCATGAGGCGCAGGTGGAAGGGGTGGACTATGGTGAAGGTGTATCCATGCGGGTTGCGATCCCGGAGGTCTGTTTCCCGGATTTCGCCGCCTTCTGCCGGGCCGGGGGCGTCAGGCTCCCGGTTGACGAAGACGATGACTCCGAATAGTAAAGAGTCACGTATTCGCCCGAGGGTGACATGCTGAGAGGGGCCGCATTTCCAGGCTGATACAACGGAGGAATCTATGCGCTACCTGGTGTTGGTGATGTGTCTGGGCCTGTTGTCGGGTTGCGCCAGCATCGTGTCGACCGACTACGATGCCGGTGCCACGTTCAGCCAGTACCAGACCTGGGCGTTCGCTCCCGACAAGGGGCAAGGCAGCTACCTGAGCCTGGACGGCGCCCGGGTCGAAAGCGCGCTGGAGCGTGAGCTGCAGGGCGAATCCCTGAAGAAGGTGGATCCGGGCTCGGCCGACCTGCTGGTGACCTATCGCGTGGAGGAGGCCGAGAAGCTGGAAAGCCGAGGCTTCACCTACGGGCTCGGTTTCGGCCGCAGCAACTGGGGCTGGGGCGTGGCCACGGCACCGGATGTACGCCAGGTGAAGCAGGGCAAACTGGTGGTGGAACTGGTGGATCGCAAGACCCAGCAGGTGGTCTGGCGCGGTGTAAGCCGGCGCTACCTGGATGAGTACCAGTCGCCGCAGGACCGGGTCGAGCTGATCGACGAGGTGGTGGCCGCCATGTTCGAACGCTACCCGCCGGCCTGACGGGACGCCGAGCATGAGCTGGGTCACGGTCGCTCGCTATTCCCTGCCCGTCGAAGCCCACATGGCCCGCGCGCGCCTGGATTCGGAAGGCATCGAGGCGGTGGTGGTGGATGAGCACACCATCGGCATGCAGTGGCTGTTCTCCGACGCCATGGGTGGCGTGCGCCTGCAGGTGGAGGAGGCGCAGGAGGATCGCGCCCGGGCCATCCTGGAGGAGGACCGTTCCGACCTGGTGGATGAGTCGATTGCACCCGGTCAGGCGTCCCGGGACTGTGGTGAAGTACCGCCCCTGTCACGGCTGGTCGAAACCCGCCGCCGCCAGGGATTTTTTATGGCCTTCCTGTTCTGGTTTATCGGCTCGTAAGGTAGGGTTTGGCCCGGTAACACTCGGTTTGTTTCTGGAGATCGTATTTTGAAGAAGAACGCATCAGGGGGCCTGGTCTTCTCCACGGATCAGGGCCGCATGTGTCCGGATTGCCGGCAACCCCTGTCGGAATGTACGTGTGGTGAGCCCCAGGCGCCGACCGGAGACGGCGTTGTCCGGGTCAGCCGCGAAACCAAGGGCCGCAAGGGCAAGGGCGTGACGCTGATTACCGGCATCCCGCTGGCGGGCAAGGAGCTGAAGGATTACGCCAAGACCCTCAAGGCACGTTGTGGCACCGGGGGAACGGTCAAGGAGGGCGTGGTGGAGATCCAGGGGGACCACCGCGATCTGCTGGTGCCCCTGCTTATGGAGAGAGGCTGGACCGTCAAGAAGGCCGGCGGCTGAGTTCGCCCAACAGGAACGGAACGCTTATGGCCAAACCCGTGCTCTACCAGTTCCCGGTTTCCCACTACTGTGAGAAAGTGCGCTGGGCCCTGGATATCAAGAAAGTGGACTACGAGGCGCGCAACCTGCTACCGCTGTTCCACATGCCCGTGATCTTCCGTCGGACCCGACAGAATAAGGTGCCGGTGCTCAAGCTGGATGGGCGCTACATCGCCGATTCGGCCACTATCATCCAGACTCTGGAGGAGCGTTTCCCCTCGGCGCCGGCCCTGTTCCCGAAAGACGAGTCCGAACGGGAAGAGGCGCTGGAATGGGCGGCGTTTGCCGATCGGGAGATTGGCCCGCACATGCGCCGGACCGCCTACTATTACCTTCTCGATCACCCCCGCCTCATGTTCGAGATCCTGACGGAAGGGCAGAATACGGTGGGGCGCATGGCCTTTCGCACCAGCCAGCGGGTGGTGATCCGCGCCATGAAGGAAGGCATGGGGATTACCGAAAGGGGTTACAGGCGCAGCCGGGACCGGTTGGTTGCGGCGCTGGACCGCCTTGACCAGGCCCTGGCAGACCGGACGTATCTGGTGGGCGAGCGCTTCAGCGTGGCGGATCTGACCACGGCGGCTTTGCTGTCGCCCCTGGTCCTGCCACCGGAGGCCCCGTTCCAGTTCCCCGGCGAGATACCGCCAGAGTTGCAGCAGTTCATGGACGAGTTTGCCGAACGCCCCAGTGTCGACTGGGTCCGTCGGATGTACCGGGAGCACCGAGGGCGTCCGGCCACAGCCTGACCCGTCGCCGCCACACGGGTATCATAGACGCCCCTGCCGGACGCGGGGCGTTGCTTCTTGTACAAGGAATCCTCTATGCACATGACTGTTCTCGGCGCGGGTGTGGTGGGCACGACCACGGCCTGGTATCTGCGTCAGGCCGGGCACGAGGTGACGGTCGTGGAGCGTCAGCCCCGGGCCGCCGACAACCTGGAGCAGACAATACGGAACCGGGCGGGGCGTGGTAGCGGTAGAGTTTCCGCCAGGAAACGAGAACCGTCAGAAGGAGTGGGTATGGCGCTGCATCCGGGTTCCCTGCGTATCGTGTCACTGACGACCCTGGCCATGCTGGCCTTTGCTGCCAATTCGGTCCTTGGCCGGCTGGCGTTGGATTCCGGCACCATTGATGCCGCCTCCTTTACCTTCATCCGGTTGTTGTCCGGGACCCTGATGCTGGCGCTGCTGGTGCGTCTGCGCCCGTCATCCGGCGAGGGCAACAGCCGCGGCAGTTGGCTGTCCGGGGCTATGCTTTTCGTTTATGCCATCTGCTTTTCCTACGCCTACCTGTCGCTGGATACCGGGGTCGGTGCGCTGATCCTGTTCGGCATGGTGCAACTGACCATGATCGGCTGGGGTCTGGTACGGGGGGAGCGTCCGTCGCCGATGCAGTGGGCCGGTTCGGTGATGGCCGTTGCCGGACTGGTCTATCTGCTGTCGCCCGGGGTCACGGCACCGTCGTTGGTGGGTGCCTTGCTGATGGCGCTGGCCGGCGTCGGTTGGGGCGTGTATTCGCTGCGTGGGCGGGGCGTCAGCCGGCCGCTGGTGGTCTCCGCCGACAATTTCCTGCGGGCCGCACCCCTGGCGCTGGTGGTGCTGCTGATTGCGATGCCTGCCTGGAAAGTCGACCTGCATGGCACGGTGCTGGCGATCCTGTCCGGCGCGGGCGCCTCCGCCATTGGCTACGCCATCTGGTATACCGTACTGCCGTCGCTGAGTGCCACCCTGGCGGCCAGCGTCCAGTTGTCCGTGCCGGTGATTGCCGCTGCGTTTGGGGTGATCCTGATGGCCGAGCCGGTGACCGTGCGCCTGGTGGTTTCCACCGTGGTGATTCTCGGTGGCATTGGCCTGGTGATCCTGTCGAAGCGCCCGTCGGCGAAGCGGTGATCCAGCACCGTTCACGGTTCGAATAACGGACGGTCGTAACGCGATCAACGATAGCGTAAATTGAGACGCTTGATGCCCAAATTGCCTGCAGGGAGGCTGAATGCTCACCGTCCACCACCTGAATAACTCCCGTTCCCAACGGGTTCTCTGGATGCTCGAGGAAATTGGGCAGCCTTACGAGATCAAGCGCTACCAGCGCGATCCCAAGACCATGCTGGCCCCGGCAAGCCTCCAGGAGGTGCATCCGCTGGGCAAGTCGCCGGTGATCACCGACGGCGACCTGACTATTGCCGAGTCCGGCGCCATCATCGATTACCTCGCGCACAGCTATGCCCCGTCGCTGCTGCCGGAGCGGGGGACCCAGCAATGGATCGACTACACCTACTGGCTGCACTACGCCGAGGGTTCCCTCATGCCCCCGCTGCTGCTGCGTCTGGTTTTCGAGAAGGTCAAAACGAACCCGATGCCGTTTTTCGTGCGTCCCGTTGCCCGGGGGATCGCCGACAAGACCAACGAGATCTTCATCTCGCCACAAATCCGCAACCACATGGACTTTGTCGAGAATCACCTGGCCAGGAACGAGTGGTTCCTCGGTGATAAGCTGAGTGCGGCCGATATCCAGATGAGTTTCCCGCTGGAGGCGTCCCTGGCCCGAGGTATTGTCGGGCGCAACCGCCCGGCGATCCGTAACTACGTGAAACGGTTCCAGGCTCGGCCGGCCTATCAGCAGGCCCTGGAAAAAGGAGGCACCTATGATTTTGCGTAACGCCGGCGCCCGATCCGCCGCGCTTATCGCATCCGTCGTCATGCTTGGTGGCTGTGCCGCCATGCAGCCGGACCTGACGGACAAGCAGCGCGCCAAATTGCAGGGCAGCCTGCAAAGTCAGTTTGGCGTCTACCAGGATTGTATGGTGGCCCAGTCCGATCCCTACGTGACGGTGACATCCGCCCCGCCTTCCGATATTGCCGAAGCGGCGCAGGGCGCGTGCGATGGCCCGTTCCAGGCCTATGAGAAAGCCGTCGTGCGTTACTTCACGTCGGTCGTATCGGGGTCGGGGCAGGATGAGGCCCGGCAACGGGCCCATGAGCACGCCGCCGAGGCCGGCTTGCAGACCCGGCGTCAGATCATCAAGCGGGTACTGGACCAGCGGCCGGAATGAGCCCGGATACAGCGCGGGGAGGACGGTCCTCCCCGGTGCAGATTGGCGCTGCCGTGATCAGGCGGATGATTCCGGCATCCACAGGGAACTGAGGTTGCCCAGCATTTCCTGGCCGACCCCCTGGCCTTTCAGGAAATTGAGCACCAGCGGGGCAAATTGTTCAATTGCGCTGGATTGCAGCCCCAGGGCGCTGAAGGCCTTTTCCACGTCGTCCATCGACGAGATGTTCGAGAGGGCGGAACTCAACAGGTTGTTGGACTGCTCCCCCGAACCGCCCAGCAGGCTGCCCAGGCCGGAGACCTTGTCGGTGATGTTATCGAACGAGGAGGCGCCCAACTGGCTCTTGGCCAACTGGAGCAGGGCGCCGGCCCCACCGGCTGCCTGGGTCCGGGTAACACCCAGGTGGTCCTGCAGGCTGGTGACGAGGGAGCTGGCTTCGCCGCTGACCTTTACGGCGTCCTCGGGCATCAGTACACCGCCGGAATCCAGCTTGTTACCCAGGTCCAGGGCGCCCACGGACGGGGCCAGCAGGTAGAGGCTCGAGACGATCAGGAAGCGTTTGAGAATGGTGTTCATTGTGGCTCCGGCATGTCCATTTCGGAAGAGAAGGGGAAGACGTCGGACATACTGCAGACGCCGTCTTCGCAATGCGTAATCAGCCTTATATATAAGGACTGTGACGTCGGAATGAAAGTTCCGGCGGGTTACGGAAACGCAAGAAAATAAGGGGTTGCCGGCGCCAGGGTCCAGGGTCCCGGCGCCGGCAGGCAGGTCAGGCCAGTTCGTCGCGGATCAGCTTCTTGTTGATCTTGCCGACGCTGGTCTTGGGGATGTCGTCCACAAAATCGATCTGCTGTGGAATCGCCCACTTGTTGATCTCGCCGCTGTCGACGAACTGTTGCAGGTGTTCCTGGATGTCTTCCAGGCTGGCGTCCTGACCCGGGATCAGGACGATCAGCGCGTGCGGGCGCTCTCCCCACTTTTCATCCGGCACACCCACAACGGCGGTGGCCGCGACGGCGGGATGCTGGCTGATCAGGTTTTCCAGGTCGAGCGATGACAGCCACTCGCCGCCGGTCTTGATCACGTCCTTGATGCGGTCGCGGATCATCAGCGTGCCATCCGGATCGATGGTGCCGACGTCACCGGTATGCAGCCAGCCGCCTTCCCACAGGGCTTCGCCCTTCTCGGGTTCCTTCAAGTAACCCTGGGTCAGCCAGGGCGCGCGGGCCACGACTTCCCCCTTGGCGACACCATCGTGAGGCTGCGGCTGACCGTTGGCATCGACGATTTCCAGATCCACCATCGGGTTGGCGATGCCGGTCTTGACCCGCTTGTTGATCTGCTCGTCCAGCGGCAGCCTAACGTCCTCCTCCGTGAGGTAGGTGGTGCTCAGCAGCGGGCAGGTCTCGGACATGCCATAACCCGTGTACAGGTGGATGCCCAGCTTCGAGCCGGCCCGGCACAGGCCCTCGGTCATCGCGCTGCCGCCAATCAGGACGTGCCAGTTGCTCAGGTTGGCGGTCTTGATGGACTCGGTGTCCAGCATCATCTGCAGGATGGTGGGCACGCAGTGGGAGAAGGTGACCTGGTGCTTCTTGAGCAGGTCGACCAGCAGTTCCGGTTCATAGCGGCCCGGATAGACCTGCTTCACGCCCATCATGGTGGCCGCGTAGGGCACGCCCCAGGCATGCACGTGGAACATCGGCGTGACCGGCATATACACGCTGTTGGACCGCAGCAGCGGCATCTGTTCATTGAAGCCCAGGGTACCGGTCTGGGTCAGGGTGTGCAGGACCAGTTGGCGATGGGTGAAGTAGACGCCTTTCGGGTTGCCGGTGGTGCCGGTGGTGTAGAAGGTGGTGGCGACGCTGTTCTCGTCGAAATCCGGAAAGTCGAAGTGGTCGCCGGCCTGGGCCAGGAGCGCCTCATACTCGCCCTTCACCGTATCGAGGGAGGTACTCTTCGCCGAGGTGTTGTCGGTCAGCTGGATATAGCCCTTTACGGTTTCCAGGTTGCCGCTGACCTGTTCCAGCAGCGGCACGAAATCGTCGTGAACCAGCACCAGGTCGTCCTCGGCGTGGTTCATGGTGTACACGACCTGATCCGGTGACAGGCGGATGTTCACCGTATGCAGGATGGCGCCGATCATGGGGATGGCAAAGAAGCACTCCAGGTAGCGGGGGGTGTCCCAGTCGAGCACGGCCACGGTATCGCCCGCCTGGACGCCGGCAGCGGTCAGCGCGTTGGCGAGCCGGTGGATGCGGGTCACCAGGTCGCTGTAGGTGTATTCGCTGCGGTCTGCGTAGACAATTTTCTGGTCGGGGGCGTAGCGTGGTCCGGAAAGCAGTAACCGCTTGATCAAAAGCGGGTAGTTATAGGCGTTGCTGACCGGCGGAATTATTTTTGTCTGCGCCATCGTGAAACAACCTCTTCGTTTTTCGGAAGTGAGTTTTATTTTGGTTGTAGAGGTAATCTGACACAGTTCACGAAAAAGGCAAGGCTGGAACAGGAAAGGATAGGGGCGAATTCGGAGGGGAGTCGGCGGCACTGCAAAGCGCCGCCGCAGGGGACAGCGCTACTCGTAGGTACAGAGGTAGGCCGTATCCACGTCGGCCTTGGCCTTGAAGCTGGCCTGGCCGGCCACTTCAAAGGTTTCGCCCGCGCCGTAGGTCATCCACTTGTCCATTCCGGGAAGGAGAACCTCCAGGGCACCGCTGATCACCGTCATGGTTTCTTTCTTGGTGGTGCCGAACTCATACTCACCCGGGCTGATCACGCCCACGGTGGCCGGCAGGTTCGCCGTCTGGAAGGCAATGGATTTCGCGTTGCCATCGAAGTATTCGTTCACTTTCAACATAGAGATGTCTCCTGAAAATCGGATCGCCTACTATACGGGAAAATTGTTGCCCTGGGATGAAAAAATATGCCTGATCAGACGCCGTCGAATGCCCCGCCAGGCCCGCAGGAGCGCGAGAAGCTGGAAAACGCGCTGGCCCGTCTGGAAAGCTCGGCCCGGCTTCTCGACAGCCAGTTCCGGATCCCCTTCACCCGCATCCGGTTCGGGCTGGATCCGCTGATGGGATTGCTGCCCGGCATTGGCGATGCCGCGGGTCTGGTCCTGTCTCTCTACCTGATGGTGGAAGCTGTTCGCCTCGGCGCCGGCACCCGCCAGGTGGCACGAATGGCAGGCAATGTCCTGCTGGAATTCGTGATCGGTATCGTCCCGATCGTGGGGGACCTGTTCGATTTCGCCTGGAAGGCCAACGACCGTAACGCGGCCCTGCTGCGCCGCCACATCGAAAAGCGGCTGGATCCACCACCCCGGCGCCGGCCGTGGATACAGTACACGCTCATCGCCGTTTTCGGCGCGATGCTGCTGTTCCTGTTGGTGATGATCTGGCGCGCGCTGTTCGTGGCCAGCGGCGCGTAACCTACTGGTCCCAGGGGTGGCCCTTGGTGCCCTCCATCCGGTCCACCTTCAGGTGCATGGCGGCCTTGGCCAGCATGTTGGCGCTGATCGGTGCGGTCAGGAACAGGAAGACCATGATCAGGATTTCCTCCACTTCGAGCGATTTGTTGCCGAACGAGAAGAAAATCATGGAGCTGAACACGATGCCGCCCACGCCGAGGGTCGTGGCCTTGGTCGGCGCGTGCAGCCGGGTGTAGAAGTCCGGCAGGGACAGCAGGCCGATGGCGCCGGCCAGGGCGAACAGGCCGCCGGTAATCAGCAGTACGACAATCAGTATTTCCAGGGCAAGGTGCATGGGTCCTCCGGAGTGGCCTATTCGATCACGCTGCCGCGCTTGAGGTGTTTGGCCAGGGCAATGGTGCCAACAAAGCCCATCACCGCGATCAGCAGTGCCGACTGGATGTAGAGTCGGGAATGGATCAGCATGCTGAACAGCACGATCAGCGCGATGGCATTGATGTAGAGGCTGTCCAGGGCCAGGATGCGGTCCGGGGCATCCGGTCCCTTGATCAGCCGGATCACGTTCAGGATCACCGCCAGGGTGACCATCGCCAGGGTGACCTTCAGTGCGATCGTAATCATTTGAATATCTCCCGCAGCGGGCGTTCGTAGTGTCGCTTGATGGTTTCCACCAGATCGGCTTCGTCGTCCATATCCAGCACGTGGATCAACAGCAGGGTGTTGTCATCGCTGATGTCGGCGCTGACCGTGCCCGGGGTCAGTGAAATGGTGCCCGCCAGGGTGGAAATGGCCAGTGGATGCTCCAGTTCCAGCGGGAAGACGACGAACGCCGGTCGCGGTTTGCGCGTCGGATTAAGGACCAGCATGGCCACGTTCACGCTGGCGACGGTGATGTCCCACACCACGCGGACGATATAGGTCAGGAACCGGAACGGCCGCCGGATGGCCGGGTTGTTGGGCCAGAAGTTTCGCGTAAACAGGGGCAGCAGCCAGGCCAGGGCCAGCCCCAGCACCACGCTGCCGCCGCTGATGCCATTGCTGAGTGCCTGCCAGATCAGGAACAGGGTGATGCTCAGCATCGGATGCGGCAGGCCGAAGCGGCCATTCAGCGCCTTCATAGTGACTCCCTCCGGGTGACCACCGGTGTCTGCAGGATCTCGATGTAGGCCGACGGCGTATGCAGTTGCTCGGCTGTGGCGTCGGCATATCGGTTGATGGGCTCGGCCAGGGCGACGATCACCAGGCTCAGGCTGATCAACGCCCCCGCCGAGACGGTCACGGGCAGGGTCAGGTGCCCCGGATCCTTCACGTGGCCTTCAACGTTGCGCCAGAAGACGATGCTGCCGGCCCGACTGTAGGCGATGACGGTCAGGAAGCTGCCAATCAGTATGACGCTCCACAGCCAACCCATTTCAGGGCTGGGCTTGACCGACTCCAGGATCAGGACCTTGGCGAAGAAACCGCTCAACGGCGGCAGTCCGGCTGCGGCTGTGGCGCCAATCATGAACAGCACACTGAGCAGGGTTCGGCTGCGCATGCGCGGCGCGGTAACGATCCGGTCCGCGGCACTGCCTCGCTGGCGGGCGATCAGGTCGGTCACCAGGAACAGGCCACCCACCACCCAGGTGGTGTTGAGCAGGTAGAACAGGGCGGCGGAGGTGCTGGCCTCCGAGTGCAGGCTGATGGCCGCGAGCAGCGTACCCACCGAGATGATGACCTGCCAGGCCACCAGTTTGCGCAGACCATCAGCCCCCAGCGCGCCGATCACGCCAAAGGCCAGGGTGACCAGGGCCAGCGGGAACAGCCAGTCCATGCCCAGGTTGGCCAGTGGGCCGGCCTGGTCGCCGAAGATCAGCGAGTAGACCCGCAGGATGGCGTAGATCCCCACCTTGGTCATCACCGCAAACAGCGCCGCCACCGGCGCCGTGGCGTTGGCGTAGGCCCGGGGCAGCCAGAAACACAGCGGCAGCAGGGCCGCCTTCAGCGCAAACACCACCAGCAGCATCATGCCGGCGGCCTGCACCAGCGGCAGGTCCTCCGGCGCCACCTGGGGCACCTTGACCGCGAGATCCGCCATGTTGAGCGTGCCCACCACGCTGTAGAGCAGGCCCACACTGATCAGGAACAGGGACGACCCGATCAGGTTGAGCACCACATAATGCAGTCCCGGTACCGAGCGGGCCGTACCGCCGCCGTGCATGAGCAGGCCGTACGAGGCAATCAGCAGCACCTCGAAGGCGACAAACAGGTTGAACAGGTCGCCGGTCAGGAAGGCGATGTTCAGACCCATTAGCTGGAACAGGAACAGCGCGTGGAAATGCCGACCCTGGGCATCGGTGCCGCGGGTCGAATAGATATGGCAGAACAGCGCCAGCAGCGCCGTCATGAACAGCATCAGCGCGGACAGACGATCGAGCACCAGCACGATGCCGAACGGCGGCGCCCAGTTGCCCAGCGCATAGACCCGGTAAGCGCCATCGTCGGCCAGCAGCAACAGGCTGATGGACACCACTAGGATCAGGCTGGTGGTTGCCAGGCCCAGCGTCCGACGCAGGCCCAGCGGGGCGAAACTCAGGAAGATCTGGAGGATCCCTCCCAGCAACGGCAACAGGATGGGGGCGGTCAACCAGTGATTCATCGAGTTTCCTCCGGAGCCGGTTTCGCGCCGGGTTCGGGCCAGAACGCTTCCTTCTGGCCATCCACGTGGTCGTCACCGGTGTCGGCGCGACTGCGCAGGGCCAGCACGACAACAAAGGCGGTCATGGCGAAGCCGATCACGATCGCCGTCAGGACCAGGGCCTGGGGCAGCGGGTCGGTGTAGCTTTTGGCGCTGCCAATGATGGGTTGCCCGGCGGTCACCAGCCGACCGGTGGCGAACAGGAACAGGTTCACGGCGTAGGACAGCATGGTGAGACCCACCACTACCGGGAACGTCCGGGCACGCAGGATCAGGTAAACCCCGGAGGCGGTCAGCGTGCCGATAACGAAAGCAAACAGGATTTCCATCAGGAGTCCTCCGGCATGGCGTTGGATTTCATGGACAGACGCCCAAGGCTGGCCAGGATGGTGAGCGTGGCGCCGACAACGGTCAGGTATACCCCGACATCGAAGGCCATGGCCGAGGCCAGTTCGAAGTCACCGACCAGCGGCCAGTGCATGTGACTGAATGTGGACGTCAGGAACGGGAAACCGAAGGCAAAGCTCGCCATCCCGGTGACCGTGGCGGCCAGCAGCCCCAGGCCGATGGGCGTGGTCAGGCTGAATGGCATGCGCCGGTGGCTCCAGTGCATGCCGCTGGCAATGTATTGGACGATCAGCGCCACGGACGTGACCAGGCCGGCGATAAAGCCGCCGCCGGGCAGGTTGTGGCCCCGCAGGAAGATGTAGACCGATACCATCAGCGCCATGGGCAGCAACGGTCGGGAAATCTGCTGCAGCATGGTCGGATGGGCGTCGGTGGACCAGGGGTGGCCCTGGCCGTCGGTAGGCGGCGCGGCCAGCTTGGCGTCGCGCAACATGGCGAATATGCCCAGTGCGGCGATGCCCAGGACAGTAATCTCGCCCAGGGTATCGAAGCCCCGGAAGTCCACCAGTATCACGTTGACGACGTTGGAACCACCGCCGCCGGAAACGCTGTTCTCCAGGAAATAGCGGGAGATGGAATCGAACGGCCGGGTCAGCATGGCCAGGGTCACCAGGAACATGCCGGCGCCGGCCAGCAGCGCGATCACGATGTCCCGCCAGCGCCGGAAGCGACTGGCTTCCACGGGCGTCCAGGAGGGCAGGTAATACAGGGCCAGCATCAGCAGCACGATGGTGACCACTTCCACCGACAGCTGGGTCATGGCCAGGTCCGGGGCCGAGAAACGGGCGAAGGCAAGGGCCACCATCAGCCCCACCACGCTCAGCAGGATCAGGGCGTAGAGCCGTTCGCGGTGCATGGCCGCGGTGCCTACGGCGCAGGTGATGAGGATCAGACCGGCGACCACGGTCGGGGCGTCCACCGGTGAAATGCCCATCGAGCCAATGGACAGGCCCAGTTCGAACATCGGATAGATGGCCACCACGATGGTAGCCACGATTAACAGCATGGCATAGCGCTGCAGGGAGCCGTTCTCGATGAAGGACGTCAACGCCCGGGCTTTCTCGGATAGGCGGGCAACAACCGCTTCGAATACGGCTTTTTCGTCGATCTCCCGGAAACGTTCATGGAAATCGAAGAATCTCTGGCGCTGGGTATACATCAGCAGACCGCCGAAGAATGCAATAAAGCTCATCACCAGCGGCAGGTTGAACCCGTGGATGACCACCAGGTGATAATCCGGCACATCGCCGGCAAGCGTCGCGGCGGACGCCGCGTTGAGCAGCGGGCCCACGGAAATGGCCGGGAACATGCCTACCATCACGCAGGCAAACACCAGGATCTCCACCGGAATCTTCATGTAACGCGGTGGTTCGTGAGGCGGGTAGATCGGCAGGTCCACCGGCTTGCCGTTGAAGAAGACGTCATGGATAAAGCGCGCCGAGTAAGCCACGGCGAAAATCCCCGCCAGGGTCGCTATGACCGGCGGCACATAGGCCCAGAGCCCGGGCAGGTTCAGTTCCAGCGACTCGGCGAAGAACATTTCCTTGGACAGGAAACCGTTGAGCAGCGGTACCCCGGCCATGGAGGCGGCTGCCACCATCGACAGCGTGGCGGTGTAGGGCATGAACTTCCACAACCCGTTGATCTGCCGCATATCCCGGGTGCCGGTCTCATGGTCGATGATGCCGGTGGCCATGAACAGCGACGCCTTGAAGGTGGCGTGGTTGATCACATGGAAGACCGCGGCCACCGCGGCCAGCTTGGTGCCCATACCGAACAGCAGGGTAATCAGGCCCAGGTGACTCACGGTGGAATGGGCCAGCAGGCCTTTCATGTCATGCTTGAACAGCGCGACATAGGCCCCGACCAGCAGGGTGACCATGCCGGTGAAGCTCACCAGGTAGAACCATTCCGGCGTGCCCGCCAATACCGGATAGAGCCGGGCCATCAGGAAGATGCCGGCCTTGACCATGGTCGCCGAGTGCAGGTAGGCGGACACCGGCGTCGGGGCCTGCATGGCGTGGGGGAGCCAGAAGTGGAACGGAAACTGGGCGGACTTGGTAAAGGCGCCCAGCAGTACCAGTACCAGGATGACCGGATAGAGTGCGTGGGCCTTGACCAGTTGGGCCGCCGCCAGCACATCGTCCAGTTCATAGCTGCCCACCACCTGGCCGATCAGCAGGACCCCGGCCAGCAGGGCCAGCCCGCCACCGCCGGTCACGGCCAGGGCCATGCGGGCGCCACGCCGGGCGTCCTGTTTGTCGTTCCAGAAACTGATCAGCAGGAAAGAGACCAGACTCGTCAGTTCCCAGAAGACCAGCATCAGGACCAGGTTGCTGGACATCACGATGCCCAGCATCGACCCCATGAACGTCAGCAGCAGGGAGTAGAACTTGCCGATGTTTTCGTGCTTTTTCAGGTAATAGCGCGAATACAGGATGATCAGCAGGCCGATGATCAGGATCAGCAGCGCAAACAGCAGGGACAGGCCGTCCAGCCGGAAACTGAGCGACAGGCCGATGTCCGGCAGCCAGCTCTGGGTCTGTACCAGGACGTGTCCGGCTTCGACGGCCGGCCAAAGCGGGTAGAGGGCGGCCAGGGCGATAACCGGGGGCACTGACGAGGCGATGGCAATCGCTGTGCGCCCGGCCTGGGCAAACAGCGGCGCCACAATAGCGCCCAGAAAAGGCAGTAAAACGACCAGCGCGAGGGTCATTGCAACCTCATTCTTCTTGATTCGTGGATGCTGACGCTTATCTATCGACAGGAGCAGCCTGAGTTTAGTCCCCAGGCATGGGCCCTGCACAGCATCAGCGCAATCGACTTGGGATCAGCGGGCGCCGGGAGGATCCGGGAAATAGGGAAGGCGGCCGGGACGCAGGGGGATGAAGGCGTCCGGCTCGGCATGGGTCATGATCGATGTACGGGGCGGTTCGGACATGAATGCTCCGTTTAGGCGGGTCCACTCATTCGGGCCCGTCCTGGTTAATCTTGAGCAATGATGATACGTGGCGTACCGGGCAGGTCAAGCGATTACGGTCGTTATCCGCAGCTTACAGAGGTTTCATTGGCCAGTATCGCCCAGGGCAGCTTCAATGGAAAACAGGAGCGACGGTGAATCCAGACGCGGTTCGTGACCGTAGTTCCGGGTGGATCATGCCGTGGGGTTACGTGGTCCCGGCATATCTGCCGAGGCTGGCGATGCCAGCCAGATGCGACCGACATTATTAGCCGCCAAGTAAGGAGGCCCTATGAAAATCAGGACGATAACGATTGCTTTAGCAACATCAGCTGTGCTTGCAGCGCCCGCGGTCTGGGCCGGCAGTATGAGCCAGGAAGGCTCCAGCCACGCGGATCGCAAGGAGTCGGGCATGGCCCATGGCAAGGGTAAGGCCATGCAGACCATGCACGAGGATTTTGACGCCCTGGATGCCAACAGCGATGGCGTGATCAGCGAAGACGAGCTGAACGTATACGGCAACACCGCTGCCGGCACGGGGGACAGTGAGGCCGAGCGCAACCGCATGATGCTCAAGGCCCGCGATCGCAATCAGGACGGCAAGATCACCCGGGGAGAATTCCAGAAGGGTGCCGACGCCGAGAAACCCTCAGACATGCAGCAGTAACCTGTCTGATTCCTATCAGGTTCCGACGATTGAGCCCGGCCATCGGCCGGGCTTTTTCTGGGCCCCTCGTCCGGGGCTCAGAAGACCCGCCGATCGGCGTATTCCCTGTCGGGCTGCCCACTGTTGCGGGCAATCGCGGTGCGCTGGTTGGCGCGGGCGATGATCTTCTTCTGCAGGCGGGTTTCCCAGTCCAGGCTGGTCTTGTCGTCGGCCTGCCAGGCCCGGTTGAACAGCAGCTTGGCCGCCGCTACGGCATCCGGGGACTGCTGGGCCAGGGTTTCGGCGAAGGTGTAGGCCTCGGCCACCGGATCGTCGCAAACCCGGGTGACCAGGCCCATGGCTTTCGCTTCGTTGCCGTCGAACCGGCGTGCCGTCATGGTCAGTTCCTTGGCCAGGTCGATGGGAATCAGCTCGGGCAGGGTCACGGTCAGGCTCATATCCGGAATCAGCCCCCACTTGGCCTCCATGATGGAAAACTCGCAGTCCGGCGTGGTGTAGCGGAAATCCGCGCCGAGGGCGATCTGGAAGCCACCACCGAAACAGTAGCCGTGGGTCGCGGCGATGACGGGCGCCGGCACTTCCCGCCAGAGATAGCCCACGTCCTGGGCCAGGTTGCTGATCCGGCGCCCCGGCTTGACCAGCAGTTTGAGGAAGTTGACCGGTTTCCTGCTGACCCCTTTGACGTCCAGGCCGGAGCAGAAAGCCTCGCCATTGCCCTTGAGAACGATCGCGCGCACCTGCCGCTCCTTGCGGAGCCTGCGTGCGGTGGCCGCAATGGCCTCAAACATGGGCATGTCCAGACCGTTGTACTTGTCCGGCCGGTTCAGGGTCACGGTGGCGATCCCCCGGTCGATGTCGAGCAGGACCCGATCTGATTGATTATTGGCCATAAATACCACGCTTATTATCCATTAGTCGTAGACGGGCATGCTACCATGTCGGCTCCTGATGAGAACGCGATAAAGGGCACCACGACATGACAACCGCGTATCCCAATCTGCTGAGTCCCCTGGACCTGGGGTTCACTGAATTGAAGAACCGTGTGCTGATGGGCTCCATGCACACCGGCCTGGAAGACCGCTTCTGGAACACCCACAAACTGGCCCGCTATTTTGCGGAACGGGCCGAAGGCGGCGTGGGACTGATGGTAACCGGTGGCTTCTCGCCCAACCTGGTGGGGCAGTTGGCCCCGCTGTCGTCCACCATGAACAACCGGGCCACGGCCTTCCTGCATCGCCAGGTGACCGGGGCGGTCCACGAAGCCGGCGGCAAGATTTGCCTGCAACTGCTGCATGCTGGCCGCTATGGCTACCAGCCGTTGATCGTCTCGGCCTCGGCCACCAAGGCGCCGATCAGCCCGTTCAAGGCGCGTGCCCTGTCCACGAAGGGCGTGGAGCGCCAGATCGACGATTTCGTCAACGCCGCCAAACTGGCGAAATTTGCCGGTTACGATGGCGTCGAGGTGATGGGTTCGGAAGGCTACTTCATCAACCAGTTCCTGTGTGAACGCACCAATAAGCGCACCGACAAGTGGGGCGGCCCCTACGAAAACCGGATGCGCCTGCCGGTGGAGATCGTGCGCCGCATGCGCGAGGCGGTGGGGCCTGAGTTCATCATCATCTACCGGCTCTCCATGCTGGACCTGGTGGACGGCGGTCAGACCTGGGACCAGATCGTGACCCTGGGTAAGGCCATCGAGCAGGCCGGCGCCACCATCATCAACACCGGCATCGGCTGGCACGAAGCCCGGGTGCCGACCATCGTCACCTCAGTTCCACGCGGCGGCTTTGCCGATGTGACCGCCAAGTTCTACGGCGAAGTGGACATCCCGGTCTGCACCACCAACCGCATCAATACGCCGGAAAAAGGCGAGGAGATCCTGGCGGGTGGCAAGGCGGACATGGTGTCCATGGCCCGGCCGCTGCTGGCGGACAGCGAGTTCGTGCGCAAGGCTGAGCAGGGCCGGTCCGACGAGATCAACACCTGCATCGCCTGCAACCAGGCCTGCCTCGACCATGTTTTCCAGGCGAAGAAAGCGTCTTGCCTGGTCAATCCCCGGGCCTGCCACGAAACCGAGTTGACCCTGACCGTCGCCCCGGTGCGCAAACGCGTGGCGGTGGTTGGCGCCGGTCCGGCCGGCCTGGCAGCCGCCACCACGGCGGCCAAACGCGGCCACTGGGTCACCCTGTACGAAGCGGACGGCGATATCGGCGGCCAGTTCAATTACGCCAAGCGCATACCGGGCAAGGAAGAGTTCTACGAAACCCTGCGCTACTACCGCCGCCAGATCGAACTGCTGGGTGTGGACCTGAAATTGAATACCCGGGTCGACGTGGACACGCTGAAGTCGTCGGGCTTTGACGAGGTGATCGTGGCCACCGGCGTGCTGCCCCGGACGCCGAAGATCGACGGCATCGACCATCCCAAGGTGCTGGGCTACCTGGACGTCCTGCGTCGCAACAGGCCGGTGGGCAAGACTGTCGCTGTCATCGGCGCTGGCGGTATTGGCTTCGATGTCAGCGAGTTCCTGACCCACGACGTCAGCCGCCATCTCGAAGGCGAACAGGTCAGCGTGCTGGATTGGCAGAAGGAGTGGGGCGTGAACCCGGAGTTTGACGGCCCCGGTGGCCTGGCGGAACGCCAACCCACCCCGTCACCGCGTAAGATCTACCTGATGCAGCGCAAGACCAGCAAGGTCGGCAAGGGATTGGGCAAGACCTCCGGCTGGGTCCACCGCAGCAGCCTCAAACACCGGGGCGTGGAAATGCTGCGGGGCTGCTCCTACGACCGGATCGACGACGAGGGGCTGCATATCACGATCACGGAAAAGGAAGGCACTCCGGGCGAGAAGCGGGTGCTGGCGGTGGACAACGTGGTGATCTGCGCGGGCCAGGAATCGTTCCGCGCGCTGTTCGATGAGCTTGGCGGCGCGGGCATCCGGGCCCACCTGATCGGCGGAGCCGACCTGGCCGAAGAGCTGGATGCCAAGCGGGCCATTCGACAGGGCACGGAAGTGGCGGCTGGTATCTAGTCAGCTTAATTCGCTGATCTATTAAGCGCCTGAACGCTTCGATGCCGCAACCTCACACAATCAGGAAAGCGAAGAGCCGGGCGTCCGGTACCATGGCGATCCTGTCACGCCCCTGTATCCGTTGCCTCATCGGGAGCGCCGATTATCGCCAGCCGCGGAGCGTTTCGTGGATTTCCCCGCGGGCTCAACGGCCCAGGCGTGAACGGTAGGCGTTGGGGGAGAGTCCCGTGCTGTCCTTGAACAGGCGGGAGAAGGAACTGACATCTTCGTAGCCCACCGCCTGGGTAATCTGTTCCACCGACCGTGCCGTGGTCTCCAGCAGATGGCGGGCGGATTCGATGCGCAGCAATTGCAGGTAGCGATGAGGCGTCTCCCCCGTTGCCGCCTTGAAACGGCGCAACAGGGAGCGCGAACTCAGGCCGGACTGGCGCGCCATGTCATCCATGCTCAGGGGATGGGTGAAGCGGGCATCCAGCCAGTCCTGCAGGGCCAGGATGGTGTCGTCCTGGTGGTAACGCCGGGTCTGCAGGGCGGCGTAGGGGGCCTGGCTGCGACGGCCCGCATCCACCACAAACGCCTTCGCCAGTTCCCGGGCCACCTGGGCGCCGGCGTAGCGTTCGATCAGCAGGATTCCCAGATCCCACCAGGCGGTGCCGCCGCCGGCACAGGCAATCGGGCCGTCCACCGTCACCAGTTGTTCCGGGACGCAGTCCACGTTCGGGTAACGCTGGCGGAACAGTGGGCTGAACCCCCAGTGGGTGGTGGCCTTGCGACCGTCCAGCAAACCGGCTTCGGCCAACAGGAAGGCGCCGGTGCAATTGCTGGCGATGGATTTGCCGCTGTCCGCCTGCTGTCGCAACCAGTCCAGCAGGAGGGAGGCCTGATCCAGCGTTTCCTCGATCGGGCCGCCGATGGTCGGGACCAGGATCAGGTCGCCGGGATCGCTGTCGGCGAGGCTGCCGTGGGCGAGCAGGGCGATACCGTTAAGGCACTGGCAGGGCCCGCCGTCGGCGGTCAGGAGTTGGACTTCAAAGCGGCGTTCCGGTCGTTCCCCCTGGATGCGGGCCCAGGTGACACCGGCCAGCTGGAACAGGTCAATCATGCCGGTGATCGTACTGGCAAGCGCGCCGGGAAAGCCGAGAATCGATACTTTCTGCATAACAGGAGCCATTGGCGATTTTCGCCAGGATTGTGTCAGAAATGACGGTTTTCACCAATGCCGGGGTGTGACACCCTTTCCGCTATTTCCCAACAAAGGCAATAACGACCATGACCGATACGCTGATCAACCGACGCGATCTTGATTTCCTGTTGTACGACGTGATGGATACCGCGTCCCTCAGCGAGCGGGACCGTTTCAGCGAACACTCCCGCGAGACCTTCGATGCCGTGATCGAGACGGCCGACCGCATGGCCCGGGAAAAATTTGCGCCCCACAACAGCGAGGCGGACAAGCAGGAACCGCGGTTTGTGAACGGTCAGGTGGAGATGTTGCCGGAGGTGAAAGAGGCTTTTAAGGCCTATGCCGAGGCGGGGTTTATCGCCGGGCGCTTCGATTACGAGCTGGGCGGTATGCAATTGCCCGAGTCCGTGATCGCGGCCTGCAACGGTTTCTTTACCGCGGCCAACCCGGGTACCGCGGGCTATCCCTTCCTGACCACGGCAGCCGCCGACCTGATTAAGGTGTTCGGTTCCGATGAACAGAAAGCCAAATACCTGCCGCCGATGCTGGATGGCCGCTATACCGGCACCATGGCCCTGACCGAGCCCCACGCCGGGTCTTCCCTGAGCGATATCCGTACCAGCGCCTCCCCCACGGACGACGGGCATTACCTGATCAAGGGGGCGAAGATCTATATCTCCGGTGGTGAGCAGTCCATTAGCGACAACATCGTTCATCTGGTGCTGGCCAGGATCAAGGGCGCGCCTCCCGGCGTGAAGGGTATCTCCCTGTTCATCGTGCCCAAGTTCCTGACCGACGATCGGGGCGGGGTGACCGGCCGTAACGGCGTCGCCCTGGCCGGTCTGATCCACAAGCTGGGCTATCGGGGCACTACGTCGACGGCGCTCAGTTTTGGCGATGACGCCCCGTGCCACGGCTATCTGGTGGGCGAGCCGCACCAGGGGCTGAAATACATGTTCCAGATGATGAATGAAGCCCGCCTGGGCGTGGGCTTCGGGGCGGCGGTGATCGGCTATCGCGGCTACCTGCACAGTCTGGAATACGCGAAGGAGCGTCTGCAGGGGCGCAAGCCGTCGGAGTCCGATCCCACCAAACCGCCGGTACCGATCATCGAGCACGCCGATGTGCGTCGTATGCTGCTGGCCCAGAAGGCCTACGTCGAGGGTGGGCTGGCCCTGTGCCTGTACGGCGCGCGGCTGGTGGACGACCAGAACTCCCATCCGGACGCCACGATCCGTGAGGAAGCCGGTAAACTGCTCGACCTGCTGACACCGATCATGAAGGCCTGGCCGTCGGAGTACGGGACCAGGGCCAACGACCTGGCGATCCAGGTCTACGGCGGCGCCGGCTATACCCGGGAGTATCCGGTGGAGCAGTGCTGGCGCGACAATCGCCTCAATCCGATCCATGAGGGCACCAACGGCATCCAGGCGCTGGATCTGTTGGGCCGCAAGGTCTGGCAGGACCGCAGCCATGGCCTGCAACTGCTGATGCAGCGCATGCAGGTGGACCTGGAAGCGGCGACCACGTCACGCTGCCAGCAATGGGCGCTGTCCCTGAGTGAGACCCTGCAGCGGGCCGTGAAGGTGACCCAGGATCTGGGCGCGGCGTTGCAGAAAGAGAGTCCGGACCGTGTGCTGGCCAATGCGTCCTGCTACCTGCACCTGTTCGGGCACATCTGTGTGGCCTGGATGTGGTTGCGTCAGGCGAATCAGGCTGAAATACTGCTGGCGGATGCCGGCTATGCCGAAGCCGAGCGCAACTTCCTGGAGGGGAAGCTGCAGGCCGCCCGGTATTTCTTCCATTGGGAGCTGCCAACCGTCGCACAGGATATCGTGCTGCTCCAGAACCGGGACGACACCTGCCTGGAGATGCGGGCGGAGTGGTTCTGATACGGCGGTTGCAAACGACCGCCCGGCTCTGGTTGGCTAAAATCCGCATCCTGGACCAGACTGAAAGATGTCCATTTGGACATCTTTCAGTGCGTTTCCGAGTCCTGGTCTGGATGAGAATGCTCCATGAGCCACGCCTATAAACCGATTGACTGCGCCTTCCATGATGCCCTGCTGGAGGCGGCCACCCTGCGCCGCCTGGTTGAGATCGTGTTCCGGAACGAAGCCGGCGAGGTACAGACCTTCCACGATCGCATTCGCGATGTGTTCACGCGGGCCGGCGAGGAGTTCCTGGTCCTCGAACGGGGGCAGATGATCCGGTTAGACCACCTGCTGCTGGTGGACGGCCGCCCTGCAAACCGGGCGTAAAACCCCGCCTGTTTTTTTGGAAATCCCACCCTGTTTCCTGCCCTGGACGGTGCTGCATTATCTGGCCCTAAGGCGCCCTAACTTTTTGTCATAGTTAAAAAAAGCGTAATCGTCCGGTTATTGTGCTGACGTGCCGCAGGCCCCTACACTGCCCGGGCAGTTAAACGATCGTTTGGAATCCAAATCCTTGCTGAGGGAAAGCAATATGAAGAAGCTGATCGCAGGTACATTTGCCGTCATCATGGGTCTGACGCTGGCCGGCTGTAGTGACGACGACTCGACCGCGGAGAACATGCAGGACTCCGCAGAGCAGGCTGCCGATAACGCCGGCGATATGATGGAGGATGCGGGCGATTCCGCGGAAGAGACCTATGAGAATGCCACAGGCCAGTCTGACAGCGCCTGGGAGGACACCAAGGAAGGCGCCGAAGAAGCCGGTGAAGCCGTAGAGGATGCGGCCAAAGACAGCGCGGATGCGGTCAAGGAAGGCTACGAGGAGAGCAAGGACGCGGTCAGCAACTGATACCGGTGGTCTGGCCTTGCGGGATGGTCTCCCCGGTGCTTTGATGGCAGCAATGCCAAACGGAGATGCACCATGGCGACCATCCCGGCTGTTTTCCGCAGGCTTTCATTCCACAGTGATGGCCTGCGACCGATCCTCCTGGCAATAGTCCTTCCCATCCTGGCGGGTTGCTCGCTGCAGCCCCTGCCTCCCATGGCTCTGGACAACGGTGCCCAACCCCTGCCAGATGACGTGCGGACCTTCGCCACCGAAACCCGCCCGGCCCCGGGTCGCAGTCGGCTCCTGGACCGTGTGGCGCAGGAGGCCATCCGACAGATGCAGGCCCTTGGGTATCGGCAGGCCGACAAGGCCCCCGACCTGCGCATCGGTATCCGCATTGATCGTACCGACGCCATCATACCGGTGATGGATACCGTCGAATCCGGTCGCCTTACGCTGGTGCTCTACCATGGCGATGATGTCTTGCGTACCGGCCGTTCCCCCAACCTCAACAGTATTGACCTGGATTTCATGACCCGCGACGAGATCGCCGAACGCGTGCGTCTGTTCCTGGATGGGATACAATTTGTTGCACCGGCTCCGGCAAAAAGCAACTAAAGTACAAGTGACCTCAGACGTCGTGTTGTTAGGCTGGAGACGTCGTCAAAAATAATAAACAGGGTCGCGACGTGAGCGCGATTCATCGTATTCAGAGGCTGGAGTTCAATGAAACTGATTGGTCGTCCGGCGGTGGTTATCGCACTGCTTGCTGTTATGGCGCTGGCGGTTGCCGGCTATTTTGCGGGGCTTGATCCGACGGCGCTGATCATCGGCCTGATATTGGGGCTGGCGGTGGCCACGTTGGTCATTGTGGTGCGGGTGCTTTACCCGATCGAGCAGGGGCTTGTGAGCCTGGAAGCGGGGGAGGAGCCCGGACCGCAGAATCCGGTGGTGAGATTCTGCCCTTCGCTGGCCGGCCGGGGCGGTGGCGGCGACCTGATCCGCTCGCTGACGGCCGGTGCCGATGCCAATGCCATATCCGCCGCTGAAGTGTCCTATGCGGCCGATCACTTGAAAACCCGCCTGGACCGGCAGGTGGAAGAAACGGGCCAGATGGCGGATTACGCCGGCCAGATCACGGCGACCGTCAAGCAATCCGCCGAGCAGGCGTCCCAGGCCGCCGGCATGTCCCGGCATGCCAGCGAGCTGAGTGCCAGTGGCCGGGAGGCGTTGTCCGGTGCCATTGAGGAAGTGCGCCGGGTGCACGAGCAGTCAGCCGAGACCCTGCGCCATATCCAGGAACTGAACGACAAGTCGGAAAAGATCCAGGGCGTGACCAGCGTTATCCAGGGCATCGCCGAACAGACCAACCTGCTGGCCCTGAACGCCGCCATTGAAGCCGCTCGCGCCGGCGACCAGGGGCGTGGGTTTGCCGTGGTCGCCGACGAAGTCAGGCAGTTGGCCGGCCGGACCTCCCAGGCGACCGATGAAGTTGCCGAGACGTTGCAGGCGATCCGTGCCGATACCGGTGTCATCGTGCAGCAGATCGAGAACCTGGCACGAAGTATCGAGAACGGTCTGGAATCGGTTGAGAACGTCGGCGAAAGGCTCAATGAAATTCGGGCGCAGACCGAGCAGGTGGAGCAGCAGGTTGCCGGTATCGCCGAGGGCGACCAGCATAACGAAGAAAGCCTGCAGCATATGTTCCAGGCGATCGAGACGCTCCGGGACGAGATGACCGAGAGCGATACGGCGGTCCAGGGGCTGGCCCAGCAGGCGGCGCGGCTGATGGAGATTGCCGAGAATGCCAACGCCGCTTTTGCCCTGCACAGCGATGAAAGCTACCACCGCCAGTTCTACGAAAAGGCCCGGGAAGGAGCGGACCGCATCGGCACGCTGTTCGAGCAGGCATTGAAGGACGGCTCGCTCACCGAGGCGCAGTTATTCGATAGCCGGCGTGAGAAGATTCCAAACACCACGCCCCAGAAGTACCACAGTGGCTTCGACCGCTTCACGGATCGCCACCTGCACGCCATCCAGGAGCCGGTCAGGGATGCCCACCAGGCGGTGGTCTTTGCCATAGCCACGGCACCGGACGGCTACGTCCCCACCCACAACCGCGATTTCGCCCACGAACCGACCGGCGACCCCAAGGTCGACCTGGTGAAGAGCCGCAGCAAACGCCTGTTCAACGACCGGACCGGCGCCCGCTGTGGCAGCCATACCCAGGACATGCTGTTGCAGACTTATCGCCGCGATACCGGAGAGATCATGCACGACCTCTCCGTCCCCATCTACGTCAATGGTCGCCACTGGGGCGGGTTCCGGCTGGGTTACCGGCCGAGGGAGCAGGCCTAACGAGCGTTGCCGGGCTGCAACAGTCGCTGCGCGGCCGTTTCGATACGCCGGGTCAGGCGCTCCATGAAGTCGCCGCCGTGGCGCCAGTAGTGCCAGTAGAGCGGGACCGTCACCGTGGTGCCCGGAGACAGGTCCACGAGCACGCCATCGGGGACCGTCAGTGTGGTCTCGTGGTTGCCCATCATGTTGTCGGGAATCATGCCGTAGCCCATGCCCGCCATCGCCAGGCGAATGAACCCTTCCGATGAGGGGCACAGGTGATACGGGAAACGGCCGTGATACCCGCACTGGGCCAGGAACCGGTGCTGGAGCTGGTCGTGGGGGCCGAACACGATGGCCGGCGCTTCCTGGAACGCCGCCGGTGTCAGCCCTTCCGGGAAGTACCGCCGGACATAATCGTCCCTCGCCCAGGCCCGGTAGGGCACTTCACCCAGCGCAATGCAGCGGCCGCCGGCCACGGGCTGGTCGCTGCTGCACAGGCAGGCGGCCACATCGCCTTCGCGCATCCGGCGCAGGCCCACATCCTGGTCTTCCACCACCATGTCCAGCAGCAGGCCCTCCTCCTGGCAGAAGGCTCCGACGGCGTCGCCCCACCAGGTGGCCAGGCTGTCGGCATTCAGGGCAATGCGCAGGCGGGTGCGATCCTCCGACAGCGCCGGAATCTGGCGGCGCAGGTCCCGTTCGAGCAGTTGCACCTGCTGGGCATGGTTGAGCAGCCGCCGCCCGGCGGGCGTGGCCTGCAAATGCGGATGGCGTGTCAACACCGGCTGTCCGAGCCGGGATTCCAGCAGCTTGATGCGCTGGGACACCGCCGATTGGGACAGCCCCAGGGCAATGCCGGCCCGTTCGAAGCCGCCGGTTTCCACCACGGTGATCAGTGCTTCCAGGAGTTTGTAATCAAGCATAAGAAAAAATGATGCAGTATTAGCAATATGATTTTTTAGTATAGAGGGATTCGATTAGCCTTGCTCTGGAATCTGATGGAGAGACGTCAATGTTACAGAGCTACCTTACCGGGCTGGTCGTATGCGGCGGCATCATTATCGCGATCGGTGCGCAGAATGCCTACCTGCTGGGGCAGGCGTTCCGGCGCGAGCACCACTGGTGGTCGGCGGCCCTGTGTATGAGTTCCGATGTGGTGCTGTTTACCCTGGGGATGCTGGGCGTGAGCGCGGCCCTGATCGCCTTCCCCTCGGTGCTTGATGTGCTCCGCTGGGCCGGTGTGGCGTTCCTGCTGTGGCTGTCGTTTACGGCGTTCCTCCGGGCGGTCCAGGGACGCGGAGGGCTGACGGCGGAGGAAACGTCACGTCGCAGCCTGGGGGCGGTCATCCTGACCACACTGGCCGTGACGCTGCTGAACCCGCAGGTGTACCTGGACACGCTGCTGCTGATTCCCTCGGTCGGGGCCCAGCAACCGGAGCCGGTGGGCTTTGTGGCCGGGGCGTCCAGCGCCTCGGTCCTCTGGTTTGCACTGCTGGCCTGGGGTGGTTCGGCGCTGGCTCCGGTGCTGGCGCGCCCGGTGGCCTGGCGGGTGATCGATAGCGCCATATCGCTGATGATGCTGGCGATTGCCCTGCACCTGATCTTTAACGGGATCAATCTGGCGGCGTCGGGGTCAACTGTTTGATGGATTCCTCTATACTGCGGGAAACTGGAATGGCCCGAGGTAAGCATCTTGACGGACTCTGACTTTCGACCCGCCGATCCCGATCCCATCGTGCGCCGTGGCGACTCCGGCCGCAATCTGGCGGTGACCGTCTATATCCTCCAGGCGCTGTCGTTTTTTGTCGGCGGTATCAGCGGGTTGGTGGGGGTGATCATCAACTACGTGAAAATGGACGATGTCGCCCGGACCTGGATCGAGCCGCATTTCCGCTGGCAGATCAAGACGTTCTGGATTGGGCTGGCCGGCAGTGTGATCGGCCTGATTACCCTGCCGATCATCATCGGCTGGTTCATCCTGCTGGGCATTTCCATCTGGGTGATCTATCGCATCGTCAAAGGTGCCCTGGCGCTGAATGACGGCAAGGCACCCTGAGCCGCAAGCTTCAGGCGCTGACCCGCATCGTGTGGGAATAGATGCGGGCTTCCATGCAGATGGCACAGTTCTGTTTGTGACAGCTTTCCGGGTCGTGGATATCCATGCCATGACTCTGGGTGCCGTGGTCCCGCCGCAGGACTCCCCGGAACTGCCTGATATGACGGTTCAGTGCGTCTGATGCGTCATCCCGGCTGGCAAATGGCCCCAGGTCGATGTTTTCCCGAGTGCGCACGTACCATCCGAGGACGGTATGCAGGAAACGTTCGCTGCGAAGGGGGGTAGGGGACTGCTCGATAACCGACATGCCGACCTCGCTTTCCTGTCTTGTGTGTTGTCGTCTTTCTCTGGAAATTCGACCTCATAAGGGCTCGACAACCCTCTTTTCCAAAGCGCCCGGCCCAGGAGTGAACCCTGGGGCTCCTTGAATGACCGGCGTCCTTCCTATCATCGATAACGACGTGTCCAATGAATTGGCAGCTGTGACAAACGTCACATTTTTCTCGGTCAACCCGTTGCAAGACACCGGTTGTTACATTCCGGATTGGCCTGCCAGTCACATTCCTGTGGTGTTTCCTGGTGCAGACCTGCATCCATGACCACTCAACACCCGCACTGTATCGCATGAAGCGAATTGATTTAGAGCGATTCAGGGCGGTCTTGCCGAATCAGGCCCGCATTCGAAATTATTTCACATAATTTTACATTTTAACTTTTTGGTAAATTTGTACCAGAAAGTTACATCTTGTCAGGCAATTAGACAGCAAGTTACCGAAGGCATGACTTGGGTGCCGCGACAGGCCGTCACATTTGTCATGGCGAATCCGTACGGGTGTTCACTATTTTGCGGAGCAAGTGGTCGCGGATCGTCGTTCACACAAGGGGACATCCGCGAGCACGAAGAGGCCGGGAGTTGCCTCTTCCTCAGGAAGACGGGCAACGGCATTCGGCCGCCGCCAAAAGCGGTCGGCAGAACGGGCTCTATTACGTCCGCTGATGTCGAACGACACCGAGGAAGGGCGGGAGCGTAATCGTCGGGTCGAGTTTAACGTGATTTCCGGAACTCAGCAGTCAGGTGACAGGGAGAAGTCATCATGACGTACGGAAAACTGAACGTATTGCTGGCGTGTGTGTTCAGTGTGTTGTTGCTGGCCGGGTGCAATTCCGACAGCAGCAGTGGTAACTCCGACTCCGCGGTTGGCGGGGTGGTCGAACAGAATCCCGGCGATGGCGACGGTATCGCCGATGACGACGACAATTGTCCGACGATCTTCAACCCGCTGCAGTCCGATGCGGACGGCGATGGCATCGGTGACGCCTGTGATACCGATTCCGACAACGACGGGCTCAACGATGCCGCCGACAACTGCCCGCTGGTGTCCAATCCGGGACAGGCGGATGCCGATGGCGACGGTATTGGCGACGCCTGTGATAACAACCGGGATGGCGACGGCGACGGTGTGGAAGACACGCTGGACAACTGCCCGGCCGTCTCCAATCCGGACCAGGCCAATGCAGATCGGGACTCCAGGGGCGATGCCTGTGATGAGGATCAGGACGGCGATGGCGTCATGAACGGAGCGGACAACTGCCCGCTGGTCTCCAACCCGAGCCAGGCCGACCGAGATGGCGATGACATCGGTAATGCCTGTGATGCTGACGATGATGGTGACGGCGTCAATGATGAACCTGACAACTGTCCGCTGGTAAGCAATCCCGACCAGACGGATACGGATGGCGACGATGTGGGGGACGCCTGTGAAAACGATTCCGACAGCGATGGCCTGCCGGACGGCCAGGACAATTGCCCGAACGTGGCCAACCCCAACCAGTCGGACCTGGATGGCGACGGCAGTGGGGGCGCCTGCGATGCCGACACCGACGGCGATGGCATCAATGACGAGAACGCCCTGGGCCAGCCCAATGACAACTGCCCGCTGGTGGCGAATCCGGATCAGGCCGATACGGACGGTGACGGTGTCGGTGATGCCTGCGACCTGATCGACAACGCCGATTACGCCTGCGCCATTTCCGGCGAGACGTTCTCACCGATGCTGGTGGTTAACGGCGTGACCGCGTCGTCGGACGAGTCCGGTTGCCTGATCGGTGGTCTGCTGGGCGGCTCGACCTGCGGCGTGAACAACCCGGATTACGTGATCGACAGTGACCTGGGCAACGCGGCCACGATCTACAACACCAACCTGTTGGGCCTGTCGGAAGCGGTCCTGCGGGTGTCCGACGACTCCGGTTTCGTCTATCCGGGGCAGAACGTGCTTGGGGTGGCCATTGCCGAGAGTGCGCAGCTGGTCCAGCTCGACCTGTTGTCCAACGGTTCGCTGACGGTTCGCACACTGCTGGATGGGCAGGTTCAGGAGAGCTCGGACGGTGACCTGGGTGTGGACCTGGACCTGCTGGGGCTGTCCGGCACGCTGGGCGGAAACGAACAGGGCTTCCTGGTTTTCCAGACCTCGAAGCCGTTCAACGAAGTGGAGGTGATCAACGGTGGTTTCGGTCTGCTGTCCGCGCTGGACGAGTTCAATGTCTTCAGCGTCTGTGCCACCCGCACCGGGGTGACCCCGTAACCAGGGCTCCATGCCGCGAGTCGTGTCTCCATGAGATGACGCGCCACTGGGCCGGTTCGTTGCCGGCCCTTTTTTCTATTCGACTTCCCTCAGGCGCACGGCACTGAGGGTTCCCGCCAGCCCCATCAGCCCGAGCAGCACAATCACCGCCGTCGGCGAGATCAGTGACGCCAGCGCGCTGATTCCACCGGTCACCAGCAGCAGGATGCCGATCACCGTATTGCTCACCGAGGTGTAATCGGTACGCTTGGTGCCCCCGGCCATATCAACCAGGTAGGTCTTTCGTCCCAGCCGCACGCCGGCGTGCGCAATGCTCAGGATGAAGAAGGCGAGCGGGTAGAACCAGGCGCTGCGCAGGTCGCCCGTGGACAGCAGGTTCCAGGACCCGATGACCAGGCAGACCCCGCTGGCCAGGGCGGCGCCGCGGATCATGACCTGACGGCTGGACTTGTCCGCCATCCACCCCCAGACCGTGGCACTGACCGAGCTGGCCAGGCTGCTGGCAAGCAGGAAGCCGCCCAGCAGCCAGCCCGTGTGGCCCTGCTCCTGGGCCAGCAGGACAAAGTAGGGCGATGCCAGTGCCGAGCACAGCAGCAGGGCGCGGGTGATCACGAAATGGCGGAAGGGTCTGTCGTCGCGCAGTAGCGATAGGCTGCGGAACGCCTCTTTCAGGGCGTGGCCGCCACCGCCGGTTTCGCCGGGCTCCTCGTCCACGCCGGCAAACAGCACGCTGGCAACGACCCAAAGTACCGCCGCCAGCACCAGCAGGGTGACATAGAAGGTTGTCGTCGGATCGGACTGGTTCCAGAGCAGCAGGACGGTCAGGGCCACCGTGGCCGAACCGCCGACGGTGGTCGCCAGGCCACTGAGCCGGCCGCGCCGGGTTTTTGGAATGCACTTGCCCTGCACATCCTTCATGGCGACGGAGCAGAACCCCCGGGCCAGGGAAAAGAGGATCAGGCAGCCCACCACACCCAGGCCCGCCAGGGTGTCATCCAGCAAGGCGACGCTGGCGGCCATGCCGGCCACGCTGACGGCCTGCCCCAGGCTGCCGCCCACCCAGAACCACTTGCGCACCGGCCGGCGGCGCACCCAGGCGCCGATCACCATCTGCGGGATGAGCGAACCGGATTCCCGGATCGGCACCAGCCACGCGACCAGCCCGGAGGCGCCCACGGCGCCCAGCAACCAGGCCAGCACCGTCTTCGGGCTGATCAGCAGGTCTCCCAGCTTGGTCAGGACCAGGCTGCCTAGAATCAGGAAGAAGTTGCGGGGGACCTCGCGGCAGGCCTCGTCAGAAATGTCCTTGCAGACACGGGCGTCCTCCTCGTTGGCAATCAGGCTGTAGAGTTTTTCCGTGGTGTCCCGCTGCAATCCGGCCAAGATCGACTCCGTTCCCGCTTCAAAGGTACGAAATCATAACAGCCGTATGGACCGCCCGACAGGCGTGGGCGATTCAACCATGGAAGGTAAGGTGGTTGTCCCAGTGGATATCCAGGGTCGCGACGGTCTCTGCTTCAAGTCCATCGGCCGAGATGTGGTGCAGGGAGCCGGTGCCCGAGGAGACGACAAAGCTGCCGTCCGGTAGGGCGAGGGCACCCGCCACGTCCGGTACTTCAAAGTCGCTGACCAGGGCGCGGGTCCGGTGGTTGATCACCACCACGCGATCGCCGCGGGGGGCAGTGACCAGGCTGAGCGGGCTGGCCGGGCTCACGGCGACGCTGGCCACGTAGTTGTGCAGGCTGCGCTGCAGCGACTTGGGCAACCCGATTTCGCGGAAGGTGTCGGTGTTCGAATCGTAGTGGGCGATCAGTGGCCGGGATTCCCAGGTGGGTCCCTGGTACTGGTAGCCGGCGACCACGATGCCGTCGGGGCTGACTCCCAGGTGACGACAGCTCAACTGGTGGTGGGACGGCCTGAAGCGCTTACGGATCCCGCCGGTCTGGCGATCCATCAGCAGCAGGGCCGGTTGCATGGTGTCCGGATTGAGCTTGATGCGGTCGTAATCCGGATGGGTCTGGATGCCGCCGAGGGCGACGATCAGGGTGTTTCCATCCGGGTGGAGTACCAGCTCATGGGGGCCGATGCCGCCGACCGGCATATCCCGGACTGCCCTGTAGTTATCCTCGGCATCGTAGACCCGGACGATGCCCTCGCCGGTGTCGTACCGGTTGACGGTGACGTACAGGTAGCGACTGTCCGGGCTGAATACACCGTGGCCATAGAAGTGATAACCGTCGCCGGCGGCGATGTCGTGGACGATGTTCCCCTGACCGGTATCGACCACATAGACATGGCGGCCCGGGCGGCGGGCAAACAGGATGGCCTGCACCGTGCCGGGGCGTTCACACCCGCCGTGGCAGCGATTCCCCACGGGCAGCAGGAAACGCTGCCGGCCCTGGAGGTCGACACCGGCGATCAGGTGGTGGCCGGTTTCATCGTCAACGGCGCTGAGGATGAGCGGTCCCTTGTCCGCACCGGCAAACGCAAGGCGGCCGTCCAGGCTTCCGGCAACCAGGGTCGCCAGGCTGGCCTGGAGGAATTGGCGTCGGTTCAGCATGAATCAGTCGCCGTCGCTGGCGTTGAATCCGCGGGTGATGCCCAGGGCCGGCGCAATCCGGTCCTCGACCACCTGCTCGAGCTGAATGACTTCGATAAACAGCGACTGCAACTGACGATAGCCTTCGTCGGTTTCCAGGTTGGGGGCCATGGCGTCCGGCAGGCTGTCGGCCTTGGCCAGGGTGCTGTCGGTCTGTTCGACCAGCTTCCCGGCCAGCTCGGGTTTGCCGGCCTCGTTCAACAGCCGGGTCAGGCCGGGCACCAGGTATTGCTGGAAGCCGGCAATGGAGGCCCGCATGGCCGCAACGGAGGTTTCGCTGCGCCAGGCATCGCCCAGGTACTTGTTGCGCTTGTGCGGCGGACGCACGCCCATGGGTGCGGCCAGACGCTTGTCCTGCAGGATCTCGAGGCCATTGATGGCGGCGGCCACGGTCTTCCCGGTGTATTCGTCCATGGACCGGTAATAGTCCCCGAAGGCCTGCCAGTCGCTGGCCAGCGCGTCGGTGGTGTTCGCCAGGTGATGACTGACGGTTTGCAGCAGCCGGCAGGTGCGTTCGGCCGGCAGGGCCCGTTCGCCGGATTGCATGTCGGCGTCGTAGAGCAGGTATTCGATGGCCGGGAACCCCTGCAGGGCTACGCCGGCCTGGCTGACGAAGTCGGCATCGACGGCCTTGTCCCGCTTGAGGGCGTAGCGGACCTTGCGGGCGACCAGATTCTTGTGGTCGGGCCAGAACTGCAACTGCCAGGCGCGGCTGTCCTGCTCAATCGGGCCGAAGTCGACAAAGCGCGCCGCCTGCCAGTTGAGGAAGGCCGCTCTCCAGGCGGACTCGAGCTGCCGGCGGCCGTTGTCTGAAGGGGTGTTGCAGTAGCTGTTTGCGGCCTGTTCCAGGTCATGGGCCGAACCGGCCAGTTGCTGGTAGCCCTGGCCGATGTCCGTGTGCCATTGCTGTCTGGGGGAGGTGGCGGCCGAGACGGTGGCCGTTGCCAGGCTCACGGCGAACGGAATCAGGTAGCGTACGGATCGGGCCAGGGAGGACATGGGCCGGCGTCTCCTGTCAGAGCGAATGGAGGAACTGGAGCAGGGCATCGCGCCGGTCTGCGTCCAGTGAACGGAAATGGTCGGTCGCCGCCCGGGCCTCGCCACCGTGCCAGAGAACGGCTTCCTGGAGGGTGCGGGCCCGCCCGTCATGGAGGAAGCCGGCCAGTGGGTTGACGGTCTGGGCCAGGCCGATGCCCCACAGCGGTTGCGTCCGCCATTCGGTGCCGCTGGCCAGGAACTCGCCGCGATGGTCGGCCAGTGCCGGACCCATGTCGTGCAGCAGCAGATCGGTGTAGGGCCAGATGGTCTGCTGACTCAGGTCGGGCCGGTCGGCCACCGTCCCGGTGGTGTGTTTGGGGGTATGGCAGGCCGCGCAGCCAATATCGTTGAAAATCCGGGCACCTTGCTGCACCGCCGGCCGGTCCATGTCCCGGCGTTCCGGCACCGCCAGGCTGGCGGAATAGAAGCCGATGAAGCGGGCGATCTTGTCGCTGACTTCCGGCTCGCCGCCGTTGGCGAAGCGGTCGCATTGCTGCTCCGCAGAGCAGTCGGTGGCCGGCATCAGGGTGGAGGTCAGGCCCATGTCACCGGCAAAGGCGCCCATGGCCTGTTGCACCAGTGTGGGCTGGCCCGCCTTCCAGCCGAAACGGCCCATGACGGTGTCTTCCTTTTCGACATCCCAGACCCGGTTGGGACGGCCGGAAATACCGTCGCCGTCGGCGTCTTCCGGATCGGCATAGGCCATCAGCCGGGCCTCCGGCACGGCCGCGAGCAGGCCCAGGCCGATCATCGGCGGCGCCACCCGGGGCGAGGTCAGCAGGTCGTCAGGGAGTGGGCCGTAATTCGGGTTGGTGATGTGATAAACGGGACGCTGCAGGGTCACGGTCGAGCCATCGGCCAGGGTCTGGGTGATCGGCTCCCAGGTGATCTCGAGGTCGGCCTCGGGTTTCTGGCCGGAAATGGCCGCCGTCTGCAATTGCCCCCCATACACGGGGGCCGGCTTCAGGCCAACTTTCCTGATGAGTTCGGCATCCCGGACCGGATCCGTAGGCACGGACAGACGCAGGAACAGGGAAACCGGCGTTTCGCCCTCGGCGGGCGGGTTGCCGCGGCCGTCCTTGAGATGGCAGCCCTGGCAGGAATTGGTATTGAACATGGGGCCCAGGCCGTCGCGGGCGGCGGTGCTGGACGGCGCCTCGATCCAGGGGTTGCGGAAGAAGCTGTTACCCACGCTGAAGTCCAGACGCCTGGTCATGGACAGATTGCCCTGGGGCATCGAGTAAGCGTTGTGGTCGAACTGCCTGACCGAACCCTCGCCGCCGCTCAGGGGGGTGTCCTGAATGGGCGGCACGTCGGCGGCGAAACCGGTCCCTGAAAGGAGCAGGGTGGATATAAAGGCAATGTGTCGTGGGATGTTCATACAGCGGATACTATGGTCGATAGAACGGCAAAAGCCCGGCTATGGGTCGCCGGGCTTTTCGATGCAGGGAGTCTACCAGAGTCGATGCGAAAGTCATCTATTTGTTAATGATTCGCATCAGCATGATGGCCCCTGTTCGGACGCGTGCCCTGTCAGAAGGTGTGTCCGGCATCGTCCGGCTTCATGGATTGAATGCCCAGCGTCTCGGACGCCTTCTCGATCTCACCGGTCTGGGTCACCAGGGCCGTGATGGCGGTACTGACCAATTCGGCGCCGCGGGCATTGCCGGGCGCAATCATCATGTCGAACGGCATCGGGTGGTCCTGGTTCTCCGCCGCATCCTTCAAGGTCTGGACGGCATCCATGGTGGCTGCCAGTTCATTGCGAAGCTGGCTGTCCAGTGCCGGATCCTGCTGTGCGACCAGATCGGACAGGGACGGGCCGGAGACCGTGCGGCCGTCGATCCGCGTATAGCGGCCCAGGTAGACGTTCTGGATACCCTTGGCGTCGTAGTAATGCGAGTTGTGGGTGTTGTCGCTGAAGCAGTCGTGCTCGTCCTCGTAGGAGTTGGCTTCCAGCGCCACTTTCATGCGCTCGCCGGCCAGTTCACCCAGGGACAGCGAGCCCATGCCGAACAGCATCTTCTGGATGGCCGCGCTCGGCTCCATGGCCAGCAGTTCGGCGCGGTAGTTGTCGCTGCTGCCCGGTGCCCACTGCGCCGTCATCCACTCGAGATCGGAGACCAGCAGATCGGTGATGGCATCGAGGTAGGCGGCGCGGCGGTCGCAATGACCGTGGCTGCAACCTTCGCCCTGGACATAATCGGTGTAGGGGCGCTCGCCGTTACCGGCATCGAAGCCATGCAGGTCCTGTCCCCACAGCAGGAATTCGATGGCGTGGTAACCGGTTGCCACGTTCGCCTCGGAGCCGCCGATCTCGTTAAGGTCGGCCAGCAGGCCCGATGTCAGGCTGGAGACATCGATGGTTTCCCCGCCAATGGTGATGGACTGGCTGGCAATGATGTTGACGGTCGCGCCGGCGTTGCCCAGCTCGTGCTGGTAGTCGCTGGTGTCGACGTAATCGATCAGGCCTTCGTCCAGCGGCCAGGCGTTGAGCTGGCCTTCCCAGTCGTCCACGATGGCGTTACCGAAGCGGAACACTTCCGACTGTTGATAGGGCACGCGGGAGGCCAGCCAGGCTTGCCTGGCAGCCGCCAGCGTCTGTTCGCCGGGGTGGGCGATGAAGGCGTCCGTGGCTTCATCCAGTGCCCGGGCACTGATCAGCGCGTCCTGATAGGTGGCGTGGGCAATGTCGGTGTAGTTCTCGACCGCACCGGCAGGTGTTGCCGGCTCAGCGGATCCGGATGTGCCCTGCAGTGAGCTGCAGGCCGCCAGCGCAATCGGCGCGGTGATGGCGACGGTCAGCGCCTGGATAGGAAAGCGAGCCCCCATGGAATTCTCCCTGTCAACGAGTATGCGTTAAATGTTATTAATGAGACTAATTTGTATTTGCGATTATAAGGTGATGGATGCGAAATGCAATCGTTTACGTCGTGCTGTTGCCGGAGGCTTGGCAATGCGGCCTAATACCGTTTTCTGATCGGGAGCGCCGCGTTTTATGCTGAGTTATCTTCATGCCTTCCATGCGGGCAACTTTGCCGATGTGCAGAAGCACCTGGGGCTGTTCCTGGCCCTGAAGATGATGCAGGCCAAGCCCTCCGGTATCGCCTGCTTTGACACCCATGCGGGCAGCGCCCGTTATGATCTCCAGAGTGAGCGGCCGCGCAAGACGGGCGAGGCAGAAGGTGGTATCCAGCGGCTATGGCAGATGCGCCGTCACTTGCAGGATCCGGAGTGGGCGTCATTCTGGAACGTCATCGGGGTTGCAGAGGGTGCGGAGCAGGTGCGCTTCTATCCCGGATCGCCGGCCTGGCTCGAAGCATTGGCCCGGGAACAGGATCCGGTGACCGCCTTTGAGCTCCACAGCGGCGAGAGCAGCCTGTTACAGGATTGGGCGCGGGAACGCCGGGCACACGTGGTTGCGGGCGATGGCTTTCGCGGCCTGCTGGCGGAACTGCCGCCTCCGACACCGCGCCTGCTGACGCTGATCGACCCGCCCTATGAAGTGAAGGACGACTACATGACGACGGCGGAGACGGTGATCAAGGCCTGGAAGCGGTGTCGTCACGGCGTCTATCTAGTATGGTATCCCCTGTTACCCGAAGCCCGGCACGAGGCAATGATCCGTCGCCTGCAGGACAGCCCCGTCACCAAAGTGCTCCAGTGCCACTATCTGCTGGATAAGAGCCCGGCCCGAGGCATGTACGGCTCCGGCCTGCTGCTGGTGAATCCGCCCTGGGGATGGGGTGATCGCCTGCAGTCGATGCTGGACGACGTCGCCGCCTGTGGGGCCATCGCAGCCCGCCAGCAAGTGGCCTGGGCCGTCCCGGAGCAGGGATGACGGACGGGGGCGGAAGGGGAAACGGTCTTTTAACTCGCACGGTCCGTGCAACTCACAGCGAAAAGGAGAGCTTGATGACGTCAATCCATCCGTCCCGGCCGAGACTGGAATCGCTGGTCAGGCAGTTTGCGCCGGATGAGCCGGTCGTGATGCTGAACCTGCTGCGTTTCCGTGAGGATGCCGCTTACGCCGAAGAGGACAACGAGGCGCCCTGCAGTGGTCGGGAAGCCTATGCCCGCTACAGCAAGCTGGCCCTCGCCCAGCTCAGCAAGGTCGAAGCACAGCCGGAATGGGTCGGAGAGGCCATGGTGCCGGTTATTGCCCCGGAGGATGAAGACTGGGACGAAGTCCTGCTGGTGCGTTATCCGTCGGCGCAGGCTTTCCTTTCAATGGTTTCCGATCCGGAGTACCAGGCGATCGTCCACCACCGGACCGCCGCCCTGGTGGATTCACGGTTGATCGCCATGCGTCCCAGGAAGTCTTGATATGACAGAGGCTGGCGGCGCCAGGCCACCTTTGCGTGAGCTGGTCTCCAGGGATCAGTGGACGCTCCCGGCAGCCACGGTTCGGCTTACCCTGCGGGATGCCTCCAACGTGTTTGTCGAGCGCGTCCGCCATTCCAACTGGTTGCTGGATGATTTGCCTGAGGAGCAGGACGCGCTGCAGCCCCTGTCACGGCGCCAGCTTGTTTCGGCTTATTTCCAACCTCACGATCCGGGGCAAGGCGGTCCTGCGCCAGATGAACGTCCGCCAGGTCACCACGCCGGTCGTGGCTGACTGCACTTACCCGACGAAAGGACATGTCCCCATGAAACAGCGTCTCTCCATTGCCCTGCTGCTGTCATCCGCCCTGTTGACCGGGTGTGCCGGCGCGCCTGCCGCCCCGGAGTCGGCCGGCCCCTCGACACTGACACCGGGGCGCTACGTCAGCGCCGATGACAGCCAGGTCTGGGTTTTCTGGGGCAACGGTATGTATGAGCGTCGTGTGACCCGCGAGGGGGAGCCGCCCCGCTACGACCACGGCCAATGGTGGCGGGTGACCGACGGCGGCACGGTGGTGGCCCATGGCGGTGGCGAAACACCAACGATGCTGCAGCTCGGGGAGGACGAGACCATCACGCTGCAGGGAGTGGGCGGCTCCGGGTCCGCCGTGCTCTCGCTGGATGACGATGAGCCGGAACCCCTGGAGGACGATCGTCCCATGGCGGTTTGTTTCATGGCCCAGGCTGATGCAGCACTGGCCTATGACCCGATGACCATGCGCAACTGGCCGGTGGCGATGGAGCGGGCGTTCCCCGAGCTTGAGGCGGCATACCGCCAGTCCGGCCGGCGGCCTCCCGAGCGTCTGCCGGTGATCGTCCAGGGGCACTGGGCCGAGGGCGAGGCGCCGGATAGTGACGACCCCCAGCTGTTCCTGGATGTCGGCGGCCTGCAACAGGTGATGGATCTGGGCGAGAACCGGTGTCCGGCAGTGTCGCTGCAGGACGGCAACTGGTACCTGACCCACCTCAATGGCCATCCCGTGCCGGCGGAGCCCGGTCAGCAGCCCATATTTGTCCGTTTTGGTGAAGATCGCCGTGTGTCCGGCCTGGCCGGCTGCAACCGCTTTTCCGGCCCTTTCGAGCGTCGCCGGGACGCCCTCTCGCTTGGGCCGCTGGCGACCTCGCGCATGATGTGTCCACGCCGGGCAGAGACTGAACAGGCGTTCCTGAAGGTGCTGGACGAAACCGAGCGGTTTGCGATCGAGGGGCGTAGCCTGTTCCTGATGGAACAGACCGGGCAGGTATTGGCGGTGCTGGAAATGCGCCCGGCCAAGGCCGAACAGTAAAGACATGCAGGAGTGATAGGAGGCTCCCGTAAAAAAGGCGTGGCCGGAGCCACGCCTTTCGAACAGGAAGCCGTAGTGGGGATTACTCTCCCTGCTCCATTTCGGCTTCTTTCTCTTTCACCATGGAGGTGATGGTGTCGAGGACCTTCTTACCGCGGTCGCCCGCTTCCTTGATGTAGATATCCCGCACCGGCATGCTCGCCTTGCGGAACGCTTCACGCTGCTCGTCGGTCAGCGTGATGATCTTGATATCGCTGTTTTCCTTGATCTTGTCCAGACGCTTCTGGTTGAACTCTTCCTGCTTCTTGTAGATGTAGTCCACCAGGTTGTCGCGCGCGTCGTCCAGGATCTTGCGCTGGTCGTCCGGCAGGCCGTCATACCAGTCCTTGCCGGCAATGACCGTGGAGATGAACTGGGCGTGGTGCGCCATGGTCATGTAGTTCTGCACCTCGTAGAAGCTCATTTCCTCGATCGCGAAGATGGGGTTGACCTGGCCATCGATCTGCTTCAACTGCAGGCCACTGTAGACCTCGGAGTAGGGCATCGGCGTCGGGTTGGCGCCGTAGGCCTTGTAGGACTCGGTCAGGATGGGTGAGGTCATGGTCCGCATCTTGAAATCTTCGAAATCGGCCGGCGTGCGCAGGGCCTTGTTACCGGTCCAGACCATCCAGCCCTCCGGCACAATGCTCAGCAGTTCAAGACCCTGGGAGTTGTAACGATCGGCGAACAGGTCATGCACCTTGTCGCTGGACAGCACTTCCTTGTTCACGTCGTTGTCGTCGGACAGGACGAAGTGAAGGGTGAAAACGCCCACTTCCGGAATGACGGAGGCCAGGTGCCCCGGCGAAGCAAACGCCAGTTCGACAGCGCCCTGCTGTACCAGCTCAGTCAGCTGGGACGAGGTGCCCAGGGAGCCGTAAGGATAGATTTCGACCTTGATGTTGCCGTCGGAGGCCTTTTCAACCTCTTTCTTGAATTCTTTCGCGTAGGCGTCCTGGACACTGCCTTCGATTTCTTCCAGGGCAAAACGCCAGGTGACGGTGTCACTGCTCTTGGCAGCCTGTTCGGAGGATGAGCTTGAGGACTCCTGTTGCGTATTGGCTTCCTTGTTCGCGCTGTCGTCACCTGAATCTGAACATCCAACCAGGATGAATGACATCAGAATGGTCAGGCTTCCAAGCCAGCGAATGAGTGTTCTCATGTTCTTATCTCCTTTGAGTTCTAACCAATGTGCCCACGATAACACACTATCAAATAGACATATTTCTTGAAGTCTGCCATCTATTACAACGTATACTGTATTTACCGGAAAAGAAAATGGAGCGAAACCATGGCAGAATCCAGGGGCGCGTCCGATGGCCCAGAACAAGGGAAGGGGAAGAAAAAAGGGCCCTTTCAAATGATCGATACCGGTCTCAACGTTATTGAGCAGGGTATCCTCATTGTCGGTATTCTAGTGATGGCGATTGCCGCCATCGTTGGTGTATTTGCCCGGAATCTGGGGCACAGCCTCTCATTCGTTGATGAGCTGGCGCAGTTGCTGGTGGTGATCGTCACGTTTGTCGGTGTCGGTCACGGGGTGCGCAACGCGCGCCATATCAGGGTCTCGGCCCTGCATGACCTGCTGCCGCCGCTGGGGCAGAAAATCCTGCTCACGTTCGTGAGTTTTTTTTCCTGCGCGTTGCTGGCCCTGCTGGCCGTCTATTCCATCGACTACATCCAGAACCTGCATAAATCGGGGCGGGTGATGCCATCGATGCAGTTTCCCCTCTGGATTCCTTACCTGATTGTCCCCATCGGTCTGTTTGTTGGATCGGTTCAGTTCTTCCTGGCGGGTGTGCGCAACCTGATCAGCGACGGCGCGTGGCTGTCGTGGCATCACCGGGATGAATATGAAGAGGAGCTGGCAGTCGAAGGTGGCCTGTCGAAGGAAGAGCAGGATTACTACGAGCAACAGGTGGCTGAGGCCGAGAAGAAACAGGCAGGCGGGGAGAAAACCGATGGATAATGTGATGGCTGCCCTGGGCCTGGCCGGCATGTCGACACCTTCCATGGCCATCGTCGTGGCCGTGGTCATGATCGTGCTACTGCTGCTGGGCTTCCCCATGATGGTGCCGCTGCTGGTAGGGGCCATGGTGCTGCTGTTTTCCCAGTTCCCGTTTCTTGAGGGCTCGGTCATTATCCAGCAGATGATCGGGGGGATTTCACAGTCGGTGCTGGTCGCGGTGCCCATGTTCATATTGGCGGCCGATATCATGATCAAGGGGCACACCGCCGACCGACTGCTGGATCTGGTGCAGAAATTTGTCGGGCACTTGCGTGGCGGTTTGCCCATGACCACCGCCATGTCCTGCACCCTGTTCGGTGCGGTTTCCGGTTCCACCCAGGCCACCGTGGTGGCGATGGGGCAGCCGCTGCGTCCCAAGCTGATAGAGGCGGGCTATTCGGACAAGTTCGCCATCGCGCTGATCATCAACGCCAGCGACATCGCACTGCTGATTCCGCCATCGATCGGCATGATCATCTACGGTGTCGTGTCCGGGACGTCGGTTGGCGACCTGTTTATCGCCGGCATCGGCCCGGGGCTGATGATCCTGGCGCTCTTTTCCATCTACTGCTATTACCGCTCGGTCCGCCTGAAGATCCCGGTGATGCCCAAGGCGAGCTGGTCGGAGCGTATGACCGCCCTGAAGAAAGCCGCATTGCCCATGGGCTTCCCGGTCATCATCATTGGCGGCATCTACTCCGGGATGTTCAGTCCCACCGAGGCGGCGGCCATGTCCGTGGCCTATGCCCTGCTGCTGGAGATGGTGATCTTCCGGCAGGTGAAGATCAGCGACCTGCCGTCGGTGGCGTTGTCCACCGGCCTGATCACAGCCGTGGTGTTTATCCTGGTGGCCGCCGGCACGGCGTTCTCCTGGGTGATCTCCTTTGCCAAGATTCCGAACCTGCTGCTGGGTGACGTGGTGGCCAATGCCTCCGACAGTCCCTACTTTATTCTGGCGCTGATCTCGATCTCCTATTTTGTCGGCTGTATGTTCGTGGATCCCATCGTGGTGATCCTGATCCTGACGCCGATCTTCGCGCCGGCGGTTTCCGCCGCGGGTATCGATCCGGTGCTGGTGGGCACGCTGGTGACGCTGCAGGCGGCCATCGGCTCCGCCACCCCACCGTTCGGCTGCGACATCTTTACCGCCGTGGCGATCTTCAGGCGACCCTACCTGGATGTGATCCGGGGGACGCCGCCGTTTATCGTGCTGCTGCTGTTGTCGACGGTGCTGCTGATCGTGTTCCCGCAGATCGCCCTGTTCCTGCCCGGCCTGATGAAGTAGGGCGGATCGGGCACCCACAAAAAACCCCGCTCGCTGTGGCGGGGTTTTTTGTGCCTGATGCAAAAGAAGGGCGGATTACATCAGCGCTTCGACACGGTGCCGGAGCTTCGGCTCGCTGTTGTAGGCGGTCGCGATGGCGTTGTAAGTCGGGATATCCAGGCCCTTGTCCTGGATGGCAGCGACCATCTTGTCGTTGGCTTCGATCTGCAGTTTACGGGCCTTGTCCTTGTCCTGTTCCTTCTTGATCTGGGGGATGTACTCCTCCCGGATGGACGAAATGTCCTTCTGGACCTTGATGAACTTCTTCAGCTCCTGGTCGGAGTAGTTGGTTTTCTGTGTCCCTGTCGCGGCTGGATTCTGGTAGTCCTGGTCCTGAGTCTGCGGATCTGCTGCCAGGGCCGGGCCGGAAGCGAGCAGGGCCATGGATACGGCAACGGAAGTCATGAGGGTTTTCATAGATATCTCCTTCTGGAGGGTGAAGGGCGACGGCCGGCCCACGCCATTGACCGGCCGGTCCGCCCGGGTCCCGGATGGCACAGAGAACCGCGTCGCGACATCCCATCCAGGTCGAACTGTCGTCACCTTGCCACGAGCCGAAACGGGATCAAATTAAGATTTACACATGGTTTGTCCACGCTTCCTACAGGTTGCCCGAACGGTGGCGTCGGGCCTGGCTCTCCGCTATCCTGCGGCCTCTGGCAAGCATCCTGAACCCGTTCCCCGGAGTCCCATGAAGAACCAGAAGCATGCCCTGATGTTCGGCGGCGCGACCGTTTTGCTGTGGTCGACGGTGGCGACGGCGTTCAAGCTGTCACTACGTGAGATGACGCCGGTCCAGTTGATGCTGATTGCCTGCAGTACCTCCGTGGTGGTGCTTGCCGTGATCCTGGTGCAGCAGGGGAAAATGGGCGAGCTGTTCCGCCTGAACCGGAAGCAGTACCTGGCTTCGCTGGTGTTCGGGCTGATGAACCCGGTGCTGTACTACCTGGTGCTGTTCGGTGCCTTCGCCCGCCTGCCGGCACAGGAAGCCCAGCCGCTGAACTACACCTGGGCACTGACCCTGACCTACCTGTCCGTGCCCCTGTTGGGCCAGCGTCTCGGCCGCTCCGATTTCCTGGCGGGGCTGATGTGCTACGGCGGCGTGGTGGTCATTGCGACGCGGGGGGATATCCTCGGTCTCAAGTTCTCCGATCCGCTGGGGGTCATCCTGGCGCTGGCCAGCACCGTGATCTGGGCCTTCTACTGGATTGCCAATACCCGCGACACGCGGGATCCGCTGGTGGGGCTGTTCCTCAACTTCCTGTTGGGCCTGCCGTTCATTGTCGCTATCTGTCTGGCGACCGGCGATTTGCCCGATGCCTCTGCCACCGCGATATGGGCCTCCTTCTATATTGGTGTGTTCGAGATGGGCATCGCCTTCGTATTGTGGATGTTTGCCATGAAGCGGGCAGAGAATACCTCCCAGGTCAGTAACCTGATCTTTATCTCGCCGTTCCTGTCTCTCGTCTTCATCCACTTCATCCTGGGTGAGACCATCTTCAACTCGACATACGTCGGCCTGGTGCTGATTGTGGCCGGCCTCTGGTACCAGCAGCGTGGCCGCAAGGTATCACCGGAGGCGACCGCCGCATGAGCACCTGGCATCTCTACCTGGTCCGGACCCGGAGCGGAGCGCTGTATACCGGGATCACCACCGATGTGGAGCGGCGCTTCTCGGAACACCAGGCCGACGGCCCCAGAGCGGCACGGAGCCTGCGCGGCAAGGGCCCGCTGACACTGGCGTTTGCCGCGGCCGTGGGAGACCGCACCCGGGCGGCCCGGCTTGAGTATGCGTTAAAGCAGTGGCCGCGTCAGCGCAAGGAAGCGCTGGTGTCCGGACAACTGCGTTTGCAGGATGTCGAGGCCTGATCAGCGCTTGCTGATCAGGCCGATCAACTGGCGGGTAAAGGCATTGGGCAGCCACTTGCTGCCGAATACTAGGGATTTGAACTGCAGACTGACCGGGTTGTGCACCTCGTTGCCCTGATGGGCCTTCCATACGGCCTCGGCGATGTCCTCCGGTTCCAGGTTGACGCCCAGACGGTCGATGATCGGGGCGCGGAAGGTCTGCTCCGTGAGCATTTTCGTTTTCACGAACGGCGGCATCATGTCCTGCACGGTAATGTCGTGTTCCTTCCACTCGTTGTTGAGTGCCTCGGTCAGGCCCCGTACTGCAAACTTGGAGGCGGAATAGCTGGCGAAGTAGGGCGTGCCGTAGAGTGCCGAAGCCGAACTCATGTTGATCACCCGGGCCCCCGGCGTCGTTTTCAGCAGGGGGAAGGCCTGCTGGGTCACGTCCATCAGGGCAATCACGTTGATTTCCATGATCCGGCGATGCTCTTCGGCGGGAATCGTCTCGAACTCGCCGATGCGCAGGATGCCGGCACAGTTGAACAGCAGGTCGAGCTGACCGCCGGCAAACTCGCCAAATGCCTGGAGGGCGTCACGGACCGCGGCCCGGTCGGTGACGTCCAGGCCCCGGTGCCAGTGCTGGCCGCCGAGTTCCTCGTTCAGGGCCACAACGGCGGCTTCGTCAATGTCGATCAGTCCCAGGCGCCAGCCTTTCCGGGCAAAGCGGCGGGCCGTGGCGGCTCCGATGCCGGCTCCGGCCCCGGTGATCAGTAGGATCTTTTGCATCATTGCTCCCTCTCGCGTGTGCGGAGAAACCGCGCAATCTGCTCGATGGCCCGGTTGGCGGCCTCCAGCGGCCCGGCGTGGATCTGGAACACGTGCCACAGTCTGTCGAATTCCTGCAGCGTCACATCCACCCCGGCTTCACGGGCCCGGGCGGCCAGACGCCGGGCGTCGTTCAGCAGGATCTCCTGGCTGCCCACCTGGATCAGCATCGGCGGCAGGCCCGACAGGTCCGCGTTGACGGGAGAAATGCGGGGATCGTCCAGGGGCAGGTCGCCCCGGTAGTCCTCCGCTGCGGCCTTGATCCAGCCCAGTTGCAGGACCGGTTCCACGTCCGGTGTATGCACCTCCCCATGGGTCAGGTCGACCCAGGGTGAGAGCATCACCAGGGCGCCGGGCAGGGGCAGTTTGTCCTGCTTCAGTCTGACCGCCAACGCCAGCGTCAGGCCTCCGCCTGCCGAATCCCCGGCGATGCTGATCCGCCCCGGCGTATAACCCTGGCTCAGCAGGTGGCGGTACAGGGTGAGGGCGTCCTCGAGGGCGGCCGGGTAAACGTGCTCCGGTGCCAGCCGGTAGTCCGGCACATAGAGGGTGGCGCCTGTTGCCTTGGCCAGGTGACCGGTCAGGCCCCTATGCGTGTCCGGTGAGCCGATGGTGAAAGCTCCGCCATGCAGGTAGAGCATGGCGCTCTCGCCCTCATCCGGACCGCAGGTGACGATATTGTAGGGGACCCCGTCGATGATGGACGGTTCGAAGCGGACACCCTTCGGCGGTGGCGACAGTCGATAGGCCTGACGGATCAGGCTTCGCAACGCCGAGACCGGCATACGTGGTGTCAGGAAGGGTTTGACCAGGGTCTGCAGGCTGAACCGCAGACTGGCCTGCAACGCCGATTGCAGCATCGCGATCTCCGTTTGTTGTTATGGGCATGTCCAGCGCTCAGGGTACGGGAAGCCGGGCCATGTCTGATAGGTTGTTTTATAGGATTATGCATCCGCCCACCAGATGATTTGGCCGGTTTTGGACGCACGCGTCTTATTTCAGCCAATCCGGCCCGGATGGGCACTGACCGGGTGGCGTGATGTGCTAATGTAGACCTCTCCGCCCCCGGTGACCGGCCCAGATGCCGGGATCGAGATGACAGAGACGTAATACCGGGTCACAGGCCCAGTACGTAGAATATGCAACCAACGGCGAACCACTGTGTATTGGAAGACAGATAACCTGGACATGCCGGAGTGGGAACGGGCGAGTCTGATCGCTCAACTGCCGGCCTTTGATGTCAGCAAGCAGAAGGGCGGCAGCCAGGACGGGCTCCGGCAGGAAGTGGCCGCTTACTGTCGCTTCTATGGTCTGGACCTGTGGGTTGAGCACCCGAATGTGGAATACACGTTGGGCAACCTTCAGGCGGGCAAGCATCGGGTCGCGATCCATTTTTACCGGATTCCGGAAGCCCGCGGCACTGTCTTCATCCTGCACGGGTATTTCGACCATGTCGGCCTTTACAGCCAGTTGATCGACCGCTGCCTGAGCGCCGGCTTCAACGTGCTGGCCTACGATCAGCCCGGGCATGGTCTGTCCAGCGGTACACCCGCATCCATCGGCAGTTTTGCCGAATACCAGCAGGTATTGATGGATGTGCTGGCGGTGGTGCGTCATCGCGTGGACGGTCCCTGGTTCGCGGTGGGGCAGAGCACCGGTGGTGGCGTCCTGATCGATTACCTGCTGCATAATGTACCGCAGGGAACGGCGGAGTTTCGCCACGTGGTGCTGCTGGCACCGCTGGTGCGCCCCAATGGCTGGATCGGGGCCAAGATACTGCACAGTCTGGTGAAGCCATTTATGACCAGCTGGCGGCGCATGTTTTCGGAGAACAGCGGCAATTCCCGTTTTCTCCGGTTCCTGCGGGAGCATGATCCATTGCAGGCGCGCGCCGTCCATGTGAACTGGGTAACGGCCCTGCGCCGGTGGGTGCCCTCGATCGAGGCGGCAGCGCCGGTGCATTATGCCGTCACGGTGATCCAGGGCGAGAAAGACCTGACTGTCGACTGGCAGCACAACCTGAGGATCATCAGGAACAAGTTTTCATCGGTCAACGAACGCCGGCTGCCCAATGGCCGTCATCACCTCGTCAACGAGGCGACGGACCTGCAGGCAACCGTGTTCAATGTGACCATTAACGCCTTCATTGAAGGATGTAGTGACCTGGCCGAGCCCCAGCGTGCGGCTGGCGCCTGATAGATGTAGAAGAAGGAGCAGTGGATGAAAAAAACAATCATGGCCTTGTCCGTAGCGGTCGTTACGCTGAACGGGTGTATGACATACGATCCCTATACCGGTGAGGAGAAAGTCTCCAATGCCACCAAGGGGAGCGTGATCGGTGCCGTCACCGGTGCGGCCATTGGGGCGGCGACCTCCAGCAAGAGTGACCGGGGCAAGGGCGCCCTCATCGGGGCTGCCGCCGGCGGCGCGGCCGGTGGTGGTATCGGCTACTACATGGACCGCCAGGAAGCGGACCTGCGCCACAAACTGGAAGGCACCGGCGTCCGGGTTCAGCGTAACGGCAACCAGATCCAGCTGATCATGCCGGGCAACATCACTTTCGACGTGAATCAGTCCTCGATCCGCTCCTCATTCACCGATGTGCTGGAATCCGTGGCCCTGGTGCTGAATGAGTACGAACAGACCGTCATCCAGATCGATGGCTATACCGACAGCACCGGTTCCAGTTCCTACAACCAGTTGCTGAGCGAGCGCCGGGCCTCGTCCGTGCGCGATTTCCTGCTTAACCAGGGCATCGCGTCCAGACGGACCCGGGCCACCGGTCACGGCGAGAACAACCCGATTGCCTCCAACAGCACCGAATCCGGCCGGGCCCAGAACCGCCGGGTTGAACTGACCCTGGTGCCGATGCAGGGTTAATCACTCCGCCGGGTACAAACAAGCGGAGGCCTCCTGGAGGTCTCCGCTTTCTTATGCTGAAAGATCCGTGATGGTTTTCGGTTTACTCGAGCCTGTAGCAGATGCTTCAGCTTCTGAGGCGCCGAAGGGGCCTTCTTTTCCCTTCGACGAAACCCGGCAGCCCGACGGGCTGCTCCGAAGCTAAAGCGTCGGCTACATTAGCGGGCGATGCCTTCGCGTTAGTTGGTATTACTCGGCAACCACTCCTCAACCCGCTTCTTCAGATCGCTGAGGTGATCCTCACCGGCTTCGCGCAGTTCGCCCATTTTCTGCCGGGCGCTTTCCACGTTGTCTTCGAGTTCCTGGATGCGCTTGGCGAAATCATCCTGGATCTGTGCTTCGGCCTCTTCATCCTTGGCTTTGGCCATCTTCTCGTCGGCCTCGGCGCGCAGGCTGTCGATCTGCTTGCTCCAGTATTCGGTCTGGGTTTCCAGTTTCGTCATGAGCGAGTCTTTCAAAGACATGGTCTTCTCCTTGTGACTGCGAAATTTGAGACGATTTACCCCAATACACCTCTAAACCTTAGGTCGATTCGATGACGAAACAAGGTCAGAACGGGCCGGTCGGGATTAATAATGTGAAAGAAAGTGTCTGCGCGTAAGTGACGGGGAACGGGAAGGCGGGCACAAAAAAGCCGGGCGTCGACCCGGCTTTCTTTATCCAGCGGTGCGCTGTCCTTAGAACAGCACGCGGCAGCGAATGGTGCCACGCACGGACTTGAGTTTCTCCAGCGCCAGTTCGCCGTACTCCTTGTCCACATCGATCACCACGTAGCCGATCTCGTCCTGCGTTTGCAGGTACTGGCCACAGATGTTGATGCCGTTGTCCGAGAACACGCGGTTGATTTCGGACATGACGCCCGGGATGTTCTCGTGGATGTGCAGCAGACGGTGCTGGTTCGGGTGCGACGGCAGCGCCACTTCCGGGAAGTTCACGGAGGACACGGTGGTGCCGTTGTCGCTGTACATCGCCAGCTTCTCGGCCACTTCGCGGCCGATGTTCTCCTGCGCCTCGATGGTGGAGCCACCGATGTGTGGGGTCAGGATCACGTTGTCGAATTCGCGCAGCGGGGAGACGAACTCCTCGTCGTTGGACTTCGGCTCGACCGGGAATACGTCGATGGCCGCACCCAGCAGCTTGCCGCTCCTCATGGTCTCGGCCAGCGCCTCGATGTCCACGACGGTACCGCGGGACGCATTCATCAGGATGCTGCCCGGCTTCATCTGGGCCAGTTGCTCGGCGCCGAACATGTACTTGGTGGCCGGGGTTTCCGGCACATGCAGGCTGACGACGTCAGCCATGTTCAGCAGCTCTTTCATCGAGTTGACCTGCTTGGCATTACCGATCGACAGCTTGGAGACCACGTCGTAGTAGTAGACCTCCATACCCAGGGCTTCCGCCAGGACGCTGAACTGGGTGCCGATGTTGCCGTAGCCGATGATGCCCAGCTTCTTGCCACGGATTTCGTAGCTGTTCTTGGCCGACTTGATCCAGTCGCCGCGGTGCGCCTTGGCGTTCTTCTCCGGAATGCCGCGCAGCAGCAGGATGGCCTGGGCCAGAACCAGTTCGGCCACGGAACGGGTGTTGGAGAAAGGTGCGTTGAAGACGGCCACACCACGCTGGGTCGCTGCCTTCAGGTTGACCTGGTTGGTCCCGATACAGAAGCAGCCCACGGCCATCAGCTTGCTGGCGGCCTCGAAGACCTCCTCTGTGAGCTGGGTGCGGGAGCGGATGCCGATGAAATGGGCATCGGCGATCTTTTCCTTCAGCTCCTCGTCGCCGAGGGAGTGCGTCAGGTACTCGATGTTGGTGTAACCCGCTTCATGCAAGGTATCCAGTGCAGACTGATGAACGCCTTCAAGCAGCAGGATCTTGATCTTGCTTTTGTCGAGGGACGTGTTTGCCATGGGCTTTACAGACCTTTCGTCGCGTGATGTAAAACGTGCGCCCGCCGGGCTTTTTGTCAGCAGGGGCGCCGAACAGGGCGGGTATGATACCATAAACGCCCGTTTTGACATTGTGTTCGGTGACGCCAGTCATCAGGCTGTGAAGCCGCTCGCGAAAGCGCTTCAACCTGGGTCGCCACCGTCCATTGCCCCCTGTAATCCGACAGTGCTACCGAGAGTGCCATGACGCCTGACCAGATTGTTGACGCCCTCAAATCCCTCGTTGACGACGGCAAGGTCCTGACCGATCCCGCCGACCTCGACATCTACGGCAAGGACTGGACCAAGATCTACGCGCCCAGGCCGGTGGCGATCGTGTTCCCCAAGACCACCGAGCAGGTGCAGGCCATCGTCCGCTTCGCCAACGAGAACCAGGTGGCGCTGGTGCCTTCCGGGGGCCGCACCGGCCTGAGCGCGGGCGCCGTGGCCGCCAACGGCGAGGTGGTCGTTGCGTTCGACTACATGAACCGGATCCTTGACTTCAACGCCAGCGACCGGACCGTGCATTGCCAGGCGGGCGTGATCACCGAACAGCTGCAGAACTTCGCCGAAGAGAACGACCTGTACTACCCGGTGGACTTTGCCTCCGCCGGCTCCAGCCAGCTGGGCGGCAACCTCTCCACCAACGCCGGCGGCATCAAGGTTATCCGTTACGGCATGAGCCGTGACTGGGTGGCGGGCCTGACCGTCGTCACCGGCAAGGGCGACATCCTGGAACTGAACAAGGACCTGGAAAAGAACAACACCGGCTATGACCTGCGCCACCTGTTCATCGGCGCCGAGGGTACCCTGGGTTTCATCACCGAAGCCACCATGAAGCTGACCCGCAAGCCGGACAACCTGACCGTGCTGGTGCTGGGCCTGAACGACCTGACCAACACCATGGACGTGCTGCAGACGTTCCAGAAGCAGATCGACCTGACCGCCTACGAATTCTTCTCGCACCAGGCCATGCAGCACGTATTGGCTCACGGCCAGGTGCAGGCCCCGTTCGAGACCGAAGCCCCGTACTACGCACTGCTGGAGTTTGAAGCCATTTCCGACCAGGTGATGGACGAAGCCATGGGCCTGTTCGAACAGTGCGTCGAAAACGGCTGGGTGCTGGATGGCGCCATCAGCCAGAGCGAGACCCAGGCCAAGAACCTGTGGATGCTGCGCGAGGGCATCTCCGAGTCCATCGCCCCGCGCACGCCCTACAAGAACGACATCTCCGTGATCGTTTCCAAGGTGCCCGGCTTCCTGCAGGAAATCGACGCCGTGGTCACCGAGCACTATCCGGACTTCGAGATCATCTGGTTCGGCCACATTGGCGACGGCAACCTGCACCTGAACATCCTCAAGCCCGAAGGCATGGCCAAGGAAGACTTCTTCGAGAAGTGCCAGCAGGTCAACAAGTGGGTGTTCGAGATCGTCCAGCGCTACAACGGCAGCGTCTCCGCCGAGCACGGCGTGGGCATGACCAAGAAGCCCTACCTGCAATACACCCGCAGCGAAGCGGAAATCGCCTACCTCAAGGGCATCAAGCAGGTGTTCGATCCCAACGGGATCATCAACCCCGGCAAGATCTTCGACCTGTAGGACCCCGGCGGTGGGTGGCCGGACACCATCCACCGCCACACTCCCGTAAGATGTGGGCTCGCCTCGAAAACCGCATCACAGCGCCCTCCCGCGACTCCACGATCAAGCCCCCAGATGCTAAAGTCCCCGGAAAACCACGCGTTCCGGAGACCTTATGAAGCAGCACATCGTCGTCCTCACCGGCGCTGGCATGAGCGCTGAAAGCGGTATTGCCACCTTTCGCGACAACGACGGCCTCTGGGAAAAACACAACGTCTACGATGTCGCTACGCCCGAAGCCTTCCAGCGCGATCCGGAGCTGGTCCTGAACTTCTACAACGACCGCCGTCGGCAACTGAAGGATGCCCGGCCCAACCCGGCCCATTACGCGCTGGCGGAGCTGGAAAAGGACTACCGCGTCACCATCGTCACCCAGAACATCGACGACCTGCACGAACGCGCCGGTTCCACCAGCGTTGTCCACCTCCACGGCCAACTGACCCAGGCCCGCAGCGTCCACGATGAGAATCGCCTTTACGATATCGGTTACAACGACATCCATATTGGCGACACCTGCGAACGCGGTGGCCAGCTTCGTCCCCATGTGGTCTGGTTCGGCGAAGCCGTCCCCATGATCGAGACCGCCGCCGAGGTGGTCAGCACCGCCGACCAGCTCCTGATCGTTGGCACCTCGCTCCAGGTCTACCCCGCTGCCGGGCTGGTTGGCTGTGTGGACTTCGACGTGCCCATCACCGTGATCGATCCGGGCGAGGCAAGCGTGTCCCGGGCGCGGGTGATCCGCAAGACGGCGAGTGAAGGGGTGTTGGAGTGGATGGCGTCGTTGCGGCATTAGGCCCCGGAAGCCACCGCAATGTGGTGGGACGTCCTGTCAGCGCCTGTGCGGGTATGGGATCCCGGATGGTTGGGTCTGGTGATTCAATGAGCGTCACCACCGGCCTTTCAGCCGGTGGTGACTGCCCGGCTCAAGCCTGCTCGGCAGCGATGGCCGGTGTATCCAGGTCGTCCTGCTCCCTGCGACCGCGCATCAGCAGCCAGACCAGCATCACCGAGGAGGATGCAAGGCCGATGGGGCCGGCCACACTCAGCGGCAAACCGAAGCCGATCTCGGCGGAAAACAGGTAGGCATTCACGACTCCGGTCATGAAGGTCGCAGGAACCGTGCAAACCCAGTGGAACTTGCCATGGCGCTTAAGCCAGGCCGCGGCGGCCCACAGCATGATGACCGCGGTCATCTGGTTGGCCCAGCCGAAGTAGCGCCAGATCACATTGAAGTCCATCAGGCTGATGGCAAAGCCGACCGCAAACAGTGGCAGGGCGATCATCAGACGTTTGGTGATGGGTTTCTGGTCGAACTTCAGGAAGTCGGACAGGATCAAGCGGGCTGCACGAAAAGACGTATCGCCAGAGGTAATGGGCAGGACGACCACCCCAAGAATGGCCAGGATGCCGCCAATCCCGCCCAGCAGTGAGGTGGCCACATCGTTGACCACGGCGGCGGGCCCCCCCTGGGCAAGGGTGGCGTTCAGGGCTTCGGGGCTGTCGTAGAAGGACATCCCCAGGGTTGCCCAGATCAGTGCAATCACGCCTTCGCCGATCATCGCACCGTAGAACACGAAGCGGCCATTGCTCTCGTTTTCCATGCAGCGTGCCATCAGCGGCGATTGCGTGGCATGGAAGCCGGACAGGGCGCCACAGGCAATGGTGATAAACAACAGCGGCCACAGCGGCAGATCCTGCGGGTGCAGGTTCTCAAGGGTGATGCCGGCGGCGTAGAACGACTTGTCGCTGACCGCCAGGCCAATCAGCAGGCCAACGGACATGAACACCAGCAGTGCGCCGAACAGCGGGTAGAGACGGCCGATGATCTTGTCGATGGGCACCAGGGTGGCGATCAGGTAGTAGCCGAAAATGACAGCCACCCAGACCGGTACCGATGTTCCGGACAGGTTGCCCAGCAGCTTGGCCGGCCCCAGGGTAAAGACGACCCCGACCAGTAACAGCAGCAACACCGCGAAACTGTTCATGAAATGTTTGGCGGCGGTACCCAGTTCGCGACCGACCACGGTCGGTACCGACGCACCACCGGCGCGCACCGACAGCATGCCGGAGAAGTAGTCGTGCACGGCACCGGCGAAGATGGAGCCGAAAACAATCCACAGCAGGGCGGTGGGGCCGTAGAGCGCCCCCAGGATCGGGCCGAAGATCGGCCCCAGGCCGGCGATGTTGAGCAACTGCACCAGATACACCTTCCGGGTGGACATGGGTACGTAGTCAACACCGTCGTTGTTGGTAAAGGCCGGTGTCTGGCGCTCCGGCCTGGTGCCGAAAATCCGCTCAATGATTTTTCCGTAGATGAAGTAGCCGCTGATCAGCAAAGCGACACCCAGTAAGAACCACTGCATGGCTTTCCCCTTATTGTCTTTGTTGGACTGGTTGGAGGGCAAAGCTTACGAAGGGGGTGGCCGGGAGGCTGCCGATTTTTGCCTGAGCGGTCGAATCGGGTTGTTGAGCGGTCAGAATGGCAGCAGGTATTTATCCCTGAGCTGCTTCAGGTAACGACGCGAGACCGGAATCAAAGCACCGTGACGGGTTTCGATTTCGGCCCCGCTCTCTTTCTGGGTGATCGCCCCGATGGCATCGGGGTTGACCAGGTACCGTCGGTGTGTGCGGATGAGTGGCAGGCGCGCTTCCAGCGTCTTCAGGGGCAGTTGGCAGTGGAGTTCCTCGCCACCGACCTGGACCTGGGTGCCGGTCAGGTCAACATAGGCGCAATCAATCTCGGCCGGCGAAACCAGCCGTACCTTGTTGCCCTGGTAGCAGGCCAGCTTCTCCAGGGGCGTTGCCTCGCCAATACCCAGTGCTTCAATCCGCTTCAGGGTGCGGGCCAGTCGATCCGGGTCAACGGGCTTGAGCAGGAAGTCCAGAGCGGCTTCGTCAAAGGCTTCCAGTGCGAACTGCTGGTGGGCGGTCACGAAGACCAGCAGTGGCCGCGGTTCGGACAGCAGGCTGCTGACATCGACCCCGGACAGCCCCGGCATGTCCCCGTCCAGGAAGACCACGTCGGGATGCAGCGATTTGACCTTGAGCAGGGCCTCCTTGCCGTTGCCCGCTTCCCCGACCACCTTGACACCACCGGCTTCGCCCAACAGCGCCGCCAGTTCTTCCCGTGCAAGGGGTTCATCGTCCACGATCAGGGCACGAATCATGACAGGGTACCTCTTGGCCAGGTCAGTTTAGCACGCGTGTATTGCCCCGGCTGGTGCTGGAGTTGGAGGCTGCAAGCGGCGCCCAGGGCGGCGAAACGCTCGCGGACCAGGGTCAGTCCCAGGCCGTCGGTCTGTTGCGGCGCCTGTGCCGCGCTATCCTCCACCTGTACGCAGATATTGTCGCCGTCCAGGTACGCGGAAAGCCGCACCCGGCCGCCGGCTTCGGCACGGCTGATGCCGTGCTTAATCGCGTTTTCCACCAGCGTCTGGATGGCCAGCGCCGGGACCTTCTCGTCCTCCACGTCTTCATCGAGTTCTTCGACGAAACTGAGGCGGTCGCCGAACCGGGCCTTCTCGATTGCCAGGTAGTGGCTGACATGGGCGAACTCCCGAGCCAGCGAAACGGTCACGCTGTTGCGCCCCAGGTTGCCGCGCAGGAACTCCGCCAGGTGGACAATCAGGCCGCGCGCCTCATGCGGTGCCCGGCGCAATACGGCGGCCACGGTATTCAGGCTGTTGAACAGGAAGTGGGGGTTCACTTTGGCTTCCAGCGCCCGCAGCTCGGCTTCTGCCAGCAGCGTCCGGCTGGCCTGCAACTGGCTGTGCAGGATCTGGTTGGACAGCACGCCGGCAATGCCGACGCCCAGACTGCGGTTGAGGTTGCGAAAGAGTTTGTGTTTGGGCTCGTACAGCTTGATGGTACCGATTACCTCCCGCTCGCCCTTCAGCGGCACCACCAGGGAAGACCCCAGCTCGCAGCCGGCGGCTATCGAGCACTGGTAGGGTGTGGTCAGGCCATCGGCGAACACCACCTTGTTGTCGCGAATGGCCTCCAGTGTAATGGTCGACGCAATGGGACATCCCACCTTGTGGTGATCGGCTCCCACGCCGGTAAAGCCCAGAATCCGGTCGCGATCGGTGATGGCCACCGCCGCAACCCCGGTCTCGTCCTTGACCACCTCGGCAATGGCCTGCGCCGAGTGGGCATTGAAGCCGTTGTCCAGCAGGCCGACGCAGCGACGGGCAATGCGCAACGCCCGCTGGGATAGGCGGGACGCCAGCTCATCGGCCTGGAACTTGGCGTCACGGATAAAGCCCATGAACAGCGCCGCTCCCAGGGAGTTGGCCACCATCATCGGCAGGGCAATGGCTTTGACCAGGGCCAGGGCCTGATCAAAGGGCTTGGCCACTACCAACAGGATGAGCATCTGGCTGGCTTCCGCGATCACCCCCAGCAGGAGTGCCTGCCAGGGATTGAAAATCCGCTCGGCCTGGCCGCGTCTCATCCAGAAGGCATGCACCATGCCTGCCAGAAAACCCTCCCAGGTGGTCGAAATGGCGCAGGCCAGATCGGTAAAACCGCCCAGGGAATAGCGATGCAGACCCCCGGACAGGCCGACGGCGGTGCCCACCAGGGGCCCGCCCAGCAGGCCGCCGAGGATGGCGCCGATGGCACGGGTATTGGCAATGGCGTCCAGGGTTTGCTGGCCGAAATAGGTGCCCAGGATGCAAAAGCCGGAAAAGATGGCATAGACCATCAACTTGTGGATCGGCCAGTTGGAGAGATTGGCCAGGGGGCGGAACAGCGGGGTCTTCGAGAACAGGTAGGCGATGAGCAGATAGACGCTCATCTGCTGAAGCAACGGCACTACCAGTCCTACATCAATTGATTCCATCTTTGCCCAACACGGATAGGATCGAAGATCCTGAATATACCAGATGAGCGTCAAAGGGGGCCTGTATCATGTCGACCGGACGGGAAATGCCGGCCCGGAAGCCGACATCGTGGCGCGGGGCATGGCGTGACCTGGCCCAAGCCTTCCAGGCGACATTTGATTCGCTGTAAGGGGCCTGCCGGAGTCACCGGTCAGGCCCTGCAGATTTACATATCCTTCAACAGACGCAGTGCATCGTAGATTGCAGCGTGGGTGTTACGGGTATGGACGGCGTCACCGATCCGGAAAAGCTGGAATTTTCCTTCGGGATTACGGACCACCGACTGCGGCTCACCCGATACCAACTGGTCATGGGATAGTTCACCACGATTGGATGAATGTGGCTTGAGATCGAAATACAGCCCATCGAGGGGGATGATGCCGTGGTTGACGACCACCTGGTCGACTACTCGCTTATCAGTAACCAGACCGTAGTCGCTGCCAATGCGGGCCTCGAGTTCGTGGCCCCGTTTCTCCACGGACTCAAGACGATAGGTTACTGTAAAGGTTGTATCCAGGGCCTGGAGCGTGCGCATGTACGGCACGAGGTTCATCGCCATGACTTCAGGAGCGAATGACCGGTCAGGGGTTATGATTTCAACGGCAGCACCTGTTTTGGCAATAATTTCTGCGGCCTGAAGGCCTGAGTGATCTCCGGCGTCGTCATAGATCAGGACATTTTTGCCGGGTTTGACATCACCAGAGATGATGTCCCAGGCGGAAATCACGTGCTCGTTGCCTTTTGTCAGGACTTCCGTGTCCGGAAGGCCGCCGGTCGCTATGATCACGACATCCGGGCTTTCCGCTTCAACGGTCCCGGCCTCAGCCCAGGTGTTGAATTCGAACCGAACGCCAAGGCGCTCACATTGAGCCATGCGCCAGTCGATGATCTGCATCATTTCCCTGCGCCGTTCACTTTGTGCCGTCAGGCGGATTTGCCCCCCTGGATTGCTTGCGGCTTCGAATACAACAACCTCATGTCCTCTTTCGCCGGCAACACGAGCAGCCTCCAGACCGCCAGGGCCGGAGCCGACGATGACGATCTTTTTGCGTACCCCGGCCTTCTCGATGGTATGCGGCATGCTCTCTTCGCGACCGGTCGCGGCATTATGGATGCAGAAGGCTGCGCCGCCCTGGTAGATCCGGTCGAGGCAATAGTTTGCGCCAACGCAGGGCCGAATCTCATCTTCACGTTTTTCGATGATTTTGCGGACAATGTGCGGATCCGTCATATGGGCACGGGTCATACCGACCAGGTCGACCTTGCCGGAATCAATCGCATAACGTGCTGTCGCCACATCCGGAATTTTCGCGGCATGGAATACCGGGAAGTCCGTTGCGGCCCTGATTTCGCCGGCAAAATCCAGATGGGGGCTATTGGCCATGCCCTGGATCGGAATGACGTCCGTGAGCCCGGGATCGGTATCGATATGGCCCCTGACGACGTTCAGGAAGTCAATCATGCCACTGTCTTTAAGGAGGCGGGACACCTCAAGGCCTTCCTCGTTATCGATGCCGCCGGGCAGGCATTCGTCACCGGTGTATCGTATACCGACGATAAAGTCCGGCCCGACACGCTTACGGATCTCACCAAGGACATCAAACGTGAAGCGCATGCGATTCTCCAGGGAACCGCCGTATGGCCCGTCAAGCTCATTGGTAAGGGGGGACCAGAACTGGTCCATCAGGTGGCCGTATGCCTGCAGCTCAATACCATCCATGCCACCTGCCTTCATACGTTCAGCCGCATCGGCGTAGTCACTGATGATGCGGGCAATATCCCAGTCTTCCAGTTGTTTGGGAAATGAACGGTGAGAGCGCTCCCGCTTGTGTGACGGTGAGACAACGGGCAGCCAGTTGTCTTTGTCCCAGCGGGTACGGCGTCCAAGGTGGGTAAGCTGGATCATTATGGCGGCGCCGTGCTCATGGACGGCGTCGGTCATGTCTTTCATCCAGGGGACGATTTCGTCCTTATAGACGAGCAAATTATTAAAAACAGGTGGACTGTCTCTCGAGACGGCTGCAGAACCGGCCGTCATCGTCATAGCGACACCGCCCCTGGCACGCTCGACATGGTATTCGCGATACCGCCCCTTGGGCATGCCATCTTCAGGGTAGGCAGGCTCGTGAGCCGTCATGATGATACGATTGCGCAGCTTCAGGTGCTTCAGCTGGTAAGGCTGTAGCAGTGGATCACTGGACATGATCGGACTCCTCTATGACTCGGCGAACCACCTGGTGAAAAGGGGGCGGCATGATCATGGGTTCGCGGTTCGATGCCTCGACCTCGATCAAATCAAGGAATGTACAGTGGTGTCAATCAAAATCGACGGTAATGTTTTTTAAATTGACATACCTGTACAGTTCAATGGCTAGCTGGAACAAGGCTGTTATGAAAAGAACGAGTACAAGCGAAAGCGGATGGCGTGGTTCACCGGATTTATGGGTCAGCGCCGCGCGGGATGTTTTTCTTGCGTCGGGTATTGAGAACGTAAAAATTGCGACGCTGTCGAAGCGCCTCAACCTGTCAAGAACCAGCTTCTACTGGTTTTTCAGTGATCGGGAAGAGCTGCTTGCAGCACTGATGAACACATGGAAAGACAAGAATACCGGAGGGATTGTCAGACAGTCTCAGGCATACGCCGATTCGTTGGCGGAAGCTACGTTGAATGTCTTTGATTGCTGGCTTGATGAAACGCTTTTTGATTCGAAGTTTGAATTCGCAATCAGGAGCTGGGCTCTTCAATCAGCAGAGATACAACAGGAGGTGCAGGCGGCGGATGCGCAAAGGCTGGAGGCTTTGACTTCCATGTTTGAACGCTTCGGATATGACAATAAAGCCGCTGATGTGCACGCAAGAACGGTATACCTGGTCCAGATTGGATATATATCCATGCAGGCCAAGGAGGATTTGGCCGTCCGAATGGAGAGGATTCCCGAGTACATAAAAACGTTCACAGGGACCTATCCAAAAAAGAACGAAATTGAGAGGTTCCATCACCGGCACGGCTATGTTCCGCAATGACCGAAGCCGGTCGTCTCTCTGCCTCGCGCCCTAACGCCTGCGGCAAGGGGGCGGCATCGAGTGTTATCGATGCGCGCCCACGATCCGGTTGATCTCCTGGTTATGGGGCGTGTTTGCTGCTCTTCCATTCCCTGATCTGGTCAATCGTGGACGTAGCTCCGCCACATACCACGACCAGGATATTGCTGAAACTTTCGAGTTCTGATGCATTCTCATAGGCCACTGCCAGGCTCGCTCCGCAGGCAGGCTCTACCAAGATGCGATGATCGGCAAGAAAACGCTCGCAGGCAGACAGCGCGCTTTGGTCTGATACCACGACACTGTGGATCCGGTGATTCTTCGACCATTGGAAGGCCTTCTCGCAAACACGCTTGGCACCAAGCGAGGTGGCGATGCTGGTAATCCGTTCCAGCTCGACGGTATGACCGGCCCTTACGGCTGCGTGAAATGATGCCGCCCCGGCCGTTTCCACGGCGAAAACGGGGATATCACTCCACCCGTTGCGATGAAGCCCTTCCACCACGCCTGAAAGCAGCCCGCCACCGCCGACGGAAAGTACCACAGCGTCGGGCTTCAGACCGGAGCGAAAGACTTCATCAACCAGCGTAGCGTGGCCCTGCCAAAGCAGCGGATCATCAAAGGGATGAAGAAACGCATCCGATGCACCAACCAACGATTGTGCAAAGGCGTTGGCTTCCTGCCAGGAGATGCCGTGCACGATGACCTCCGCGTTCTCCAACTGCAGGAGTTCCTTTGCCCTTTCGGTGGTCGTTTCCGGCACCACAACCGTAACCGGAACACCAAGCCGGCGACCAGCGTAGGCGACGGCCAAGCCGGCGTTGCCTCCGGATGACGAAACGAACCTACGGGCACCCTGAGCCAGGTAGGTTTCACAGGCATGGCCAATGCCCCGTATCTTGAATGAACCGGGTGGCTGCAGTGCATCGAGCTTAATCCAGACTGAGCGTCCTGTGATGACGCTCATTGCGCGGGATTCAATAAGCGGAGTCTCAATGTGTAGTTTCATAGGTACCTATAACGCCTAAGCTCAGTTGCCGGTCGGCTGAAGCGCCGTGTTGGGCCTATGCGTTACTCTGCCCTGGCATCGGCGCCGTGCTCGGAGAGCTGGGCGCCGAACCATCGATGTATGGCCGTCAGCAATCGCAGGCTGTTGGTTTTGAAGGTTATTTGTGCACCTTCAGGAAGCTCCGAGTAAGAAACCCCGATTTGCGAGGCACTTGCTTCGAGTTCCTTAAGCCCCGGCATGTCCGAACCATGCAGTTTAGCAGGATCTGAGTAGTCGCCACGTTGGAACCTCCCGGCCTCATGCTCCAGGTGATGCCGTATAAGCGCGACCTGATCGGCATCACGACGGTCTCTGACCAGGATTCGCTCGACACCCCCGGACTCCGTCATCCTGAAAATGTGGATCGTCTTTGACACGTCAAAGGGCATGACGCCGTGGGACATCCCATGAATGCGTTCTTGCGTCGTTTGGGCAAACGCCAACGAGCTGTTTAACAGCAAAAGCACGGTTACCACTTTCGCTATGCAGCAGAAATCAGATCGCGACACGCTCATGGATTTCCCCATCATCTCACAGGATCAATTTATCTTGCCCAACGAGACGGTAAAGAAACAAATTGACCCTCCATGCCACCGCTCTCGCTTTGAACGTGGAAGGGGGGACCGACATCATGTCGATCAACCCCTTCCTATCAGGTGTCAAAGGTGAAGGGGCCCGGAGCCCCGGCCAGGCCTGGACTCACGGATTGCGTTGGGCGAGCAGGCGCTGCACCTGGGCCAGGTTCTCGTGCGCGGTGACGTAGTAACTCGGTGAGGCCTCTGCCGCTTTGCTGAAGAATCGTTTCGCATCGTCCAGCTTTTCAGCATTCATGCAGATATATCCCATGATGTTATAGGCTTCCGCCGTTGGCACCACTTCCGTGAGTACTTCCAACGCTTCGTCGTAGCGCTCTTCGCGGGTATAGAGTTGTCCGAGGTTGAGCCAGGCCCTCTTGTGTCCGGGATCGGCATTCAACGCTGAAAGATACGATTGCTCTGCCTGGTCCCAGTGACCGGCCAGGTAATGGGAATAACCCAGGTTGTTCTGGAGCCGGGCGCTCAGCGGGGACAGCATGAGTGCCGCGTCGTAGTGTTTGACGGCCTCGTCAAAGTCCCCTCGCAGATCCGCGAGGATACCCAGCGCGTTGTGGGACTGGCCTCGCTTCGGGTCCAGTTCTATCGCCCGCTCGAGCAGGATCCGGGCGCGTTCGGGTTGGCGCATTTGCATCAGTACCAGGCCCATGCCCTCCAGGGCGCCGGCATGGTTGGGATCGTTTTTTGCGGCCATCTGGAAGGCCGTGAGCGCTTTGGTCAGTTCCTGTTTCCTGAGGTTGAGTACGCCTATCTTGTAGAAGCTTTCGGCGTTGTCCGGTTCCAGTTCAAGGGCACGGAGGTACTCGAAGATGGCCTGGTCCAGGTCGCCCCGGGCGGCTGCGGCATCACCGCGGGTGATGCCTTCGGCGGCTGAATCAAGTGGCATCAGCGTGGAGAAGGTCAGTTTGGACTTTCCACTGTAAAGATCCGAATAATCATGGTCCTTGGCTGTCGGCGTCGACGCGCAACCGGCCATGACGGCCAGCACCAGCCCGATGCAACTTGCCTTCACCATCCAATCGATATGTTTCATGGTACGACTCCTTAGTGCATCCAACGCTCACGGCCTGCCGCCGCGTGCGATGCTTCGGACTGATGTCAGCCCTTGAAATGGTCGAGAAGGCCGATCACGGCAGGACCGATGGCCACCACAAAAAACGCAGGAAACATGCATAGCACCAATGGGAAGATCAGTTTGGTCGATATCTTTCCGGCTTCCTCTTCGGCTTTTTGCATCCGCTTGTCACGGAATTCCTCGGAATAGATCCTGAGGGAATCCGCGATGCTGTTGCCGAACCGTAGGCTCTGGCTCAGCAGCGTGACGAGTCCGGCAATTTCATCGAGTCCGGTACGGTCGGCAAGATTGTGCAGCGCATCGGCACGATCAACCCCGGCCCGCATCTCGGCGTTAACCAGGGCAAACTCCTGTGCCAGTTCCGGATGTCCCACTGAGATCTCGTCCGCTACCCGCTGCAGTGCGGGTTTAAGGCCGAAGCCCGCTTCGGTGCACACGACCAGCAGATCGAGGGCATCGGGGAAACCGTTGTATAGCAGTCTCTTGCGGCGCTGGATCAGTTTGCCGAGTACGTAGTTCGGGGCTCCGACGCCGATAAGCACGGCCACAGCGCCGGCCTGGAGCGTCTGTGCGGAGGTGAGGGACGGTATCCAGTTAACGATCAGCAAGACCAGCAGCGGCAGCCCGATGATCAGGAGGGTCTTGATGGCGTAGAAGGTGGCGAGCGCGTTGTCACCCCTGAATCCGGCATGCATCAGACGCTCGCGGGTTCGGCCCCGTTCCCCTTCTTTCCTGGGCAGCACGAAGGGCGCCAACTTACCCGCAAGCATGACCACCGACCCTGGGTTGGAGGCTTCATCCTCCTGCCCTGAACCGACGACGGACTTCAGGCGGTTCCGCACGGGATTGAAGATGTTGGAAACGAGGAAGACCATGGCCAGTCCGACGCAAAAAACCGTGATCCCCATGAGGGCGACGAAGATCCAGCCGGCGGCCTGCTTGTCCTGTAGGGTTGAGTCCAGAAGTCCGATCAGATAATCCATGGCATCACTCCTTTAAACCCGGAGGTTGAGAATGCGTTTGATCCAGAAAATGCCAACCACGATCATGACGAGGGAAATCAGCACGATATCCCCGCCGCGTGGACTTTCGGTGAGCATCGGCATGTAATCGGGATTGATCAGGGAGATCATCACGAACAGGGCAAACGGCGTCAGGGTCAGTACCCAGGCCGAGATTCGACCTTCGGCGGATAGCGACCGCACCTTGCGCTGGAAGCGGAACCGTCCCCGGATGACGGCGGCGATTTTTTCCAGGATCTCCGCCAGGTTGCCGCCGGACTCGCGCTGCACCAGCAGCGCCGTGACCAGCGCCATGACGGTGACGCTGGGTACACGGTGCAGCAGGCCCATGAGCGCCGAGCGGACATCGCCACCGTAGTTGATCTCGTTGAAGGTGATGCCGAACTCCTCCCGGACCGGGCTCGGCATTTCGGTGGACACCAGCCTGATAGCGTCGATAAAGGGATGACCCGCCCGCAGCGCCCGGATGATGACATCGACAACATCCGGCAGTTGCTCCTCGATGCGGGCAATCCGGGCCGTGCGTTTTTTCCGGATATACAGGAAGGGCAGCATGAAGCCGACCGGCGCGCCGACCATGGGCGCCCAGGGCGACTTGGTCAGGCTCCAGGCGATACCGCCAACAATGGCGGAGAGTGTGAGGGCCAGCAGGAAGACCCGGTAGGCCGGGGTTTCAAGCCCGGCCTGGGCAACCAGGTTTCTCAGGGGCTCAAGGACGTTCAGTTGCTCGAGCCGCCTTTCCAGCGGATTGAGCTTGCGGGTGTAACGGTCCCGCAGGAGGGAAATGCGTTGCTGGGTCTCCGTGTCGGTGACCAGTGTTTTCATCCGTTGCTGCATTCGCTTTCGCGCACTGCGGCTTTCCCCGAAAACCGGAATCACCAACCCCTGTGAGAGCAGGAATACCGCGATAAACACCAGACCAACAAAGATCCAGAGATTGTCTCCCAGAATGTTCATGGCTCAGTCCTCGAAGTCCGGGTTATAGAGCGAGAGCGGTACATCGATCCCCCGTTGCTGGAGATGTTCATGGAACCGGGGAACGATGCCGGTTGGGGCGTAGCGGCCAACAACCGCTCCGGTTTCGTCCCTGCCGCGACGCCGGAAGGTAAACAGCTCGGACATGGTGACGACCTCGCCCTCCATGCCGTTGATCTCCTGCACGCTGACCAGGCGGCGCATGCCATCCTCGTGGCGCTCCACCTGTAGAACCACGTCGATGGCGGAGGCGACCTGGGAGCGAATCGCTTTGACGGGCATGCTGGCGCTGGCCATCGAGACCATGTTTTCGATCCGGGTCAGGGCATCCCGTGGCGAATTCGCGTGAAGGGTGGTCATGGAACCGTCGTGGCCGGTATTCATGGCCTGGAGCATGTCCAGGGCTTCCGGCCCGCGGACTTCGCCGACAATGATACGGTCCGGTCGCATCCTCAGGCTGTTGCGAACCAGGTCCCGCTGGCTTACTTCGCCCTTGCTCTCGATATTCGGTGGCCGGGTTTCCAGGCGTGCCACATGGGGCTGCTGCAGTTGGAGCTCGGCCGAGTCCTCGATCGTGACAATGCGTTCGTCGTGGGGCACGAAGCCCGACATGACATTCAGCAGCGTGGTTTTACCGGACCCTGTGCCGCCTGAAATCAGAACGTTGAGCCGGCCCAGGACGATGGCTTCCAGCAACTCGGCGATGGGCGCGGTGAGCGTCTGCTTTTCGATCAGCGTGTCAATAGACAGCTTGCCAATGGAGAAACGGCGGATGGACAGTAGCGGTCCATCGACGGCCAGTGGAGGAATGATCGCATTGACCCGGGAGCCGTCCTGCAGGCGCGCATCGACCATCGGGGACGATTCGTCAATGCGTCGCCCGACGCTGGACACAATGCGATCAATCACATTCAGCAGATGGGCATCGTTGCTGAACGAGACGTCCACTTTTTCCAGTTTGCCATGGCGCTCGACGTAGACGCTGTCGGCGCCGTTCACGAGGATATCGGCAATACTCCTGTCTGCGAGTAGCGGCTCCAGAGGCCCGAGCCCGAGGATGTCGTCCAGGATTTGCTTCAGTACCCGCTGGCGGGCATTGAGGCTCAGGGGAACGGAATCGTCCTTGAGCAGCTGGTGGCCGATTGCCAGGATCTGGTTTTCGGCTTCTTCCCGGCCCAGGGTACTGATCAGTGAGAGATCCAGAACCTTCATGAGCTTTTGATGGAGGTTCTTCTTACAGGCCCGTTCCTGCTCTTCCTCGACCCGTCGGGCCTGGTCAGTTGCATGGCTGTGGCCATGGACGCCGAAACGTGTCATGGCGCTGTCATTCATCCCGTTGATGGTCATGGTGTCACCCTCATGTCCTGGCCAGTTTTCGAAGCACTTTGGCAAACCCGAATGTGCCGGCATCCGCTTTCTTTCCACTCAGGGTTTCCGCGAGCTTTGTAACGCTGCGGCTGACCGGTGATGACGGGGCGAAATCCAGCAGCGGTATGCCGAGATTGGCGCTTTCGGCCACCTTGGTGAAATCGTTGGGAATGCAGATGATGTCCTCGATCTCGAGGCTCTTCCGGATGTCGTTGGTTTCCAGGTCCTGACGCTTCTCCCAGCGGTTCACCACCACCTTTATCTGTTTGTGGGAGATGCCCAGGTAGGTATTGAGATAGCGAATCATCTGCCGTGCATCCTGGACGTGGGCGACGCTTTGCTGGACCACAAGCAGGATGCAGTCGGCCGATTCCAGTACGCAGCCGGTCACGGGATCGATCTGCCTGGGCAGGTCGACAACCACTTGCTGGTAGCTCGAGCGGACCAGGTTGATCAGCTTCTTGAGCTGCCCTTCCTCGATGTCGCCGGGAACGACCAGCTGTTGCGAGGTGTCGCCAAGGATGTGAAGGCCGCTTTTGTGCTTGTGCATATGGCCTTCCAGGGCCATGGCATCCATGGACTCGGAGCAGGTGATGGCGTCGACGAGACCACCATCGGGGGGGAGATCGAACAGCGACGACAGGTGGCCGAACTGGAAGTCGAGGTCCAGCAGGGCCACCCGTTGGTCGATGCGGGCGACCAGGCTGTGCGCCAGTGTCGACGCGATGGTGCTTGCCCCGGACCCTCCCTTGGCATTGATGATGGCCGTCAGTCTGGCATGGCCGGTGGCCTTGTCGCCGTGCAACTCATTGGCAATCCGGTTGAGGGACAGCTTCAGGTCGTATTCAGGCAGCGGAAAACTGAAATAATCGCGGGCACAGGCGCGCATGGCCTGGCGCATGACGGCGATATTCTCCGGGCCCACGACAATCGTCGGCGGTCGTTGCTCCAGGGGGTGCTCATTCAGGGCACTCAGTTCATCCTCCCAGGCGCCGGTCACACAGAATATGAGTGCTTCGGGGGCCTCCGGCAGGTTGTACAGGGGATCAGGATTGGCGTTGCCGATATGGCGCAGACTCACCACGTGTGCGGTCGCGCCGACAAGCACCTTTTCCAGTTCCTCCAGTTGACCGGGGTCGCGCCCCGACAGCAGTACTCTCAATGATGGTTTCATGATCCTTACCTCACACCTGCTGATTCAGATCGTGGTTCCAAAACACGCCGTTCCTTCCGGTGAAACACCGAGGCTTTCCCGGGGCAGAACGGTGATGAACGATGGCAGCTCGAACTCCTGGACGAAAAACGGAATGATCAAACGGTGACGAACGCCCGAGACCTCACTGCGCACGTAGGCGATGTCCATGTATTGGGTGGCCGGGTCGACCGGTGTGCCGCTGGCATCGAGATAGTCGATCCGGATATCGGATTCGTTGAGCGCCGGCAGAATCGGACTGGGACCGCTCGATCCCGGTGCGTCGAACATCCCGACCCGGCGAATGGCGCTGTGGTTGACGGGGCACACCGCTGCGACCCGGGCGCTCTTGCGGCTGACCTCGTCCAGGGTGTTCCAGACGAACATCAGGCGACCAAACTCGATGGCGGCGAACAGCAGCACGAAGAACATCGCCCCGACGATGGCGAACTCAACGGTGTGGGCACCGGCCTGATTCCGGGGGTGAATGCTCATAGCGCTCTCATCTCCACGGTGCTGTGCATCTGGAACGACAGGCTCAGGGGTTGGCCGCCATAAAAGGCTGGAATGCGACCCACCAGGGGCACGTAGTCGTAATGGGCGGAAACGCGGATGTGACTGGCATCCGGACTGGTGACCGTCACTTCGGCGGCGCTCCAGTCCGGCAGAAGCGGTGAGCCGGTGCCACCCACGTTGCCGAACACCACGAGGTTGCCGGTTTCCTGCACCAGGGTGCTGTCCAGGTAGATGATGCCGACGCTGCCAATCAGGGCGCTGGAAGCCATGTATCGGGCTCCATCGCGGGTCGCCCGGGTCATGGTGTGATACTGGTGAAAGGCCCAGGCCATCTCCGTTACCGCAAGCGTCACGACGATCAGCAGCGGGGCTGCCACCATGAACTCAAGCATCGCGATGCCATGCTGTTTCTGCTTCAAGCGAGGGTGCTTTTTCATGATTCACCGACTCCTGCGTGATAATGTCGGGGTAAACCACCGCCCGGCCGATCAACTGTCGAGCGTGTCCGGATCCTTGTACAACTGGATGACGTGGGGCCCCGGGCCGGTCACCGGGTTCGGGCCGGGAACCCCGTTGCCGCCGCAGTCGTCCTTGAACTGACCGAAGAACAGGGCCTGGCCGGTCTGCGCCATCTCCGTGATCATGTAGAAACAGGCAAAACCGAGTAGATCAACGCTGCTCTGGCCATTGGCCAGGCCATTACAGTCGCCCACCGGGACCGTCAGAATCCGGCGACCGGGCACACCCGAGGGCGGGGTCGTGGGATCGACGTTGGCCATTTTTGACAGGTACCAGTCCAGGTCAAAGCCGGGCGCCGTTCCGTTCTGGTAGTCGGCTTCGGTGTAGTTGGCGTGGTCGGTAAACCAGTCTGGCGGGTAGTCGCTGGCGTTGACCGGGCCCTTGTAGACCCCCAGTCGGGTGTTGATGCCCTGCGCAAAAGGCCCCACCGTGTTGCCCGGTTCCGTCTCGACCACCTCGCCGTTGCTGAGGCAGCTGTGGTATTTGCCGGCCGCGGCATCACGGACATCGGCACCGCCGGCACTGCCGTCCAGGCGCACCAGGTAGAAGTTTCCGTTCCCCACCTCGGAGCTGGTCCCGGAGCCGATCTTCAGCATTTCCACGTCGCCCCGGGAATAGCCGTACGTGGTGCCGGGCGGAGCCGAAGCCGGGGGCGTTCCGCACACCATCATGGGGGCTACGTTGCAGACGTTGGCGAGGGTGGGGCTGGGGCCGGCCACCGCCGTGCCCGGAATCTCGGTGCGATTCAAGCCGAACAGCGGGGCGAACCAGTTTTTCACGTCGTAGCCGGCCGCCCGCACCCGCACATACTGGGCGGGCAGGGTGGCGGGCACAAACGGGTCGAGGGTCGATGAGAACTCGACGGTGACGGTCAGGCTGCCCCCGTCCAGTGCCTCTCCGAGCGTTGTGTTGCCCGGCTCGGCCAGGTTACTGGCAAAGGTATCGCGGCCGGCCGTCTCGGCAACCAGCGTGTTCCCGGTCTGGTCGAGCACCTTGGCGGCGCTGAGGGCCGCGGCATCCAGGCTGTTCTGGAGCCGCGTTTTCTCAAGGTGCGCGTGGCTCATGTCGAGCGCCAGTGCCGCCATCCCGAGGATGCCGATCAGGGAGATGGCAACCAGCGGCAGAATGGCGCCCCGCTGGTTGTGGCTGGTGGAACGGGTCCGGTTGATTCCAGGCATACTGCTGTCTCCCTTCATCCTCTAGCCGTTGGTGTCACAGCTCCGCGCCACCCATGCCCTGGTAGATCCGTTGCGGGGCAGGCGGCGCGGTCCGTTGGCGTTCCACGGAGCCGGCGGCGCGGGCTCCGTCCATGGTGGGTACGGCCGGCGGCTCTTCGCCCACAGGCCTGTATTTCTGGGAGGCGATCATCGCCCTCACGGAATTCCCGAAGTCGCCTTCGGAGGACGGCGAGGCACATCCGCCCAGTGACACCGCCAGGACGAGAGCGGACAGGGTAAGTGCGGTCTTTGGGTTGCTACGTGTCATGGCGTTCACCTTAGAGTTCGTGTCCGAAATGGCCTTCAACACCGCCTTTGCGCATCGGTTTGGAGGTTGGGGGATCACCCGCGCCGCGTCCTTCTGTGTAGCCCAGCAGGTAGAACTCCAGGCTGCTCGGCTCGACAAACCGGTCGGTGGGCAGTGTGAACTGCTCGCGGTCGGCCGCCTTGGCGAAATGGGGGGTTACCAGGATCACCAGCTCGGTTTTCCCCTGGACATACTCCTGGCTGCGGAACAGTTGTCCCAGGACGGGTACATCGCCAAGTCCGGGAACCTTGTTGACGCGCTCGCGCAGTCGCTCGTTGATCAGGCCGGCAACGCCGATGGTCTGGCCGTTGCCCAGTTCCACGGTCGAGGACGCACTACGGCTGGTCAGCGAGTTGATGAAGAAGGTGGCTCCAGCATCGGCAATGTCCAGGGCAATTGAGTTCTGGTTGCTGAGTTCGCTGACCTTGATGTTGAGCTTCAGGCTGATGGTGCCGGAATCCAGTACGGTGGGGAGAAAGCCCAGACTGATCCCGAAGTCCTTGAACTCGATGGTGACTTCATTGTCCTTGCCTGCGACCGGAACCGGGAACTCGCCGCCGGCATGGAATGTGGCTTCCTGCCCCGTGAGGGTGGTCAGCGTGGGCTCGGCCAGCACCTTGGCCAGGTTGTTCTCCTCGGCCGCTTCGATCACCAGGTCAAACAGGGTGGTGCCGTCCAGGAAACTGGCGAATATACCGCTGGTGTCATAGCCCAGTGGTTCCCGGAGAATCTGCGTCACATTGCCCGGGATATCGGCTCCGCCGCCGGGAACGGGACCGCCGAACAGGGCGGTCGCGCCCCGGCTGGCGCCGGAGGTGAGATTCTTGGATACGTTGAGGACTTCGAACCGGGCACCGAGGTTTTTCAGCAGGTCGCGGGACACCTCGGCCACCTGGACCTCCAGCATGACCTGCTGGGCGCCCCCGACCTGCATCATGTTCAGGACCGTGCCGGGGTTCTCTCCGGCGCCCTGGAAGCTGCGCGCCAGCTGCAGCGCCGCATCGACGCGGGGCGCGCTGCTGACTTCCCCACTGAGCACGATGTCGCCCTGGGCCGAGCGGACTTCAATCGTCTCGTCAGGGAGGATCTGATGCAGGCGTGACTTCAGCCCTTCCAGGTCATGGGTCACCTCGATGCCGAGGACCGCGACCACCGTGTTGCTCTTGTCCCATAGGGTGACGTTGGTGGAGCCGAGCTTTTTACCCACAACGTAGAGCTGGCGGGACCGGAGGATCAGGATGTCCGCCACCTCCGGATTCCCGAGCGAGACTTTTGCCACAGGCTCCTCAAGGTACAGAATCTGGGACTGGTTGAGCGCCACATCCACGACCTGCCGCTCAATGCCCGTCGACACCATCACCTGTGCGCCGGCACCTGAGGCCAGGCCCAGCAGACAGAGTAGAATCAAGCCTGCTGGCGGCCACCACGTGCGGTTATTCGCTGCTGCTTTCATGCTTGTTTTCATCACCTACTTCCCCCTGAGTGACGTCTTGCTCGCGCCGGACGCCCGGCTTACATCGATACCCTGGACGTGCTCACATCGGTTCCCCGGATCACGGTGACGCGCTGTGATCTCGACACAATCCTTTTCGGGGCCGGCTTCGGTTCGGGCGCCTTGGCAACCACCTCCGGTTTGGGCTCCGGCTTCCTGCTGTTGTCGAGCGGATTGCGCAGGGCCAACTGGACCATGCCTTCCTGGGTCGCTCTCACCAGCCGTTCCGCCTCCTTCGGTGAAAGCTCCAGGGTGACCGCGCGCACGATGACGGGTTTGTCTTTCTCCGGTGAGGCGGTCTGGTCGACGGCCAGCACCTTGATGTCTTCCAGGAGCGTTTCTGTCTTGTATTTGCGGTGGTTGCCCTCGGGCTTGGCGGCCACGACATCCACGCGGTTGCCGGGCATCAGGAATCCGGCCACGCCAATCACGTCGTTGACGCGAACGGTGACCGCGCGCTTGTTGGGTTCGATCACCGCAGACAGGGCGCTGCCGCCGCCAAACTCGGTGACCTTCTCCTTCATGACGATTTCATCGGCATAGATGGTGCCCGTGGCCACGGTGCCGTCCAGGCTCTCCAGGTCGTTATAGGCGGTTGCCGGTACCAGGTGCGCCGGCATGCTGGTCACCCGCAGGTCGGTTTTCTCCAGCTTCTTGCCGAACGGAATCTGCATGGCGGCGACCACCACCGGGGTGCCTTCGTCGTCTTTCGATACCGTCAGTCGCTTAAGCGCCCAGCCCTTGGCTACAAAGGCGGCCGCCAGGCCCATGGCGAGGGCAAAGGTCAGCATGACAATGGTTCGTTTCTTGAACATCGTGATCACCTCTCATCCGCAAACTGCACAAAGTAGGTTTTCCAGGCCCAGCGTATGGCGTCGATGCCCAGCTCCGGCGGCTGGCCCAGATAGCGACAGTAGTCGCTGACCAGGCCCAGCAGATCCCGGGGGTGGCATGGCAGCAGGGCGCTTCCCTGCCTGGGATACAACTCGGTCATCATGTAGTGGGTGACTTCCGGATTGTCCTCAATGCCCTGTTGCTCGCAGACTTGCCGCCACAGACGCAGGTAGGGTTCGCTTTCCAGTGAGGAGAAACGGATCTTGTGGCCGATGCGCCTGAGGAAGGCCTCGTCGGCCAGTTCCAGGGGGTTCAGGTTGGTGGAGAAAACCAGGAGCATGTCGAAGGGCACGGCAAAATGCTGCCCGGCCCGGAGGTGGAGAAAATCCCTCTTTTCCTCCATGGGCACAATCCACCGGTTCAGCAGTGACAGGGGCGGCATGGTTTGCCGGCCCAGGTCATCGATCAGGAACATGCCGTTGCTGGCCTTAAGTTGCAGCGGCGCCTGGTACTGCTTTCTGTCCGAGTCGAAGGTGAGGTCAAGCAGGTCCAGTGTCAGCTCGCCGCCGGTGACCACCTCGGGGCGATCACACAGTTGGAAGCGGGGGTCGTGCCCCTGCATGAGATTCACCGGGTTCTGTGCCATTTGCCGGACCGGGTGGTGGAATTCCGGATCGAAGACGGCCACCACAGTGCCTCCCACCAGGATCGAGTAGGGCACGAAGACCGGGTCATTCAGCAGGCGGATCAGCTGTCGGGTGATGTAGCTCTTGCCGCTGCCCGGCGGTCCGTACACAAAGAGGGCCCGGCCTGAATGCACGGCCGGACCGAGCTGGTCAATCAGGGTTTCGTCCAGGACGGTGTTCCGGAACAGGTCGCGGATGTCCCGCGCCGTGACCGAGCAGTGCGAGACGGACTGCTTCTCGATCAACTCCGCATAGGCAGCCAGGGGAACCGGCGCCGGACCGCAGTAGCCATCCTGGGCGAGGGCATCCAGTGCGTCGGCGCGCCCCCGATCGGTCAGTGCATAGCGAATGCCGTGCTCGCCCGCCCCGGCCCCCCTGGCTTCGATACGGGCCTCTTTCCTCAGTCCTGACAGTACCGGCTCCAGAACGGCGCCGGGCAGGCAGAGGTTCTGGGCGAGCAGGGCCAGGGTCTGGTTGCTCTGCTGGGACAGGTGCTTTAGCACCAGGTCCGCGACAAAGAAGAAGTCCAGGCCGGTGGCCTCCAGGCTGTGAGGTCTTGGGCACAGGGCTTCCCGGCTATGTGCGAAGGCGGGTGCTTCGCTTGTGACATCTCGTGCTTCCATGGCTGGGGACTCCTGTCAGGCCGGCCGGATCAGGCCAGGTACCAGAGTGAGAAGAAGGCCCCGCAGGCGATGGCCAGGGCGTAGGGAAAGCGCTCGGCTGCGGCTTCGCCGGGAACGGGGGCCAGGTAGGTCGGCTGGAGATGCGTCATCATCACGGCCATTCGGCTGTAACGACGCAGCAAGGGAATCAGTCCACCTCGTGATGCGATGAACGCCAGTGCCAGCAGGCCACCAAAGACAAGCGTCGCCAGAACGCCGACGAAGGCGCCTAGCGGACCCAGGAGCGATCCGGCGGCGGTCATGAGCTTGACGTCGCCGGCGCCCAGGGCTCCAAAAATATGAAGCGGCAGAAAACAGAGCAGCCCCACGAATGCGCCACCGAATCCATGCACAAGCCCCTGCCACTGCGCAAAGATGATCTGTCCGACCAGCGACACCAGGAGGACGCCCAGCGTGAGCCAGTTGGGAATCCGGTGGGTACGCAGATCCGTGACAACGGCGATCACGAGAGCTGCAGTGAGCAGGGCGAGCATCCATTCGGTAGTGTTCATGGGAGGTGCCTCTTGCCGGTTAGTGAGGGCGGGACCAGAGCGTTCCCGCCCATGCGATCATTCCGAACGACTCAGGGAGTCCCGGTGATCACGGCAGAGATTTTGCCAATCGCAGTCGCGATATCGCCCCCCAGCGTCGTGAAAGCAGCAACGGCGCCAAGGACAATCAGCGAACCCGCAACGGCGTACTCGGACAGTTCCAGGCCTTCTTCATCGCGAAGGAACTGAGACACTTTTGCAGTGAAGTTTTTCATTGTTGAACTCCTACACGTTATTTTCTGAGGTCCCATGTGACGCGCTGTTCAGCGCGTCACAATGTCAGGTTAGGCAGGAGTCACTGGGGGGCGTTAGGAGTATTCCGGTCGAAAAAAGGAAGAATCTTGCAAAAAGTTAATGTTTAGCGGCGCAGGGCCAGGGAGGCACCGAAATCCGTGTGCTCCTCGCGGCGCGAGTCCAGCCACTGCCTGCGGAACTGGGACGGCGTCAGCCCGGTTTGGCGGTAAAACATCTTGGAGAAATAGGACGCGTCCCGGAAACCGACCGTCCAGCACACGTCGGATACGGACGCGCTGGCATTGCGGAGCAGCTCGGCCGCACGATCCAGACGCCGGCGCATGATGTAATCCTGGAAGGTGATGCCGTAGGTCTGTTTGAAGATCCGGCTCAAATGGTAGCTGGTTGTGCTGCATCGCTCGGCGATGTCGCTCTGGTTCAGTTTCTCGTGCAAATGCTGTTCGATGTACGCCACCGCGAGTTCGACCAGTTTGTCGATCACCCGGTGCTTCTGGAATCGGGCATCGTCCGGCAACTGGTGGGGCGGGGTCAGCAGGTTCCGGGTGCTGTCCTTCCTGGGCGCGCTCATCGCATCCGTCAGCATGGAAAGCGATGAAAACACCGCTTCCGGCAAGGCCGGTTTCACGAAATAATCCCAGACCCGGGCCCGCAGCGCCCAGACAGCCAATGCCTCGGAATGCTGTTCCGTGAACATGATGATTGGCACAGAGGGATGGTTTCTCTTGGTGTCGTTGAGAAGCGAGAGCGTGGAAATATCCGGAAAGTCGAATTCAAAACACAGGATGGGTTTCTTGCCATTCGCGTCGATATCGGCCAGTCCGCTTCGTTTATTCCTGCGCTCAACCGGGAACCATGTCTCTATCATTTTTGCCAGCTCTGGATCCGCTCCGTACTGGGTCGCATCCAGAAGTACAACACTGACCGTTTTCATGCGATGAACCCCGCAGCCGTACTGCAAAAAAGCTGTCGATTTTCTTATTACTGTTTTCTGGTTTTTGTGAATGGGCCATACCCTCGAAATAGGTATCACGGCATGGCCTGTCAAATTGACAGGCGGCCATATCCCGTCGTGGATACCGAACGCGCGGGGAATCGAACTCTGGATCTGTCGATATTTTATGAGGTTGCATGAAGCGGTAATGAAACGAAAAAAGATGCAAAATCTAATTGGGTGAATGTGTATCGATTGGGTGTTTGCGGATCGACTCGGTTGGAGATGCTCTGGATGGAGGTGCATTCTCCCCAGAAAAATTGCCAGGGCGCACTACTCCAGTGTTCAGATATCCTGATAACGCCGATCGGCTTAACGGCGCTTGCGTTGCACACCCACTCCCACTCCCGTCGCCTGGCTTTCCATCCCCACGTGCATCTCGTGGTTCCCGGGGGTGGGCTGACCGGGCCTCACTGGCAGGCCCGCACCGGGCACTACCTGTTCAACGGCCGGGCCCTGGCGACGGTGTTCCGGGCCAAGTTCCTCACCCGGATGCGCAAGCAGGGCTTTGCCCTGCCGGACGCCATGCCCCGGCGCTGGGTCGCCCAGTGTGAGCAGTCGGGCGCGGTGATACGGCGCTGACCTATCTGGCCCGCTACCTCTATCGCGGCGTACTGCGGGAGCAGAACATCGTGGATTACGACGGTGAACGGGTGACCTTCCGCTACCAGGACAGCCAGACTCAGGAGTGGCGGACCCTGACCGAACCGGCGGCCCGGTTCCTCTGGCGGGTCCTGCAGCATGTCTTGCCCAAGGGGCTGCGGCGGGTGCGGGAATACGGCTTCCTGCACAGCGGAGCCCGCAAAACCCTGCACCGACTGCAGTGGCTTCTCGACGTGACGCCGCCCTGGACCGGAACGGTGAGCCAACCCCGCAAGCCACGCGCTTGCCCCTGTTGCGGTCAGCCCATGAGCCTTACCTTCTGGCGTCGGCCCTGCCGGTGGCCCGTCATCCGGCGACGATGTCCGGCCTGAGCCTTTCTTTAACTGACATGCACCTCAAAGGGAGAAGCCAACGCACCTTATGACATCACGGCCAGGGCAAACCGGCTGTCGGCTTCACCGACGGTTCCGGGCGCCCCTGTCCTGGCGAAAATGGCCGACAAACGCCAAGGCTAAAGCACCTCTGGGTTCGCCGACGCTATTTCCTTAAATAGAGAAGCACCGGGCTCGTCCAACACCGGATCAGGTCGCGGCTGCGCGCGACCTATCCTTATTTGTTACAAAGCAAGAGCACCCGTTTACCCCCGCGTCTCTGGTGAAAACTGATGCTCGATAACCTCATAGTGCTGCACCGTGAGGTCAGGCTCAAGCTCATAAACCTCGTCTTCTGGGTACAAACGGGCCTGCGAAATATTGTCACCAGCAAACGCCTTGATGGATGCCAGCTTATCCCAGTATGTGATGAGAGTGAGTTCAATTTTGCCGGTGAGGGAACGTCGGAAAATCTGTGCGCCTAGAAACCCAGGAGTTGCGGACGAATCTTTGATGCCGGTTTCGTAAAGATAGCCCGTGAACCCTTCACTGTGGATTTCAGGTATTCGGCATTTCCATTCCCTGGCGATCATTACCACGCACTCTCCCTTGCTTTGTAACGCTGAGCTAACCGGCGCCGGAGCGCAGCGGAGGGAACCAAAAGCGCCACGCTTTTGGCGTCCGGTTGAGCGGTTTGTTAGGTGATTACCACTTGAAAGCAAGATCACCGCCGTCATCCCTATGCTACCCGTCCGTAAGAAATGGGTTGTTCTTTGGTTCGCGGCCCTTGTGACGCAAACAGGCAGAACGAAATATTTCCGCTTTTGTTTCGTTGGTGACGTTGGTAAGGCTATTTAAGTAATCGACTGCTTGGCCTTTTCGCTTCCAGGCCTCCAACGCACCTTCAATGTATTGATTTTTAAGCACTGAATCATTGTTAGCGCTTGCGCTCTCAACCGCTTTTGAAAGCTCCGCAATTTGCTTTGAGGCTTCCGCTTCTTGGCTTCGAGCTATGGTGATTTCTGGTGTATGGAGGCAAGTTGAAGAGGTGGCGTATCCTGTTGGTTGATCTCGCCAGATCACAACCAACAGAGGAATGATACGCCATGTCAAAGTCTACCCTGCACGCTCTTT
>NZ_SJDL01000024.1 GCF_004327985.1 Marinobacter halodurans
CTGTCTCTGGTCAGTTTGCTGGATACGATAAACCGGCTTCAGAGCCAATCATGAACCGCCGTGGTACGGAACCGTATGCCCGGTGGTGTGAGAGGACGGGGGAGGCAACTCCCCCTCCTACTCGATTCCACGATAACGCCCTCGGCGTCGGCACTCTTCCTGCCGCGCAGACTCCCCGGTTATTGCGTACTGAGTTCCTCGTACAGCCATGTTTTATCGCGCGCGAGATAATCAGAGGCTCCTTAGGACACTATCTTGCCGGGCGATGCCCGGTATCCGTTGAATGCACGTAACAGGGGTGAAACCGCGAGCATCATGTCCGACGACACAGGTCGCATCGTCAAACTGAAATCCCATATCGTTATTGAGGTCCTGCTGGTGGTGGCACTGGCTGCATACTTTGCCCTGGCCGAGAGCCGGATCGTCGGAGCCGACATGACGTTTACCGCCTTTGGCGCCGCGCTGATGGCACTGGTGACGTTCTGGACCCTGAATACCGTCGGCGATGTGATCGAGGTGGTGGCGGCCTGGGTCCGGGCCGAAAGGCACGGGTAGCCGATCAGGAACGCGCTGCGTGCACCCGGGTATTGTGACGGGCACCGTGATCCACGACCCGGCGCCAGGTTTCCTGCAGGATCAGGGCGTCGTTGGCGGCACGGTGGACCGGCAGGCCCAGGGATTCGATGACCTGCTGGCGGACTTCGGCCCAAAGCTGGACCTGGTGGGTATCCAGGAGGGATGACACCGAATCGAGCGTAAAGCTTGGCGTGACGCGGGCAGCCCGGTACAGGCGGTGCAGCCAGAAACTGTCGAAGGTCCAGGCATCGCAGTACACGGCGTCGCCCAGCAATTCATTGAGGGCATGTGCCACGCCCTGGACGTCATGACCTTCCCTGCACAGGGTATCGCGACTGATCCCGTGAATGGCCTCGGCGTTCTCTGACCAGTCCTGCCAGAGAACGTGAGGCGCGATCAGCCAGCTGTGTAGGGTTCCGTCCGGCAGACTGACGCCGACCTCGATCGGATAACTGGCGATCAGGTCCAGGCTGGAAGCCTCGAAATCGATAAATGCCGGTGATTCGGAAACGTTCATACTGCGTCGTTCTGGTTATGTTCTTTTTCAGGATGCCCGAACAATGCCGGCCGGGCCGTCGGATCCGGATGATCCAATGAGTTTAACCGGCGCGGCGACCGGACGCGAACCCATCCTGCCGCGTCCCTGTTACAATTCGTCCATTCCCGTTATTGGCTGTTATGAGGTGGCCTACCTATGTCCCAGAAAGTCGTCGTCATCTATTCCGGTGGCATGGATTCCTTTACGCTGTTGCACCGGGCCCGGGCGGCGGGTTATGAGGTGCATGCCCTGTCGTTCAACTATGGCCAGCGGCACGTGCGGGAACTGGAATGCGCCAGGACGGTGTGCGAAGAGCTGGGGCTCCCCCACAAGGTAGTCGATATGTCGCCGATGGGCGACCTGCTCAGCGGTTCGTCGTTGACCGACGACATCGAGGTGCCGGAAGGCCACTACGAGGAAGCGGGCATGAAATCCACCGTGGTGCCCAACCGCAACATGATCCTGATCTCCCTGGCCACCGGCTACGCCGTATCGGTCGGGGCCCAGGCGGTCTGGTTCGGTGCGCACGGTGGTGATCATGCGATCTATCCGGACTGCCGGCCGGAGTTCGTGGAGAAGATGGACGCCGTGTGCCGCATCGCCAACTACGAGCCGGTGCGCGTCGAAGCGCCCTACATGGCCCTGGATAAAGGCGAGATCCTGGCGGAAGGCCTGGCCATGAACCTGGACTACAGCCAGACCTGGACCTGCTACAACGGCCGCGACGCGGCCTGTGGCCGCTGCGGTTCCTGCGTGGAACGGCTGGAGGCGTTTGCCGCCCGGGGACAGCGCGATCCGCTGCCCTACGAGGTGGACGTCTGATGTACCGGGTCAAGGAAGCCTTCTACACCCTGCAGGGCGAAGGCGCCCAGGCAGGTCGTGCGGCGGTGTTCTGCCGTTTCAGCAAGTGCAACCTGTGGACCGGCCGGGAGAAGGACCGGGCCAGCGCGGTCTGTAATTTCTGCGACACCGATTTTGTCGGCACCGATGGCCAGAATGGCGGCCGCTTTGCCGACGCCGACGCGCTGGCGGACCACGTGGCCGCGCTCTGGCCCCACGATAGCGGACGGCCCTATGTGGTCTGCACCGGCGGTGAGCCTCTGCTGCAACTGGACGAGCCGCTGATAGAGGCATTCCATGCCCGCGGCTTTGAAGTGGGGGTGGAAACCAACGGCACTCTGCCGGCGCCGGCCGGCATCGACTGGCTGTGCATGAGCCCCAAGGCCGACGCCGAAATCGTGCTGGAGCGTTGCAACGAGCTGAAGCTGGTGTACCCGCAGCCGCTGGCGATGCCGGAGCGGTTCGAGCACATCCGGGCGGATCATTTCTTCCTGTCCCCGATGGCGTCGCCGGCGCTCCCCGAGGACGGCCCGGATCCGGTCAAGCAGAGCAACACGCGCCGGGCCACGGAGTACTGCCTGGCGCACCCCCAGTGGCGGTTGACGCTGCAGATGCACAAGATTGTGGGGATTGATTGAGCCGGATGTGAGTGGCCCAAACGTCGTTGCACCTCTTCAGGCAGCCCTGCGGGCTGCTCCGAAGGTGCCCCTGTTATACAACCAACCTACCAGTCGGCGCGCCCTCGCCCGAGACTTAATCCCCCAACAAATGATCCAGCGGCTGGCTGTAGCTGGGCGCGAACACGTCCAGGAAATACTGCACTTCCGGCAGGTCCTCGCTCCTGAGCCGCTCCAGGATCTGCACCGCCGCCGGTTCGAACTCCTTGTTGCCGGCCTGGATCTCCGCCTGGCACTTGAGCCAGGCGGACAGGCGGTCGGCGGCTTTGACCAGGACCTTCACATCCTCATCCCATAGGGATTCCTTGATGTAGGTGGCGAAGTCCGCCTGCAGGCTCTCGGGTAACAGATCGAGCAGTTCGTCCTCGGCCTTGTGCTCAATCTCGCTGAAGGCCTCGCGCATGACGCTGGAGTGATACTTGACCGGCGTCGGCATGTCGCCGGTGATCACTTCGGTGGCGTCGTGATAGAGGGCCGCCGCGGCCACATGGTCCACATCCACCGAGCCGTGGAAATGCCGGTTGCGGATCAGCGCCAGGGCGTGGGCGATGGTGGCCACTTCCCAGGAGTGGGTGGCTACGTTTTCCTCGATGGCGTTGCGCATCAGTCCCCAGCGCTTGATCCAGCGCAGGCGGGCAACATAGGCGAAGAAGTGGCTGAGGCGGCGCGTCATCTATCGGGCACCCATGGCAAACGGTACGATCACGCGGATCGCATCCTCACCCATTTCGGTTTTGGCGTCCTCGGAAGGTGCCAGCAGGAACAACTGGTCGTCGGGAATATCGTACTGTTCCGACAGCTGCTTCTGCAGGACGGCTCCGCGCTGCTGGGCCAGCCGGTTGAGGGCCTCAGGCGGCAACTGGACGTCCCTGGTCAGGCTGCGGACCAGGGTCGTGACCCATTCGGCGCTGGTGAAACGCTCGTTCCCGGTCTGGTTGTTGTCGGCCTGCAACTGCTTCAGTGCGGCTTCGCCCTGCTGATCGACCAGCTGGCTTTCCAGGGCCTGGACCCTCTGTTTGCGGTCGGTGTTGGCGGTCAGGTCCAGCCGGGTGTCCAGGCGCTCCGCTTTCAGGGCCAGCCCGTCGATGTCCGGCGCCACGGCGCCGCGCACGTTCAGTAACAGCTGCGGCTTTTCCGCCAGGGCATCGGCCAGCAGCTCCAGCTTCTTGTCTTCGCCCGGCGCGAGCGTCGTGGTGCCCGGTACGAAGGCCACCTGGCCCAGCTCCTCTCCGGAGAAACCGGCCAGCTCGGCCACCGATCCGAGCATGGTGAAGGGGGAAGTGGCCGCCTTGGCCAGCAGGTTGACGAAGGCCCGCAGGACCACCTGGCCCACGCGGAACTCGGGATCGTCCAGGTTGCCTTCGATCGGCAGGTCCACGTCGATCACGCCATCGGTGTCCCGCAACAGGGTCAGTCCCAGTTTGACCGGGACGTTCACCGCATCCTTACTCTGCACGGCCTGGCCGAGGGTGAGCTGGTCCATCACGATCCGGTTGTCCGCTTTGATCTTCGGGCCGGTAATGTCGTATTTCAGGTCCATCCGCAGCTTGCCGCTGTCCACGGCGTAGCCCAGGTAGCGGCCGAAATAGGGCGACAGTTCGGCCATCGCCATGTTGTCCAGGTTCAGCTCCAGGTGGGTGGTGTCCTTCTTGCCCAGGGTGCCGATGGAGCCCTTCATGTCGACATGGCCGCGCTGGCCAAGTTCGCCGCTCATCCGCACGCTGCCCTGCTGGGGCGGGACGTTGCTGAGCCCTTCGATCATGCCGTTGACCTTGCGCATGCCTGTCGTAAACACCGGCTTGATCGTCCGGTCGGCCAGGTCAAACCCGCCGTTCTCCAGCTCGATCTGTGTCACCCGGAACACAAAGCCCGGTTTGTCGCTGCTGCCTGCGTCCTGCTCCTGGGCCGCCGTATCGCTGTCCCCGGTATCGCCACTCTTGATGAGACCGGAAAGGTTGGTTGAGCCGTCGGCGGCCCGGACGATGTGGGCATCCGGGTCGGTCAGGGTGATCGTGCCGATCTCCAGCCGGCCCGGGTTCAGGTTCAGTTCCACCGGGTTGAGTCGCAGGGACGACCAGCTCAGGATCGGGTCGGACTGGCCGGCTCGTGTGAGCTTCAGGTTCCGTATCTGGCCATTGCCGTTGAAGGTGCCGGTCAGCGCCGGTGTCTGGTCGTCCAGGTCCAGCTCGCCGGCGACGTTCAGCGTTCCGCTGGCGAAGGCGACGTTGGCTGTCTGCTGGACATACGGCTCGAACGGCGCCAGCGCGATGTCATCCAGCGACAGCGTGGATTCCAGGGTAAACGGCACGAAGGTCACTTGGCCCCGGGCGCTGATCTTGCCGGATTCGCCGGTCCGCAGATTCAGGGTGTAGGGCACGGGTTCGTCCAGTGCCTGGGTCAGCGGTCCCAGTTTGGCGTTGATACCACTGGCGCTGATGTCGGCGGGCGTCTCCGGGACAGCGTCCTGCCAGTGCACGTCGCTGTCGGCCAGGGTGACAGTGTCGATCCGCCAGTCAAATCCGGAACCGCTGCTGTCGCCGCCGGTATCCGCCTCGGTGTCCTGGCTGCCGTTTTCCGGACCGGTGAAGGGCTTGAGGACGTTGATCAGCCCCTCCTTGTCGCGACTGACGTTGCCTTTCAGGCTGTCCAGGTCCACCGACCCGATGGCCAGTGAGCGATCCGCCAGATTGAAGGTGATGCCCTTGACCACCAGCGCGGCCAGGGTGGCGAACGGCTGGTCCGCCTGGGGCAGGCTGGCGCTGAGGTTGTCGATGCGCAACTCGCCGTTGCGGGTGACCAGGGCGAAGTCACCGGCACTGGAAAGGGCGTAGTCGGTGTCCAGGGACAGGGTGCCCTGGTTGACCACATAGGGGGCATACGGCGAGGCGAAATGCACCAGGGTCGTGTGGCTGATATCCCTGAGGCGGACATGGCCGTTGGAATGGAATGGCATCAGGCCGATGTTGCCCTGCCAGTCGATCTGCTGTTCGTCAATGGCGGCGGACAGGGTGTAGTCGCTGGGGCTGCCGTCGTCGCCGAAGGTGGCCAGGTCGTTGAGGGTGACGTCCAGCGGCTGGATGTCGAAGGTTTCCGGCTGGTCCTGGCTGTAGTCGCGGAAGCGGACTTCACCGTCGTTGAGCTGGATTTCATTGAAATAGAGATGCGGCGGCTCGGAGGAGGCGCTCTGCTCCTCCGGTGTTTCCGTGGCCGGGTGGTGGGTGGTCCAGTCCCGTACCAGGTTGACGCCATAATCCTTGAGCAGGTCGACGCGAACGAACGGCGCATCCAGCCGGATGGATTCGAAGGCGATGGTGCCCGTGACCAGGCGCCAGACCGTCAGGTCCACATGCAGCTGCTTGGCCGCCACGACCGGCTCACCATCGGCATCCCGGGCATCCAGTCCCTCGACGTCGAGGGTCATGGTGAACGGGTTGAAGTCGATGTCGGTCACCGAGCCCTCCCAGCCCAACTGGGTCTTGAGCTGTTCCGGTACCTGGCGTTGCAACCACCAGGGCAGCCCGATGAAGCCGGCCAGGGTGTAGAGGATCAGCAGCAGAAACAGCCAGAACGAGACCATCCGGTAGATGGGCTTGCGTGCCTTGGGGTCGGCCACGGACTTTCTCCTTGTCGTTACAGGGGCACGGATATTGTCGGTGTGTCGTCAGGGTGCAGGCAACCGCCGGACGTCACCAAAACAAAGGGATACGTGGAGTATAGAAGCATAGTTCGACGGCACGGTGGCTGTCATTGCTTCGATGGTGGCGTATTCGGGACGAACCTTCCCGGTGATCCGGCGTCGGGAAGGCAGGGGGAAAGCAAGATAACGGGGTGCCCGCAGGCACCCCGCCTATCCTGTTACTTGGCTGCGGCGCGTGCCTGCTCCAGCCAGCCGTTGTAGGTATCCTTATGCGCGTTGATCCAGGCCTTGGTGTGCCCCATGATGGCTTCCGGCGAATCTTCGCCGTCGCGGATCTTCATGTTCTCGGCGCTCACGTCGTTGACCGGGAGCTTCATGACTTCAAACAGCTTGGCGGCAGCCGGGTTCTCGGCGGCCCATTCCTTGTTGGCAACGATGCGCTCGCTGTTGATCTCGAAGCCATAGTTCTTGCCGTTCGGCAGTTCGGTGTCCGTCCCGTTCGGGTTGGATGAGAAGGGCACTTCCAGCCAGACCACGTCCCTGCCCGGAACCAGCACACCGGAAACCCAGTACGGCGTCCAAGTGTAGTAGAAGATCGGGTCGCCGTTGTTGTAGCGGGTAATGGTATCCGAGATGATCGCGGCGTACTGGCCCTGCTTGTGGGTGACGGTGTCGCGCAGACCGAAGGCGTCGAGCTGGTGCTCGATGACGCCTTCACAACCCCAGCCTGCCTGACAGCCGGTCAGGTCGGCCTTGCCGTCGCCGTCGGTGTCGAACAGTTTGGCGATCTTGGGATCCTTGAAGTCGCCAATGTTGTCGATGCCGTACTTGTCGGCAGTCTTCTTGTCGATCAGGTAACCCTGCGCTGCGCCTTCAATGTAGTAGCCCTTGCGGTAGAAAGCATCGTCACCGCCGGCGTTCTCGTACATGGTGTTGTGCAGCGGGTACCAGTTCACCGCCATAAAGGTGGCGTCACCATTGGCGATGGATGTATAGCCGGCACTGTAGTCGACTTCCTGGATATCCTTGACGTTGTATCCCAGGTCGCGCAGTGCCTCGTCGACCACCATGGTCTGGAAAGTCTCCTCGGCAATCGGACTCTGGACGGCCTGGACAGTGACGCCCTTGCCGGGCATGTCCTCGGCCTGTACGCCCAGGACAACACCGCCGGCCAACAATGCGCCTGTCAGTGCTTGTTTAAGAGTCATGCAATTCTCCTCCTGCTTCGGTTTTCAAGCCCTTCCAGGGAAATCGCGTAGAGGCATGGCGAGTATTGACGGAGTCATCGCCATCGTGTCCACGCTGTTTCCTCAGGCTTCTTTCTTCTTGCGTACCAGTGAATAGATCAGCCCCACGGGGCCGGACTCGTACCAGTGACGGGTCCCGCGGTCGCGGGAGTCGCGGCCCAATGCCTGGGTCATGCGATCCAGGATGATGGCCAGGATGACGATGCCGATGCCGCCGACGGTGGCCAGGCCGATGTCGAGACGGCCAATGCCCCGCAGGACCATCAGGCCCAGTCCGGGTACGGCGATCATGGAGGCGATCACCACCATCGACAGGGCCAGCATCAGCGTCTGGTTGACGCCGGCCATGATGGTGGGCATGGCCAGCGGCAACTGGACCTTGAACAGCAGTTGACGCGGACTGGCGCCAAAGGAGCGCGAGGCTTCCACCAGGTCCGACGGCACCTGGCGAATCCCCAGGTTGGTCAGGCGGATAACGGGTGCCACGGCGAAGATGATGGTGACGATGACACCCGGGACGTTGCCGATACCGAACAGCATCACGATTGGAACCAGGTAGACGAACGCCGGTGTCGTCTGCATGGCATCGAGGATGGGGCGGATGATGCGGGACACGCCATCGCTCTTGGCCATCCAGATTCCCGACGGAATGCCGATGATCATGCAGAACAGGACCGAGGTGATCACCAGTGACAGGGTCGTCATGGCTTCGTGCCAGGCGCCGATGGCACCCATGGCCGTCATGCCCACCATCGCGGCAATGGCCAGGCGGATGCCGGCCAACTGCCAGGCCACCAGACCGAACAGGATGATCATGATCACCGGCGGCACGCTCAGCAGCGTGGCATCGAAAAAGCCCAGGGCCAGGTCGACCGGTTGTTTGACCAGTTGGAAGAAGACCCGGAAGTTGTCGACGATCCAGTCGATGCCGTGTTCGACGCCGCCCTGGATGTCGAACCATTCGGTCTGGAACGGATGGGCAAAGGTGTTGTGGACCACGTCCACCTGGTCGGCACCGTTCAGCCAGCCGGTGCCGGCATCACCGCCGGCATCAGGACCGCCGGCGGCACCGGCATCGCTCCATGGATTGCTCGCCCCGCCACCGGAACCCTGCTGTTCGGAAGCGGCGGCCCAGGGGTTGGTGGTCGCGCTGCCCTGTGCGGCGGCGTCGCCCGCCTGCGTCGTGTTGTCATCGGCCATGTTGCTCACCCTCCCGATCCAGAGCCTGCAGCAGTGCTGCTTTGGAAATGACGCCCAGGTACTGACCCTTGTCGTCGACCACCGGCAGGCCGCAGGGGGCTTCGGCAACCCGTCCGATGACGTCGGTCAGGGAGGTGGACGCATTGATTGGGGCCAGGTCGGGCAGCAGGGCATCGCTGACGCGCTGGCCGTTCTTGTCGGCCGCCTTCAGGGAGTCCAGTGACACCACACCATGGAAAATCTGGTCCGGGCTGACCACGTAACCGAATTCCCGGTCATTGCGGCGCAGACGTTCGATCGCCGCCGGGACGCCCGCTCCTTCGCGCTCGATGACGGTGACCTGCTTCTTGGTGGCCACGTCCCTGGCGGACAGCACAGTGGACACGTCCACGCCCCGAAAGAAGGAGCGCACGTAATCGTCGGCCGGGTTCTTGAGGATTTCGTCGGGGGTGCCCACCTGCACCACACGACCGCCTTCCATGATGGCAATGCGGTCGCCGATGCGCATGGCTTCGTCCAGGTCGTGGGAGATGAAGATGACGGTGCGCCTGGAATCCTTCTGCAGCTTGACCAGTTCGTCCTGCATTTCGGTACGGATCAGCGGATCCAGCGCCGAGAAGGCCTCGTCCATCAGCATGATCTCGGGATCATTGGCCAGCGCCCGGGCCAGGCCAACGCGTTGCTGCATGCCCCCGGAGAGCTCGTCCGGATAGCTGCGGGCGTTGGCTTCGAGCCCCACCTGCGCCAGCGCGGCCCGAGCCCTCTTGTGTCGCTCTTCCCGCGGTACGCCGGACAGTTCCAGGCCAAAGGCCGCGTTGTCGATCACGTTCATGTGGGGCATGAGCGCGAAAGACTGGAACACCATGCTCATCTTCTTGCGGCGCAACTCATTGAGCTCGGTTTCCGAGAGTGCGGCAATGTTCTGGTCACCGACCCAGACTTCGCCGTCGGTCGGCTCGATCAGCCGGTTCAGCAGGCGTACCAGGGTGGATTTTCCGGAGCCGGAAAGCCCCATAATGACGAAGATCTCTCCTTCGTAGACTTCGAAGGAGGCGTCCATGACCCCAAGGGTCATGCCCGTCTGTTTGAAGATATCAGCTTTGCCCAGTCCCTGCCTGAACAAGGCCATTGCCTCGTTCGGATTATCCCCAAAGACCTTGAAGAGGTGTTTTATAATGACTTTTGGTTTCATTCAGGCGGTCCTGCGAGGCTCGAGGCCTTCTACCCCATGATTTATTCAGTATAGTAAAAAATTGAAATCCCACTCATTCACGTTCTCCATTCCCTGGGCAGACTGTTCTGCACGCTACCAGAGCCTATATTTAAAGGCCAGGTGGATCTGTCATGTACGAGTACATAATAATTCGGATCAATGCCACTCCATTATGGCGCGTTTTAAAAGCTTAGTGATCTAAATAATAATCCGGATCAACTCAGGGAGCCTCTGATGAGCTTCCGGGTCGCCTCTGACCTACCAGCGCATTGCGGCAATCGCGACATACCATCGTTTCCCGCATCCCCGTATCATGGGGAACTGCCGCTGGTTGGCCGGAAACCGGTCGGCCATGAATCGGGTGTGGTCGGGACGGCGTATGATCAGGGCCGTGGCCGGGTGTGACGGCACTGAAGCGACAGGCACGAGACAGGCTGTTATGGGAATGAACTATGGATATCAGTGATATGCGCCGGGATTTCGAATCCGAGGGTATCGACCGTGACCAACTGGATGCGGATCCCGTACGCCAGTTCGAGGTCTGGTTCAGCCATGCGCGGGAAGCGGGGGTACTGGAGCCCAATGCACTGTCGTTGAGCACGGTCGGGGCCGATGGCCAGCCCAGCCTGCGTACCGTCCTGCTCAAGTATTTCGACAATGCCGGGTTTGTGTTCTTCACCAACTACGCGAGTCGCAAGGCCCACGAACTGGCGGAGAACCCGCGTGCCGCGATGCTGTTCCCATGGCTGGCGCTGAACCGCCAGGTGATCATTCAGGGCCGTGTGGAGAAGGTCAGCAAGACGGAATCCCTGCGTTATTTTTCCTCACGCCCGCGGGGCAGCCAGATCGGTGCCTGGGTTTCCGAGCAGAGCCAGGTCATTTCGTCGCGTGGATTGCTGGAGCAGAAGGTGGCGGAGATGAAGCAGCGCTTCCAGAGTGGAGAGATCCCGCTGCCGTCGTTCTGGGGAGGGTATCGGCTGGTTCCCGAGCGGTTCGAATTCTGGCAGGGGCGGCCCAGCCGTCTGCACGACCGGTTCGAATACCTGCGTGAGGACGGTCGCTGGCGCATTCAGCGGCTGCAGCCGTAGCCTGGACAACAACGGAGTCGGGAGGTCATCGGAATGGATGCAGGCAATCGCTGTGGGTGGTGTGGTACGGAGCCGCTTTACGTGGACTACCACGATCGTGTCTGGGGGCGGCCCGTCTCCGATGACCAGGAGCTGTTTGCCAAACTGTGCCTCGATGGCCAGCAGGCCGGTCTGAGCTGGATCACCATCCTGCGCAAGCAGGCCAGCTACGAAGCCGCCTTCGATGGCTTCGACCCGCACCGGATTGCCCGCTATGACGAGGCGAAAGTGGCCGAGCTGCTGCAGGACCCCGGCATTGTCCGCAACCGGCTCAAGGTCCAGTCGATCATCCGTAACGCCCGGGCGTTCCTGGATTTTCCCGAGCAGGGGCAGTCATTCTCCGAGTTTCTCTGGTCTTTCGTCGATTTCCAGCCTATCCAGGGCGCCTGGCGCAGCCTGTCCGATGTTCCGACGACCACGCCCGAATCGGAAGCCCTCTCCAAAGCGCTCAAGAAGCGGGGCTTCACGTTTGTGGGGCCGACGATTGTCTATGCCTTCATGCAGGCCGTCGGCATGGTGAACGATCATCTGCGACATTGCCCGCAGCATCCTGTGTGTGCCGACCTGGCGGGGCATGCGCCGTTTCCGTCGAGGAATGCCGGGGGACTCTGATCCTATCCCGCCCATCCGGCGTATTTCCTCGCAGGTTTTACACGCAAGGCTGGTCCATGCTGTCCGGTTTCTTTGGAGGGTACGAACGTGCGAATCACGCTGGAAGAACTCAGGCAACGGCCCAATCTCCGCGTTGAGTTGCTCGAGCTGCTATCCCTCGAAGGCCAGTTTTACATGGCACGCCTGCATCTCGAAGAGGGATTGAGAGTGCTGTCGGACGATACCGGCCACACCCGCCTCTTCAAGAGCGCCTGGCAGGCGCAGGATCTCCTGGGATCGTTCGACGTGATGCGAACCGATGTGGTCCACGCCTCCGCCTACGATGAAATGGTCGGGCTGGACGCGCCGGCTGATCCGATGCGCATCCGCGTCCAGGGACGTCGCTCATGATTGCGGTCGCCCGACTGGCCACGGCCATCGGCCTGGCCGGACTGGTTCCGTTCATTCTCGGGGTGCTGGCCATCCTGTTCTGGCCTGCCGGCAGCGCTCTGAGTGTGGAACTGTTCTACATCTACAGCGCCGGTGTGCTGGCCTTCATGGCTGGTGTCTACTGGCCGATCGCCCTGCAGTTGGAACAGCGCTGCTTTCCTCTCTCCCCGATCTGGACGCTGGTGATCAGCCAGCTCTTCTTCCTGACGGCCGGGCTGGCCCTGTTGCTGCCACTGGCGGCACAGACGGTGGTCTATCCGCTGGCGTACCTGTTGCTCTACGTCGTGGACGTGCGCTGGATGCGCCTGTACTGGCCGGGCTGGTACCGGCGTCTCCGGCTGGTGCTGACGCTCGTTGCCTGCCTGTGTCAGGTGGTGGCGGCAGTCTGGCTATTGCTTTTCCCGTTGCAGGGGGGCTGATCGCCCCGCCATTCAGTGACCTGCCATATGGGCCAGGTCGGCGTACTGGGTGCGCAGTTTGGCCAGCGCGCCCCTTCTCGATCTGGCGCACCCGCTCACCGCTGATTCCCAGCCGGTCCGGGATGGTCTGCAGCGTTTCCGGCTCCGGCGTGCGCACAATGTACCCGTATTTACGACGATATCCAGCAGGCAGGTTGAAGGGGAAGGACGGAGGAGAGACAGGAAAAAAACAGCGGGTAAGGCTCGCAAAAGGTGATCGGGAACCGCCTGAAATTCGCAGTTCAGGCGGCCCGATCAGGAGGCAAGACATCCTCCATTACCGGAGCCAGGGCGACCGATCCGGACCCCGATAATTCTGTGGACCCGGCTACCGGGTCTTTCAGCCGACCGCCGCGACGATGGCGTATTCGTGGTTATGCGGCTCGATGAGGGTGGCGTGCAGCTTGGCAATCGCCTTCTCGTAATAGTCCTCGTCGATGATGAACTGCATATCCACCTGACGCATGCACTGGTGCAGCGCGACGATGCTGATTTCCTCTTCCGCCAGGGCGGTCACCGTCTTCGCCAGGATGCCCGGCACCTGCATGTCGCTGCCGATGGCCGATACCACGGCCAGCTTGCGGGTGGCGATTTCCGCGTTGGGGAATTCGTCCTGCAGGGCCCGGACCACGCGCTTGACGTGCTTGAGGGTGCTGTCCACGTAATGCGTGATCGTGTTGGCGTTGGTGTCCTTGGTGACACAGCGCACCTTGAAGCGGCTGAGCACGTCCAGGATGCGGCGGTCGGAACCCGGATCGCCCTGCATGTCCTGGTCAAACACCTCGATGGCGAACACGCCCTTGCGGCCGGCGATGATTTCCACCTGCGGCTTCTCGCTGATGTACCCACGGGTGATCAGCGTACCGGTGTGCTCCGGCTCGAAGGTGTTCTTCACCCGCAGCGGGATGTCGTTCTGGCGCAGACCCTTGCCGGCCCGCGGGTGGATCGCTTCCATCCCCAGGTTGGCCAGCTGGTCGGCCACGTCGTAGTTGGTGCGGCCGATGGGGACAACCTTGTCCTCGCCCACGATCTTGGGATCGGCGGAACTCAGGTGGTATTCCTTGTGGATCACCGCTTCGGCCGCGTCGGTGATGACCGCAATGCGGCTGAAGGTCATCTCGCTGTAGCCCCGGTCGAAGGTCCGCATCAGGCCTTCCTCGCACTGGGCGTAGCCGGTGCAGATGGGCAGTTCGCGGGTCAGGTCGACGTTGTCGAACGCCTGCTTCAGCTTCTCGTCCAGCGGCAGCAGTTCGTTGTCGCGCCAGCCGGTCAGGTCGACGAAACGGGCATTGATGCCTTCGGCCTGCAGTTTGAGGGCCGTGTTGAAGGCGCTGTGGGCCTCGCCGATGCCTGCCAGCATTTCGCGCACGGTCAGCAGGTGCTCTTCCAGCTGGAACTGGCCGTAGGAGCACAGGCGCTGGAGGTCGATCAGGCAGCCGCGGACGCCTTCGATGCGGTCCACGATGAACTGGTCGGCCTGCTGCTTGAGCATCGGGTCGTCGAACAGTTCGCCGTTGAAGTCGGTCAGGAACTGGGTCAGCTTGCTGAGGTCGTCGCCCCAGGCCCAGTCGGATTCGGCGTCGGCAAACAGGGCATAGACGCCCGGCTCGCCGGTTTTCTTGTGTTCCAGCAGTTCGTCGGTGACGCCGCCATAGGCGGAGACCACGAAAATCCGCTGGTACAGTTCGTCGGCGCTGCGATCGCCGACAATGATGTTGTCGCGTACGGCCTGGTAGTCGCTCATGGACGTACCGCCGATTTTCTCTACGGTGTGCTGTTGGCTAGTCATGGTTCTGATCTTCGGTCGCTCTTGAATGTGCGCCGGGAGTGATAAAGCGGGAGGGCCGGTCGCGCCTGACGGCGTCCCGGCCGAAGGCGGCCCTCCTGAGGGACAGCAGCGCACCTATGGGTGATCGCTGCCCCTCTCGGCTTCCTGCACGGCCTGGATCAGGAGGCTTTGCTCATGTCTTCCTTCATGATCTCTTCCACGCTTTCCTTCAGCAGGGACAGACCCCTGTTCAGGTCCTCCTCGCTGATGGTCAGCGGCATCAGGCACTTGACGACTTCATCGTCAGGACCTGCAGTCTCGATAATCAGGCCTTTCTCGAAGGCGCGGGCCGAAATCTGGCCGGCCAGGTCGCCGTTGCGACAGGCGATGCCCTGCATCATGCCCCGGCCCTTGAGCTTGAACTCGCCCTTGAACTGATCGGCGATCGCCTTCAGGCCGGCGTTCAGGATGCCTGCCTTTTTCTTCACCTCTTCGGCGAAGCCGTTGTCTTTCCAGTAGGTCTCCAGCGCGGCCCGGGCCGTGGCAAAGGCCATGTTGTTGCCCCGGAAGGTACCGTTGTGCTCACCGGAGGACCAGACGTCCAGTTCGCGTTTGAACAGCACCAGGGCCATCGGCAGGCCATAGGCGCTCAGGGACTTGGAAACCGTCACGATGTCCGGCTTGATGCCCGCGAATTCAAAGCTGAAGAACTCGCCGGTGCGGCCGTTACCGGCCTGGATGTCGTCGACAATCAGCAGGATGTCGTGCTTGCGGCACAGTTTCTCGAGCTTCTGCATCCACTCGGCGCTGGCGGCGTTCAGCCCCCCTTCGCCCTGCACCGCTTCGACAATCACGGCGGCCGGCAGTTCGATACCGGAAGAGCCGTCACTGAGCATCTTGTCGATCATGGCAATGGTGTCGACGTCGTCGCCCAGGTAGCCGTCGTACGGCATGAAGTTGACGCTGCCCAGCGGAACGCCGGCACCGCCGCGGTGGTGCTTGTTACCGGTTGCGGCAACCGCGCCCAGGGACACCCCGTGAAAGCCGTTGGTGAAGGAGATGATGGTGTCACGGCCCTTGACCTTGCGCGCGAGCTTCAGCGCCGCCTCGACACAGTTGGTGCCGGTCGGGCCGGTGAACTGCATCTTGTAGTCCAGACCACGGGGATCGAGGATGTACTTCTTGTACGCTTCCATGAAGTCGTGCTTGGCAGTCGTGAACATATCGAGACCCTGGCTGACGCCGTCGTTCTCAATGTACTCCAGCAGCGCCTTCTTCAGAATGTCGTTGTTGTGGCCATAGTTCAGCGAGCCCGCACCAGCCAGGAAGTCGAGATAGGCCTTGCCATCCTCGGTGTACAGGTGGGCGTTCTTGGCCCGGTTGAAGATTACCGGGAATGAACGGGAGTAAACGCGGACTTCGGATTCGATCGTCTTGAAAAGTTCCATTGTCTTGCCTCTTAGCATGTCAGGTTCGAGGTGAATGCAGCGCCGCTCACGTGTGCTCGGTCGCCCGGGATCAGACGCTGCGGGAAAATACCATCCGGAACGGGCCGGTCACCCGTTACAGGGACGTATGGCGCCCTTAGCCGTTTACTGGCTGGGCAAAGGGGCCAATACGGAGCAGGAATTCTGAGTCGTGGTGACCGCCAAAGTGGGCCTCCTTCTCAAAATGCTCGGTATAGCTGAGTTCAGCACCCAGATCGCGGGCGAACGAGCGGAACAGTGCCCAGGACGCCTCGTTGTCTGCGGTGATCGTGGTCTCGAGATGAGATACGTTCCTGCACGCATCCCGGCTCACGATGGCCTTGAGCATCCGCTTGGCCAGACCCTGACCGCGTCCCTTCTCGTGGACGGCGACCTGCCAGACAAAGACGGTCTCAGGCTGCTGAGGGGGAATGTATCCGGAGATAAAGCCAACCAGATCGCCATCCTTTTCGGCGGCGACGCCGGTTTCGGCGAAGTGGCTGCATTGCAGCAGATTGCAGTAAATCGAGTTCGGGTCCAGCGGCGAACACTCTGCCACCAACTGGTGAAGCCGGAAGCCATCATCCTTGCGCGGCGTGCGAAGGGTGATGGCGGTTGTATTCGAACCTTCAATGGTCATAACGGTGTTAGCTGTCCAGTCATTTAGAGTTAAATTCATTCGAAAGGCTTAACGATGCTCCATTTGAGTGCAGAAGCCTTTCTGAGGCCTTTAAACCGCTGAAATAAAAGAAATAAATGCGGCTCGGCGTTAATCTTTAGAGTTGTAATTATATAGACCTCGAAAGAAAAATCAAATTGGGACGGGTTGCCGTTGGCGACAGTTGCAACCAAAAAACGGTGTTCTCCCAGTGCTGACAAGGGATTAGCCGGTTACAGGTTGATCTGATCCGGTCGCAGGTCCGTGCCTGACAGGATGCGCCGGTGATATGACAGATTGGCGTCAGTGCCATCCGGCCACCAGGACAGGAAGCGTTGCAGCCAGTCGTCAAGGGAAAAGGCCACGGGCAGCAGTGAAAGCGTCAGCCCGCCCTGTGTCACCTGCAGCAGTGGGGTGGCGGGCGATGACCGCTGAGCCGGCGCGATGCGGGTGATCAGGCCGCGGGTGTCTCCCCACAGGTTGCCCATTCCGGCGGCTCCGTTATTGATCACGGCGCGTGGACCGAGGCCGCCGTCGAGGGCCCGTTGCCAGACCGCGGGCAGGCAGGTGTGGGTGCTGGCGATCACATCCGCCCCGGTGCGCCGGAACCAGTCCGCAACCTGAACACCGTGCTGCGGGCGCACGAGGTTTTCATGGGCCAGGCCCCAGCCGGCCAGGGATTCCGGATCCCCGTGCAGGATCAGCAGGGTCTGGCCGGCCATCTCGTAGCAGCGCCAGCGGGAGGCGGCCGCGAGCCGGGCCTGGATATCGGGATACCGGGCGGCCACGGATTGCAGGCGCGCCATGATGTGGTTCGAACGCTCCACGACCACCTGGTCGACAAAGTCCGGATAGGCGCAACCGCAACCCGCCTCAGGGCTGGGATGCGCCAGTTCGTACTCGACATTGCCCAGGATCACGTCGTGTCGCAGAACCCGCTCATTGAGACGGGCAAAGACCTGCGGATCGGCGTTGAACCAGTTGAAGTCTCCATTGAACACCAACCGCACCCGGTGTCCGGCGGTCCGCTCCTGTGCGGCCAACCGCTCGATGGCGTCCAGCGCCTCGGGATTGCCGTACAGTCCGCCGATTACATACAGCACGTCCGCGTCGGCCGGTTGCGGATCGGCACACAGTTGCTCGGGCCGGTAACGGTAGTGGATCGGGCAACCGCGACCGGGCGCTTGCGTCATGGCATCACGCCTCTCTGGAGGCCGGCCGCCGGCCCAGCAGCCGTTGCCCCAGGATCGGCAGGAAGAAGCCGGCGGTGCAGATCAGGATGCCCCAGGCGTTTACCCCCAGCAGCGCGGCGTACTGGCCGTTGCCGATGGCCCAGCTATCGGGGATCAGGCCCAGGGCGAGCCCCAGCCCCAGCGCGATGCCGGTCCAGAAACTGAGGTGGAAGCTCCAGGGTGACCAGCGGGTGAAGCCGTAGAACAGGAACACCGGCGCCAGTCCCATCACCATGGTGCCGGAGACGGTCGTCGCCTTGAGGATATCGGTTCCGGCCAACATGGGCAGGTTGCCGAGGATGGCGAAGGCCACCATCACCACCGCACCCACGCGCATGTTGGGCAGCCGGTTGGCGGTTCGCCTGACCAGTTGTGGCAGGTCCACCGCAATGGACTTGGACAGGGACGTAAACGTGGAGTCCAGCGTCGAGCCGGCGGACGTCATCATCACCACGCTCATGAAGAACAGGGCCGTCACACCGAGCGCGGCGCCCACGGCAGCCGGCGCATTGCCGTTGGCGGCGATGTCGTGCAAGCGGGCGTGGACGCCCACCAGGCTGAAGATGAAGACCGCCACAAAGCCCAGCAGCCCGGCCACCACAAAGCTCTTCAACATGGTCTTTTCCTTGTTCACGAAGCCGCGATCGGTGAGCACCGGGTCGTGGAACGGGTAGCTGAAGATCTGCAGTCCGGCCACCAGTAACAGGTCGGCGCCGGCATCGAGCCGGAAGTCGCCGGTGGTCAGCAGGGCGCCCGTGTCGTTGGCGGGAATGATCAGGAACAGCACCGCCGCCACAAAGAAGACGAACAGGATCGCCTGGATCACGTCGGTAAAGATGGAACTGCGCAGGCCGCCCTTGAGGCTGTAGGCCAGGGTGAAGGCAGTGAACAGCAGGGCGGCGGTGTAATAGGCGGTATCGCCGGGCAGACCGAAATACCCGCCCACCACGGCGGTGTTGCTCCACACCTCGTTGTACAGACGGATCAGGATGGCGGCGGCAAAACTGACGGCCGCAAGCCGGCCAAAGCGGGAGGTCAGGAATTCCTGCAGGCTGCTGGCCCCGGTCTGGGTACGGATCAGGTAGATGATGTAGCCGGCGACGGGAATGGAGAGCCAGTAAGTGGCGTAGGCCAGCCCCCCGACCACGCCGTACGCCGCCCCCAGGTTGGCGGCGTTGGTGACCGACTTGGCGAAGATCCAACTGATGAAAATGCTGGCCGTGAGTGACCACTGACTCACAGGGTTGCCGCGATCATCCGCACCCTTGTAGAAGGAAGCCGCATTACGGCTACGGGGAGACAGCGCGTACATGACGACGCCATAGACCAGCAGGAAGCCCCAGAACAGACTCGCTTCAGCAAACGACATGGGTGACAGGTTCCTTGGTTCAAGTGTTGTTGGTGACGTCGCTCATTCCGGCGATGGCTGTCAGGCCGGGGCACTGCAACTGGCGCCGACGCGATAACAGGCAAAGCAGCGGTGGTGGCGCAACATGATGCGTGTGTCCATGCTCTCGCGCAGGGTGCTGCCCAGGTCATAGTCCGGATCGTCGTCCACCAGGGTACAGGCGTAGACCCGGACCCGGTCCCCTTGCTTCACCAGCATCCGGGTGTAGGTGCACATGAAATGGGCGCGGCTCTCCCGGGTCGGGTATTTCTCCATGCAGGTTTCGGTCACTTCCGGGCTGCCGTCTTCGGTGCCCGGCGTGCCAAAATCCGGGAACGCGGTGAAGGCGAGATGCTCGGGGATGCCGGCTTCCCGGAAAATGGCGCGGAAGGCCGCTTCCACCTGCTCCGGGTCCTCGTCCGTGTCGGACTGGCGGGCAATGGACACGGCGAACCCGTTCTCATGCAGCCAGCGAATGCCCTCCAGCGCCTTGTCAAAGCTGCCCTCGCCACGGTCGAGGTCATGCCGGGCCCGGTCCGGGAAGTCCAGGCTCACCCGGAAACGGATCGGATAGGGATTGTTCCGCAACGGCAACAGCTGATGGGTGCGCTTGAGCAGTGGGTCGGTGGCGTTGGTCAGCACGAAGCAGGAGCGGTGCTGGCTGGCGAAATCCAGCACGTTGATAAAGTCGCGAATCACGAAGGGCTCACCGCCGGTGAAGGAGAACTGCTCGACACCCATCTCCAGCGCCTCGTGGATGAATGGGCGGACATCATTGAGCGTCACGCCCGGAATCCGTCCGTCGCCGGGATGCGAACCCTCCAGGCAGAAGGGACACGCCAGGTTGCAGGCGGTGCCGGTATGGATCCAGAGTTCGGTCAGCCTGTCCGGATCGATGAATCCACGAGGCTCACCTTGGCGGGTGTGGGTCCAGCTGTCCGTGTAACGCGGCGAGACCAGCTCGATGGCTGGAATGCGTTGAGCGGTAGCGGCGTTTCTTGTCATGGTGTCTCCATCAGGGATAGCGTGAGGGAACATCGACCTGGGTCCACTATGGCGGGTTCTTCGCACGCGCAAGTCACAAAGTTATAACGATTTGATCGCAGAACGGATCATCCTGTCCATGCAGGATGCCTCCCATTACCCGGACATACGTCAGCAAGCGTGTTGAGGATGCACGCGCAATTGCGCAATAGAGTGCCGTCGCTGACGTGGATTCCGGTATCCGACAGGATTTTCTTCCACTTGTTGCATCACCAATTCGGTGCAATCCCGATTTTTCTCCTATCCTGTATGCAGGCCGCCAACGAGCCGGGCTGGATTCTGCGCGCACCATTGTGCGGCAAAACCGCCGGATGCGGTCATGATGAGCAGTGGTTTTGCGCGATAGCGTCAAACAACGACAACAAAATCAACAGCCTGCAAAGCTTGGCTTGGGCCTTGCTGATGCGGGGTTGCTATGCACTCAACCGATTTTCGGAGACAAATCATAATGAAAAAACTGATCACACTCGCCGCAGGGACGGCTACGCTGCTGGGCACGCTGATGGCGGGCAACGCCATGGCTGCGACGACACTGGATGCGGTTAAGCAAAAAGGCCATCTCCAGTGTGGCGTTACCTCCGGTTTGCCGGGTTTCTCCCAGCCCGATGACAAAGGCCACTGGACCGGTATTGATGTCGACACTTGCCGTGCGGTGGCGGCCGCCATCTTCGGCGATGCGGAGAAGGTGCAATTCACACCGTTGACGGCGAAGGAACGTTTCACGGCCCTGCAGTCCGGCGAGATCGACGTGCTCTCGCGTAACACGACCTGGACCCTCACCCGGGATGCTTCCCTGGGCCTGAACTTCACCGGCACCAACTACTACGACGGCCAGGGCTTCCTGATCAAGAAAGATATCGGCGTGACCGATGCCAAGGAGCTGAACGGTGCGACCGTCTGTATCCAGGCCGGGACCACCACCGAGCTGAACCTGGCGGACTATTTCCGCGCCAACAATATGGAGTTCAAGCCGATCGTGTTCGATACCTCCGAGCAGACGGTACAGGGCTTCGCCTCCGGTCGCTGTGACGTGCTGACCTCCGACCGCTCACAGTTGGCGGCGTTGCGCTCCAAGCTGGCGGATCCGTCCAGCGCGGTCATCCTGCCCAACACCATTTCCAAGGAGCCCCTGGGCCCGGTGGTCCGCCAGGGCGACGACCAGTGGTTCAATATCGTGAAGTGGGTGCTGTTCGCGCAGATCAACGCCGAGGAACTGGGCGTGACGTCCGAGAACGTGGATGACATGAAGAAGTCCGACAACCCGAACATCCAGCGCCTGCTGGGGACCGATGGTGACATGGGCGCGAAGCTGGGCCTGCCGGCCGACTTCGGCTACAAGATCATCAAGGAAGTGGGTAACTACGGTGAGATGTACAACCGTAACGTCGGCCCGGGCACGCCGCTGGACCTGGAACGTGGCCTGAACGCCCTGTGGACCGAAGGCGGCATCATGTACGCACCGCCGATGCGGTAAATCCTGAGAGCAGATACAGGACCGGCGGGGTTCGTCCCTGCCGGTCCTGTCGCGAGTGACGTTTTATTCCCTTGGGGTGCTTTTCGGGATTGTCCATGAACGATACAAATCCTCCTCTACAGCCTTCGCGCAGCAAGCCGTGGAACGACCCGCGGGTGCGCGCGATTTTCTTCCAGGTCGTGGCCCTTGCCGTGATCGCCTGGTCCGGCTGGACACTGATCGAGAACACGCTCGCCAATATGGAGAGCCGTGGGATCAGTACCGGTTTCGGCTTCCTCGACCAGTCTGCCGGTTTCGGCATCATCATGAGCCTGATCCCCTACGATGCGACCTACAGCTATGGCCGCACGTTCTTTGTGGGGTTGCTCAATACCTTACTCGTCTCGGCCATGGGCATCGTGGCCGCAACCATCCTGGGCTTCATCGTCGGCGTAGCCCGTCTCTCCAGCAACTGGCTGATCGCCAAACTGTCGCTGGCCTATATCGAAGTGATCCGCAACATTCCCATTCTGCTGCAGATTTTCTTCTGGTACTTCGCCGTGCTGCGCAGCCTGCCGACGCCGCGCCAGAGCGTGGATGTGGGTGGCGTGTTCTTCCTCAACAACCGCGGACTCTATTTGCCGGATCCGATTGCGCAACCGGGATTTGGCTGGGTGGAGGCCGCGCTGGTCATTGCGATCGTGGCGGTCGTGGTCATCAAGCGCTGGGCCAAGAAGCGCCAGCAGGCTACGGGGCAGATCTTTCCCACGGTCAAGGTGGGTATCGGCATCCTGATCGGGCTGCCGCTGCTGGCGTACCTGGTGACCGGTGGCCCGTTGCAGTGGGATGTTCCGGCGCTGAAGGGGTTCAACTTCGGTGGTGGGATTACCCTGATTCCCGAGCTGGCGGCCCTGTGGGTGGCGCTGACGCTGTTCACCGCGGCTTTCATTGCCGAGATCGTGCGTTCCGGGATCCTGGCGGTTAGCAAGGGGCAAACCGAAGCGGCCCGCGCGCTCGGCCTGCACAACGGCCTGACGCTGCGTCTGGTGGTGATTCCCCAGGCCATGCGGGTGATCATTCCGCCGCTGACCAGCCAGTACCTGAACCTGTTCAAGAACTCGTCGCTGGCGACAGCTATCGGTTATCCCGATCTGGTGTCGGTGTTCATGGGCACGACGCTCAACCAGACCGGTCAGGCCGTGGAAGTGGTGGCCATGACCATGGCGGTGTACCTGACCGTCAGCCTGCTGATCTCCTTCTTCATGAACCTGTACAACCGCGCCGCCGCGCTTAAGGAGAGATGATGAGCGAATCGATGGCACCTCCCAAGCGCGCGTTTGCGCCCATACGGTGGATGCGGGAGAACCTGTTCAACACCTGGTACAACGTCCTGCTGACCGTTGTGGTCGTCTATATGATCGGGACCAGTGTCGGTCCCCTGCTGAACTGGCTGTTCCTGGACGCCACCTTTACCGGCGCCGATCCCAAGGACTGTATCGGCGATGGCGCCTGTTGGCTGTTCATCAACCAGCGGCTGAATTTCTTCATGTATGGCTTCTACCCGGATGCCCAGCAGTGGCGGGTGGACATCATGTTCCTCCTGCTGGCGGTGGCCTTCGTGCCCCAGTTCATCGAGCGCTTCCCGGCGCGGCGCTGGCTGGGCATCTTCGGCATGACCGGCCTGCCGATCATCGGCTACATCCTGATTCCCGGTGGCTGGTTCGGCCTGGAAGAAGTCCAGAGCCACAAGTGGGGCGGATTAATGCTGACGCTGATCCTGGCCTATGTCGGCATTATCGGCTCGCTGCCGCTGGGAGTCATCCTGGCCCTGGGCCGGCGCTCCGAGATGCCGATCATCCGGGGCTTCTGCGTCATCTTCATCGAGGTCTGGCGGGCGGTACCGCTGATCACCGTGCTGTTCATGGCTTCGGTAATGCTGCCGCTGTTCCTGCCCGAAGGCATGAACTTCGAGAAGCTGTTGCGGGCGCTGATCGGCATCACCCTGTGGCAGTCGGCCTATATGGCGGAAGTCATCCGTGGTGGCCTGCAGGCGATTCCCCGTGGCCAGTACGAGGCGGCCAGTGCCCTGGGACTGGGCTATTGGCGCAAGATGCGGCTGATCATCCTGCCGCAGGCGCTGACGCTGGTCATCCCGGGCATCGTCAACACCTTCATCGGCCTGTTCATGGACACCACACTGGTCCTGATCATCGGCCTGTTCGATATACTGGGAACGGTCCAGTCCACGATCACCGACCCGTCGTGGCAGAACGTCGCGACGGAAGGCTATGTCTTTGTCGCCTTTTGTTTCTGGGTGTTCTGTTTTGGCATGTCCCGCTACAGCCAGAACCTGGAGCGCAAGCTGGATACCGGTCACAAGACCTGATGGAAAACTATCATGACTGAACAAATGCAATCCGAGCAGGGCCAGGCGGTCGTTGACTCCGCCAAGGCGGATAAAACCATCATTCACGTGGAGGCCATGAACAAGTGGTACGGCAGTTTCCACGTGCTCAAGAACCTCAACCTGGACGTGGCCCAGGGCGAGCGGATCGTCATCTGCGGGCCGTCGGGGTCCGGCAAGTCCACGTTCATTCGCTGCATCAACCGGCTGGAGGAACACCAGCAGGGCAAGATCGTGGTGGATGGCGTGGAGCTCACCGACGACGTGCGGCAGATCGACAGCGTGCGCAGGGAAGTGGGCATGGTGTTCCAGCACTTCAACCTGTTCCCGCACATGACGGTACTGGAGAACTGCTGTGTCGCGCCCATCTGGGTGCGCAAGACGCCGCGCAAGGAAGCGGAGGCGACCGCGATGGAGTACCTCAAGCGGGTCAAGATTCCGGAGCAGGCCAACAAGTACCCGGGCCAGCTGTCCGGCGGACAGCAGCAGCGGGTGGCCATCGCCCGGGCACTGTGTATGAAGCCGAAGATCATGCTGTTTGATGAGCCGACATCGGCGCTCGATCCCGAGATGATCAAGGAGGTGCTCGACACCATGGTCGAATTGGCCTCAAGCGGCATGACCATGCTGTGTGTGACCCACGAGATGGGCTTTGCCAAGACCGTGGCCGACCGGGTGATCTTCATGGACGGTGGCGAGATCGTCGAATCCGCGCCGCCCCATGAGTTCTTCGACAACCCCCGGGAACCCCGCACCCAGCAGTTCCTGAAGCAGATCCTTCACCACTGATCCTGCCTGTCATCGACTTTCCGGTTGACCGTTTGCCGGAAAGTCGATGACAACCCGATTCTTCCGGTCAATACTTGAAGGCATACCGTCCCCGCATGGGCTCCAGCCCGTGTCGGCAGAGGGTGATCCACACCCCGGGACGGCCGGCGTTGACTGGCGTTGTGATCGTACCTGCCCACCGCGGCAGCCTGGCGACTTCCGGACCACGGTCAGTGGTTGGATGGCTTTTGGTTGCCGGGGGTGCGACATGGTCAGATCCTTGGGGTCCCGTTCCTGTTTCCTGTCTCTTGCGGTTCTTTTGTTTGTCCTCCTTATGACGCTGGCGTCGTCGCCGGTCGCGGCCTATCAGTTGGTGGTGGCCGAATCGGCGAACCGAAGCGGTGCGGTTGCCCTTGCAGGCCAGACCGTCGACGGCGTTATCTACGTGTTCATCGACCAGGATAGCGGTCTGGATCAGGTACGCTTCCGGCTGGACGGTGTGGAAGTGCAGGTCGAAAACCACGCGCCCTGGGATTTCAGCGGAACGACGTCCAGCGATGACAGCATGCCGTTCGATACAACCACGATCGCCAATGGGCCCCACACGATCGCAGCGAGTTTGCTGGCAGGAGGCCAACTGGTCGCCACGCTCACGGCCACGTTCGATGTCGCCAATGCGGGCACTGGCCCCCAGGACGGTGATGATGCGCCCCAGTTCCATACCGGCTGGCGCGGCGATCCGGCCACCAGCCTGACGGTCTCCTGGTTGCTGCGCCTGCCACCCGCGGACCCGGTGGTCGAGTACCGCCCGGCCGGCTCTGCTGCCTGGCAGTCCGCACCGGCGCAGGTCACCGACACCACGCTGGAAGGCAGTCTGCTGGAGGCGACCCTGACCGGCCTGCAATCGAGCCAGCGCTATGACCTGCGCGTCAGCCTGGCGCCGGGCGTGACGAGCCGCCTGTACAGCGCCACCACCCTGCCCGGCTCCGGCGCGCATGACCTGGAGGTGCTGTTCGTTGCCGATACCGGGCTGGTTGGCCGGGACGATGGCCTGACCACCGGCACCGAACAGGTGATCCTGGAAATGGCCAACCTGGCGCCGTCGCTGGTGCTGCTGGGGGGCGACTACGCCTACTACAACACGGACAAGCGCTACGGCACGTTGCAGGCCACCATTGGGGCCTGGTTCGAGCAGATGCAGCCGCTGTTCGAGTATTCCCCGATCATGCCCACCTACGGTAACCACGAGATCCTGCTGGGTGAGGGGTTCGGCGACTGGGCGATGCATTTCGCCACCCCGGACGGCTGGAGCAGTCGCCGCATGTACAGCTTCGATGCCGGGGACGTTCACTTCGTTTCCGTCTTTGGTGTGGATGAATACGCCAGCCTGCCGACTGACGCCCTGCAGTGGCTGGATGCCGACCTGGCCGATGCCCGCGCCCGGGGGCAGCGCTGGCTGATACCGTTTTTCCATGCCTCGCCTTTCTCGGACGGCAGCAATCACGGCTCGGCACTGCCCCTACGCGGCCAGCTCGGCCCCATTTTCGAGGCGTACGGCGTCGAAGTGGTGGTGACGGCCCACGACCAATCCTTCGAGCGCACCTTCCCGCTGGTGGATGTGCCGACCAGTAACACACCCACCACCACCGCCCGCAGTTGCTATGACACGGACGAGGGCACGACCTGGCTGAAAGTGAGCCCCGGCGGTAAGTTGAGCAATATCTCCAGGGACTTCTCGCCCTGGAGGTCGGCCACGCCGCCCTACTGGACGGTGGTGCGGGACAACACGCTGCACCATTTCGCCGAGCTGAGCTTCACCGCCACCGGGGAGCTGGTGGTGAACACGCTTGGAGTGACCGGGACCGGCGAGCCGCCCGTGCTGGTGGACCAGTTCCGCTACAGTCAATCCGGCTGTGGCGCCCAATACCTGGCGGATCCGGTTGCCCTGGACTTCGAGGTGGCTACCGACGGCAATGACAGCCGGAGCGTGTCGCTGACCTCCACCGGCATATCGCTCGATTTCACGGTCGGACCGACGCCGGACTGGTTGAGCGTGTTGCCGGCCAGCGGAAGCACGCCCGCCACCCTGACCTTTGCGGTGGATGGCTCCCGGCTCGATCCCGGTACACAGGTGGCCCACGTCGCTATCCGTCAGGCCAGCGGATTGGCGCTGGTGATCCCGGTTACGGTGCGCCCGGGGGCCGGTGCGTATTCGCTGCGGGTATCGGGCGCTCCCGACCGAAGCGCCTCACAAGCGCTGGACGGCGCCTCGCTGCAGGGCAACCGGTATATCTTCCTGAGCCCGGAGGTCAACGTAAAACAGGCCCGGTTCTACCTCGACAATCCCAGCGCTTCGGGTACGCCGCGGCAAACGGAAAACGTCGCCCCCTACGACTTTGCCGGTACCCAGTCCTCGGATCTGGCGATGCCCTTCGATACGACCTCGATTGCCGATGGCCAGCATTCGGTCACGGTGAGCGTGACCACACAGTCAGGCGATGTCCTGGTGACGACGGCCGACTTTGTGGTAGCCAACCTCGTCCCCCAGCTGTCGGTGAAGCCGTCTGATGTGAACATCACCCTGCGCTCGCCGCAGACCAGTGACCAGGCCACGCTGGACCTGGTGATGACGGACGGCTCCCAGGTGGATTACATCGCCACCAGTGATGCCGGCTGGCTGTCCGTGTCGCCGGCATCCGGGACGACGCCCGACACCTTGACCGCCATGATCGACACCGATGGGCTGGCTCCGGGGAACTACCAGGGGCAGGTTCACATCAGCGCAACCGGCCAGGACGATGTCGTCGTGACCGTTAACCTGGCCTTCGACCTGGCCAGTCCCTATGACCTCCGGGTCAGCCTGCAACCCAGCCGGGACGGGGCAGTACCGCTGGCGGGTCAGACGTTGACCGGCGAGGCCTACGTCTTTGTGCCCGACGTGGCCGGTATCTCGCGGGTGCGTTTCTATCTGGACGATCCGGAGCGGCTGGGCTCGCCGATCAAGACCGAGGGGCGGGCGCCCTGGGACTTTGCCGGGACCGTGACGGGCGGCAGCAGGCCGGCCTACCCGTTTGACTTTGGCACGCTCAGCGGCAGTCACCAGATCACCGCGGCGGTGGATACAACGGACGGTTTGCGCGTGGTGACGGCGGGGTTTACGGCAGGCAACTGATAGTCGGTCGGTGATCCGGCGCCGGCGCCGGATCACCGTGGGTGGATCAGCGCAGGGTCGGGTTCAGGGTATAGGTCCCGCTGACGCGGGCGCTGGCCAGCACGTGGCCCTGCATGGCCTCGCGTACGGCGTCGCCTTCGAACTCGCCGCTCAGCCCGAGCGTGTCCACGTCCAGCGCGTGCACTTCGAAGTAATAGCGATGCACCAGCTCGTCGTTCCAGGGCGGGCAGGGGCCGTCGTAACCGGCGTAGGTGCCGGCCATGTCCGGGTTACCGGCCAGGAAGTGGGTATAGGTGTTGACGCCGCGAATACCGATCGGGCCGGGGCCGCCTTTCTTGCCCTTGGGAATCACGCCGTCGCTGTCTGCCCCTTCCGGAATGCGCTTGGTGTCCGCGGGTACATCCACCAGAAGCCAGTGGAAGAAATCCACCCGGGGCAGATCCTTGTCGACCGTCTTGCCTTCCTGGTTCACATCGTCGGCGACGCTCGGCACGTCTGGGTCGTACATCATCACCACGAAGCTCCGCGTGCCGGCCGGGGCGTCCGACCACTCCACTTCCGGGTTGCGATTGGGGCCGAAGCTCATGTGGTCCTCTTCGCTGTAGACACCGAACGCGAAGGTTTCCGGGATAGGCTGACCTTCGGTAATCCCTTTCACTTGCAGTTTCACGGTTTGCTCCTTACTTGGTTTGGAGAACGGGGGGAAGCCGCTGAACAAGCCCTGATCGGCCGATACCCGGCCAGCGCTTGTTCAGGGACTCCTGAGTATGTTGTAACAGGGCGTTTTTCCCTGTGTCCAGTGTCGTTTTTGTCAGTCAGGGCGGGTGGCTGGAGGGCAGCCTGCGGCCTTGGTCTGGTATCGGCGATGTAGTAAAATAACTACATCGTGAGGTCCGTGCGAAAATCCGATGACTGCGTTGGCCGTAGCGTCCGGAAGTCGCATTGAGTGTATCCCGCCCACTCGATAGGATACGCCCTCCTCACCCTGAGTGAAGACAGCCAAAAGCGTCTGGCACGGTGCCGTCTCCAGCCCAGAGCTGTTGGCTGTCTTTTCTTATTGGGAACTCCGCAATGGATACACTGCATCATATTGTCGTCGTCGGCGGTGGCGCCGGCGGTCTTGAACTGGTCACGCGCCTGGGTAACCGGCTCGGTAAAAAGCAGAAAGCCCGCATCACGCTGGTGGACGCCGGACTGACCCACGTCTGGAAACCGTTGCTGCACGAAGTGGCCTCCGGATCCCTGGATGCCAGCGCCAACGAGATCAACTATCGGGCCCACGCCCGCAAGCATCACTACGAATTCCAGTTGGGCCGCATGGGCGGTCTGGATCGCGACAGGCGCGAGATCGTGATCCAAGCCTTCCACGACCAGGACGGTGAAGAGGTGGTGCCGGAGCGGCGTATCGGTTATGACACCCTGGTGATCGCCGTCGGCAGTACCGCCAACGATTTCGGCACGCCCGGAGCCCAGTCCAACTGCCTGTTCCTGGACAGTCTCGAACAGGCGCGTCGCTTCCACGACCTGATGCTCAATGCTTTCCTGCGCAAGAATCATGACGCAGCGGAAGGCGGCAGCGGCCGTTTGCCGATCACCATCATCGGCGCCGGGGCGACTGGCGTGGAACTGGCGGCGGAATTGCGGCTGGCATCCCGTGAGCTGCCGGTTTACGGGATGAACAACCTGCGTCAGGACGACATCAGCATTACGGTGGTCGAGGCGGCTGACCGCATACTCCCGGCGCTGCCGGCGAGGCTTTCCGTGGCCGCCACCAGGGAACTGCTAAACCAGAACGTGAAGGTACTGACCGGCCAGCCGGTCAGCGAGGTGCGCGAACGCAGTATCGTCATGAAAGACGGCATTGAACTGGCCTCGGAAATGACGATCTGGGCGGCCGGCATCAAGGCACCTGCCTTCCTGGCGAAACTGGGCCTGGAAACCGGTCGCGGCAACCAGCTGCTGGTCAGGCAGACGCTGCAGACCACCCGGGACGACGACATCTTCGCCCTCGGCGATTGTGCCGCCTGCCCACAGCCGGATTCCGACCGGCCGGTGCCGCCGCGGGCCCAGTCCGCCCACCAGCAGGCGGCGACACTGTACAAGTCGCTGGTGAACCGGCTGGAAGGCAAGGAGGCGGTGCCGTTCGTCTACAACGACCACGGCTCGCTGATCAACTTCAGCCGCTACACCACCGTCGGCAACCTGATGGGTAACCTGTCCGGCCGTAGCATGTACGTCGAAGGCAAGGTGGCGCGGCTGTTCTACCTGTCCCTCTACCGCATGCACCAAGTGGCCCTGCATGGTCTGCTGCGCACCGGCGTGATCTGGTTCATGGACCGCATCAGCCGGGCGATGCAGCCGCGACTGAAACTGCACTGACGCCATCGGCCAGTGAAAACGTCGGGATCGGTCACCGATCCCGGCGGCCTCTGGTGACATACTGAATCCAGTACAACGATATACTGGAGTGCGTATGTCCCCGACCCCCCTGACGGATCTGCTGGGTTTCGATCCCCATCTGGTCACCCTGGCCCTGGCGCCGGCGTTCTTCCTGGCGATGGCCGGCGAGTGGCTGCACCTGCGTCATAACCGCACGGCCTACCCGTCAGCCACCTACACCTGGGCCGATACCCTCTCCAACATGTCCCTGGCCGGGCTCTATCAGGCCAGCGACGTGATCGCCGCCCTGCTGACCATCGTGGTCTACAACGCCCTGTTTGACGTGCGCCTGTTCGATATTCCGTTCAACGGCTGGTCGGTGGCGCTGCTGTTCCTGGTGCAGGACTTCGTCTACTACTGGTTCCACCGGGCGCATCACCGCATCCGCTGGTTCTGGTGCTCCCACGTGGTCCACCATTCTTCCGAGAAGCTGAACCTTTCCACGGCCTTTCGCCAGAGCGTGACCTATCCGATTACCGGCATGTGGCTGTTCTGGCTGCCGATCGTGTTCATCGGCTTTCCGCCGGAAACGGTCATCTTCGCCGTTGCCATCAGCCTGGCCTACCAGTTCTTCATCCACACCCAGACCATCGGCAGGCTGGGGCCACTGGAATGGATCCTGAACACCCCATCCCATCACCGCGCCCATCACGGCCGCAATCCGCGCTACATCGACAGGAACTACGGCGGCATCCTGATCGTCTGGGACCGGCTGTTCGGCACCTTTGTGGAAGAGGACGCGGTGGAGAAGCCGGACTATGGCATCCCGCGCCAGATCCGCACCCACAATCCCGTAACGCTGAATTTCCACGAATGGCGGGACATGTTCCGGGATCTGGTGGCGCCGGGACTGACGCTGAAAGAGCGGGCTCTGGTGCTGTTCGGGCCGCCGGAGCTGGCGGACGCGCTGGGGCGGAATCGGTCGGCGGAAGGGATGGAGCGGGTGAAGGGAATCGAACCCTCGTCGTAGGCTTGGGAAGCCTCTGCTCTACCATTGAGCTACACCCGCGTACCGGTCTCCTGAGGGAGATATTTCAGGCAGCCAATATAGATTGTAAACTCTTGTCAGGCAAGGGCTCCGTGAGGATTTGACGTGCTATGATCCAGAGAGAGACTGACCTCCCGGAATACCGATTTGACCACCGATTCGCGCCCTGTTTTCCGACGCGCTCTGGTCCAGGGATGGCCTGTCCTGCTGGTGCTTGCACTGGGGACGGCGCTGACAATGATTCTGGCCCAACGTGCGGCGGAGGCCGAACGTCAGATCGTGCAATCCCGTTTCGAGCAGGAGGCCCGCTCGCGTATCCTGCTGGTGGAGGAATTGATCAAGGGGCAGTTACGTGAGCTGGATGCCATGCGCCGGTTCATCACACTGGAATCGGAGCTGACCCGCCACGAGTTTGAGACCCTCGCCCGTCTGTCCGACCGCGTCCCCATGACGGTGGGCTGGATTGAAAATGTCTCGGCCAGCCACATGGCGGTCTACCGGAAGCGGATGGACTATTATTACCAGCGCCAGTTCCGCCTGCGCCTGCCGGAATCCGTCGAAGATCTGAGTTCCGGGGACATTCGCCGCCATTTTCCCATTACCTACCAGAAAACCAACGTACCGGGTGCCAACCTGGTGGGCATGGACCTCAGTTACCTGCCGTCGCGGATGCATGCCTTCGAGCAGGCCATGATCACCGGCCAGGCCGTCATGGTGGCCGGTATTCCCACGCTGGACGACCCGGATGACGACTCGGGCATCGTGGTCTTTGCGCCCGTATTCAACGAGGATTCGGTTCACGACGTCACCGACCGTCACTACGGTAATCTGCGCGGCTTTATCGGTATGGGGCTGCGACTCAGTGCCCTGGCTCGATGGGTGTCGTCGGCTCACAGCGATTCCCCGGGGATGCGTCTGAACTTCGAGGAATTCGCGTCGAACAGTCCGGCGGTGAGCCTCGTCAGCGACAGCCGGGGGTTGTCGTTCTCCCGCGATATTGACCTGGCTGACGGCTCAGTGGTGATCCGGGCCGAGCCGACGGATCTGACGGATTGGCGACCTCGGCCGACCGCGTTGATCGCCGTTGTTGCCGGTCTGGCGGCCACGTTCCTGTGTGCGGGATACCTGGCCTTGACGCTGCGGGGGCGCGCCCGTGCCGAAGCCAGTGTTATCCGGCGTACCGCGGAGTTGCAGGACGCCCTCGAGGCCCTGTCCGAATCCGAGGCGCGCTGGCAGTTTGCGTTGGATGGTTCCGGCGATGGCGTCTGGGACTGGCGCCTGCCCGAGAACCAGGTGTATTTCTCCAGCGGCTGGAAAACCATGCTGGGGTACGCCCCGGACGAGATCGACAACACCCTCGGCGAGTGGTCGGACCGACTGCATCCGGAGGACCGCAAGGCTTGCCGGCAGGCTTTGGAGGCCCATTTCTGCGGCGAGTCCGACAGCTACACGAGCGTGCACCGGATGCGCTGCAAGGACGGCCGCTACAAGTGGATACTGGACCGGGGCAAGGTGACCGAGTGGAATGCCGACGGCCGCCCGACGAGGATGATCGGAACCCACTCCGACATCAACCACGTCAAACAGACCGAATTGGAGTTGCGTGAGGTCAACGCCTACCTGTCCGGTATTTTTGCCTCTGCTGAAGACGTTGCGATCATGGTGACACGACCGGATGGTGACATTGCTCTGTTCAACCGGGGGGCGGAGAAACTGCTTGGCTATGAGGCCGCCGAAGTGGTGGGCCGGATGACGCCGCTGGCTTTCCATGACCCGGGCGAGGTGGCGGCCTGGGGGAAATGGCTTGGCATGCGCGACGGGCGGGCGGTCACCGGTTTTGAGGTGTTCCGCCGGTGTATCGAAGACGGCCGGCATTGTTCGGAACGCTGGACCTACCTGCGCAAGGACGGTGAGCGCCGCAAGGTGCAACTGACGATATCCGGCATTTTTGACGAGTCGGGCAAGAACCTCGGCCTCCTGGGCGTGGCCGTCGACATGACCGAGTACCAGCGGGCCGTGGACGCGCTGGAGCAGAACGATCACCTGCTGCAGGATCTGACCGCCAACGTGCCCGGCGTGATCTACCAGTTCCTGAACCGGCCGGACGGTTCGGCGTCCTTCCCCTACGTCAGCGACGGGATCTGGGATATTTTCGAGATTACGGCGGAACAGGCCCATGAGGATGCCGCCAATGCCCTCCGTCGTATCCACGCCGAAGACGCCGCGGCCGTCCAGGCCTCCATCGATCGTTCCCGTGACAATCTGGTGCCCTGGATCTGTGAGTTCAGGGTGGTGTTGCCGGAGCATGGCGTGCGCTGGCTGCGTGGCGAATCAACGCCACGCCGGGCGGAGGACGGCAGTACCCTCTGGCATGGTTATATTTCAGACATTACCCAGATGAAGACGCTGGAGTTCCAGTTGCGGGAGCAGGCGACGATGGACCCGCTCACCGGGGCGTTCAACCGACGCCACCTGGAGACCCACTGGCAGCGGGAGATGGCCCGCTTCCGTCGCCAGGGTATGGCGTTTGCGATGATCATGCTGGATATCGATCATTTCAAGACGGTTAACGACAGCCATGGCCACGATGCGGGCGACGAAGTACTGGTCCGACTCGGACGGTTGTTGCGTCATGAGGTCCGTTCCACCGACGTCGTCTATCGGCTTGGCGGTGAGGAATTCCTGATTCTCTGCGAAGACACGGACCTCGAGGGTGCCGGCCGTCTGGCCGAACTCCTGCGGGACCAGTTGCGCCAACATCCCATGCCGTTTCCGGAACCCGTGACTGCCAGTTTCGGCGTCGTGGAAGTTTCGCTGGACGAACCCATGCCCCGGGCTTTCAAGCGCCTGGATGAGCTGCTCTATCTGGCCAAGGCCAACGGCCGCGATCAGGTGATCCTGGCGCCGCTGGAACCGGTCCACTGATCCCCACCCACCGACAGCCGTGTCGCTGTGTCTCTGACTGGGCGTCGAGAGCTGTTATCATGCTGGGGAATGGACTGGAGTTAGCATGGATCCAACGCTCACCCTAATCGGGGCCCTGATGCTGGTCATCAGCATCCTCCTGAGCCCCCTTTCCAGCCGGCTGGGAATGCCGGTGCTTCTGATATTTCTCGCGGTCGGCATGCTCACCGGTGAAGACGGGCCGGGGGGCATCCATTTCGACGATTTCGAGCTGGCCTTCCTGGTGGGGAACCTGGCGCTGGCCGTGATCCTGCTGGACGGCGGCATGCGGACCCGTGCCGAAACCTTCCGGGTGGGGCTGCGGCCGGCCTTGCTGTTGGCGTCGTTGGGCGTGGTGATCACCGCCGGCATCGCCGCCGTGGCAACGCACTACCTGTTCGGTATGGACTGGATACCGTCCCTGCTGATGGGGGCGATCATTTCCTCCACCGATGCCGCGGCGGTCTTTTCATTGCTGCAGGGCCGGGGCCTGCACCTGAACGAACGGGTGGGGGCGACCCTGGAGATCGAATCGGGCAGCAACGACCCGATGGCCATTTTCCTGACGCTGGCGTTGCTGGCAATCATGACCAGGGAGGAGTCCGGGCTGCTGGGCAGTCTCTGGTTGCTGGTCGAACAGTTCGGCATCGGCGCGGTCATGGGCGTGTTGGGCGGGCGCCTGATGGTGCGGCTGGTGAACTGGGTGCGCCTGATGCCGGCGCTGTATCCGCTGCTGGTGGCCGCCGCCGGCATCGCCCTGTTCTCCGTGACCAACATGCTGTCCGGCAGTGGCTTCCTGGCGATCTACCTGGCGGGCGTCGTCCTCGGCAATCGCTCGGTGCGGATGATGCCTCTGATCCTGCAGGTCCACGATGGCCTGGCCTGGCTGGCGCAGATGAGCCTGTTCCTGATCCTTGGTCTGCTGGTCAATCCCAGCCAGTTGATGCCGCTGGTCGGCGGCGCCCTGGTGTTGTCGCTGATCCTGATCCTGTTCGCGCGGCCGCTGGCGGTGTTCGCCACGCTCTGGCCATTCAGTTTCAACCGTCGTGAGCTGACCTTTATCAGTTGGGTCGGCCTGCGCGGCGCGGTGCCCATCGTACTGGCGCTGTTCCCGATGATGGACGGCTTGCCCGAGGCCCCGCTGATCTTCAACATCGCTTTCTTCGTGGTGTTGGTGTCGCTGGTGGTCCAGGGCAGTTCCCTGGCCCGCATTGCGCGCTGGCTGAAGCTGGAGGTACCCGCCCCGGAGGAACCCTATCGGCGTCTGCCGCTGGACGTCCCGGCGGCGGGAGACCACGAGCTGATGCTGTTCCCCCTGCGGGGCGAACGCTGGTCCGACCCCCGGCCCCTGTCACGCATCACCATGCCGGAGCATGCGGCCGTCGCCGGAGTCTTCCGTAACCGGCTGTGCATGGCGCCACGGCCGGAGACGATGGTCCAGCAGGGTGACGTGCTGGCGGTGTTTGCGCTGTCCGACAGCCTGGGCGACCTGGGGCAGACACTCAGCGGCCGGCAGCCCCCGCGCCACCTGACGGAGCGCACCTTCTTCGGCGACTTCGTGCTCAACGGCGACGCCCTGCTGGGGGACGTGGAGCAGGTGTACGGCATCGAATTCGACGAGCTGTCGCCGGAGCTGTCCCTGGCCGACTGCTTTGCCAAGAAGGCCAAGGGTCATCCGGTGGTGGGCGACCGGGTCGTGCTGGGTCCGGTGACGCTCGTGGCCCGGGCCACCGAAGCGGACCGGGTCACCAAGGTGGGCCTGAAAGTGGAGGAGGGATCGGCGCCGGGCAGATTCTGAGGGGCTCGTTCACCCGGTATGGACATGGTATTATTGTTATAATATAACATTATGAGGCCTGCCATGCCGTTTCCCACCCACCTGATCCTGGGCTTCCTGGGCGCGGGAAAGACCACCGCCATCCGTGACCTGCTGACCCGTAAACCAGCGGGCGAGACCTGGGCCGTGCTGGTCAACGAGTTCGGCGAAGTCGGGATCGACGGCCAACTGCTGGCCGACACCGGCGCTTTCGTGCGGGAAGTGCCGGGCGGCTGCATGTGCTGTGTGGCCGGCCTGCCGATGCAGATGGGGCTCAATATGCTCATTCGCGAGGCCCGCCCCGACCGGCTGCTGATCGAACCCACCGGCCTGGGTCATCCGGCCCGCATCATCGAGACACTGCAGAACGAGTTCTATCAGGACGTCCTGAGTATCGGCGCCAGCATCGGCCTGGTGGATCCCCGTCGTCTGGACGAGCCCCGGGTCACGGGCAACGTGCATTTCCGGGACCAGGTGGCCGCCGCCGATGTGCTGGTCGCCAACAAGACCGACCTGTGCACACCGCAGCAGATCCGCGCGTTCTGGCAGTGGGCCGAAGCCCTGACGCCGGCCAAACAGCGCCTCGCCCAGACCCGGCAGGGCCGTTTGGAGCTTGCCTGGCTGGACGCCGCGCCCCAGGTGCCGCACTTCGAATCGCCGCACGCCCACGATCATCGCCATGAATCCTCCGGTGTGGTGGACGACGGGGCGGACAGCGCCTGGCAGATGCGGGAGAACCACGGACAGGGCTATTTCAGCCTGGGCTGGCGCATGGCGGCCGACTATCGATTTGATGCGGATGCGGTGGTGACCTGGCTGACGGGAACGGGCTGTGCCCGCTACAAGGCCGTCCTCAACACGGTTGAGGGCTGGTTTGCCTTTAACGGCGGCGACGGGGCCATCAGCCGCTACCCGACAGCGCCAGCCGCGGACAACCGGCTGGAGTTGATTGCCGATACGCCGCTCGATGCGACCTGTCTGGAGTCGGGCCTGCGTGATACGGTGCGGGGCTGAGCCGTTCACCGACCGATACGTGCCGATTTCTCACTGTAACGTTAAGAAATCGAACACTCTCTGGGGTTGTGCTATAAAAAGCGCATTAACTTTGTGCAATCTGCTGGTTTTCTATGCATTTTCGTCGTTCAGCGCTGTTGTTGCTTTCGCTCAGTATCCTCATGCCGGGCCTGGCCTCCGCCGAGAGTCTCGCCATGGCAACTACCGACTATCCGCGCCCTGAGTCCTCCCACAGGTCGCTGGCGGTGGATCGGGTCGTGGTCCACAAGGCTCAGCGGCGTCTGGACCTGATGGTGGATGGCGAGGCCGTGAAAACCTTCCGCATTTCCCTGGGCGACAACCCCAGCGGTCACAAGCTGTTCGAGGGCGACGAGCGCACGCCCGAGGGCGACTATGTGCTGGATTGGCGCAATCCCGGCAGCCGCTTCTACAAATCCATTCACATTTCCTACCCCAACGCCCACGACCGGGAACTGGCTTCCGACTGGGGGCTGGACCCCGGCGGCGAGATCATGATCCATGGTCTGCCCAACGACGTCGGCGATATGGCGTTCGCTTTTTCGGGGCTGGACTGGACCGATGGCTGCATTGCCGTGAACAATGACGCCATGGACCAGATCTGGAAACTGGTGCCCGATGGCACACCAATCCGTATTCTTCCCTGACGCGTAACTTGACTTTACGGGTTACGAACCGGTAATTGGCGAACGTAATCGGTTGATCTATAGTTCTCAATTCGTAAGGCAGTGTTCTACACTGTTCATGACGATTTGGGCGACAGTAGTCCAAACTGTGGAACAGACAAGGAATTGGTTCCAAAGACTTCTGCAGTCTAAGGAAGCTATAACCACCAATAAGGGGTAATGAGAATGCGTAAGTTGACGATCGCAGGTTTTGCACTGGCCACCGCTCTGACTGCTGGCTGTGCCAGCACGGCCAACCAGGAAGCTATTGATGACGCAGCAGCAACTGCAAACTCTGCAGAGCAGACTGCCAGCAACGCGCTGAGCACTGCCAACTCTGCACAGAGCCGCGCTAACGCTGCTTACGAGAAAGCCGAAGAAGCTATGTCTGCTGCCATGCAGGCGCAGAAGTCCGCTGAAGAAGCGAACGAGCGCGCCAAGCGTATGCTGCAGAAGTCGAGCATGAAGTAAATTGCTCTGACGACTGCAAAAAAGGCCGGTCTGACCGGCCTTTTTTGTGCCTGACGGTTGGGTCAGTCCTGGTTGCCGTCCGGTTTCCGGGGCTCGTTGGCCGCCGGCTTGATGAAGCTTTTCATGATGTCCATGGGCAGCGGGAAGACGATGGTGGAGCTGTTGTTGTTGCTCATGTCGGCCAGCGTTTGCAGGTAGCGCAATTGCAGGGCAGCCGGATTGCGGGACATGACGTCCGCCGCTTCCACCAGCTTCTGTGAGGCCTGGAATTCGCCGTCCGCGTGGATGACCTTGGCCCGGCGTTCGCGCTCCGCTTCCGCCTGGCGGGCGATGGCACGGATCATGGATTCGTCCAGATCCACGTGCTTGATCTCCACATTGGCTACCTTGATACCCCACTCTTCGGTCTGGGCGTCGAGGATCTCCTGGATGTCAGCGTTGATCTTGTCCCGTTCGGACAACATCTCGTCAAGATCGTGCTTGCCCATCACCGAGCGCAGGGTGGTCTGCGACAGCTGGCTGGTCGCCGCACCGTAGTTTTCCACCCGGATAATGGCCTTCTCCGGATCCACCACCCGGAAATAGAGCACCGCGTTGACCTTCACGGTGACGTTGTCCTTGGAAATGACATCCTGGCTGGGAACGTCCAGCGTGATCACCCGCAGGTCCACCCGGATCAGCTGTTGGATTCCGGGAATGACGATGATCAGGCCCGGTCCCTTGACCCCCTGGAAGCGGCCGAGGAAGAACACCACGCCGCGTTCGTACTCCGGCAGGATGCGAATGGCACTGCCGAGGATGATCAGCAGGATGACGAGAGGTGCAATGTACGGTATCAGGTTGCCCAGCATGTTGGTCCCTCCGGTTGGTTGTCCTGATTCAGTGCGTCGATGGGGTGTCCGCCATGTCCTCCTGGCGGCTCACCCGCGCGGTCAGACCGTCGATGGCGTCCACCCGGACGGTCTGGCCCTGGTGAACCGCGACCGTACTGGTGGCGTTCCAGCGCTCGCCATTCAGCCGGACATGTCCCTTGTAGTGGTCGTCGTCGATGACGAACGTGTCCAGGGCAACGCCGCTTTCGCCCTGCATCTGCTCTGTACCACTGACCACGCGTCGTTTGCGCAGCCCGACAAAGCGGGTGACCGCCCAGAGCAGGAAGCCGCCGGCCACCGCCGCGGTACCGCCGATAATCGGTAGGGAAATGGCCTGGTGGGTGCCGTCCATCAGGATCACCGACCCCACGACGAAGGCCGCCAGCCCGCCCAGCCCCAACACCCCGAAGCTGGGCATGAAGGCCTCCGCCACGATGAAGGCCAGCCCCAGCAGGATCAGGGCGAGTCCGGCGTAGTTCACCGACAGGACCTGGAAGGCGAACAGGGCGAGCACCAGGCAGATGGCGCCGATCACCCCCGGAAACAGGCTGCCCGGGTTGGCCAGTTCGAAGATCAGTCCGTAGAAGCCGATGATCATCAGGAAATAGGCGACGTTGGGATCGGTCAGGACAGACAGGAGTTCGGTGCGCCAGCCCGGATTGACCCGCTCGACGGTCAGGTTGGCGGTATGCAGGACCCGCTCGCCGCTGTCCATGATGACCGTACGGCCGTCGATCTGTTGCAGCAGGTCGGGAATGTCCTTCGCCACCACATCCACCACATTCTGCTCCAGCGCCGCATTGGCATTGAGGTTGACCGCTTCACGGACCGCCCGTTCGGCCCAGTCCGCGTTGCGGCCATAGCGTTCCGCCAGGCCCCGGATGTAGGCCACGGCGTCTTCCAGGATCTTGTGCTCCATGGCGCTGCCGCCCTTGCCGGACTGCTTCGATGAGGCATCGCCATCGCCGGAGGGGGACGGCTTGTCCGGCGAAGGCGTCTGGTCCGGTTGACCCGGCAGGCCGCCCATCTGGACCGGTGTGGCCGAACCCAGGTGGGTGGCGGGTGCCATGGCGGCGATCTGGCTGCCATAGAGGATATAGGTGCCGGCACTGGCGGCACGGGCGCCGGATGGCGAGACGTAGGTGGCGACCGGTACCGGGGAGGCCAGGATGGCCTTGATGATGCTGCGCATGGAGGACATCAGGCCGCCGGGGGTGTCCATGGCGATGATGACCAACTGGACCTGATCGTCAGCCGCCTGCTGCAACCCCTGCAGCAGATAGTCCATGGTCGCCGGGCTGATGGCGCCATCGACGGTCAACAGCCGGGCGGTCCCGGTGGGGGCGTCCGTGTCCTGTGCTGCACTGTGTCCGGCGAGCATCAGGAGGGTACCGATGCCGAGCATCCATGCGATGACGCTGTGCCTGATACGCTGACTGCAGATCATGGCCATAGGTCTCCGTTCGCTGCACTCGGGCGGAGTTCCATGATCCCCGCCTGTTTCTTAGGATCCGTCTACAGAGTATACGTTCCCTTTGGCCCCGGGTCTCACTGCCGTTGTTCAGACCATTCGGGCAAGCAGCGAGGCGGGTACCCGTTTCATGATGAACCCAATGACCGTCCAGGGCCAACCCGGCACGTAGGCTTCGGCCTTCCCGGATTCGATGGCCTTGACCATCGCGCGGCATCCGGTCGCGGCATCGACCACAAAGGGTTTGTGCTTGATGCCGGCATTGATGGCGGTGCTGATGTAGCCGGGGAACAGGGTGGTGATACGGATGGGGGAGCGGGACTTGGCGAGCTCCAGCCGCAGTCCTTCGGCGAGGGCGGCGACGCCCGCCTTGGTGGCGCCGTAGGTGGTTACGTTGCCGGGCATGCCGCGCACGGCCGAAACCGAGGACACGATCACCAGTTGGCCCCCGTTCTGGGCCCGCAGGATCGCCATGCCGGCTTCCATCTGCGCCAGGGCGGCGACGAAGTTGGTTTCGGCGGTTTCCCGGTTGGCTTCGAAATGCCCCGTTCCCAGTGGCTGACCCTTGCCAATGCCGGCATTGACGATGATGCGGTCCAGCCGGCCCAGATCCTGGTGAAAGGCGTTGAAGACGTCGAAGACCTGGTCGTGCCGGTTCACGTCGAGGGGGCGGATGTGGATGCGGATATTGGGTTGCCGGCGCTGGATGTCGGCTTTCAGCGCTTCCAGGCGCTCGGTGCGGCGGGCGCACAGGGCCAGGTCGTAGCCCCGTTCGGCAAACTCCCGGGCCATGCCCTCGCCCAGGCCGGAACTGGCGCCGGTGATGAGTACCGCTTTAGCCATGGTGGTGTCCTTGTTGTTATTGGTGGCTGCGCTGGCGCGGGCCGGAACCCGCGCGAATTATTACAGGGAGGGCTTGGAATCGGGCTCCTTGTCGTGGATCTGGGCCATCTGCCGGACCTGTTCGCCCACCAGGCGGGGAACGCCGTCCGCCTGGTCCACCGCCAGTTCGACGGCGTGACGCTGGAACTCGATGCCGGGGTGGGCGTCGAGCAGCTTGTCCATCTTCTGCATCACGTCCTGCCACAGCTGGTCCTTGGTGGCCTTGTCCAGCTCCTCTTTGGGGCGATGGATCTCCAGCCAGACCTCATTACCGCTCATGCCCACCTTGACCGGCTGCCTGACGAACTGCACCGGCGTACCCTTGGGTACTTCGAACACCAGTTGGGAAATGTCGTCGTTGTACATGCGGATGCAGCCGTGGCTGACCTGCATGCCGATGCCGAACTTCTTGTTGGTGCCGTGGATCAGGTAGCCGTCCGCGCTCAGCTTGAGGGCATAGGGGCCAAGCGGGTTTTCCGGTCCGGGCGGAATCATCCGGGGCAGCGTTTCACCTTTCTCCTGGTATTCCTGGCGCACGCTGGTGGGCGGGTACCAGGCCGGCGACTCCAGGCGCATGGTGACCTTGGCTTTGGTCAGCGGCGACGGATTCTGCTCGGTGCCCACGCCCACCGGAAAGGTCTGCACGCCGTTGCCGGTATAGTAGTAGAGACGGAACTCCGCCAGGTTGATCACGATCCCCTTGCGCGGGGCGTCCGGCAGGATGTGCTGTTCCGGCAGGGTAATCTGCGTGCCGTCGCCGGGCAGCCAGGGGTCGACACCCGGGTTGGCATGGACCAGCTCCAGGTAGCCGATGCTGTTGCGGGTACCGATATCCGCAAACGTGTCTTCATAGCGGGTCTTCATGGTTGCCATGTGCCCGATCAGGTCGCCCTTGATCGGCATCACCGGTTGCCCGGCCAGTGCAGCCTGAGTGGAGAAAAGCAGGCAGGCTGCCATCAGGCCCCGTCTGAAACATGTCATTACTGAAATCCTTGGGACAGGTGTTCCGTCACTTCGTTGAACCGCAGGTCGGCAGGCATGCCGGCCGACCTGTTTACTTTATAGGCACCTTTTGGAAGAGCCCATTATTCCACAGAGCGCGGCGCGTTTCTTCTCCCGCACCGCCGGATTACGGCAAAAACGCATGACGAATCAGTAATCAGCCGGCCGTCAGGTTGATGCCGCTGAGGGCGCCCACCAGCGTCACGACGCCAAGCATGATAAACAGGCCGCAGGCAAACAGGCGGGCCGTTGCCAGTGGCATGCGGTCCATCAGCCATTGGCCGGCCAGGATGACCGGGACATTGGCCAGCAACATGCCAACCGTGGTGCCCAGGACCACCATCAGGGTGTCGTCGAAGCGGGCGGCAAGCACCACGGTCGCGATCTGTGTCTTGTCGCCGATTTCCGCCAGGAAAAACATGATCAGGGTAGCGAAGAAGGCGCCGAAGCGCAGCAGTCCCGCGTCCTCGCTGTCGTCCTTGTCAGGGATCAGCAGCCACAGCGCGATGGCGATGAAGCTGGTCGCCACAATCCAGGGCAGCCAGCTGGTCGGGATCAGCTTGGCTATCCAGGCGCCGAGCAGGGCCGACAGGGCGTGGTTGAGCAGTGTGGAAAACAGGATGCCCAGGATGATCGGCGTGCGTTTGCTGAAACGGCAGATCAGGAACAGGGACAGTAACTGGGTCTTGTCGCCGATTTCCGCGATGGCAACGGCGAAGGTCGAGGATAGGAACGCGTCCATTGAGTCTCCATGCAGGGGCGGATTTACGATGACACAGGGACAACCCGGCCTTCCGCCCCAACGGCAGACCGCGTTATCCCAGGTCTCGTCAATCCCTTTGCAGGTGGGACGTGGCAGCCATGAGGATGTGCCTCAAGTTTGTTGACCGCCACCCGGAAGGCCATCGCCCTTTGTGTGAAAGAGATGCCCTTCGCGGAGACTACTCCCCCGGAGATGCGCGAAGTTTACAGAACTCCCCGGGCCGGCACAACTTGACCTGCTGCCATTCGGTCAGGCGCAGGCGTTGTCGAGAAATCAAATGCGATCAATTGGCATTTGCGATTGAAGGGGGTGCCCGGTAAACTGCGGCCCATCCTGGCCAGCCCGTTCCCCGACCGGCTGGCGCTCATGCCCGCGGGAGCCGTTGCACAATGTCCCTGGCACAGCATATTGCCCGGAGTCACTTCTACGCCCTTTCGGCCGAGATCAATCCGGCGCTGGCCGGCGACCAGGTGCCGCCGCCTGGCCGGTGCCTGTGTGTACAGGACGATAATCGGGCCGTCCTGCAGACCCTCTACGCCAATCTCAGCGAAAGTTATCCGGAAGCCGGCATGCCCTACTGGTCGGTGCGCACCTGGGGGCTAATGGTGTGGCAGCCGATCATCCTGACGGTGATCGGCGTGCATGGCGCTGGGGTCCTCCCGCCGCTGGGGGCGCTGCGCCAGAACGTGGGCGAGCTGATGGTGTCGGGCTACAGCCTGCCGGAGGACGGCTGGGAGCATGGCCCGGAAGCGCAACTGCTCCAGCGTGGCGGACAGTCGCTGCGGGCACTGTGCGACAGCCTGCTGGCGGAACTGCGGGCGATCACCCCGATCAAGCCGCTCAACGCCCTGCGGCTGGTGGCGGACAGCCTGCTGAGTGCCATCGCCAGGCTGGATCGGATTCGCCCCGAACTGGCCCGGTCCCGGCGGCTGGAGTTGGCCCGGACCTGGTTGCAGGCGATGGGGCTGGAAGGTCAAAGTTCGCTGATGCCGCTGCCCCTGCCGGACGGCCGCACGACACTGGTGCTGGACCGAAAGGGTTGCTGCATGCATTACCGCCGCCACGACGGCGAGCTGTGTGCCACCTGTCCCAAGCTGAAGGGCGAGGAACGGCTCGCCCGCCTGCGACAAGAGCTGATGAACGACGCTTGAACTGAACGGCATACGCGTGCACCGGGACGGTCGGGACATCCTGGCGTTGCCGGAGCTGTCGATTTCCGGGCACGAATTCACGGTGATCCTCGGCCACGACGGCTCGGGCAAGTCGACGTTGATGAACCCGCTGGCGCGGCGGCGAGGGCGTTGAGCGTCACGCCGGGCGTCAGCCCGGAATCCGGCGTATGGGCCAGAGGGCGACCAGGACAAAGACGGTGACCAGCCACCAGGCGCTGTGGAAGGCGTCGATGGTGGGCAGGCCGTGGCTGTGATCGCCGTATTCCAGCGTCAGGGCCACGATGTTGACGCCGAAGGCGCCGCCCAATTGCCGGGTGAAGTTGATGATGCTGGAGCCGTAGCCCAGCTCATGGGGTTCCAGCGGGTTGAGGGCGCCGGTGGACAGGGAGGGCATGATCAGGCCCAGGCCGATGCGGCCGATCACGGCCCAGGTGGCCAGCCAGAAAAAGCCCGGCGCCTGGTCGGAAACCGCGAACAGTGCGGTGGACAGGGCAAACACCAGGATCCCGGCCATGACCATGCGTCGTGCCGGTTTGCGGTCGGCGAGCCAGCCGGCAATCGGGAAGGTGATGCCCAGGGCGATACCGGCCGGCAGCATCAACAGCCCGGCTTCGGTGGCGGAGAATTGCAGGGCGGACTGCACGAACAGCGGGATCAGGTAGGTCGACCCGAACAGGGCTAGCCCCAGCGCCACGGCCCCCAGGCAGGCGCTGCGGAATTCGGGGCGGCGCATTAGCCCCAGATGCAGCAGCGGGTTGTCGGCGCGGCGCTCGCGGCGGGCGAACAGGATCAGCGCCAGCAGCGCGAGGGCGCCGCTGACGGCGATGCGCGGGCCTTCGCCTTGGGCATGTTGCAGGGTGTTGAGCGCATCGAGACTGCTGGCGATGAACAGGGCCAGCCACAGGAAGCCGGCGAAGTCGAACCGGTATGGGGCCGGCTGGCTCACCGGCCAGGGCAGGTAGCGATACACCATGAACACGCCCAGCAGGGTTACCGGGACCGGCGCAAACATCACGTAGCGCCAGCTCAGCTGGTCGACGATGAAGCCGCCGATCACCGGCCCCAGCGCCGGTGCCAGGATCACACCCATGCCGTAGATTCCCATGGCCTGTCCGCGCTGCTCGCGGGGAAAGGCGCGGAACACCAGGTACATGGCCATCGGTTGCATCAGGCCGGCCATGGCGCCCATGCCGATGCGGGACAGGATCAGCCACTGTGGCGAGGTGGCAAATCCGCCGGCCACGGACATCACGCTGAACAGGATCATGGCGCTAGCGAGCGTCCGGCGCAGGCCGAAGTGATCCAGCAGCCAGCCGGTGGTGAGCATGGTGGTGGTCATGGCGGCGATGAAACCGGTGACCAGCCAGTGGGCCTGGCCCTGGCCGATCGCGAAGTAGGCCATGATGTCCGGCAGCGCGACGTTGACGATGGTCGCGCTGAGCACCGTCGCCATGGTGCCCAGCATCACCGTGGCGACCGCCAGCCAGCGCCAGCGGGCACCGTGACGTTCGCGCAGTGCGTCCAGACTGAAGTCTTTCAGGGGGGGAGCCTCCGTCCATGGCGTCGGCGGGAGATCGGGGAGGATTACTGTCCCTGCAGTTGCTCGGCGTTCTTCATGATACGGTTGAATACCCGGAGTACGACTTCCAGGTCGGCCTCGTCGACGCCCTCGAGCATTTCCTCGCGGAGCTTCTCGCCGCGGCTGTTGAGGTCGTCCATGAAGGCCTCGCCGGCTTTGGTCAGGTGAAGGCGGCGGGCACGGCGGTCTTTCTGGCAGGGGCGACGTTCGATCAGGCCCTGGCCTTCGAGGCTGTCCAGCAGGCGCACGAGTGTCGGGTTCTCGATGGCCATCAGGCTGGCCAATTCCCGCTGCGTCAGGCCTTCGCCGCCTTTCTGGAGGTAGACCATCGTGGTCCAGCGGGCCTGGGTGACGCCCAGGTCCTTGAGTCGTTCATCAAGCAGTTTGCGCCAGCGGCGGGTGACACGTGCCACGGCAAAAGGAAACTGGTCTTTCATCAAAAACTCCCGACAGGATGCGGTCACGCAGGGTGGATCGTAAAAGCGTGACATGGTCATTAATACTAGTTTGCTAACAGTTGTAATGAAAACAGATGCGGGATCGAAATTAACATGAGGGAAAACCGAAAGCGCTTTGCCTGGGCAATCTCTGTGTTATGAAACAACCGATTACAGGTTTCTACCGGGATCCGGACGGCGACTGGGTGGCGAGGCTGGCCTGCGGCCATGGCCAGCACGTCCGGCATCGACCGCCCTTTATCAACCGCCCCTGGGTCACGACCGCTGAGGGGCGGCGTGGCCGGCTGGGCGTCTGCCTGGACTGCCTGAAATGCGATCGCGGGGAGCCCGTCGACACCTCAGGCTGACGGTTCGGTGGCGGACTCCTCGGCGATTTCAGCGGCTTCCGGCGAAGTCTGGAATGTCTCGTTGCGCGGGTCCATCTCCGTCAGCACGGGCATGGCCTCGGGCATGGTGCTGACGAAGTGCTCCTGTTGCTCCACCGGAATGTCCTCGGTGGTCCAGATGTACCAGCCGGTGATACCCGCCAACAGGACCAGGAAGCCGGCGCTGCCCAGGAACAGGCCGCCCGGGCCGGTCAGGCTGATCAGCTCCGAGATCACCAGCGGGCCCAGCACGCTGCCGAGGCCATAGCTCAGCAGCAGCGTGGCGCTGGCGGCCACGATATGGGACTGTTCCATGCGGTCGTTGGTGATGGCCACGGCGATCGGGTACAGCGCCGCGGACAGACCGGTAAAGGCGCCCACGGCCGCGATCAGCAGGACGGGGTGGTCCACTCCCAGGAAAGCCGCCGCGCAGGCTGCCAGGGCCGCGACGATGGACAGCGTCAGCATCACCCGGCGCCGGTCGAAACGGTCGCAGACCCGGCCCATCGGCCAGGCCAGCAGCATGGCGGCGATGATGGCCGTGGCCATGAAAATGGAGGTCTGCGCCAGGTTCAGGCCGATCAGCGTGGCATAGACCGGCCCGAGGGCGTAGAAGGTGCCGATCAATACGCCGCAGATCAGAGCTCCCAGAACCCCGGTCGTGGACTGGCGCAGCATGGCGAAGATGGAAATCCGCGCCACCTGTCCGATGGCCGGCGCTTCCATCCGGGTCAGTGACAGGGGGATCAGTGACAGCGTCAGCAGGATCGCGGCAATCGTATAGAGCAGGAACGACGCCGGGTCGCCCAGGTTGACGATCAACTGGCCGGCGGCCACGGAGATGAAAAACACGATCTGGTAGACGGCGAACAGGGTGCCGCGATTGCTGTTGGTGGCGCGGCTGCTGAACCAGCTCTCCACCACCAGCAGGACCCCGGCCATGCTGAAACCGGACAGCACCCGCAGGACCGCCCAGAATGTCATCGACAGCGCCACCGGATACAGCAACGCCGTAACGGCCGTCATGGCCGAGAACACGGCGAAGGCGCGAATGTGCCCGACCCGCTCGATCACCCGGTTCACCGACAGGGTGCCGATCACGAATCCGATGGAATAGCAGGCCAGCACACGGCCGATGGTGCCGGGGTCAATGGATTCGAGCCCCAGCCGGATACCCAGCAGCGTCATCAGGAAGGCGTTGCCGCTGACCAGCAGCATGGTGCTGAGAATCAGGGCGGACAGGGAGGCGACCATTCGAGTCATGGCAAATTTCCGGAATTCCGTGGCGACAGCGGTTCAACTACACACCATAGCAGCCACCTGAGGAGCATGCCGGTTGTGGCCGATTTAATCAGAGGACGCTGTTGTAGGCGATTACGCACTTCCCGAATGGCGGATGTTACCTGAATGTAAGTGGTGGATTTCTCTGGAAACAGCCACACTAAGCGTTCATTGTTTAACGTTATTTGACATTAATGTGCCGTAACACGCGGCGTGTTGGGAAGCTGATAGCATATCGACTCTGGTTACGGATTGATCGGAATTCAATCAGTTGAGAAAGAGCGCCACATGATGAAAAAAACGGACTGGCCCATTCGATGGGATCTCCTGCTACGTTACCGCCTGATTGAGATTATCGCGTTATGGGAGGGTCGCCTGACGACCAACCATATCTGCCATGCTTTCGGGATTGGTCGTCAGCAGGCTTCGAAGGACATCAACACCTATCTGCGGGAGGTCGCGCCAGGCAACCTGGAGTACGACCGCCACCTGAAGGGCTACGTGCCTGCCGAGCAGTTTCGTCCCGCGGTGACGCAGGGGCGCTCTGACGAATACCTGGAGGTCCTGGGGCGCGACCATGCCCTGAGCGAGACCTTCGAGTCCCTGGATCTGGGGCTGCCGAATACCGAGATCCTGCACGTACCGCGTCGTCTGGCGGAGCCGGAAGTGGTGCGGCCGATCGTGCTGGCCACGCGCCAGGGGCGTCGGCTGGAAGCCGAATACTTCTCGCTGACCCGTCCCGAGGGCGAGCGGCGCACGCTCGAACCGCACACCCTGGTGTACAGCGGCCAGCGCTGGCATGTCCGTGCCTGGTGCGAAACCAACGGTGAGTACCGGGACTTCGTGCTCAGCCGGTTCCGCGGCGTGCCCCAGGTCCTGCCCGAGCGGAGCCGTCACAAGGCCCGTAACGACGAGGCCTGGAACACCACGGTCAACATCATCCTGCGGCCGGATCAGCGCCTGTCGGCCGACCAGCAGGCCATCGTGGCCAACGATTACGCCATGGTGAACGGCGAGCTGAAGATCGAGAGCCGGGCCGCCCTGGTGCGTTACATGCTGACCCTGGCCGGACTCAGCGGCGATACCCCGCACAGCGATCCACTGGTCCAGCAGCTGGAGCTGGCCAATCGCGAAGACCTGCAAGCCTGGCTGTAAGACTTGGCACCGGCGGATTCAGCCGTCCGCCACGTGCGAGGCCCGCCATTCACGGATTTCCCGGGCCCACCTCTCCGCACGGTCACGCCGGTTGAGCGTGGCCAGACCGATTGCCTGGTGCTCCGGGTCGTCCAGTTCGATCTGCACCTTGTGGCGATGCTGGGCCGATTCCATTTCCTGCCCGATGACATCAATGCTGACAATCTGTGCCGCCCGGAAGATCTGGTAACGGCCCGGCCAGACGACGGCAAAGCGGTCGGTGCCCTGCTCCGTCACCACCGTGAGGCTCGAGGACCAGCGCTGTCCGGGCACGAACCCCTGGCGCCTCAGCGCCGCCATCGACCGGTTCCGGCGACGCGCCTGGAACAGCATCAGCGCGCCAATGGCGACCAGGGCAATGACGATCAGGGCCACTGGATTGCTCATTGATTCTCTCCATTGCATCGGCTGCAGGTGTCGGGGACACTGCGTCCTCTCACCCTTCCCACGCATTATGGTTTTACGAGAGGCATCATGAAAGGCACAGCCGTGATCCTCGCCCTGCTGGGCGGCGTCCTGTTGTCCGGGCCGGCCCTGGCCGATCGGTGTGGCGACCGTTCCACACCCCTGTCGAAGGTCCAGGGCGGCGGCCAGGCCTCGCCGCTGGCCGGGCACCGCGTCGACGTTGAAGGCGTCATCACACTGGATGGCCGCGGGCCGGAGGGGCTCGGTGGCTTCTACCTGCAGGCCCTGCCCGGACACGCTGATAGCGATCCCACCACCTCGGACGCCGTATTCGTCTACACCCGGGCCAGTGGTGGCGCGGTGGGCCAGCATGTGCGGGTCAGCGGCCGGGTCAAGGAATACCATGGATTGACGGAAATCGCGGCCGGCTCCGAGGTGCGGGTCTGCGGCCGCAGCGGCCTGCCGGAGCCGGTGGTGCTGTCGTTCCCGCTGCCCGCCGACCCGGAAGCCCTGGAGGGCATGCGCACCCGCTTCGCCGATCCGGTGACGGTCGTCGACACCCATGACCTGGGGCGTTTCGGCGTGGTCACCCTGGCCGCGGACGATCCGCGCTACCCGGATTCGCTGGCGCCACAGGACCGGATCCTGCTGGATGACCGGCGTCTCGACCAGAATCCCGCCGATCTCCCGTTGCCCCGGCCGGGGCTGGCTGCCGATCACTCCCTGCGGGCCGGCAGCCTGCTGGCGCCGGTCCAGGGCGTCCTTGACTACCGTTACGATCGCTGGCGGCTGCAGCCGGACCGCTGGTCCACGGTCGTCGGCGGCAATGACCGCCCCGCCCGGCCAGAGGCGCCGGCGGACAATACCTTGCGGGTGGCCAGCTTCAACCTGCTCAACTTCTTCAACGGCGATGGCCGGGGGCAGGGGTTCCCGACCGCGCGGGGGGCCGACAGTGCCGCGGAGCTGGAGCGCCAGCGCCAGAAGCTGGCCAGTGCCATCGAGGGGCTGCGGGCCGATATCGTCGGCGTCATGGAGCTGGAGAATGACGGTCACGGACCGGAGTCCGCCGCCGCCGACCTGGTGGCGGCCCTGGGCCACGACTGGGCTTCGGTGCGCCCACAGGAGGCCGGCGACGATGCCATTCGCGTCGGCCTGCTGTACCGCGCCGATCGCGTTGAACCGGTCGGGGAAAGCGCCAGCCTGGACGAGTCGCCGTTCAATACCTACAGCCGCGTCCCGCTGGCGCAGACGTTCCGGATGCTCGACGGTGGCGGAACGCTGCGGGTGGTGGTCAACCACTTCAAGTCCCGCTCCTGCCGCCATGCCCGGGGAGCCAATGCCGACCAGCACGACGGCGAAGGCTGCTACGCGCCGGTCCGGGCCCGTTCCGCCCGGGTGCTGCGGGCGTGGCTGGCCGATCTTCCATCCCGCGACACGCTGGTGCTGGGGGATCTCAACAGCCATGCGTCCGATACGCCCCTGCAGATCCTGGCGGACGCGGGATTCCGGCGACCGTCCGTGCTGGCCGGCGACGATGGCTACAGCTACCGGTTCCACGGTGTGCGCGGCACGCTCGATTACATCCTGCCGGACCCGTCGTTGCGGGCCCGGGTCGTCGGCGGTGCGGTCTGGCATATCAACGCCGACGAGCCGCCGGTACTGGATTACAACCTCGAATACCATCCCGACGGCCGGGCGGTTCGCCTGTACGGACCGGGGCCGTGGCGCTCCTCGGACCATGACCCGGTCTACCTCGACCTGAGGCTGGGCGCCGACTGACCTGGTGTCCCGTTTGGTTGATTCGCTGACCAGACGGGACGCCTGACTGGCAATCGCGCCCCATCGCTGGCGACGGAGAAGCCATAGGACGGTGTGCGGGAGGGTTTAGACTCGGTCCAAAGGACACCACCGGACAAAAGGTCACGCCCCATGCTCGCCAACACGCCGCTGATCACTACTTTGCAGGACCGTCTGCCCAACCCCTGGCCCCTGGCCCGGACCGGACACCGCTGGCTGCAGCGGGCCAGGCGCCACAGCGCCATGATCGACGGCCATCGCATCGTCTGGCTGGAACGGGGCCGGCGGCGCAGTGACCGCCCCTCGATCGTCCTGCTGCATGGCCTGGCGGCGATGAAGGAGAACTGGAGCGCCTGGTTGCCCCTGTTCCCGGCGGACCGTCATGTGCTGGCGGTGGATATACCCGGTTTTGGCGAGAGCGATTACCGGGTTGGAGCGGACTATGGCTACTGCGTCCAGGCCCGGCGCCTGCTGCAATGGCTCGGCGCAGCCGGGTTGGGCCAGGTGCATCTGGTGGGCAGTTCCATGGGGGGCGCCATTGCCACGATCATGGCCGCCCATGGTGGGGAGCGCGTGGCCTCGCTGACGGTGATGAACAGTGCCGGTATTCCGGCGCGGCCGGACATCGACCTGAGCCGGCCCCCGCGCTTCGACTCAAGCCTGCTGCTACCGGAAGACTGGCCCGGCCTCTACCGGATGTTCAACAGCGTGGGTAACGGCACGCCGACGGTAGCCGGCCTGGCCATGGTCGGCCTGCTGGGCGTCGACCTGCTGCGTCGCTCGGGGCAGAACCGCCATGTGTTCTCCGACCTGGTGGCCGATGCCTACGCACCGGCCCGGGAGCTGGGCGCGGACCTGCCACCGCTGCTGGTGCTCTGGGGCGACCGGGACCGGATTACCCTGCCCGGCTGTGTGGATTTCTACCGCGAGCAGGTACCCCATGCGGAAGTGCACATGCTGCCGAAAGTGGGGCATCTGCCCATGCTGGAGCAACCACGCCGGTCCCACCGCATCCTGATGGATTTCCTGGGCCGTCATACCTCGAAATAGCCGTTCGCTGGCCTCCGCATCCCGACAATTGGCCCCCTCATCCCGTTGACGCGTCACTGGAGTCATGGGGTCGATCGCGTGATCCGGTCATAATCGATTGCACCAGTGTCACATAACAATAATGCAACTCTGAGGACGGATGACATGCCTGCTGTCGCATCACAGGTTCAGGATCTGGGCTTACCGGCGATTTACCTGCACACCATTGCCGAACTGCTGCGCCAGCGCGGCGTGGACGACCGGGCATTGCTGACGCGGGTCGGTCTGGATCCGGCGTGCCTGGCGGATGACGACGTCCGGGTTTCCCTCTCCCAGGCCAGCGAGTTCGTCACCCGGGCCATTGTCGAGAGCGGCGAGCCGGGCCTCGGTGTCCTGCTGGCCTCGGAGCTGCGCCTGCCGTTGCACGGCGCCCTGGGCATCGCCGCCATGAACAGCCGCACGCTGGGCGAGGCGATGGACCTGATGGTGCGCTACCTGTCGCTGCGAGCACCGCACCTGCGGATCTTCTGTGTGACGGAGGGGGATACCACGACCCTGCGTGTGGTGGCCAGCCTGGAACTGGGGCCGTTACAGAGCTTCATCATGGATGCGATGGTGTTCGGCTGCGTGGCCATGGGAATCCAACTGTTGGGTGAACCGGTCCGTGGTGCCCGGGTGCATCGTCGGGGGCGGGAGCCTTCGTATATCCAGCGCTTCCGCGACCGGATCCCCCTGCCGGTTCACTACGAGTGCGACGAAGATGCCATCGTCATCCCCAACCGCGCGCTGGCGGCGCCGATCCAGTTCAGCGACGACGAGGTGGCGCGGGCTTCGCGGCAGCAGTGTGAGCAGGCGCTGCATCGCCTGACCGAAGACGCCGGCTTCGGCGCCCGGGTGCGCCGTGTGATCGAGACCAGTCATCCCTTCCCACCCAAGCTGGGTCGTGTGGCCGGCACCCTGTTCGTCTCCGAACGAACGCTCAAACGCCGTTTGCAGGAAGAAAGTATCAGCTTCCAGCAACTGGTGGACCAGGTGCGGCTGGAGCGGGCCCGGGATCTGCTCGCCAATACCCGTATGAGCCTGAGCCAGATCGCCGATGCCCTTGGCTACGCCGATGCCGCCAACTTCACCCGGGCCTTCAAGCGCTGGACCGGCATCAGTCCGAGCGCCCATCGCAACCGCCGGCAGCCCCTGGCGGCCGTCGATTGACCGCCCCGCCGTTACCGGGCGATTACCTTTCCGTCAGGACCATGGCCGACGTCTTGCGGCTCTGGCATTATCCGAACCGCTGTCCGGCTTCCGCCGGTGATCGATCCATCTGATCAAGGAGTACTGCATGCGATTCGGACTTTCCCTGTGGCTGGCTGCCCTGTTGGCGATCAACGTACCTGCGGCCTTCGCGGACGATGACAGGAGAGACGCCGAAACCCTCGGTTTCGTCGAATGGGTGGTGTTGCAGGATTCCGGCGTGCGGCTCAAGGCCCGGCTGGATACCGGTGCCAGGACGTCATCGCTGCATGCGGTCAACGTGGAGCCGTTTGAGAAGGACGGTAAACGTTGGGTCAGCTTCGAATTGCCGCTGGACGACCACAAGTCGCCCGAAGACGCCGACGACGATAACATCGTTCTCCAGTTCGAGCGGCCGGTGGAGAGAACGGTCCTGATCAAGCGCAAGGGGGCCGGATCCCAGCGCCGGTACGTCGTGAGAATGGATTTCTGCATCGCCGGCGAAAAGCACGAGACCCAGTTTTCGCTGACCGACCGCAGCCGGTTCAACTATGCGGTCCTGCTGGGTCGACGGTTCCTTGGGGATGACAACATCCTGGTGGATTCATCGGACAGCTTCCAGGCGTCCAGGGAGTGCGACTACGAGACCCTGGAGGAACTGGAGCAGGAACGCGACGCGGACTAACCCAGTGTTCTTGCCGCCTGCCAGGCCCGGGCCTGCTCACAGATCCGGGCCACATCCCGGCTGAACCGCTCCGGCGTTGCCCGCATGTCGGCCAGCGTGAACCAGCCGGTGGCGCGGGCATCGTCGCCGGCCACCGGATCGCCACCCCGATCTTCACAGACCACCGGGCAGAGAATGAAATGATGCGCCTCCGTCAGCACGTCCAGCGGGGGCAGGCGCCCAAGCGGCGCGGCATCGAGGCCTGTTTCCTCCCTCAGCTCCCGCAGTGCCGCCTGCTCCAGACTTTCGCCCCATTCCAGCTTGCCTCCGGCATGCCCCCAGAGCCCGGCGTCCGGCGGATTGTTGCGTTGCACCAGCAGGAAGGCGCCGTCGCGTTCCAGGATGACAATGACGGCGGGGCGAGGATTGGGCATGACGTTCTTCTCCTGTTCTGCGGGGTTATTCTAGCAGCCCTGGATGGCAGCCTTCCCTGGTGGCCGTTTTGCCCGGATTTCCGTCCCCGGAAGCCATTCCCTGCTGGCGATTCGCTGATAAAGTGCTATTTAAAGTAGGTGCTTTAATTAAGCCTCCAGCAGACACCCCGATAAAAACGAGGATGATCCGATGAAAGAACTCCAGAACAAGGTAGCGGCCATCACCGGCGCCGGCTCCGGCATCGGCCGGGCCCTGGCGGTCAATCTGGCCGGCCGCGGCTGCCGCCTGGCCCTGTCCGACGTCAACGAGGCGGGTCTGAAGGAGACGGCGGCCGCCTGTGATGCCGTGGAAGCCAGGACCTACCTGCTGGATGTCTCCGACCGGGATGCCATCTACGCCCATGCGGAGGCCGTCGCCAAGGATTTCGGCCAGGTGAACCTGGTGATCAATAACGCCGGTGTGGCGCTGTCGGCGTCGGTCCGTGAGATGACCGACGAGGACTTCAAGTGGATCATGGACATCGACTTCTGGGGTGTGGCCCACGGCACGCGGGCGTTCCTGCCGCACCTGATCAGCTCCGGGGACGGCCACGTGGTGAACATCTCCAGCGTGTTCGGCCTGATTGGCGTGCCCAAGCAGAGCGCCTATAACGCCGCCAAGTTTGCGGTGCGCGGCTTCACCGAAGCGCTGCGTCAGGAGATGGCGCTGGAAAACCAGCCGGTCACCGTCAGCTGCGTCCACCCGGGCGGCATCAAGACCAACATCGCCCGGGCCGCACGCATGGGCAAATCCGAGAATGCCGAAGCCCAGCGTAATGGCTTCGACAAACTGGCCATGACCCCCCCCGAAAAGGCGGCGGATATCATCGTTCGCGGGATCGAAAAGGACGAGTCGCGCATCCTGGTGGGGCCGGACGCCTGGGGCATCGAAGTGCTGAACCGCGCGCTTGGCGCCGCCTACCAGCCGCTGGTGGCACGCTTCTCACGCAAGAACCTGTACGTTTGACCGGTCCCGCCAGGGCCGGACGGTTGTTATCCGGCCCTGGCGGAATTACGGGCGTTACAGCGTGATCTTCGCGCCCATCACGTCCAGGAATTTGGCGATCCATGCCGGATGCGCCGGCCAGGCCGGGGCCGTGACCAGGTTGCCATCCACATGGGCTTCGTTCACCTCGATGGACTGATACCTGCCGCCGGCACCGGTGACTTCCGGCGCGCAGGCGGGATAGGCGGAACAGTCCCGACCTTCCAGCACGCCCGCGGCGGCCAGCAGTTGGGCGCCGTGGCAGATGGCGGCGACCGGCTTGTTGGTCTCGAAGAAGTGCCGCACCACGTTCAGCACGTCCTCATTCAGGCGCAGGTATTCCGGCGCCCGGCCGCCCGGGATCACCAGTCCGTCATAGTCTGACGGGTTGACCGCCGCGAAGGTGGCGTTCAGGGCAAAGTTGTGGCCGGGCTTTTCCGAGTAGGTCTGGTCGCCCTCGAAGTCGTGGATGGCGGTGCGGACGGTCTCGCCGGATTTCTTGTCCGGGCATACGGCATGCACTTCGTAGCCCACCGCCATCAGCGCCTGGAACGGCACCATCACTTCATAATCCTCGACATAGTCGCCGACCAGCATTAGCAGACGTTTCATGTTCGAATCCCTCCTGTTGGCATGATCCGATTCAATCCGGACGAACCTTAAACCTTCACCCAAAGCGGGTTTCTGTCAAATGAACCTTTGTCGTAGAGCAATCGAAAAATGAGGGTGGGTTCAGTGGAGGTGGCAATGACCTTGGGAGTCTGAAACCAATGGAGGCCATCGCTTCCGTCACCTAAGAGGGCCGTCCCTGGCCGCTTATGTGACGAGGACGTCCTGTCCTCTGCTCCAGCGATGGCCTCCATTGGTTTCGATCGGGCCTCGTGCAGAACGTCCATGGTGCGCGGACAGCGATCAGGACCTCGGAGTGAATGATGGGCGCCTGGCGGCGCCTCAGAAGCTGAAGCATCTGCTATATGTTTGGGGGTGGCTTCTTGAATGTAGCCGACGCTTCAGCTTCGGAGCTGTCCGCAGGACAGCCGGTGTTATCCCGAGCTTCTCGACCATGTCCCCAAAAAAAAGCCCGCTCAAAGGCGGGCTCGAACGGGCAGGCAAGGACTTCGGATTACTGCAGGGTCCGGCGGTTGCCGTTGCGGTATTGCGGTGCAATATGCTCGGCCACCTGGGCCTTGAAGCGGGCGATCAGCTCGCTGTTGTCGTGCTCCCAGGGATGGAAACCGGGCTTGAAGTACTCCATCCAGGTGGGGATCAGGCTGGAGAAAACGCCATCGGTGCCCCACATGCGCCACATCCCTTTACCCACGTCCGTCAGCGAGAAGCCGCGCTTGTCGTTCCACATCATGCGGGCGGTGAAGTAGGTGGTCATCACGCCTAGCAGTGCCGTGCTCAGGATCTGGTAGAACGAGCGCTCCAGGTAGGTGCCGCCCACTTCCTGGAAGACGTCGTAGGTCACCGCCTTGTGCTCGGTTTCCTCGATGGCGTGCCAGACCCACAGCGGGCGCATGGTGTCGTGCATGTCTTCGCGCACGTCGTCACGCTCGAGCAGCATGTCGGCCATCATGGCGGTCATGTGCTCCAGGGCACAGGTGATGGCCAGCTGGTGGCGCTTGGGCAGGCGCTTGCCGAAACCGTCCAGCAGTATGCGCAGGTGGTGTTCCATGTCTTCCACCGGCATGTCCTGGTCGCGCACGTGCTGGTTCATGGCGATGTGTTCCAGCGAGTGCATGGCCTCCTGGCCGATAAAGCCGGCGACTTCTTTCTTAAGGGCCGGATCGGTGATCTGGTCCCGGTAGTAGCGGACGGAGTCGACGAAGAACTGCTCGCCCTGCGGGAACAGCACCGACAGCGCGTTCATCATGTGGCTCAGGAACGGGCTGTTGTCGAGCCAGTAACGGGGTACCTGGTCGCCGAACTCGAAGCCCATGCGCTGGGGTTTGATGTCCACATGATCCGGTTTACGGACGGCTGCCTTCCTGTTCGCGGTCGCTGTTCTCAGCATGGATCCTCCTATGCGCCAAACGTCGGGGCGCTCATGGCTCAAGCCTGTGTCGATGAGAGGTGATGGATGACACAAGCCGCGATGTCATGGGTTCAGTCTGCGGGGCGCAACGGTTTTCGACCATGCGCAAAGGGGACGGCGGTCGTGGATGATGGGACATTCGGGCGATTTTGCGTGCCTGAATTGACCGGAACGACAGGATTTCCGGGCGCTGCGCCGAATAGTGAGGGCAGGGCTTCTGGTAGCATCGGTGCCATGACAGTGGTCCGCCACGGGCCCACTCCCGGATCGAACGAAAGAAGGAAACAGGATGGCCAAGGTGAGTCCGGATCGAGAGCGCCAGATGCTGGGGCTGTTCCTGCTGCCCGGTGTGTATTTGCGTGTGCTGGGGGACACTGTCAAGCGACTGGGCTTTGACGACCGGCCGTTGTACGAAGGCCTCAGCTTTTCCCGGAGCGATCTGCAGGCGGCCGACAGCCGGGTGTTCGTCACCGATGCCGTGGTTATGGCGGATCGTGCCGTGGCCCTGGCCGGCCATAAAGGCCTCAGCTTTGCCCTGGCGCGCGAACTGCGGGTCACCATCCATGGGACCCTGGGTTTCGCCGCGCTGACCAGCCCGACGGTGGGCGGGGCACTGGATTCCGTGCGTCGCTACCTGCAACTGCGGGCGCCCTTTCTCAGCCTGATCATGCGGGATACCGGCGAGCACGTACTGGTCCAGCTCAAGGCGGAAGTCGAGGTGCCCTCGCTCTATCACTTCCTGGCGGAAACGGTGATGGCGACGCTGGTCCTGCTGGCGGAACAGTTGGTGGACCACGCCAGCGGCGAGGAGCTGGGTTTCGAGCTGCGCGACGGCAAGCTGCCCGGGGTGTCGGCGCGACTGTCCTGCCCGGAACCGGCCTATTACCGGGAGTATGCCCATCAGTTGCCGATCCGGTTCGACTACAACGCCGATGCGGAAATGCTGATATTCCCGAAAGGCTTCCTGGATATCCGCATGCGCCTGGCGGATGCCGATGCCTCGGACATGGCCCGCAGCCAGTGCGAGTTCGAGTTGCAGAAAGCGTTGAAGGAACAGGGGGATATCGTCATCGCCATCCGCAACATGCTGCACGTGATGCCCGGGCCCCTGCCGTCGCTGGAAGACATGGCGGAGCGCTTCTGCGTGTCGTCGCGCACCCTGAAGCGCCGGCTGGCGGATCGGGAGACCACCTACCGTGAAATTGTCGAAGCGGTCCTCAAGGATCGCGCCATCCAGCTGCTGCGCTACACGAATCAATCGATTAGCGAAATTGCCTACGAGCTGGGTTATGCTGATCTCTCCAACTTCAGTCGCGCTTTCCGCAAGTGGACCGGCAAGTCGGCGAGCGAATTCCGCGAGGACGGGCCGGACCCGGCGCCGGAACTCGGGCCCTGAGCCCCGGTCTGCAAGTGTGACTGATCGAGACACCTCATCTGGCTGGAGAGGCACGCATGCCGCAGACGGACACGCACAGCAAGCTGTTTGGCTATCTGCTCTGGATTTTCGGGTTCCTGGGGTCGCACCGTTTCTACTACGGCAAGCCGGTCACCGGGACCATCTGGTTTTTCACCCTGGGTCTGTTCTTTATCGGCTGGATCATCGACCTGTTCCTGATCCCGTCGATGGACCGGGAAGCCGATTTCCGCTTCCGCGGCGGCGATACCAGCTACAACATCGCTTGGCTGCTGCTCACCTTCTTGGGAGCGTTCGGTGTTCATCGCATGTACATGGGCAAGTGGATCACCGGTGTGATCTACCTGCTGACCCTGGGACTGTGCGGTCTGGGGGTGCTCTATGACTTCTGGACGCTGAATGACCAGATCTCGGTGAAGAACGCGTCCATCATGGACTGATTCGTGGTCGATGTTCCGGTAACCGAACGGGAGCGGTCAGCGCGATGAGCTACTTTCGCAAGCATTACCACGAACCGGGCACGGCGCCGGGCACGCTGGTCCAGCGGAGTCCGGCAACGACATCGCCCCTATCGATGCATCTGACGGACTACACCGAGGAAGGCGTCGAGGAGCTGGATCTGGACGCCGTGCAGGATTGCGTCCGCTACCTGGAACGCGGCTCCAAGACCTGGCTGCAGATCAACGGCGCCGTCAGTCCGGACACCTTGCGTCAGCTCGGGGATCTGTTCGATCTGCACGATCTCGCCCTGGAGGACGTCCTCAACGCCGGCCAGCGACCCAAGATCGATTCGTACGAGAATCAGCTTTTTGTCACCGCAGCGTTTCCGATGCTGAACGACGGGGTTCTGGAACTGGTCCAGATCAGCCTGTTTGTCGGTGAAAACTACCTCATCTGCTTTTGCCCGCTGGCGCAGGACCCGTTCGACCCGATACGCAAACGGATACGACAGACCAATGGCCGGCGGTTTACCTCTCGGGGTATCGACTACCTGCTCTACGCGCTGCTCGACTACATCGTCGATTCCGGTTTTCCCGTCCTCGAGTCGTTCGGCGACGATCTGGAAGTCCTGGAAAGCGAGTTGCTGGCACATCCGGACCGGCAGACGCTGGCGGCCATCCACCGCCTGAAGCGGGAGCTGTTGCTCATGCGGCGGATACTCTGGCCCCAGCGCGAGATGATCGCCAGCGCCATGCGGAGCGAGGACCATCGAATCAAGCCGGAGACCCTGGTGTACCTGCGGGATTGCATGGATCACAGCGTGCAGATCATCGAGCTGCTGGAAAGCTTCCGGGACATGGCCACCAGCATGCTGGACCTCTACCTGTCGGCGATCAGCAACCGGACGAACGACACCATGCGGGTGCTGACCATCATCGCCACCATCTTCATACCGTTGACCTTCATCGTCGGCGTCTACGGCATGAACTTCGGCAATCCGGACAACCCCTGGGCGATGCCGGAGCTGTACGCCCGCTACGGCTACCCCCTGGTGTGGGGCGCCATGATCGTCATCACCGGCGGCCTGGTCTGGTACTTCCGTCGCCGCCGCTGGCTGTAGTGGCGGCGACGGATTCAGGCGGCGCTGAACCGACGCTGGGAGACAGGCACCTTCAGGCGTACCCGGTCGCCATCCAGCAGCACCGGATAGCTCTTCACCCGCACGGATTCGTCCTCCATGCAGATGCCGGTGCGCAGGCTGAAGTGCTGCTTGTACAGTGGCGACGCCACCACCGGTTCCCCTTTCAGGTCGCCGGTAATGCCCCGGGCCAGCACGTTGGCGCCGCTGAACGGGTCGGTGTGGCTGATGGCGAACAGGGCCGGCAGGTGATGCGGCAGGTAGAACACCGCCACCGGGCCGGCTTCGGTCCAGACCGCGATGCCGGACTCCGGCACCAGATCGTCCACCGTGCAAACGGCTTCCCAGTTGCTGTGTGCAGTCATAGCATTTACTCCTTCCCTAAACTCGTGGCAGACGCCCGGTGTCAGGCGATGTCGGCTTTGGCCAGCGGACGGCGCTGGTCGCGTTCGGTGGTCCAGTGCTGTACCGGGTCTTTCTTCTCCGGCGCGTTGACGAACTCGCGGAACCGTTTGCGCTTCTCCGGATCCTCCACGGTGGTCTTCCACTCGCACTGGTAGGTGCCGATGATGGCCTGCATGTGGGCTTCCAGTTCCTCGCCCAGGCCCAGGCTGTCGTCCAGCACGACCTCTTTCAGGTAGTCCAGACCGCCTTCCAGGTTCTCCAGCCAGACGCTGGTGCGCTGCAGGCGGTCGGCGGTGCGCACGTAGAACATCAGCACCCGGTCGACGGTGCGGATCAGTTCGTCATCGGACAGGTCGGTGGCGAACAGGTCCGCGTGGCGCGGCCGCATGCCGCCGTTACCGCAGACGTAGAGGTTCCAGCCGTTCTCGGTGGCAATCACGCCGATATCCTTGCTCTGGGCCTCGGCGCATTCCCGGGTGCAACCGGACACGGCGAACTTGAGCTTGTGCGGGGAGCGCAGGCCCTTGTAGCGCTCCTCCAGCCGGATCGCCATGCCCACGCTGTCCTGCACGCCGTAGCGGCACCAGGTGCTGCCGACGCAGGATTTCACCGTGCGCACCGACTTGCCGTAGGCGTGGCCGGTCTCGAAGCCGGCGGCGATCAGCTTTTCCCAGATCTCCGGCAACTCGCTCAACGTGGCGCCGAACAGGTCCACCCGCTGGCCGCCGGTGATCTTGGTGTAGAGGTTGTATTCCTTGGCCACTTCACCCAGCACGATCAGCTTGTCCGGGGTGATTTCACCGCCCGGGATGCGCGGGACGATGGAGTAGGTGCCGTTCTTCTGCATGTTAGCCATGAAGGTGTCGTTGGTGTCCTGCAGGGGCACGTGGTCGGTGGCCATGATGTGCTCGTTCCAGCAGGTGGCCAGGATCGAGGCGACCGCCGGTTTGCAGATGTCGCAGCCGTGACCCTTGCCGTGCTGCTTGATCAGGCTGTGGAAGGTGCGGATGCCGTTGACCTTCACCAGGTGGAACAGCTCCTGGCGGCTGTAGGGGAAGTGCTCGCAGATGTCCTTGCTGACCTCCACGCCACGCTTTTCCAGCTCGTTGTCCACCACGGACTTGAGCAGGGCCGCGCAGCCACCGCAGCCGGTGCTGGCCTTGGTCTCGCCCTTTACCGCGCCGAGGTCCGTGCAGCCGGCGTCGATGGCGCCGCAGATGTCGCCCTTGCTGACGTTGTGGCACGAGCAGATCGAGGCCGTCTCCGGCAGCGCATCCGGGCCCAGTGCCGGGGCGCCGCCCTCGGAGACCGGCAGGATCAGGCTTTCCGGGTTCTTGGGCAGGTCGATGCCGTTCAGCGCGTATTGCAGCAGCGTGTCGTAGGGCCCGTTGTCGCCCACCAGGATGGCACCCAGCAGTTTCTTGCCGTCTTCGCTGATCACCAGGCGGCCGTAGGTGCCGGCCTGCTCGTCGTTGAAGCGGATGTTGCGGGCGCCCGGCGTGGCACCGTGGGCGTCACCAATCGAGCCCACATCCACGCCCAGCAGCTTGAGCTTGGTGCTCATGTCGGCGCCACGGAAGCCGGCTTCCGCGTCCTGGTTCAGGCGCGCCGCCAGCGTGCGGGCCATGGTGTAGCCCGGGGCCACCAGGCCAAAGATGCGGTTGTCCCACAGCGCGCACTCGCCAATGGCGAACACCTGCGGGTCGGAAGTGGTGCACTGGTCGTCGATGACGATACCGCCGCGCTCGCCGATCTCGAGGCCGCTGGACCGGGCCAGGGTGTCCTGCGGGCGGATGCCGGCGGAGAACACGATCAGGTCGGTTTCCAGGTGCGTGTCGTCGGAGAAGTTCATGCGCAGGCGCGCTTCCTCCCCCGGCACGATGGCCGTGGTGGCCTTCTCGGTGTGCACCTGCACGCCCAGTTCCTCGATCTTGCGCTTGAGCAGCGCGCCGCCGTCGGCGTCCAGTTGGACCGGCATCAGGCGCGGGGCGAATTCCACCACGTGGGCTTCCAGGCCCAGGCTCTTGAGGGCGTTGGCCGCTTCGAGTCCCAGTAAACCGCCGCCAACGACGACGCCGGTTTTCCTGCCTTCGGCGCTGGCGCGAATGGCGTCCAGGTCCGCCAGGGTGCGGTAGACCAGGCAGTGGTCCCGGTCGTGGCCGTCGATGGGCGGGACGAACGGGTAGGAACCGGTCGCCAGCACCACCGCGTCGTAGGTGTATTCCCCCTTGGGGGTCAGGACTTTGCGGTTATCCCGGTCCAGTTCGGTCACCGGCTCGTCCAGGTGCAGGGTCAGGCCCTTGGCGGCGTAATCCTTGGCGGTGCCCAGTGCCAGGTCAGCGTGGGTGGAGCCCCCGAAATACTCGGACAGATGGACCCGGTCGTAGGCGATCAGCGGTTCCTCGCCGAACACGTGGATGTCGTAGTCCGCGGCGGCGGGCGTCTCTGCAAACTGTTCGAGAAAGTGATGGCCAACCATGCCATTCCCGATCACGATCAATGTTTTGTTTGCCATGGTCTGTCTCTCTCTGTCTGTCCGTCAGGCGTCGCAGTAGGCGGCGCCAAAAGCGAGTTGCTGCCGGTAGGCCGACAGGTCCCGCTGTTGCTGAAGTTGGTCGAAATACCACGGGCCATCCTGGGTCTCGCCAAACAGGACGGCGCCCGCCAGGCGGTTATCCCGCAGCAGGAGGTGGCAGTAACGGGCGGATTCGTGGTCCTGCCAGATCACGGATTCGGTGTCCGGGCCGGGCTGGGCCTGGCCGCAGGAGAAAATGGGGATGCCGCTGATCTTGAGCCGGGTGGCGACATCGCCCGGCTCGAACCGCTCGGCGTCGCCGCACAGCACGCCCGCCAGGATCTCGGCCTGCTGGTAGCCAGGCTCCACCAGCCCGAAGGTGTGCTCACCCAGCTGGCAGCATTCGCCGAGGGCGTAGACGTTTTCCCGGCTGGTGCACAACTGGTGGTCGACACAGATGCCCCGTTCACAGTCGAGGCCGGCCTCGCGGGCCAGTTCGGCATTGGGGGTAATGCCGGCGGCCAGGACCACCAGGTCGGTGCTGACGAGGGTTTCGTCCGACAGCTCCACCGCCCGAACCCGGCGCTGGCCCACCAGGCTGCGGGGGGATTCGCCGGTAATGCTATGAATGCCGCGGGCTTCCAGCGCCTCGCCGAGCAGTTCCCCGGCGGTGGCGTCGAGCTGGCGGTTGAGCAGGTAGGGGCTGCGATGAATCACGGTGACCGCCATGCCCTGCTGGCTCAGTCCTTCTGCGGCTTCCAGTCCCAGGAAGCCGCCACCGATGACGACGGCGCGACGGTAATGCGCGCTCATGGCGAGCAGTTGCTCGGTGTCGCGGATGTCGCGGAAGGTCACCACGCCTTCCAGGGATTCCCCCGGGAGCGACAGCGACGAGGGCCGTGCGCCGGTGGCGATGACCAGATCGTCGTACCCGAAGGTGCGGCCATCCTCGGCAGTCACCTGCTTTGCGGCGGTATCCAGCCGGGTCACCCGGGTGTTCGGGTGCAGGCGGATCCGGTGGGCATGGAACCAGTCCAGCGGTTGCAGGGTGATGGCGTCCAGGCTGGCTTCGCCGGCCAGCACCGAGGACAGCAGCACCCGGTTATAGGCGGGCACGGCTTCAGCGCTGAGCACGTCGATGCGGGTGTACGGATGATCGGCACGGGCCACCAGTCGCTCCAGCAAACGCTGGGCCACCATGCCGTGTCCAACCACCAGTAATGTGCGTTCTGCCATGGGGTGCTCGACCTTTTCCCGCCAACAAAAAAAGCCGGAGCATCTTCCCCTTGCGGAGAGCGATGGTCCGGCGTCAGTGCCAACAACGATGTTTGATGGTCCGATCAATCCCTGATCGGGCAAGTCGTCCTGTTTTATCTAAAGCGATTACCGTGCCAGTCTTTCTGTGACCATAAAATCAGTGGGTTACGCGATTTGCCGTGATTTCCCACTCGTTTTACCTGCCCAGCTCTGGTTCGGAACGACTTCAAAACGCACTAAAAACGATCAGTTCTGCACTGCTGTCGCGACCGGCTTCTTCGTTTTTGCCGAGGTTGGCTGCGGTTCTGGTGCTTTCACTTCGACCGGCGATTCAGGGGCAGTCGAATCCGCCTCTTCGGTCGGTGTGGATGCCTGAGGGGCCTTGTCGCCCTTACCCGGGAAACGCTGCTTCTCGTAGAGGAAACGTAATACGGCCTGGCGGTAATGCACGTACTCGGGATCGTCCGCCAGGGTAACCCGGTTGCGCGGGCGTGGCAGGTCGATGGTCAGTTCTTCGCCCACCGTCGCCGCCGGGCCGTTGGTCATCATCACGATGCGGTCCGACAGCAGCACGGCCTCGTCCACGTCGTGGGTGATCATGATCACGGTGCTGTTCAGGTCCTGCTGGATCTCCATCAGGGCATCCTGCAGGTGGGCGCGGGTCAGGGCGTCCAGCGCGCCGAAGGGTTCGTCCATCAGCAATACGCTGGGGCGCATGGACAGGGCCCGGGCGATGCCGACCCGCTGGGCCATGCCGCCGGAGATCTCGCCGGGGCGCTTGTCCCGGGCGTGGGCCATATTGACCAGCTCCAGGTTGTGCAGGATCCAGTCCGTTCGCTCGCGCTTGGTCATGGTCTTGCGGAAGACCTGCCGCACCGCCAGTTCGACGTTCTCGTAGACGGTCAGCCAGGGCATCAGGGCGTGGTTCTGGAACACTACCGCCCGCTCGGGGCCCGGCGTATTGACCTCGTGGCCGTCGAGCACGCAGCCGCCCTTGGTAGCCTGGAGCAGACCGGCAACGATGTTCAGGACCGTGGATTTGCCGCAGCCGGAGTGGCCGATCAGCGACACGAACTCGCCCTTGCGGATTTTCAGGTTGATGGTATCCAGCGCCTGGAACGGACCCTGGGGGGTATCGAAGCTCATGCTGACGCCGGTGAGTTCAAGATGCGATTTACTCATGGTCGGTCTCCTCGAGAGTCCGTGTTTATTCGTCCCAGGCAACTTTGCGCTGGATCATCAGCATGATCCGGTCCAGCACATAGCCAATGAAGCCGATGGCCAGCACGGCCACCATGATGCGGCTCAGGGAGTCGCTGCTGCCGTTCTGGAATTCGTCCCAGACGAATTTCCCCAGACCGGGGTTCTGTGCCAGCATCTCGGCGGCGATCAGCACCATCCAGGCGATGCCCAGGGAGACTCGCAGGCCGGTGAAGATCATCGGCACGGCCGCCGGCAGGACCACCTTGCGGGCGTGGGTCCAGAAGGGCAGACGCAACACCTTGGAGACGTTGACCAGATCCGGATTGACCTGGGCCACCCCCGTGGCGGTGTTGATCAGTGTGGGCCAGAGGCTGCACAGGGTGACGGTAACCATCGAGGTGATGAACGACTTCTCGAACATCGGGTCGTCACTGACGTAGGTGGCCGAGACCACCATGGTCACCAGCGGCAGCCAGGCCAGCGGCGAGACCGGTTTGAAGATCTGGATGATCGGGTTGGCCGCTGCCGCAAAGTAGCGATTGAGGCCGATCATGATCCCCAGCGGTACCGCGATGATCGTGGCCAGGAAAAACCCGGCCAGCACGGTCTTCAGGCTGGTGAAGATCTGGTCGATGAACGTCGGTGCCCCGGGATAGGGCCGGATGCGGGTTTCTGCATCCGGGTTGTCGGCGAGGATGCGCGCGTTGCGCTTCTCCTGCATCTCGACGTAGCGGTCCGCCCGATCCTGTTCGTTCTGGTGTTCCTGCCACAACTGACCGGCCTGCTCATAGACGTTGGCCGGGGTCGGGAAATCACCCAGCGACGTGTTGATCTGGGGCGCGACCAGTTGCCAGGCAATCAGGAATAAAGCGATGCCCAGCACGGGCAGGGTCACCGACTGCAGCAGCGCCTTGCCGGTGACGTCCGGATAGCGGCGTCGGATCAGCTGCAGCAGTGGATTGGTGGACGTGAGCGTGCTCATGGTTTGTCTCCCGGGACCCGGTTACGGGGTCTCCTTGCCTTTCAGTCCGATGGGGAAGCTGTCGATGTAGGCGTTGGGCTGCTTGGGATCGAACGCCACGCCGTCGATGAACTCACCCTCGTGCGGGCGGGTGAAATTGGCCTTGTCGAAGTCCGGGAACGCGCTGGCCGGCAGGGTGCCGTCGGCGATCAGGGACTTGGCGGCCTGCTCGTAGATGTCGGCACGATAGACCTTCCTGGCGATGTCCATGTACCAGCTGTCCGGCTTTTGCTCCGGAATCTGGCCCCAACGGCGCATCTGGGTCAGGTACCAGATGGCATCCGACGGGTACGGGTAGGTGGCGAAGTAGCGGAAGAAGACGTTGAAGTCGGGCACTTCACGCACGTCGCCCTTTTCGTATTCGAAGGTGCCGGTCATGGAGTTGGCGATGACTTCTTCGTCCGCACCGACGTAATTGGGTCGGGCCAGCATCTTCACCGCGGCTTCACGATTGGCGTTGTTGTTCTCGTCCAGCCAGTAGGCGGCGCGGATCAGGGCACGCAGCAGGTGCAGATGGGTGTTGGGGTATTTCTCGGCCCATTGCTCGGTCACGCCGAAGACTTTCTCCGGGTTGTTGGGCCAGATCTCATAGTCGGTGATCACCGGCACGCCAATGCCTTTGAACACGGCCTGCTGGTTCCACGGTTCACCCACGCAGTAGCCCTGGATGGTGCCGGCTTCCAGCGTCGAGGGCATCTGCGGCGGCGGGGTGACGGACAGTTGCACGTCCGCCTGCAGGGTGCCGCTGGTGTCGCCGTTCTGTGGCGCGTAGTAGCCGGGATTCAGGCCGCCGGCTGCGAGCCAGTAACGCAGCTCGTAGTTGTGGGTCGACACCGGGAACACCATGCCCATTTTGAACGGTTCGCCGGCGTTGCGCTGTTTCTCGACGACCGGCTTGAGCGCGGAGGCGCTGATCGGGTGCTGGGGTTTGCCGTCGGCGTTGGTCGGGATATTCGGCTTCATCTGGTCCCAGACGTCGTCGGACACGGTGATGCCGTTGCCGTTCAGGTCCATGCTGAAGGCGGTGATAATGTTGGCCTTTGTGCCGTAACCGATGGTGGCTCCGAGGGGCTGGCCGGCCAGCATGTGGGCCCCGTCCAGCTCACCGGTGATGACCCGGTCGAGCAGGACTTTCCAGTTGGCCTGGGCTTCCAGCTCCACGAACAGGCCTTCATCCATGAAGTAGCCGTTTTCCCAGGCGACGGCCAGCGGGGCCATGTCAGTGAGTTTGATAAAGCCCAGCTTGAGGTCGGGTTTTTCCGGGGGACCGATCTCGTCACCGAATGCGGTCACGGATTGTGTCAGCCCCAATACGGCAGCGAAGGTTGCTGTCAGGATACGGCTCGCCATGCGTCTCTCCTATGTCATCTTTTCTTTTGGGCAAAAAAAAGCGCCCACCCCCGTCGCCGGGGGCAGGCGCCAATGCCTGCAGATCGTCATCGTCTGTAGTCAAACTGTGTGAGGGTGTTGCAAAAGCTACTGTGCTCGGCCATACGGCGTTGAAAATCGCCTCAAGATACTCATTTACAACCCGTAAACTGCGCTCTTTCGTTAATTTTCGCCTTGTCTGGCCGTCGCTCGTGACGCTTTTGAAACACCCTCGTGTGGTACTGAGCCGATTCAGTACGCGTAATCGTCACTTTATCCATGGCATGGGGCGTGCCAGTTTTAAATACTGTTTTATATCAGTGTGTTAAATGGTTTTCGGGTTGAGGGGGATGCGAAGTAACAGAGCCTTTTCGGGTCAGTTGGTTAGAAAGTGCACCATGTGCGGGCGGGATGGGGCGGCCGGGAATCACGAATTAGGCGTTGGGCGTCTGGAACCCATGGAGGCCATCGCTTCCGCCGCCCTAGAGGGCCATCCCTGGCCCGCTATTGCGGTCAAGGACGTCCTGTCCTTTTCTCCAGCGATGGCCCCCATGGGTTTCGATCAGGCCTTGTGCAAGACGCTTGGGGGTAATGGTCCAGCTTTGAACGAGGGTAGGAGTGATGGGCGCCTTGCGGCGCCTCAGAAGCTGAAGCATCTGCTACATGCTCGAGTTGGCTGGGCAATGTAGCCGATGCTTCAGCTTCGGAGCGGACGCCAGTCCGCCGGATCCATTCGGGAGCCTTGCGGCTCCTCCGAAGCCAAAGCGTCGGCTACATAAGCAGACGCAATGCAGGCATTGGTCAGCCCGGCCAGTGATGCACCTGCTCGCCGATCAGGCCGTCGCCGGCGATGTTCACCGGTCCTTCACGCCCTTCCACCATATGACTCAGGCGGTGGTGACCCTCGGTCTTGGCGTCCATGGTGGGGGCATCGATGCCGGCGGAACTGGCGGCTTCCCGGAAAATGGCCGGCTTGACGATGCCGCGGATGTCAGTCGCCGAGGCTTCGCCCAACTGTCCCCAGCGGGCCAGGCGCGTGGCCAGCCAGTGGGCCTGGGACAGCCACGGGAAATTGGCGCTGTCCCGGAAGAAGTGCTGGTGCAAACGTGGATGGAACAGGGAGAACGGATGGCCGTCCAATGCCTGGACCTGGTTCCCCAGGTAACGCTCGTCGGACAGGATGTCCCGCAGGGCCGTGTGATGATCGGGATCGTCCAGCCACTGGCAGGCGCGCAGCAGCACGCGGATCAGCCGCCGGTGGATTTCCGGATGCTGTTCGGCCCAGTCCTGGCGCATGCCCAGGACTTTCTCGGGGGCGTTCTGCCAGATCTGGTGACCAGCGTGGAGGATGACGCCCAGGTCCTGCCATTCCAACAGGCTGTTCCAGGGTTCGCCCACACAACAGCCTTCGATATGGCCGGCGCGGAAGGCGTCCAGCATCTGGATCGGGGACACCGGCACGATCTGGATATGATGACGGGCATCGGGACCGGCGCTGGCGACCCAGTCGCGCAACTGCAAATCGTGGCTGGACCAGGGCGCCACCGACGCCAACTGGATCGGTGAACCCCGACGACGGGCGACGTCCACCAGGGCCCGGGCCGACGCCAGTGGATCATTGGGATCGGCGCCGGCGGCCATCAGTTTCGGATAGAGGGACGTGGATACGGTAATGCCATTGCCGTTCCGACTCAGCACCATGCCGGTGGTGATCGGTGTGCGCGGCCGGTCGGTGGCCAGGGACATGGCCAGCGGCATGGGGGCGAGCATGTGGGCGCCGTCCAGCAGTCCGAACGACACCTTGTCCCGCAGGGACGCCCAGGAGCCTTCCCGCACCAACTCGACGTCGAGCCCCTCGCGGAAGAACAGGCCCAGCTCATGGGCGATGATCAGCGGAGCACTGTCGAGCAGCGGTACGAAGCCCAGTCTCAACGTGAAGCCCTTGCGCCGGCGCAACGGGATGGGATCGGATGCCATGGGATCCTTCCTTGATCAGGACGCGCGCTGTAACTTATCGGAATCCTTGCCGAACATCTCGATCACACGCTGGGCGATCTGCCCGATGCGCTGACTGTGGTCCATCGCCGCTTTCTGCAGGACCCGGTAGGCTTCCGCTTCGTCGCAGTTCTCGCGCTTCATGATCAGGCCTTTGGCCCGGTCGATCAGCTTGCGCTCCTCCAACTGGGTGCGCGTTTGCTCCAGCTCGTCACGCAGGGATTGGAACGCTTCGAAACGGGCGACGGCGGTGTCGATGATGCCGCGCACGTGCTGTGGCTGGACGCCGTCGACCACATAGGCGCTGACGCCGGCGCGAACCGCCGCCTGGATGGTGTTGCGGTCGCTCTGTTCCTGCGCGAAGAACACGATCGGGCGGGGCGCGTGGGCATTGAGCGTGCTCATGTTTTCCAGCGTATCCCGGTCCGGCAGGTCCATGTCGATGATGACCATGTCGGGTTCATCCCGGGCCACGGCCGCCGTCAATCCAACCGCGTTCGGGCGATGGCTGATCACCTCGTGACCTTCCGCCTCAAGGGCTTTTCGGACGACCATCGAGCGGTCGGCGTCGTTGTCGATCAGCAGGATGCGGAGTGGTTCGAATGCAGTCATGGCATGGTCCTCGTTAATCTGATTATCGCCGAAGCAAAAACCTGACCACTGCTTGCCTGTATTTTTTAAAAGATTGAATTGTCGAGATAAATTGATAGTTGAGAAAGTCATTCGGTGGTTCGAAGGGGCGTCTCAGTCGCCCAGCGGTGGTTCAAAATCAGGTGCTTTGCACTGTTTTGGGTGTGATCGGGGGCCTGAAAGCCGCATTCTCCGGCTTTTTGGGCTGGCCCTTATATTGCTTCTTACCCTCGGGTGAAGTGCAAACGATCCTCTGGGGTCCGCCACTTCCTCTCTATATATTGACGTCTGGCGACGATTGAGCCTGGCAATGACGCCCGGGAGACGGTGCGACAGTGGAAACGCTGTGGTGTGGTCTCCCGGGCTTTTTTTTTGGATTTTTGACCGGGAGTGAGAAACGCCCGTGAACGACAAGGCGCAAGCAACCTGCACGACCTGTCCCTATTGTGGCGTGGGCTGCGGTGTCGCGGTGACGGCCGGCGAGCCGGTACAGGGCGACACGACCCACCCGGCCAACTATGGGCGGCTGTGCGTGAAGGGATCGAGTCTCCACGAAACCCTGGGTGACAACGGGCGTCTGTTACACCCCCGGGTTCGCGGCCGGCGCACGGACTGGTCGCACGCCGTGCAGTCGGTGGCGGGGGTCATTCGCGAGGCGGTGGCGCAGCACGGTCCCGGTTCGGTGGGGTTCTACCTGTCCGGGCAGCTGCTGACTGAGGATTACTACGCCGCCAACAAGCTGGCGAAAGGGTTTATCGGCACGCCCCACGTCGACACCAACTCCCGGTTGTGTATGTCCTCCGCCGTGGCCGCCCACAAGCGGGCGTTCGGGGCCGATGTGGTACCCGGCTGTTATGACGATCTGGACATGGCCGATCTGCTGGTGCTGGTGGGCAGCAACGCCGCCTGGAACCATCCGATCCTGTTCCAGCGGATGCAGGCCGCGGCCCGCGACGGTCGCCGGGTGGTGGTGATCGATCCGCGACAGACGGCCACCAGCGATTTGGCCGACCTGCATCTGAGCCTGCGGCCGGGCAGCGATGCCGCCCTGTTCAATGGTCTGCTCACCTGGCTGGTGGACAGGCAGGTGGTCGATCGGGATTACATCTCGGCCTCTTGTGATGGATTCGACGACGCCCTCGCCGCCGCCCGTCACTCGGCGCCGGATGTCGACGCGGTTGCCGATGCCTGCGACTTGCCGGTGGACGATGTGGCCCGTTTCTTCAACTGGTTTGCGGACACACCCCGCACCGTCACTGTGTTCTCCCAGGGTGTGAATCAGTCCAGTTCCGGCACCGACAAGGGCAACGCCATCATCAACTGCCACCTGGCCACCGGCCGGGTCGGCAAGCCCGGCGCTTCGCCCTTCTCCATTACCGGCCAGCCCAACGCCATGGGCGGGCGCGAAGTCGGTGGCCTGGCCAACACGCTGGCGGCCCATATGGACTACCAGAACGACGCGGATCGCGATCGGGTACAGCGTTTCTGGCGCTCGCCCGGCCTGGCCGCTGGTCCCGGATACAAGGCCGTGGACCTGTTCGACGCGGTGCATCGCGGTGAAATCAAGGTCCTGTGGATCATGGCCACCAACCCGGCGGTGAGTCTGCCGAACAACGCCCGGGTGCGGGAAGCGCTGGCGCGTTGTCCCACCGTCGTCGTCTCGGACTGCGTCGCCGAGACGGACACCACGGCCTACGCCGACATCCTGCTGCCGGCGATGGGCTGGGGCGAAAAGGACGGCACCGTGACCAATTCCGAACGGCGTATTTCCCGCCAGCGGGCCTTCCTGCCGCCCACAGGCGAGGCCCGGCCGGACTGGTGGATCATCAGTGAAGTGGCCCGCGAGCTAGGCTACGGCGATGCCTTCAGCTACACCGCGCCGGTCGATGTGTTTCGCGAGCATGCCGCGCTGTCGGCGTTTGAGAACGACGGGCGCCCGTTCGACCTGGCTGGCTTCAAGCATGTGGATTCCGAGAGCTACGATGCGCTGGCGCCGATCCAATGGCCCGTCAATCAACGGTATCCGCAAGGCCGATCCCGGCTCTTCGACGATGGCTGCTTCGCCACCCCAAGCGGTCGTGCTCAATTCGTTGCCATTACCCCGGATCAGCCTGTGCAACAGCCGGATCGCGACTTCCCAATGGTGGTTAATAGCGGTCGGATCCGCGATCAGTGGCACACCATGACCCGGACCGGGCGCGCGGCGCGGCTTTGGCAGCACCGGGCGGAGCCGTTCATCGATGTGCACCCGGAGGATCTGGAACGACTTGGCCTCAAGGCGGGTCAACTGGGTCGTTTGGAGGGGCCCCGGGGCGCGTTTGTCGGTCGCCTGCAGGCGGTGGCGGAGCAGCGCCCCGGTGAGGTGTTCGTTCCCATCCATTGGAACCGGCTATACGCCGGCCAGGCCCTGGCCTCGGACCTGATGGCGGCGGTGGTGGATCCGGTATCCGGCCAGCCGGAGTCCAAGCACGGCGTGGCACGACTGAGCGCGGCGCCGGTGCGCTGGCAGGCCCGTTTGTTGTGTCGGCCCGGACACACTGGCGTGTGGCGGGCGGAGCACTGGTCGCGGGTGCCGCTGGACGGCTGTGAGAGCTGGTGGCTGGCCGGCGAGGACAAGGCCAACTGGCCCGGTTGGGCTTCACGCTGGCTGGGCGGTCAGCCGCAGGTGGAAATGCTCGACGCCGGTGCGGACCGCTATCGCGCCGCGCGTTTTCATCAGGGGCAGTTGCTGGGGGTGTTGATGGCCGAACCGGCGGGCAGTTCGTTCCCGGATCTGGGCTGGCTGGCGACCTGTTTTGAACGGGATGACCTGACCGCGTCTGATCGAAGGGCGATCCTGGCGGGGCGGGATGCCGACCTGCCGGACACCGGACCGGTGATCTGCAGCTGTTTCCAGGTCGGACAGAAGCAGATCGAGGCCGCCATTGAGGGCGGAGCGGATTCCCCGGAAGCCCTGGGACGGCAACTGAAATGCGGCACCAACTGCGGCTCCTGCATGCCGGAGCTGCGCAAGCTGATCGAAACCACTCAGATCGCGGCGGACGCGGAGTAATCGGCTGTCAGCGGCTGTGGCGCATCATGGAAACCGGAACCCGGTAGCGCGCCCCGCGCCAGCGCCCGGTGCCCTGCACCGTGCAGGTTCGCCGGTTCACCCGGATAATCCGGCCTTCTCGCTGGCGGGGCGCGTGGCCAAACTGGACGGTATCGCCGACGGCGAACCGGGCCATCTGATCCCGTACATCGACCAACGCCATGATCGACTGGGGCAGTTCGATGCCCTGCTGTCGGCTCTTCTCCAACAGGAACGCCCTGACCGCCGCTGCTCCGGCGCTGGCGTGCAGCTCATCGAGAATCCGGTAAAACGCCGCGTTATGCACCGAACCGTGGAGGCGTTCGCCACTGACGTTCTGTAACAGGTGGGCGAATTCGTGGCAGCAGGTGTGCGCCAACAGGTTGCAGGTGGACACCTCGCCATCGAAGTAGTCCCGACCCTGGATTTCCCGCGTCGACAACCAGCCCTGGCTGGAGGCCCCGCCAAACTTGGCCATGACCATCTGGCGGCCGTAGGTGATGGTGTGCCGACGGCTGTGCGGATCGAACTTGTGGTAGGTCGCCTGACCGCTACCGGCACGGCACTTCAGCTCGCTGCCCGGGTTGCGGTTCTGCACCCACTCGCGGGCCGGACCCCAGAGGATGGCTTCGGTGGCCGCTCCCATCAGGAGGGCGATGCGGTGAGCGGTGTCAGGGGTAATGGGCATGGCTCCGGAAGAACAGGCTAACGATCGCCTGCATGATGGCCCGAGCTGCAAGCCCCTGCAAGCCCGGAGCTTGCCCATTTCTGCAGCAGGAATGGCCAAGGATCCGATTTGTACCGGTCTGGCGCGCAAGCTAGCTTTATAGCCATCCCCTGCATTCTGACCGGCGGCGCTCCTGACGGCCCCGTCGATCATCGGTAGCACGACAATACGACTCCCACGGCAACGGCAAACTGATCTGTGCGATGGATAGTAATGTCAGGGCCGTCCGGGATTGAGGAGAGAGAGTATGGCGATCCGTTTCGAACTGAATGGCAAGGAAGTGTCGGCCGATGTGGAGCCGGACACCCCGTTGCTCTGGGTCTTGCGGGACCATTTTTGGTTGACAGGTACCAAGTTCGGCTGCGGCATAGCCCAGTGCGGGGCCTGTACGGTGCACCTGAACGGCCTGACCCGCCGGTCCTGCATCACCCCCATTTCCCGGGTCGAGGGCGGCACGGTCACCACCATCGAGGGCATCTCCGGTGAGGAGGCCCGGGCCATCCAGGATGCCTGGGTGGCGCTGGATGTACCCCAGTGCGGCTTCTGCCAGTCCGGCCAGGTGATGTCGGCCACCGCGCTGCTGCGGGAGATCCCCAAACCGACGGACGAGAACATCGATCAGGCCATGGCCGGCAACATCTGCCGCTGCGCCACCTACGTGCGGATCCGCAAGGCCATTCACCGGGCATCGGATTCACTGGAGGGCTGAGCCATGACACGTCAATCGGACACGACAGCCACCGGCGGCCTGACCCGTCGTGGTTTCCTCAAGGGCGCGGTCGCGTCCGCCGCCAGTCTGGTCATCGGTGTTCAGCTGCCCGGTAAGGCATGGGCCGAGGACGGGGTGGCGCCGGCCGCCAGTGCCTTCGCACCCAACGCCTTCGTGCGGATCGATCCGGACAGCATCGTTACCGTCATCGTCAAGCACATCGAATTCGGCCAGGGACCGGTGACGGGCCTGTCCACCCTGGTGGCGGAAGAACTGGACGCCGACTGGCTGCAGATGCGCGCCGAGCTGGCGCCAGCCGACGCCTCCAAATACTCCAATAAACTGTTTGGCCTGCAGGGCACCGGGGGTTCCACTGCCATGGCCAGCTCCTACGAGCCCATGCGCAAGGCCGGTGCGGCAGCTCGAGCAGTGCTGGTTCAGGCCGCAGCGGATCGGTGGGGCGTTGACCCCAGGGAGATTACCATCACACGGGGCACCCTGACCGATGCAGCTGGCGCCCACAAAGCCTCGTTCGGCGACCTGGTTGCGGATGCTTCGAAACTCGAGGTCCCAAGCGATCCCCAACTGAAATCCCCGGACGATTTCCACCTGATTGGTACTCAGGTCGGCAAGCTGGATACTCCGGAAAAAAGTAATGGCAAGCAGATCTTCACGCTGGACCATTATCCGGACGACATGGTTGTTGCCACGATCCTGCACCCGCCGCAGTTCGGTGCCACGGTAAAATCCGTTGATGACAGTGCAACCCGTGCCGTCAAAGGCGTCATCGGTGTGAAGACCGTTCCGGCCGGGGTGGCCGTGTACGCGGAGAACACCCACGCGGCCCTGAAGGGCCGAAAGGCGCTCAAGGTTGACTGGGACAGCAGTGGTGCCGAAACCCGGTCGAGCCAGCAGATGGAGCGGGACTACAGCAAGGCCACGAAAAAGCCCGGGCTGGATGCCCGTAACGACGGTGACGTGGAGAAGGCGCTCAATTCTGCCGATACAGTGCTTGAGGCCGAGTATTTCTTCCCGTTCCTGGCTCACGCGCCGATGGAAACGCTCGATGCGGTCATCCAGTTCAAGGGTGGCCAGGTCACTGCCCGGATGGGGTCGCAGATCCAGACCGTCGACCGTGGCGCGATCGCCCAGGTCTTCGGTGTCGATCAAGGCAAGGTCATGCTGTATACGGAGTACGCCGGCGGCAGCTTTGGTCGCCGAGCCCAACCCGGCGGCGAGTTCGCAACGGAAGCCGCCCAGGTGGCCAAGGCACTGGGAAGTGATCGGCCGGTCAAGCTGATGTGGACGCGTGAGAATGACATTCAGGGCGGTCGTTATCGTCCGCTGGCGCTGTATCGTGTTCGGGGCGCCCTCGACAAGGATGGCAAAGTGGTGGCCTGGGACCAGCAGATTGCCGTGCAGTCGTTCATGAAGGGCACCGCCTTTGAGAGCGCCATGGTGAAAGACGGCATTGATTCGACCGCCGTCGGGGGCTCCGCGGAACTGCCCTACGCCATCCCCAACCTGCGCGTCGGCCAGCACCTGATGGAGAACGGCGTTCCCACGCTCTGGTGGCGATCGGTTGAACACACGCACAATGCGTATGTGAACGAAACCTTCCTGGACGAGCTGTTCGAGCGCGCCGGAACCGACCCGGTGGAAGGACGACTGGCCCTGCTCGGCAATGAGCATCCCCGCCACAGCGGTGTCCTGAAAAAGGTCGCCGAGATGGCGAAAGAGGCCGGTGATGTGCCTGAGGGCCGCCAGCGCGGGGTTGCCGTGCACAAGAGCTTCGGCAGCTACGTGGCAGAAATCGCCGAAGTCTCCGAAGGCGCCGGCGGTGAACCCAGGGTACATCGCATGTGGTGCGCCGTGGATTGCGGTGTTCCCGTTAATCCGGATGTGATCCGGGCCCAGATGGAGGGCGGTATGGGCTATGGCATCGGTGCCGTGCTCTACGACGCCATCTCCCTGAGCGACGGCGGCTATGTGGAGCAATCGAACTTCGATCGCTACCGCGCAATACGCATCCACGAAATGCCCGACATTGAAGTCGAGGTGATCCGGTCCACCGAACCGCCGACCGGCGTGGGGGAGCCGGGGACGCCGCCGTCCGGTCCGGCCATTGCCAACGCCTGGCGGCGCCTGACTGGAAAATCCGTCCACCGGCTGCCGCTGGTTCCGATCACCGCGTAAGGAGACAACACCGTGAATCGTATCGTGATTGCCATTGGCTGCGCCGCGCTGGTGTCGCTGGGTCTCTGCCTGAAGATCGGCACCGCCATCGCCGCGGACAGCGAGGCCGCCAAGGCCCAGACCCTCCAATCCCCGGAAGACTTCGCCAACATCCGCGACGAGTCCAAGCGCTCCGTCGCGATGTTCAACGAAATGGGCAAGGTGCTCACCCACCCCCGTTGCGTGTCCTGCCACCCCCGCGGGGACAGCCCATTGCAGGGCATGGACCTGCACAAGCACGAACCGCCCATCGTCCGTGGCGCTGGCGGCATGGGCGCCCCGGGCATGCGCTGCTCCACCTGCCACGATGACGACAATGTCGCCTTCAGCACCGAAGAAGGCTCCATCCCGGGCCACCCCGGCTGGCGACTGGCGCCCAAATCCATGGCCTGGGAAGGCAAGAGCCTGGGCGAAATCTGCCGTCAGCTTAAGGACCAGGACCGCAGCCACATGACCCTGGAAGAACTGCAAAAGCACAACGCCACCGACGGCCTGGTCGGCTGGGGCTGGCACCCGGGCGAAGGGCGGATACCCGTGTCCGGGACGCAGGAGATTTTTGGGGAGTTGACCCAGGCCTGGATTGATACGGGGGCGGTTTGTCCTGAGGGGTAAATTGTTTGGATGCTCTCAGCAGGCGGCCGGAGAGAGGGGCGTTCGAAAAACGTTATTTAAGGCGGGGCCCTTCTTGATAGGAGTGGGCACCGCCGGATATCAGGCTTAAACTGATCAAAGTTGGGGTCGTCATCATCCGCAATACCCGCCGGGTCCGGGTGCTGATGAGTGGCAGTTACCCCTTTAAGGATGAACTCTCTGACCTGGTGCGCCGCCTGGTTCCTGGATAGAACCCCGGGCTCCCCCGGCCCGACTCAATGGGGGTTAGGGGGCAGTGTGTCCGGATGGCAGGAATTGGCCAACTATTAGGCAATCATGCCTGCAGCTGAGTGGTTGTGGCGGTAATCTACCCAGCCTGCGAGACTTGCTGGGTAGCTATGAGAAATCCGGGCTAAAACTATTTGATATTTTATGATTTTCTTTCATCGCTTTATCATAACTGTTTTGGTTTGACCCGTTGTATCCTGAAGCGAATTTAAGCGGTTTTGGTAGTGTGAACGCAGCTATCCAAAATCTTATATTAACGTGCAAAATCCGAATTCGTCTGTGAAGGTCTCTTGCGCGTTTTTAATTGCCTGTAGATGAGCAGCTTATCTGTTTTTTATAAGCATGAATCCGACACTTCTGCTCATTCCACGGTGCAGCTACCGTAAAATACACGCTACCTGCAAAAACAGTCATTTTTACCGGGTAGATTGTAGGGGAATCTTTCTCTAGATTTAGCCCGCTGTTACCGAGTTCGCAGTAGCGGTTAGATGTTCCTTCGTCTGTGAGTTTTACGGTGATGCATGGGTCATTTTTTTTGACGTAAGCAACAATATCTTCTTTCTGGCTCTTGAAGTCGAAATTTGTTTGATAATAAACGATGTTGTCGATATCAAAGCTTTTATTGCTTTCCAGTTTGCTGCTGGATGCATGGGCAAAGCAAGGTATGAGTAGAGCTATAAACGTAATTCGTTTCATCGCAACCTCTTTGACCTTTGTAGTATCCTGTTGTTGCTAACGCCGTATTTAGTATTCCATTCATTAGATGAAATTACATCGTAGAACTGCGATTTTATCCCAGTACGGTCGTTTTTTATATCGCTCACCAGCGCAGGCATAAACCAAGCTCGGGTTTTCGGCTTATTATCTCCCCGGAATCTAAGATCGACAAGAACATCTTGAATGCTTTTGGGTAGTTTGTCCCAGTTGAGAACATGAGTTGGATCATAGGTTCTTTCTACGTCAGATTTGCTGATCAGTCTTTTAGTTTCTTTTATGTATTCATTATAGACTTCTAAGAATAAGAAGTGTTGTTGCTTTCGAGTGATTGTTTGTTCTTTTTTTGGCACTTTGGCATCTAGTGTCTGAAGGTGTGAATAGGCAGCGGATCTGGTTTTTCCTGCGCCGCTTTGTAGCCAAGATAGGAGCTTAGGTGATATAGGTTTGCAACTATTTGAAACAGCCGAAAACAGTCGATAGACCTCATTCTTGCTTCGTTTTCCAATATCCAGCCCTCTACCAATTGTTATGCCGGAGTTTCCGATGACGGTGCCTTTATTATTGGGTACGTGAGGGACGCGCGAAAAGAAATCGCTGCTTTCTATATCATTTCCTTCGATGTCGAAAGTAAGCTGGCCTTTGGGGACAGTTAGCCATCTTTCGTTCATCTCGTCATCTAAAGACAGTTCGTTAAAGATGAAAGGGTAGAAATGATACAGAGGGCTTGTCAGTACTCCAAGTCGTGTTGCACCAGCTATCCATCCAAGCTGACGAGCCCTTTCTGTTTCATGATCGATAAGGTTCTGAGTCGCGGAGCTTGGGAATAGTTGCAGAAATCGATCGAAAGCTGACTGAGAGAAGTCTTTCGACCACTCACTGCGATGTTTGGCAACGATCTTGTGACGTTCACAGGCGCTGGCTTTATCTTTGAGCCTTTCCCGAACAGTCTCCGCGTCAAGAATTTCTGGATTCGACTCATCATTCGACGAGCAGAGAGACTGGAAGAATTCAGATACATTTTCCGGATCAAGCACACCATCGCTGTCGCTACCGTCAACCAGTCGAAACCCCTCATCCTGCCACTTCTTCGAGTTGACGACGTCCTCGACGCCATCTTCCGGGCTGAAGACTTCAAGGTGGATCATGGCATTGCCGGTCTTGCCGCCTTCCAGGCCGGCGGGGCTTTCGTATAGGCCCAGATAGCCAATGGTATCGCCCGCGCGGATCGGAACCGGGTTTGGAAGTTCGTAGAGTTTGCCCAATTGGGTGGGGGTTTCGGAAACGATATCGATGTACTGCTCTTCAACGCAGATCCATTGGCTGCAGCCCGATTTGGGGAGCTCGCAGCGGGCCATCTTGCGGGCCTGGCCGCCGATTTCCTGAAGCTGGACGCGATGGGCATCGAAGCGAATCCTGGTGCCGGCGCTGATGGAGTGGGCCGGATCGCCCGCCAGTTTGTGGCCGGTTTGTCCCTTGTTCGGTTTGGGATCGGCGCGACCGTTCATACCCCTGTTCAATGTGGCTTCGACCTGATCGTAAATCCAGCTTGGCCGGCTGACTGAGACTTGTTCCATGACCGCTTCATCTTTGGCAATCCACAGGGTGTCCGTGCCCTTGGTCGCCAGAACCTGGCTGTTGCTCACACCCTCCGACAGCATCCGGATGCGCATGAAATCATAGGTAACGCCGTTGATCTGGCCTTGTTGAATGGCTTCTCCTTCCACCGGCTCAAAGGTTTCGCCAACGGGCAGTGTGACTGCGGGTACTTGCTGACCGTTCTGGGGCACGCTATTGCGCACGTTTCTGCGCTGGGCCAGGCGGTAACGCTCGGCTGAAGGCCACTCTTTCCAGGGGCAAAGGTGCATGTACAGGGAATAGTAGGTAAACCCCTGTTTATGGCCTTCGTCATCTTCCTGTTGGTAGTGGTGGCGGACCAGGCAGAAGCTGTTGGAATACTGGAGTGTTTCACCTTTGAACTCGCTGGTGAGGTAATCCTCCATCATCCGGTAGGCGACCACTTCGCCGTCGGCAATGCAGCGGACCGGATGAGTATCCCGGGCCCAGGGCGCGGCGTCCTCGCTGATGTGGATGCCGCCATGCCAGGTCTGGGTGGTGAGCAGGTACAGGTCATCACCCGCATCCTGGATCAGCTTGCTCAGTTCCTCGGCGTTCTCGAATTCCGTGCCGTCCTGCTTGACTATCGGCAACCGCATGAATATCAGTCCTTCCTAACCATTGAGAACAGGACAAAGCCTTCGTCGTCCTGCTCCTTGTCGTCTTCCTGAGTGGCTTCGCTTGCCGTACTCGATGCGCTGGATGTGCCTTGGACGGCTGTGGTCGCCGTTGCCTCGGGCGTCGTATCAGCCGAAGCGGTGGTGCGAGTGGACGTGTCAGCAAGCGCATCCGGCTTTACAGCGTTGTGGGCGTTCTTGTCCAGGGCTTGCGGGATGACGGGTGTTGCTGCGGCAGCCGCTGTTCCGCTCCCCGGCGCCCCGCCGGAATTCATCTTGATCATCGGCCCGGAGACGGTGACGCCGCTGGGGTCGACTTTGACGAAGCTGCCGCCGGCCTTGAGGGTGATTTCGGCGCCGGCCTCGACGACGATCTTCATACCCGCTTTGTGGTGGATCTCGGTGCCCGCTTCCACCAGTTGGGCTTTGCCCTGTTTGCTGTGGTGGGTACCGCCGACCG
>NZ_SJDL01000025.1 GCF_004327985.1 Marinobacter halodurans
GTCAACCGTTATTTTTCAGCGCTTTCCGCTACTTCCGAAAACCGCCGAACCGGGCCGGCTGCCCGTTCAAGGTGGCGCGCATTCTACACGGCTTTGCCACCCTGTCAACCGTTGCCCTGAAGAATCCTGAAACTCGAAATCCCAAACCAAAACAATCGGTTGCCTTTCGATTTCGGCCCCGCCTCTGTGGCGTGCCCCTCGAAAGAGATGCGCATTTTACCGACCTCCTCAGAGGTGTCAACGCGTTTTTCCGAAAAACCCAAATTTTCTAGAACTCAACCTTTACAGCAGCTGCCGCTTCCCGCGCCAATGCACGTGCATGCTCCACATCCTCACCCTTCGCCAGAGCAACCCCCATGCGCCGGCGCCCCGCAATTTCAGGCTTGCCAAAAAGACGCAACTGGGTATCGGGGACTTTCAACGCCTCTTCTATATGAGTGAACGTCGGCTGACGAGACTCGCCCGTCGGCAGGATAACGGCGGACGCACTTGGCCCCAGTTGGCGGATCGCCGGTATCGGCAACCCGAGAATAGCCCGGGCATGCAGCGCGAACTCGGAAAGATCCTGGGAAATGAGCGTGACCAGCCCCGTGTCATGAGGGCGCGGCGACACTTCAGAGAAGTAGACGTCGTCGCCCTTAACAAACAGCTCAACACCAAAGATGCCGTATCCGCCCAGGTCCCCGGTTACCTTGTCCGCAATCTCCTGGGCCCGATCCAACGCCTTCCGGCTCATCGGATGCGGCTGCCACGATTCCCGATAATCGCCATCCTCCTGAATATGCCCCACCGGCTCACAGAAGGACACGCCGCCCGCATGCCGCACGGTCAACAGCGTTATCTCGTAATCAAAATCCACGAACCCTTCGACGATCACACGCCCCTGGCCGGCACGACCGCCCTGCTGGGAATAGTCCCAGGCAGCATCAATATCGGAATCACTCCGGACTGTACTCTGCCCTTTACCACTGGAACTCATCACCGGCTTCACCACGCATGGCATGCCGATCTCCGCCACGGCCTTACGGTAGTTCTCCAGCGAATCCGCAAACCGATACGGCGATGTTGGCAGGGACAGGGTTTCGGCGGCAAGGCGGCGAATACCCTCACGGTTCATGGTCAGGTTCACCGCCCGGGCCGTCGGAATAACCCGCACCCCTTCCTCTTCCAACTTAACCAGCTCGGGCGTGGCGATCGCCTCAATTTCCGGCACGACCAGATCCGGCTTCTCCAGCTCAATCACTCGACGCAGCTCGATGGGATCCAGCATGTTGATGACATGGCTGCGATGAGCCACCTGCATCGCGGGCGCATGGGCGTAACGGTCAACAGCAATGACTTCGACGCCGAGACGCTGAAGCTCGATGACGACCTCCTTCCCCAACTCACCGGATCCACAAAAAAGCACCCGGAAAGCCGTCCCCGTCAACGGCGTACCAATGCTGACCATGCCTTTATCCTCTCTTTATACTTTGTACAGAAGCCTTTCAATACCAAGCGCCGAAATCACAGGGCGACCTTTTCTTCCCGTTCCGCCACCAACTTCATAACGGCACGTCGCTCGGCGTCGGTCATCAGGCTCCAACGGGCAATCTCATCAGCGGACCGCTGGCAGCCCACGCAAATGTCGTTTTCATCCAGCGCGCAGATACTGACGCAAGGAGAGCGCACGGGTCCTGAATTATCCATCACCGCTATCAATCCACTGCCTTGAACGAGTCCACGTAGCGCTGGGCGTTCTGAACGTAGTGGGCGGCGCTCAGCTCCAGCATCTTGCGCTGATCCTCGCTTAACTCTCGCTTGACCTTGCCGGGAGAGCCCACGACCAGCGAACCGTCCGGCACTTCCATGCCTTCCGGAACCAGCGTATTGGCACCGATCAGGCAATGCTTGCCGATCCTGGCACCATTGAGTACCACAGCATTAATACCGACCAGCGAGTAATCGCCAATCTCGCAACCATGCAGCATGGCCTTGTGGCCGACCGTGACACCGCGTCCCAACGTCAGCGGAATGCCGGCGTCAGTATGCATCACCGTCCCGTCCTGGACATTGGATTCCGGGCCGATGGTAATCAGGTCATTGTCACCGCGAATCACGACGTTGAACCACACACTGGCCTTGTCCTGAAGAAGAACGTTACCAATGACCGTGGCATTCCGGGCAATAAAGTGCCCGCTACCTTCGAGTTTCGGGCGCCACTCGCCCAATGCGTATTTCATAGACACCTCATTCCGGCGCTTCAAGCAAATCGATGCCCGCATCGTACACGGCATTCAGGAAGTCAACCAGCACGACAGCCGACAGCCCCCAGATGTGGTAATCCTCCCACTGGTAACACGGCACGTAGAGTGTGTGCCCCTGAAAACCCAGGGCATCCGTCCGTATACGACGGTCCTCGAGGAAGAAGGATACCGGAACCCGGAAAATCGCATCGATTTCATCCGGACTGGGCGTCAGCGACACGCCATGCGGCACAATACCAACATAAGGGGTGACAAGAATACGATGCCGGGAAACCACTTGGCTCAGCCGCCCAACCAATTGGACCTGCGCAGGCGGCAGACCGATCTCCTCATGGGCTTCCCGAAGGGCCGTGTGCTCCAACGAGTGATCGCTCAGGTCGCGCTTACCACCGGGGAAAGCAACCTGACCACGATGGGTCTTGAGGTGGGCCGCCCGCTGGGTGAGGATCAGCTCGGGATCCGATACCCTGTCCGTGACCGGCACCAGCACGCCCGCTTCCGGATAATCCAGGGCGATCTGCTGCGGCGTATGGCGATCCAGGCGTTCCTTGAAATGATCGAACAACTTATTTTCCTGTTTGGGTTGTGCTCTGGCGACACTTGCCGGCCTTGAAAGAATCTGGCCAACATGGGTCGACGATGACGAAAGCCACAGTATACTGGGATGATACAGAATTGAGGTGGCGAATGAATTACTGCAGTCATTGTGGAAACCCGGTGACCCATCGCATCCCTGAAGGCGACAACCGTCATCGATATGTGTGCGACCATTGCAACAGCATCCACTACGAAAACCCGCGCATCGTGGCAGGGACCGTGCCGGTCTGGAATGGCCAGGTGCTGTTATGCCGTCGCGCTATCGAGCCCCGCCACGGCTACTGGACGCTGCCGGCCGGCTTCATGGAGAACACCGAAACCACTGTCGAAGCCGCCATACGCGAAACCCGGGAAGAAGCCCTGGCGGAAGTCGAGGTGGACGGCCTCTACACGATGCTGCACGTTCCCCATATCGACCAGGTCCACATGTTCTTCCGCGCACGGCTCAAGGACGGCACCTTTGGCGTTGGCGAGGAATCCCTGGACGCACAGCTCTTCCCGCTCGCGGACATTCCCTGGCAAGAGCTGGCTTTCCCGACCATCCGCGAAACGCTCGAACGCTTTGTGCGCGACACCGAGACAGGCGAGTTCCCTCTCCATATCGGCGATATCCGCTACCGTATGGGGAAATAGCCCTTAGAGAACCTCCATCCGGAAAACCTCATACGCCGGTTCCTCATAGGGATGGGCGGATTTGAGTGCCTGGATGGCGTCCCCGATCAGGTCATCCTCACAAACCAGCTCCACCTTGTACTCATCCACCTTTTCAACCTTCCCAGTCTGGCCCAGGAAGGGCTGACTGCCGTCCAGCGGACGAAACTGCCCCTGGCCACGACACTGCCAGGCACAGGAATCGTAGTCACCGATACGCCCCGCCCCCACTTCAAACAGGGCGGTCTTGGTGACGTCCAGATGGGATTCCGGCACGAAGTAGCACAACTTATACATAAGACACTCTCCTTAATTCCTGGCTGGCATCCATCGAATGAAGCTACGAACAAATTCTCGCCCCACGCATCTGACCCGATCAAGCATCGCGGAAGCCGCCCCGGACGAACCGCCAAACCCAGTCCAAAGAATGATCAATTTGATCACTAACCAATCAAAACGAACAAAAAAGCATCCATTCAAATGCTTGCACCACTTACCCACAGAATCTGTGGATAACTCTGGGGAAAGTTTTTGGGAACAGAGCTCCAGGCCCCGTGGTTGCGCCCTTCCCCTCAAATTGGCGACTATTTCGCCTAAGGCATTTTATCCTTTATTTTCAAATAGTTAAAAACATTGACTGGATTGCAGGCAAGGTGACGGAGTTTTATACAGTCGCCAGCGAAGACTATGGAACGGATGTGCATAAACGAGCGAAGTCAAGCCGAAATTTCAGTTATAAATGGCACTGGAAGACATATTTCTGACGAGGTAATTAAAAAATACCGCCAATCATTTGCCCAACCTTAAAAAGCTGTCACCCGTGGGGATAAAACTGTAACGGCACGTAACAAACGCCGTTACCGCCGGAAGCAAACCGAAACGAGACACAGGGGTGTAAAATCCACTGAACACCCGGGATCAACTTGACGGCCTGAGAAGCAAACAGGATGGGAAAGAAAAAGGGTTCGACAGTCATCCGGATGGGAAAACCATCGGTACCGAGGCCACTCCCGGGCAAGAAGGTCCCGGGAGTGGCCTCAGGGCAGGCGTGGCAGTTTACCCGATCACCTTCCGCGCGTTGCGGAACATGCGCAGCCAGGGAGCATCTTCCCCCCAGTTGTCCGGATGCCACGAGTGCTGAACCGTACGGAACACGCGCTCTGGATGCGGCATCATGATGGTCACGCGGCCATCCGCCGAACTCAGCCCGGTAATACCGGCTTGCGAGCCATTCGGGTTGAACGGATAGCGCTCGGTCGCGTGCCCGTCATTACTGATGTAGCGCAGTGAGACGAGCCCTTCGGACTGCAGGGCGGCGGCGGCATCCGTATTGGCAAACTCCACGCGTCCTTCGCCGTGGGCAACGGCGATCGGCAGGCGGGAGCCCTCCATCCCCTGCAGGAACAGCGACGGTGATTTCTGGACTTCCACCATCACCAGGCGCGCCTCGAACTGCTCCGATTCGTTACGCACAAAACGGGGCCAGTGGGTGGTCCCCGGAATCAGCTCATGCAGGTTCGACAGCATCTGGCAACCGTTGCACACGCCCAGGGCCAAGGTGTCGGTCCGGGTAAAGAATCCCGCGAACTGCTCACGGACGCGCTCGTTGAACAGGATGGACTTGGCCCAGCCTTCGCCCGCACCCAGCACGTCCCCGTAAGAGAACCCACCACAGGCCACCAGCGCGCGGAAGCTCTCCAGGGTAATCCGTCCGGACAGCAGGTCACTCATATGCACGTCCACGGCATCGAACCCGGCCCGGTCAAACGCGGCAGCCATCTCCACCTGGCCGTTGACGCCCTGCTCTCTCAGGACGGCCATCTTTGGACGTGCGCCGCTGTTGATATACGGCGCCGCGACATCCTCCTCGGGGTCAAACGTCAACTGGGCGCTCAGACCCGGATCGGCCGGCGACAACAGATTGTCGAACTCCTGCTTGGCGCAATCGGCATTATCTCGCAGGGACTGGATACGATAACTGGTTTCCGACCAGAGACGCTGGTATTCCTCCCGTGAGGTGTCGATCACGGCGTCGTCGCCAAAGGTGAACCGGATCCGGTCACTGTCGTTCAGGGTTCCGACGACGGCCGTGTGCTCGCCCAGCCCGGCACCGGTGAATTGCTGCAGGACAAACGGCGTGTCCTCACGACGCACCTGGATCACCGCACCCAGTTCCTCGTTGAAGAGTTCGCGGGCGAACTGACTCGCTTCCTCGGCCAGTCCGTCCAGCTTGATATCGATACCGGTATGGCCGGCAAAGGCCATCTCCACCAGCGTGGCGAACATGCCGCCGTCGGAGCGGTCATGGTAGGCCAGCAGCTTACCGTCGCCGTTGAGGCCCTGGATCACGGCGAAAAATGCCTTGATGTCCTCAGGATCATCCAGGTCCGGCGCTACGGCGCCCACCTGGTTGTACACCTGCGCCAAAGCCGAGCCACCCAGACGATTCTGGCCGGCCGCGAGGTCGATCAGGATCAGGTCGGTCTCACCGGCATCGGTCCGCAGTTGCGGCGTCAGCGTGTTGCGAACATTGGTCACTGGTGCGAAGCCACTGATGATCAGAGACAGAGGCGCCGTGACACTCTTCTGCTCGCCGTTGTCCTCTTCCCAGACGGTCTTCATGGACATGGAGTCCTTGCCCACCGGGATGGTGACTCCCAGGGCCGGGCACAGCTCCATACCCACGGCACGAACCGTCTCGTACAGGTTTTCATCTTCACCCGGATGACCGGCTGCAGCCATCCAGTTCGCCGACAGACGAATATCGGACAGCTTCGCGATCGACGCCGCCGCCAGGTTGGTGATCACCTCGCCGACGGCCATACGGCCGGAGGCCGGGGCGTCGATCACGGCGACCGGCGTGCGCTCGCCCATGGCCATCGCTTCGCCCACCAGGCTGTCGAAGGAAGACGCCGTGACCGCCACATCGCTGACCGGGACCTGCCAGGGGCCAACCATCTGATCGCGCGCCACCAGCCCGGTGATCGTGCGGTCACCGATGGTGATCAGGAAGCTCTTGCTGCCGACAGACGGCAGGCGCAGGATGCGGCGCGCCGCCTCGTTCACATCAATGTCACGGGAGTTGAAGATCTCCTTGGTGAAGGAAGCGCGCTCGACACTGCGGTGCATCCGCGGCGGCTTGCCGAACAGCACATCCATCGGCAGGTCCACGGGCTTATCGTCGAAATAGGCGTCCGCCACTTCCAGGTGATGTTCTTCGGTCGCTTCGCCAATGACCGCGTAGGGGCAGCGCTCGCGGCGACAGATGGCGTCGAAACGCTCCAGCTCATCAGCCGCCACCGCCAGGACATAACGCTCCTGGGATTCGTTGCACCAGATTTCCAACGGCGACATCCCCGGTTCATCGCTGGGAATATCGCGCAATTCGAAGCGGCCGCCTCGACCGCCGTCTTTCACCAGCTCGGGCATGGCGTTGGACAGACCACCCGCGCCGACATCATGAATGAAGCTGATCGGGTTCTCGTCCCCCAGTTGCCAACAGCGGTCGATGACCTCCTGACAGCGTCGCTCCATTTCCGGATTACCCCGCTGTACCGACGCAAAGTCCAGGTCTTCGTGGCTGCTGCCGGAATCCATGGAAGAGGCCGCACCACCACCCAGCCCAATCAACATCGCCGGCCCGCCAAGAACGATCAGCTTCGCGCCAATCGGAATATCCCCTTTCTCGACGTGATCGGCGCGGATGTTGCCCAGACCACCGGCAATCATGATGGGCTTGTGGTAACCGCGAACTTCATCGCCGGCGGCGCCCGGCGCCCTCTGTTCGAACGTCCGGAAATAGCCGGCCAGGTTGGGCCGACCGAACTCATTGTTGAAAGAGGCCCCACCGATCGGCCCCTCGATCATGATATCCAGCGGCGACGCAATGCGCTCCGGCTTGCCGTACTCCGCCTCCCAGGGCTGAACGTCACCCGGCAGGTTCAGGTTGGAAACGGTGAACCCCGTCAGGCCGGCCTTCGGCTTGGAACCGCGGCCGGTGGCCCCTTCGTCACGGATCTCACCGCCCGCACCGGTCGCCGACCCCGGGTTCGGGGAAATGGCCGTCGGGTGGTTATGGGTTTCCACCTTCATCAGGATGTGGATGTCTTCCTCGTGGTAGCGATACATCCCGGAATCCGCATCCGGGAAGAAACGCCCGGCCCGGGCACCCCGGATGACGGCGGCATTGTCCTTGTATGCCGAGAGCACCCCTTCGCTGTTCATTTCGAAGGTGTTCTTGATCATGGCGAACAGGGATTTGTCCTGCGCCTCGCCGTCGATGTCCCAGGACGCGTTGAAAATCTTGTGACGGCAATGCTCGGAGTTGGCCTGGGCGAACATCATCAGCTCCACATCGGCCGGATCCCGCTCCAGCCGCGTGAACGAATCCACCAGGTAATCGATCTCGTCATCGGCCAGCGCCAGTCCCAGCTCCAGGTTGGCTTCGACCAGTGCCGGACGACCGCCGCTGAGCACCGGAATACGATCCGGCGTGCGGGGCTCTTCGCGATGGAACAGCAGCTCGGCACCGCCCATTTCGTGGAATACCCGCTGGGTCATGCGGTCGTGCAGCAGTGCTGCAATCACCTCGCGCTGCTCCAGCTTCAATTTGCAGCCGGCGTGAATATAGTAGGCCGTGCCCCGCTCAATACGGCGAATCTGGCGCAGACCACAGATACGCGCGATGTCGGTCGCCTTGGTGGACCAGGGTGAAATCGTGCCGGGGCGCGGCACCACGAGGAACAGCACGCCCTCGGCCGCTTGCGGATCGGCGGTCGGCCCGTAGGTCAACAGACGATCGAGCACCTGCTGCTCCTCGTCCGCCAGCGCCTCGGGCACATCGACGAAATGCATGAACTCCGCGTAGATTCGGGAGACTTCCGGAACCACAGCCTGAATCTGGGACAGAAGCTTGTCGGAGCGGAAAGACGAAAGTGCGGGGGCACCGCGGAGTTCCAGCATGGCAAAAAACCTGTATCGTGCTGATCTGGGATAAAACAGGAGCCCTCATTCCGGGAGCCCCGTGCGAGACGGCCGCAATGATACTGGAAAGCGACCGCCGGATACAGATTTGCCGACGCCGGAAATCCCGCAATACGGCAATTACCCAGTCCCTCGCCCCGTGCCGGCCGGTCTGACCATGACCGTCGCCCGACCATTACCGCTGGATTAAAATTTACAGGCTTTTGCAGTCTACGACCGACAGTTGATTGACCCGCTTCCGGCTTTTGGGGATTATCGAATTAATGCTGAACAACAATTGGGTCTCTGCGCCCCGCCAATTTTACATTGTCAGGGACTGTCCAACAGGCACGGACCCCTTTCACGCCAACAGATCCAGGGAACGGGATCGCAACTGTCGCACGTCTCCGGGCAGTCATCCTTGCAGATCAGCGCTGGCTGACCTGCGGACGATCAGGAATGCGCCCGTCGCAGATTCGCAGTAAGGAGAGCAGGGACTTGTCAGTGGTTTCCATCCTGAGAAACAAACGCCGTCCTGTGGGCATGGCCCTGGTACTGGGTCTCGCCGGTGCCCTGACGGCCTGTTCGCGCCCGTCGACTCTCGACGAGCTGCGCCAGGAAGGCGTGCTGCACGTCATCGCCCGCCCCTCTCCTTCGGTGTACTACGATGGCCGCGACGGCCCGACCGGCTATGAGTATGAACTGGCCAAAGAGTTTGCGGACGAGTTGGGCGTGGAACTGCGCGTTCGTGAAGCCGAAGGCAACGGACAGATCCTGTCGGTACTTGAAAAAGGCTATACCCACATCGGCCTGGCCGGACTGGCCAGCACGCTCCCGAGCACCCAGGAGTTCAAGGCGGTGCCGATCAACCTGAGCGTGCAGTCGACCCTGATCTACAACCGGGATGCAGATTCAGCGAGCGACGTCGAGGACATTGGCGGCCGCACCATCCATGCCGTTGCCAACAGCAACCACCTGGCGCCGCTGCGGGCACTGGCCAGGGAACATCCCGACATCCACTGGGAACTGCACACCGATCTGGATACCGCAGGCATCCTGGAGCGGGTCGAGTCCGGTGAATTCCAGGTCGCGGTGGTCGATTCGACCGAGTTGGCCCTCAACCAGGTCTTTTTCCCCAACGTCAAGAAGGGCTTCGACCTGAACCAGCCGCAGCCCATTGCCTGGCTGTTCCCATCCCAGCAGGACGATACGCTGGTCACAGCCGCCCGCAAGTTCCTCAACAAGATGAAAGCGGACGGCCGTCTCGCCCAGCTACGGGAGCGTTTCTACGGTCACCTGGACCGGCTCAACTACGTCGGCGCCCGTACCTTCGTCTATCACGTCCGTCACCGGTTGCCCAACTACGAGCTGGCGTTCCAGGCCGCTGCCGAGAAATACCACATGGACTGGCGCCTGCTGGCTGCGATCGGCTACCAGGAATCGCACTGGCGCCCCAATGCCGTGTCGCCGACCGGTGTCCGCGGGATGATGATGCTGACGCGGAACACGGCCCAGTACGTCGGGATCGACAATCGCCTGGATCCGGACGAGAGCATCGACGGCGGCGCCCGCTACTTCCAGATGGTCCATGACCAGATTCCTGCCGATATCCCCGAGCCGGACCGGTCCTGGTTCGCGCTGGCGTCGTACAACGTCGGATTCGGCCACCTGGAAGACGCCCGTCGACTCGCCGAAGGCGCCGGCAAGGATCCCGACCGCTGGATTGACGTCAAGGAATTCCTGCCGCTGCTGGCGCAGAAAAAGTGGTATTCGAAAACCCGCTATGGGTATGCCCGGGGCCACGAGCCGGTGATCTACGTGCAGAATATCCGGCGCTACTACGATGTACTGGCGTGGATGAAAGACCCCATGAGCCCGGGTGAACAGCTGGCACAGAGCCCCGAGCTCCCCGAACTGGACGCCGCGGCGCCGTCGACCGACGTCCTGCCCGACGGGTCCGAGCGTATTCCCACAGACCTGTCCATCGCGCCGCCAACCCTGTAACTCAGTCCGCAGCATCCTCACGGGCGTCCAGAGCCCGCTCCGCCTGCTCGCCGGTATAGCCGCGCTGGGCAAGGAAGCGGGCCTGGCGCACCTTGTCCGACCACTCCAGCGCAGACGCCGACAGACCGAACCGACGGCGCCTCGCCTCGATGGCCCGCTCCGCCCATTGCTGATCGGTCGTGGCCTGGAGGCAATCCGGTCGCTGGAAGACCCCGCGCTGCTGCAATTCACTTTCGATGCGCAACGGCCCGTACCCCAGATCCATCCGCTGACGGGCATAGACATCGGCAAAACGGGCATCGTCCAGCCAACCTTCCTGTTCGTAGTCGTCCAGCACCGGGTCGATGACATCCGGCGCCAGCTTGCGCTGCATCAGCTTCAGCCGCAGCTCCTGGCGACTGTGCTCGCGTCGGGCCAACAACTTCAGAGCCACGGAACGGGCCTTGTACTCCGGGTCCTGATGTTCGGATTTGCTGTTTTTCGGGGCCATGGATTGTCTTCGGATCCAGCGTGTTCCAAACCACCACACAGCCCTGTGCAGCGGGTCTCCAAAACGATTAGACTAACCCACCATGCAAGCGGGCGTCGACGTCGCCCGATGCTCTGCCGGCGGCCCGGAGGGTCTTTGCCCCCTTCCCTGGCTGCCTGATTCTGGCCGGCATTCCGGATCCGGCCAGCAACTTGCCTTACCGTGTGGGGATTTTGTTATGGCGGCATTTATCAAGAAGTTGTTCAAGAACCGCAAATCCGACAACGCCCAACCGCAAACCGATATCGGCGCGCTGAATCCGGACAAACCGGACGATCTCAACGCCCTGGTCGAGCTGGCCCGCTCGGCGGAGACCAACAGCCAGCGGGGTGTCGCCATCGACCGCATCCCCCACATCAAGCATCTGATCCCGCTGTACGGCGACGCCTCGGCTACCGTGCGTAACCGTCTGGCCGGGCGGATCAGTGCACTGGCCAGCCAGCATCCGGAACAGGTCGAGCAGGCACTCAGCGCATTGACGGATCCCCAGCAACAGACACTGGTGCGCCAGCTTTGCGAGAGCACAGACCTGGATGCCGAACAGGTCTCCGCGGACACGGATCCTCAAAAGCTCGTGACCCTGGCAATCGAGGGCAAGACCGCCGCTGTTCGCCTCGCCGCGGCCGAGCGGATCGAGGGTGAAGAGAATTTGATGGCGGTTCAGCGGGCCGCCAAAGGTCGCGATAAAGGCGTTTTCCAACTGACCAGGAAACGCCTGCAGCAACTGCGCCAGGAAAAGGAACGGGAAAAGGCCGTCCAGAAAGCCATCAATGACCTGATCCATCAGGCCGAAGAGCACGCCAAGACGGATAACCTGCAACTCTACGCGGCCCGCGTGGAGAGCCTGCAGTCCCAGTGGAAGAACCTGTCCTCGGCCGCCTCCAACGAGCAGCACACCGCTTTCCTGACGGCGCTGGAGGTCTGCAACCGCCGGGTCCGCGACGTCGAGGAAGCCTCCGCTCTGGAAGCCGAGTCCCACCAGAAACAGGAAGAGCGCAAGGCGACATTGGATCTGCTGCGTGACACGCTGGACAGCCTGCGCAATGCCATGCCGGAGCGTGGCCCATCCCTGTCGTCACTCGACGCCTTGCAAAAAACCCAGGAAAACCGCTGGATGGAAGCCACCCGCGACAGCGACGTGGCCAAGGCGGAGCAGAAGGACTACCAGGCCCTGATGCTGGAACTGCGCCACTACATCGGCTCGGTCCAGCGCCTGCAACAGCAGCAGGACACCCTGAAATCACTGGTCGACTCGGAGTCACCGGACAGCGCCGAGCTGCGTCAGCTGCTGGAAACCATCGACTGGCCTGCCGGCTACGCCCAGCCGCCGGAACTGGAAGCCGCCGCCCGCAAACTCGGCCATGCACGCGAAGTGCGCAAAACCCAGGCCAGCGACCACAAAACCCAGGCCAAGGCGCTGGACGACCTCCTCGAGAAGCTGGAGCAGGCGCTGGAGCAGGATCAGTACACCGAGTCCCGCCACCTGCACAAACAGGCCCAGCACGCTTTCAATGCACTCGACCACAAGCACGCCAGCCCACGCCAGGCCCGCCTGACCCTGCTGGGTCGCCAATTGCAGGACCTGCAGGACTGGCGGGGCTTTGCCACCCGCCCCAAGCAGGAAGAACTGTGCGAAGCCATGGAATACCTGGCGACCCAGCACATGGAGCCGGAAGCCAAGGCAACGCACATCAAGGAACTGCAACAGGAGTGGCGGGACCTGGGCGGGTCGTCAGACCAGTCCCTGTGGCAGCGCTTCAAGAAGGCGTCGGATATTGCGTATGAACCCTGCCAGGAGTATTTCGCCGCCAAATCCGAGCTGAAGCACGTCAATATCGACAAACGTCAGGCGATCTGCGACCAGTTGGCCGATTTCGTCGAAAACGCCGACTGGCAGAATGCCGACTGGAAAGCCGTGGAACGGATTCACCGGGTCGCCCGCCAGGAATGGCGCGAGGCCTGGCCCGTGGATTTCAAGGCGAACCGGCCCCTGCAGAAACGGTTTGACCAGTTGCTGAAGCAGGTGGAAGCGCCGCTGAACGAAGAGCGACAGAAGAACGAAGCCCGCAAGCAGGCGATCGTTGAACGCGCCCAGGCACTGGTCGACCATGAGCCCCTGAGCGATGCCATGGAGCAGGCCAAGGCCCTGCAGAAGGAATGGCAAGGCATCGGCATCACCCGCCACAAGGAAGACCGCAAGCTCTGGCAGGATTTCCGCGCCGCCTGCGATGCCATTTTCGCCCGTCGCGATGCCAAGCGGGCAGAACAGGCCGCCGAAGACACGGCGGCCCTCGGTACGCTCAAGCAGGCCATTGCCAGCAGCCGCGAACAGCGCGAAGCGGCGGCGGGAGATCTCGCCGCACTGCGGCAGGCACAACGGGCGCTTCGCGACGCACCCACGCCACGCCGTATTCCGGCGGCCGTGTCCGACGAGCTTGCCACGGAAAAGGCGGCCCTGAATCAGGCGATCCAGCAGGTAGAGCGCAGCCAGCAGGTGGCGGACTGGGACGCCCGCCTGACGGCCGGACACGCCCCTCAGGATCATGACAATGAGCTGCCGGAGCCGCTGCCGTCACCCCGGGAAATCGCCATTCGCCTGGAAATCGCCACGGGGATGCCGTCACCGGCCGAGGATCAGGACCTGCGCATGAAGCAGCAGGTGGAGCGCCTGGCCGCCGGTCTGGCCGGCGGCACCGAAAGCAAGGGGTCAACGGAGGACGAAATCAACCGGCTGATCGACTGCTGGTGTGCCCAGTCAATCAATCCGGGCGAAGCCGAAAACCTGATGCCCCGCCTGCGCGGCGCCCTCGAGCACTGGCGGGGATGAATCGCCCGTACCCGGGTGCCGCCCGATCGATCGGGCGGCACCTCATTCCCTCTGGTGCTTGAGCACGAAATTCCTCGATTCCGACACCGCCGCCCGTACCCGCTCCCGCATCTCCTGCATTTCCGGGTCGGCGAGATAGAACCGCATGTCGATGGAATGCCGGTAATAGCGCGTCGGCAGCCGGTTCAACGCCACACACATCACATCCGCCAGGAAATCCTCGTCCTCATCCGGTTTGCGCGTTTCCTCGATGGCCTCTGCCACCAGACCTTCATAAAAGTTATCGATCATATCGAGCAGGGACATAAGAACTACACCTTGTTCGGATTCCAGTGGGTCTGACTGTAGATTAGATGGCTGCCCGCGGATTGCCACCTGAGCACTTTCGCCAATTCAAATGGCATCGCCGGTCATTACCTCTGCGGAAACCGGCCGCTAAGGTGGCTGTCTATCCTGAAAAACGGTGCTATCCGATCGTCCGGCCCGACACCACTGACGAACCACGACTCCGCCCCAGAGCGCAGAGGAACAATAATGACCACAGAAGCCTATATCTTCGATGCGGTACGTACACCGCGAGGCCGCGGCAAGAAAGACGGCTCGCTGCACAGCGTCAAACCCATCACCCTGCTGACGACCATCCTCAAAGCCCTTCAGGCACGCAATGATCTGGACACCCGCCAGGTGGACGACATCGTCATGGGATGCGTCACCGCGGTGGGCGACCAGGGCGCGGACATCGCCAAGACCGCCGCCCTCGCCGCGCAGTGGGATGAAGTCGTTGCCGGCGTCACGCTCAACCGCTTCTGCGCCTCCGGCCTGGAAGCCGTCAACCTCGCGGCCATGAAAGTCCGCTCCGGATGGGAGGATCTGGTCGTGGCAGGCGGTGTGGAAGCCATGTCCCGGGTCCCCATGGGCTCAGACGGCGGCGCCTGGGCCAGCGACCCGGAAACCAACCTGAATACCGGTTTCATGCCCCAGGGGATCGGCGCCGACCTGATTGCCACCATCGAAGGCTTCAGTCGGGAAGACGTGGATCGGTTTGCCGTGAATTCCCAGAAAAAGGCGGCCGCCGCCTGGGAAAATGGCCACTTCAGGAACTCCATCGTCCCGGTCACCGACCAGAACGGCGTGCTGATCCTGGACCGTGACGAGCACGTCCGCGCCGGCACCACGCTGGAATCCCTGAGCCAACTCAAACCCTCGTTCCAGATGATGGGCGAGATGGGCTTTGACGGTGTGGCCCGGGAGAAATACCACGACGTGGAGCGCATCAACCACGTGCACCACGCCGGTAACTCCTCCGGCATCGTCGATGGCGCCACCGCCCTGCTGATCGGCAGCGAAGCCAAGGGTCGTGAGCTGGGCCTGAAACCCCGCGCCCGCATCCTATCCACGGCCGTCACCGGCACCGATCCCACCATCATGCTGACCGGCCCCGCGCCGGCAACCCGCAAGGCCCTCGCCAAGGCGGGACTGACCGCGGACCAGATCGACCTGTTCGAAGTGAACGAGGCGTTTGCATCCGTCGTCATGCGCTTCCAGCGGGAGCTGGACGTGCCCGACGAGAAGGTCAACGTCAACGGCGGTGCGATCGCCATGGGCCACCCGCTGGGCGCCACCGGCGCCATGATCCTCGGCACCCTGCTGGACGAGCTGGAGCGTCGGGAACAGTGCTACGGCCTCGCCACCCTGTGTGTGGGCGGCGGCATGGGCATCGCCACCGTTATTGAACGCTGCTGAGCCGGGACAGAGAAGGACCCAATAATGAATGCAATCCGTTACGACATCGACGACCAGAACACCCTCACCCTGACCATCGACATGCCCGGCCAGTCCGCCAACACCATGAATGCGGCTTTCCGGGAAGCGATGACCGAGACCATCAGCCGCGTCGAGCAGGATCTGGAGACCATCAAGGGCATCATCCTGACCTCCGGCAAGACCACCTTCTTCGCCGGCGGCGACCTGAACGAACTGTTTAAAGTGACCAGGGAACAGGCCGGCGAGTTCGAAGCCATGATCAACGACCTCAAGCGCCAGATGCGGGCGCTGGAGACCTGCGGCAAGCCGGTGGTCGCCGCCATCAACGGCAGCGCCCTGGGCGGCGGGCTCGAGCTGTGCCTGGCCTGCCATCACCGGGTCGTGCTGGACGATGACCGCATCCAGCTCGGCCTGCCGGAAGTCACCCTGGGCCTGCTGCCCGGTGGCGGTGGTACACAGCGCCTGCCCCGCATGCTGGGGCTGGAAGCCTCCTTCCCCTATCTGATGGAAGGCCGGAAATCGAACCCAAAAGCGGCCCTCAAGGCGGGTATCGTCGATGCCCTGGCCACCGATAACGATGACCTGATCGCCCAGGCCCGCGCCTTTATCGGGGCCAATCCGGGCTGCCAGCAGCCGTGGGACAGGAAGGGGTTCAAGATCCCGGGTGGTGCGCCGCAGCATCCGGCCATGGCCCAGAAGCTGGCGATCGCCCCGGCCATGCTGAAGCAGAAGACCAAGGGCTGCTATCCGGCGCCGGAAGCCATCCTGTCCGCCGCCGTGGAAGGCGCCCAGGTGGATTTCGACAACGGCCAGCTCATCGAAACCCGCTACTTTGCGCAACTGGTCTGCGGCCAGGTCGCCAAGAACATGACCGGCACCTTCTGGTTCCAGCTCAATGCCATCAAGGCCGGCGAAAGCCGCCCGCAGGGTATCGAGAAAGCCCGCTTCCAGAAGGTCGGCATCCTGGGTGCCGGAATGATGGGAGCCGGCATCGCCTACTCAACAGCCACCCGCGGGCTGGACGTGGTGCTCAAGGATGTTTCCGTCGAGAACGCCGAGAAAGGCAAGGCGTATTCGCAGAAGCTGCTGGACAGGAAGGTCAGCCGGGGCCGTACGACCGCCGAAGAGCGGGACGCGGTTCTGGCCCGTATCCAGGCCACCGATACCGCCGCCGACCTGGCGGGCTGCGACCTGATCATCGAGGCCGTATTCGAGGACAGCGACCTGAAAGCCAAAGTCACCCGGGAAGCCGAGCAGCAACTGGCAGACGGCGGCATTTTCGCCTCCAATACCTCGACGATTCCCATTACCCAGTTGGCCAAGGCCTCCAGCGATCCCGATAAATTCATCGGCCTGCATTTCTTCTCGCCGGTGGACAAGATGCAACTGGTGGAAATCATCGTCGGCGAAAAGACGTCCGATGACACTCTCGCCCGGGCCTTCGACTACGTGCAGCAGATCGGCAAGATTCCCATCGTGGTCAATGACAGCCGCGGCTTTTTCACCTCACGGGTATTCGGCACGTTCGTCAACGAAGGTGTGGCCATGGTGAAGGAAGGCATCCACCCCGCCAGTATCGAGAATGCGGGCGTGCTCTCCGGCATGCCGGTCGGCCCGCTGGCCATTTGCGACGAGGTCAGCCTCACCCTGATCCAGCATGTGCGCAATCAGAGCCGCAAGGATATGGAGGCCGCCGGCAAGAGCTGGACGCCCCATCCGGCCGAAGCGGTCATTGATGCCATGGTCAACGAGCATGATCGCAAGGGAAAAGCCGCCGGCGCCGGCTTCTACGACTACCCTGCATCCGGCAGGAAACACCTCTGGCCCGGCCTGGCCGAACACTACACCGACCAGGCCAAGGCGTCGGAGGTCGACCTGCAAACGCTGAAGGACCGGCTGCTGTTCATCCAGGCCATCGAAACCGTGCGCTGCCTTGAAGAGAATGTCCTGCGCACCGTGGAAGATGCCAATGTCGGCAGTATTTTCGGCATCGGTTTCGCGCCCTGGTCCGGAGGTGCCATCCAGTTCATCAACCAGTACGGTGTGCGCAGGTTCGCAGAACGGGCAAGAGAGCTGGCCGACGTCTTCGGCGAGCGCTTTACCCCGCCCCGGCTGCTGCTGGAGAAAGCGGAAGGCGATACCCCGTTCGAATAACCCGGGGATCGCACGGGTTCCGGCGGCCTACGCCGGAACCCGATCTGCGCGTCCGCCAACGATACGGGTGCCGCACGGACGGTTGCCCTAACAAATTCCTCCGGACTTGTCCTCAATATGGACAGATTGTCATGACCTCGTAGCACATGGCCGGTAGCAACGGCCCTGCCGCTTGCCTACAATGAGCTGAGGATCCTCTAAATATTCCGGAACGCAATCAATTTTCGGGAGTCATAGTGGAGGCTCCGGCGTCTGCCGGTTATCCGGGGACATTGAGTCCTCACGAAACCCGGCCAGCCTGGAAGCCTGACGGTAGGTTCCGTTCGGCTTACAATCTTCACCTGCAAAGACAGTAATGACATGCCATCAACGATCCGCAAGCTGAGACTACCCCGCCTCCGTTCTTCCGCAGTCGCCCTGGCCTTCGGCCTGGCGATAACCTCCATGGCCGGTTTCGCCGCCCAGGACAAGGACGGTGCCCAGACATTCCAGCCCGTTTCGCCGACCATTGATCAGGCCCGCGCCAACATCCTGATCGCCCGGCAATTGCAGTTCACGCATTTCCTGGATCAGCGGATCGACTCTGACCTGTCCAAGCGGGTTTTCGACGCCTATCTGGACCACCTGGACGGTCAGCATGTCTATTTCCTGCAGAGCGACATCGACCGGTTCTCGCCCTGGCGCACCAAGCTCGATTCGGCCCTGAAGACCGGGCAGCTCGAACCGGCTTTCCAGATCTACAACCTGTTTGAAAAACGCGTCATCGAGCGTCTGGATTACGCACTGAAGCTGATCGACGACGGCGTCGACCAGTTCGATTTCAGCAAGGACGAAGAACTCAAGCTGGATCGCTCCAACAATCCCTGGGCCAAGAGCGAGGACGAGCTGGACGCCATCTGGAAGCGTCGCATCAAGAACGCCGTGCTCGCCCAGCGCCTGAATGGCAAGAGCGACAAGGAAATCACAACGTCCCTGAAGCGCCGCTACGAGAGCCAGCGCTCCCGCACCCTGCAGGTGCGCAGCGAGGATGCGTTCCAAACCTACATGAATGCCTTTACCAGCCTGTGGGATCCGCATACCTCCTACTTTTCACCGCGCACCTCCGAGAACTTCAACATCAATATGAGTCTCTCGCTGGAAGGCATCGGCGCGGTGCTGCAGTCCGACAACGAATACACCAAGGTCGTTCGCCTGGTGCCGGGTGGCCCGGCCTCCAAGCAGGGCCAACTGAAGCCGGCCGACCGCATCGTGGGTGTTGCCCAGGGTAAGGACGGCGAAATGAAGAACGTCGTGGGCTGGCGCCTGGATGAAGTCGTCGACCTGATTCGCGGCCCGCGTTCCTCCGTCGTGCGCCTGGAAGTCATCCCGGCCAGCGCCTCGGATGAAACCATCACCCGCACCATCGACATCACCCGTGACAAGGTGAAGCTGGAAGAGCAGTCCGCCAAGAGCGACATGATCGACCTGAAGCGGGACGGCAAAAACTACAAGGTTGGTGTGATCGATATTCCCACCTTCTATGCCGATTTCCAGGCCATGCAGGCCGGCGATCCAAACTACAAGAGCACCACCCGCGATGTCCGCAAGCTGATCGACAAGCTCAAGGAGCAGGGCATGCAGGGTCTGGTGATTGACCTGCGCAACAACGGTGGGGGCGCCCTCCAGGAAGCCAACGACCTGATCGGCCTGTTCATCGATGAAGGCCCGACGGTCCAGATCCGCAGCGCGGACAACGACGTCAGCGTGCTGACCGACGACGACCCGTCCGTGGCCTACTCCGGCCCTCTGGTGGTCCTGGTCAACCGTATGAGCGCCTCGGCTTCCGAGATCTTCGCCGGTGCCATCCAGGATTACGGCCGCGGCCTGATCGTGGGCTCCCAGACCTTCGGCAAAGGTACCGTGCAGGCGGTTCGCCCGCTCAACCATGGCCAGTTGAAGATCACCCAGTCCAAGTTCTACCGGGTTTCCGGCGGTTCCACCCAGCACAAGGGCGTGATCCCGGACATCAACATCCCCACCCGGATCAACAAGGAAGAGATCGGCGAGGACGCGCTGGACAACGCCCTGCCCTGGGACCAGATCGAAGCGGTGCCCCATGCCCGCTATTTCGATTTCAGCAGCGTGATCGGCAAGCTGCGCGAGCGCCACGAAGCCCGGTTTGCCAAGAACCCGGAATTCCAACTGCTTGAAGAGGAGATCAACCTGCTCAAGAGCCAGCGTAATCGCGAATACGTCAGTCTCAACTACAAAGAGCGTGAAACCTACCAGGACGACCTTGAATCCCGCCAGTTGAAGATCGCCAACGCGCGCCGCCAGCTCAAGGGCAAGGAGCCGTTCAAGAACTGGGAAGCACTGGAAAACTACGAAGAAGAGGAAGCGGCCAAGCCGGAAGATCAGGATGATGACGATTTCATCGTCCGCGAGGGTGGCTACATCATGTCCGACATGATCGAACTGGACTCCCGGATGGCCTCCATCGACCCACCGGAGCGCATCACCGCCCAAGCGGACGAGCATCTGTAAGAGAACGATACGAAGGGCCGGGCAAGGAACGCTGGATGAGTAACGAGAGCGACCGCAAACGCGCCCTGGCCCTGGAAAGCCTGCTCATGGACACGCTGCATGCCATACAGTCCATGCAGCAGGCTGAAAAACTCGGCATCCCGCCCCTCACCGGCCAGCAAATGGCCGGGGGCAAGGAACGGAAACCCGCCGCCGAAGACGAGGATTCCCTGGTCGACCGGCTGGCCGACTTCACCGGCTCCGCCTTCCGTTTTGCCCTGAGAACCACCGACACGTCCATCAAGGCCGGGCGCGCCCTGCTCAACTCGCAGGATAAACTGCGCATGATGCTTGCCGCCGGCGATTCCCTGAAAGATATCCGGGAAGTGGCCGGCCTCACCCTCAGTGAGATGAGCGAGGCCCTGGACCTGCGGGACAAAAGCTTGCTGGAAGCCATCGAGAACGGCACCGCCACCCTCTCCTTCGAGCTGATCCTGCGTCTGGCCGCGCTGGTGGCCCGCAACGACCCGATTCCCTTCATCCTCCGTTTTACCCGCAACTACAATCCGGAGGCCTGGCAGATCCTCACTGACTGGGGCGTCGGCAAATTGCCGCTGCAGTTCGAACGGGAACGGGAGTTTCTCAACATTTTCCGGGGGCACGACGAGGCTCGCGAGCTATCCGACGAGGGCTTCCGCAAGGTGCTGGATTTCACCCGCCAGAGCTTTGAGATGTCGCTGCATTTCGTCGCCGAACAGGAGGCGGAAGTGGCCCGGGTTCGCGCCGAGGTGGAGCATCCAGCCAACGAATCCAGGGCAGACAGCCCCCAACCCTCACCTCCGCGCAGGAAAGCCCGGCCCCGGCGCAACTCTCACTGATTTCCCGTGGAGTGTGTCCTGTGATCAATATCAGGGTCGGGAAGGGAGAAACGGCCATCCGTGAATCCGGCGCGCCGCCAGTCATTGACGCCGGCCGACAGCGTAGTCAACCCTGCGGGAACCGGCGTTTGAGGAAGGAAAGCAGAAGCGGCATAAGCAGGATCAGGACCGTCAGCCGCAGCAGGTGGTGCGAGGTCACAAACGCTGGTTCGATGCCCAGTGACAACGCCACCAGACTGAGTTCAGGCGCTCCGCCCGGCATATAGGCGAGCAGTGCCGCAGCCGGCGAGTAACCGGTGACGGCATGACCCAGCCAGGCAGCGGCCACGGCAATCAGCATCAGCAGTAAGGCCTGTATCACGGAGATCAGCAAACCCACTCCCAGTGACGCCAGGGGGGTGCCCACAAACCGGACCCCGACCGATACCCCGATGACGATCTGTGCGAAGGCCACCACCACCGGCGGAATCGTGGCTTCGCAAATACCGGTCACATGCAGCAGGCCGGAAACCAGCACCGGCCCGAACAGCAATGGGTTGGGCAATCGCTGCAAGCGCCCCAACCAGGCACCGGCAATACCGGCGCCCACCAGCATCAGGGCATCGCCCCAGGCGGGCATGGCCAGCCACTGTGACAGCGTCACGTTGCGCGCCTGCAGATTCACATGACCGATCAGCTGCAACACCGGTGGAATGGCCAGGAGCAGGACCAATACACGGACCGCGTGGGCCAGCCCCACGGCCCGCAGGTCCGCTTCGGAGTCCGCCGCCATCAGCGTCACGGCAGACAAGCCGCCGGGCATGCCGGCGTAGATCGCGGTATCCAGCGAGTTGCCCGCAATCCGGCGGCTCATCCACACCGAAACCACCATCATCACCGCCGTGCTGACCAGCATGATCGCCAGGCTCGCACCCCAGCGGCCGATATCGCCGGCCATATCCGGTGTGAACGCCGCACCCAGCATCACGCCGATGACGGCGAGCACGGCCTTGCGGGACGCGGTCGGGGACGGCAGTCGCACACCGGCCAGGCTGAGTGCGGTGGTGACGATCAACGCTCCCAGCAGCCACGGCAGCGGCATCCGGACCGCATAGGCCAGGCCGCTGCCACACGCGCCAATCAACAATGTGGGCAGCAGTCTGCCACCGTCAGCCACCCGGGCCTTGAGGATATGAATCAACGCTCGTCAGGCCCGGGCCGGGGATTTGCCGGGCAATAGCCTGGGCAGCAACCAGGGCAGGACCAGCAGCAGAACCGCCGCAATCCACAGGCCGATGGAAATACCGGACTGCCAGAGGATACCCATATCACCGCCGCTGATCGACAGCGCCCGCCGCAGGTTGTCTTCCATCAGGCCACCCAGGACGTAGCCCAGGATCACCGGCGCCAGCGAGAAGCCCAGCTTGCGCAACAGGTACCCGAAGATGCCGATAACCAGCATCAGGTAGATGGCCATCAGATCCGAGTGCAGTTGATAGACCCCCACGAAGGCCAGAATCGCGATGGCTGGCACCAGCACCCAGCGCGGGATGGTCAGCACTTTCGCAAAGAACCCGGCCAGCGGCAGGTTGAGTGCCAGCAGCATGATGTTGCCGATATACAGCGACGCAATCAGGCCACCCGCCACTTCGGGACGCTCCGAGAAGAGCATCGGGCCGGGGGTGATGTTATAGAGCATCAGCGCACCCAGCAGGACAGCCGTGGTGCCGGATCCCGGGATGCCCAGCGTCAGCATCGGCACGAACGAGCCCGCCGCCGAGGCGTTGTTGCCGGCCTCCGGTGCCGCCAGACCGCGCATGTCGCCGGTACCGAAGGTGTTTTCCTTATCGGACAGGCGCTTCTCGGTCGTGTAGCTGACGGCCCCCGCCACGGACGCGCCGGTTCCCGGCAATACGCCGACGATGAAACCGATCACGCCGCTTCGCAGCATGGCCCACTTGCAGTACAGCACCTCTTTCAGGCTCACCATCACCCGGCCCACCGGCGGCATGGCATCGCCGGCATCCTGTCGGTTGGCGTGCTCCAGCATCAGCAGGATCTCGCTGATAGCAAACAGGCCGATGATCATCACCACGAAATCGATGCCATCATAGAGCTCCGCCAGGCCAAAGGTGTAACGCATCACCCCGGTGCCGGAATCCACGCCGATCATGGCGATCATCACGCCGAGTACCGCACCAATACCGGTCTTGACCGGATCCTTGCCCATCATCACGGCCATCGACGAGAACGCGAACACCATCAGCGCAAAGAACTCGGCCGGACCGAACATGACCGCCACCCGGGCCAGCAACGGTGCAAACAGCGTAAGCCCGATGATGGCGATGGTCGCGCCGACAAACGAACTGACCGCCGACAGCCCCAGGGCCGGACCGGCGAGCCCTTTCTTCGCCAGCGGATGGCCATCCAGGGTGGACATCACCGCACCGGCATCACCGGGTACGTTGAGCAGGATACTGGACATACGCCCGCCGTATTCGGCACCGGTGTAGACACCCGCCAGCAGTATCAGCGCGGACTCCGCCGGGAGGCCCAGGGTGTAAGCCAGGGGCATCAGGATCGCGATGCCGTTGATCGGGCCAATGCCCGGCAAGGCGCCAAATAGGGTGCCCAGCAACGCACCGAGGAAAGCCAGTCCCAGGTTCAGGGGGGTCAGCGCAACATCAAAACCATGAATCAGAAAATCGAACATGCCAGGCACCTCAGTTGAAGTCGGGCAGCCAGTGGCCGCCTGGCAGTGAAATACCCAGCCCCAGGGTAAAGAGGTAGTTACTGCCCAGGGCCATCAATACGCCCGCCAGCAACGCCTTGGGCCAGCCCGCCCCGAACAGGCGGGCCAGGGACAGCACCGCGAAGAACGTCGTGACCAGGAAGCCCAGCCGGGTAAACAGCAGCGCGTAGACCAGCAGGACGACCAATACGGCCGCCAGCTTCAGGGCCACACGCTTGTCCGGCCAGGCGCCGTCTTCACCAGGGCGGAAGACCAGCACCAGCGACAGGGCCGCCAGCACGACCGACAGCAGTATCGGGAACGCCTTGGGACCGACGGGCTCGTAGCTGAAGGTGACCTGGAACTGGGTGGCCTTGAAGGCGGCGAACGCCGCCAGACCGATCAAGGCAATCCCCAGGATACGGTCGGCGGCGATTCTCATTGCGACAGCCCTACTTCTTTCGCCAGTTGCTTGAACTGCGCAACCTGCTTCTTCACATAGCCGTCGAAGTCATCGCCGAAGCGGGCCATCGGGAACAGGCCACGGGCCTCGCGCATCTTCGCGAACTGCTCGTTGTCGGCCAGCTTCTCCAGACGATCCTCCCAGGCGTTGTAAGCCTTGTCGCTGACATCCGGCCCCATGTAGTAACCGCGCCAGATCGGCCATTCCACGTCGTACCCCTGCTCCGCGGCGGTGGGAATATCCGCATAGGGGCCACCCACACGCTCCTCGGCCAGTGCAGCCAGCACGCGAACCTTGCCGCTTTCCAGGTGCGGGCGCAGTTCGGACAGGTCACCGGTGAACACCTGGATGTGATCGCCCAGCAGTGCGGCCAGCGATTCACCGCCGCCTTCGAAGGCCACATAACGCAGCTTGCGCGGTGAAATGCCCGCGGCCTTGGCGGTCAATGCGGCTTTCATCCAGTCCTGGCTGCCGACGGTACCGCCGGCGCCGAACACGATCCCGCCGGGGCGTTTCTTCAGGTCTTGCATCAGGTCGTCGAGGGTCTGCCAGGGCGCATCCGCCTTGACCACGATCGCGCCGTAGTCCACGCCCAACGCGCCCAGCCAGCGCACTTCGCTGGCGTCGTACTGGCCGAACTTGCCCAGTGCCAGGTTTACGGCGGCGCCGGTGGAAGCGGCCACGATCAGGTTGGGATCATCGTTGCGCACGCCGTTGACGTGGTTGTACGCCACCGCACCGATGCCACCGGGCATGTAGGTGACCATCATCGGCTTGTCGATCAGGCCGGTTTCCTGCAGACCGTTGGCGGCCAGGCGACAGGTCAGGTCGTAACCACCGCCGGGCTTGGCGGGGGCGATGCACTCGGTGCCGTCGGCTTGGGCGTGAGCGGTGCCGGTCATCAGTGCGGCGCCCATAACGAGCGGAGCAGACCAGCGAAGGAATGCGGAGTTGAATTTCATGTTGGACTCCTGTTGTATTTGTTTTCCGCAGGGGCTTGGGCCGGCCCCTGATCCGTTCATCGTGTCGATGACCCGATTCATTCTAGGGACGCAACCTGTCATCAACCTGTCAGGTTCCTGTCGTCGTCATCCCACCGCTGCGAGATCCAGAGTCCATGCGTCTGCTTATCGTTGAAGATGATCCGTTGATCGCCGACTCCCTGACCCAGGGGCTGGGGCCGCTGGGGAACACAGTGGAAGTCTTCACCGTGCTCAGCGAGGCACGGGCGGCACTGGCGCACAGCCATTTCGATCTGGTGGTGCTTGATCTCGGACTGCCGGACGGCAATGGCCTCACGCTGCTGGCCGAAATCCGCAGGCGGGGCGATGCCACGCCGGTGTTGATCCTCACCGCCCGGGATGGCGTCGCGGAGCGGGTCCAGGGACTCGATCTCGGTGCCGACGATTACCTGGCCAAGCCCTTTTCGCTGCCGGAACTCCAGGCGCGGGTCCGCGCCCTGCTCCGACGCAGCCAGCAGCGCACCGACAATCGCCTGCGATTCGGCCCGCTGTGTTTTGATCCGGCCTCCGGCGAGGTCACACTGCATGACGAGCGGCTGGACCTGCCGCCACGGGAGCTCGGGCTGATGGAGGGACTGCTGCTCCACGCCGGGCGCATTGTGCCCCGGGAGCAACTGATCGATCGGCTGTTCGGCTTCGGTGAGGCCGGTCCCAATGCCCTGGACCTATACATCAGCCGCCTGCGCAAGCGCCTGCAGGGAAGCGGCGTGCGAATACGCACATTGCGGGGCCTGGGGTATCGGCTGGAGGACGACCCGACGTGATCGTTGTCGACGGCACCCTCAAGCGACGGCTGGGTGCCTGGCTGCTGGCCGCCGTGGCGGTGTTGGGGACCTTCCTGCTGGTGGAGGCTTACACCAGCGCCCAGCGGGCGGCGGATCGGGCCTTCGACAGCCAGCTCGAAGCCGCCAGCCTGACCATCGCCGAAGCCATCCAGTGGCAGGACGGCCAGCCGGTGGTGGAGATCCCCGCCGCCGCCTTCCAGATCCTGGCCACCGACCAGCAGGAGCGGGTGTTCTACACCATCCTCGACACCGGCGGGCGCGAAGTCACCGGCAATCTCGACGGCGTGATCACCGACGACCTGCGACAGGCAGCTCAGAGCGCAGCGGTCTGGAAGTTTGCCACCTACCACGGCACGCCGATCCGACTCTACGGGCGGGAGTTGAAATCCGCCGGCTGGGAATCCGTGGAGCCGGTACAGATCTGGGTGGGCCATACCCTGTCCGGCCGGGACGCCCTGGCCCGCGACCTGTTTTTCCGCGCCCTCTCCCGTTTTGTGGCCATGGTCATCCTGACCGGTCTGTTGATGTGGCTGGCCATCCGCACCGCCCTGCGCCCGGTGCGCCGGCTGCGCCAGCTCATCCGCCAGCGGGATGCGGACGATGTCAGCCCCCTGAACGCGCAGGTGCCCGGGGAACTCTATGACATGGCCGAAACCCTCAACGCCCTGTTCGAGCGCCAGCGCGAAGGACGCGGCGCCCTGCTGCGCTTTACCGCCGATGCCAGCCACCAGCTCAAGACCCCGCTCACCGGCCTGCAGAGCACCAGCGAGCTGGCGCTGCAAAGCGACCGGCCGGAGGACTGGCGGCGGGCCCTGCAAATCGTCCACGACAGCTCCGCCCGCACCAGCCGCCTGGCCGGGCAACTGCTGAGCCTGGCCCGTCTGCGCCACGCCGATGAAGGCACGCCCGGCCGCATCGACCTGGCCGCCGTCCTGAGGGACACGGTCATGGAATGGGCGGAGCGGGACGCCGCCCAGCACCACGATCTCGGTCTGGCCCCGCTGCCGGACACGCCGCTGTTCGTGCAGGGTGAACCCTGGTCACTGCGGGAAATGATCGGCAACCTGATCGACAATGCCCTGCGCTACACGCCCGCCGGCAGCGTGATCACGCTGGACCTGGAACGGGCGGCGGATACCGTCACGCTGACCATCGAGGACAATGGCCCCGGTGTCAGCCGCGACCTGCTGGATCGCCTGCACCAGCCCTTCGAACGGGCCGGCCGGCAGGACACCGAAGGCTCCGGCCTGGGCCTGGCCATCGTCGACTCCATCGCCCGCCGCCATCAGGCAACGCTGACCGTCCACAGCGAGCCCGGGCACGGCCTGCGGGTGACGGTGCGTTTTCCCCTGTTACCCGAGGAGGACCCGGCATGATGCGCGCCCTGTTGCTGCTTTTGCTGAGCCTGATGCCTTCCGTCCTGTGGGCCCAGGCCCCCACGCCCCTGCATGTGGAAGCCGCCCTGGACCGGCAGGTCGTGGCGCCGTTGCTGGCAAGATTCCAGCAACTGCATCCGGATATCGACCTCCGGTACCACGACAACTCCACCCTCAACGTGGACAAACAGGCGCGGGACGCCGATCCCGCACCGGATGTGGTGATCAGCTCCGCCATGCCCTGGCAGATGGCCCGGGTCAATGAAGGGCTGGCCCAGCGACTGGACAGTGCCGCAGCCCGCAACTGGCCGGACTGGGCCAAGTGGCGCAACGAAGTCTTCGGATTCACCTTCGAACCCATCGTCACCGTCTACCGGCTGGACCTGGCGCGCCACATGATGCCGCCCACCACCCACGCCGACCTGCATACCCTGCTCAAGACCCACCAGGACCTGCTGCGCGGACGGGTGACCACCTACTCCCCCACAGGCAGCGGCGTGGGCTATACCCTGTTCCAGCAGGACGCCCGGTATTCGCCGCGCTTCTGGGATCTGGTGGCCGCGATGGGGGCAGCGCAGGTCAGCCTGGAGAACACCACCCGGAATATGCTGAAAGGGCTGACCGACGGGACCTACTGGGTGGGTTACAACCTGCTGGGTTCCTACGCCATGCACTGGGCCCGCAGCCACCCGGACATCATCGTGCAGATTCCCCAGGACTACGCACTGGTGATGATGCGCATGGCCTTCATCCACCGTGACGCGCCCCACCCCGCCGCCGCCCGGGCCTTTATGGATTTCCTGCTGAGCGAAGCCGGCCAGAAGACGCTCGCCGGCAGCACTCCGCTGTTCAGCGTGCTACCGGATGTCGTCGGCCCCTACACCGCGCAGCGACTGCGGGACCAGGTGGGCGAACGGCTCTACCCGATCCCGATCAACGCGTCGCTGCTGGCCTTCGTCGACCCAATGCGCCGGGATGCCTTCATGAAACGATGGAACCGGGAGATCCGGATTCTCAACCCCTGAGTTACAGGATCGGAGCCGCCGGCGCCGTGGCATTCATCAGCAGCGCCATCCCCAGGACTGCAATCACCAGGCCGCCGCACAGCGCCAGGCCCTGCCCGAGCAACGCCTGCCACTGCGAGGGCGTGCGCCTGGCCAGGCGGCCGGCCTGACGCCGTGCCAGTACCGTAAAGGCCGCCAGGGCCGACGTGGTCAGCGCGGTGCCCAGGGACATGGCGAGTACCGCGGCGACACCAATCCACCAGTGACCCAGCATGACGGCGACGCCCAGGATCATGATTGCACCGCTGCAGGGGCGCATGCCGATGGAGAACACCACGCCGAGACTTTCCCGCCAGTCGTGGCCGACCTGTCCCGGATGTACATGGTGGTCCTGGCCACAATGGCAGTTCGGGCCATGATGATGCCCGCCGGACTCGACCGGGTGACGTTCGAGCAGCGCACCGCTGGAGGCCTGCGGTGCCACGGGCGTCAATGGCTGGATCGGCATGGGAGTCGTTAAGGCTACCGGGGGCTTCAACAGGCGACGCAGGCGCATCAGGGCCCGCAGGCTGAGCCAGCCACCCAGCAAGGCAACCAGTGCATAGCTGACCCGCTCCATGATCACCGTTTCCGCCATGGCGTGACGCGTCAGCATACCCAGCCCGATGACCAGTACACCGACCAGGGCAATCGCCACGATGCCCTGCAGGAACGCCGCGGCCACCGTCAGGCGAATGCCCCGTATCAGCTCCGCCCGATGGACCAGCAGGTAGGTCGAAATCACCGCCTTGCCGTGACCGGGCCCCACGGCGTGAAACACGCCATAGCCCAGACTCAACCCCACCAGCGTCAGCAGGGTACCGGGATCGGTGTGTTGCGAGAACGCCATCATATTCAGCGACAATCCCCGCTGCAGGGTGCGCTGCCATTCCAGCATCTGCCCCAGCAGCCACAGGCCCGCCGACTCCCCACCGGGCGTCAGGGCCACCACCACCAGGACAAGCAAGGGGATGAACGCAATCAGAAGACTTATCGGGCGGGACATTGCAGCTTTCCGGTATCGGCGAACATTTTCCCCATGCCGTCCGGCGCCTGGCCGGTGACATCAATGGCGGCCGCCTTGGCCACCAGCCTGGGATCGGGTTTGAAGTGGACGATGCTGGCCATGCAGCCGGGCGGGGCGTGACTCAGTGTCAGGGGCTCATCGATTTCATTGTCGTACAGGAATTCGATGAAATAGGTGGGATCATAGACCTTCCAGATCAGGTCGTTACCCTCTGGCGCCTGCGGCGTCGCCAGGGGCAGAACGAACATGAACTCAACCCGCTGCCCACTCAGCATCGTGGTGTACTCGGTGACCTTGCCAAAGTCGAGCTCCTTTCCTCCCCGGTACACGTGGGTCAGGTAGTGTTCCCTGGCGATGTTCCTGACGATGTCGCCGCCCAGGGCATCGAGTTGCTGCTGTTGGCTGCCGCCGTCCTTATTGAGGTCTTCCGTCAACGTCAGGCTGTACATCGGGTCCATCTTCCAGCGCTGCTGCAAGGCCGTGACCTGGCTCTGGTCGTTGAACAGCACGCGCACCGTGTAATCCACCCAACCATGCGGATGGGCCTGGGCCGTCGACGCGGCCAGCCACAGGATCAATGACGGCAAAGACAGGATGCCGGGATAGCGCTGGCACCGCCTGCCAATGCGCGATGGGAGTATCGACATAGATGCATGACCGGATTGGATGACTGAACCGCGAGGCGGGCTCATAAGCGACGGGACCACTCCAGCGGACGGCCTCCCGTACGGCGGATGAATTATGCAACATTATAACATTCCCAATCCAGACGCCAGACGCTTCAAATCAACACGGGTCAGCCGGGCAATGGGCACCGCCCCGAAGGATTGGCATGCCTTCGCGATGCGCACTAACCTTTAAGTAGCGTTCAACCAACAAGGGGGGACGGACCGATGAACTCAGCGATGAATGGACACTTCAAGAGCCCGGACCAGGCCAAGAATGTCTGGGATGACCTGATCGCTACGGGCATCCCGCGGGACAATATCTACATCGACGAAGACCAGCAGGTGATCAAGGTGATGATTCCCGAGGAGGAACGCCGGGAAATCCAGGAAATCTTCGATCGCCACAGACTGTCCTGATCTCCCGTCGGAACCGGTGGCCGGGGGCCCGTGCCACCGGACCCAGTGGGGTTGGTTACCCCTGTCCCTTCTCGATCAGGCGGGTCAGGTCCCCTTTCAGGGCCACATCCGGATCGCTCTGGAGCACCATGAAAGCCGGCTTGCCCTGGCTGTCGAAGGCCAACACGGCGGAGGAATGGGTTACGGTGTAATTGCCGTCCTTGTCCGGCTCATCATAGCTGTAGGCAATGCGGTAGCGGTTGGTGATCTCGTCCAGTTCGGCCTTGTCACCGGTCATGCCGATAAACTCGGGACCAAAGGCCGACGTATAGGTCGCCATGGCTTCCGGCGTGTCCCGGGCCGGATCGACGGACACGAAAAGCACCTGCAGCTTGTCGCGGAGGTCCTTGTCCAGCGCATTGGTCACCTTTGCCAATCGCGCCAGCGTCGTCGGGCAAACGTCCGGGCAATGGGTGTAGCCGAAGAACAGGAGCGTGGCCTTGCCGTCCTTTTCGTAATCCTCTTCGGTGACCGTCCTGCCGTCCTCGTTGACCAGCTTGAAGTCCAGCGGCGGCATGATCGTGGAGATATCCGTTGTCCGCCAGTTCTCCCCCGAACAGCCCGCCAGGAAGATCGTGATTAACAGCGGAAGAACAACACGCGTGAGCATAACGATTCCGATAGATCCGATGAATGGAGACAGGGCTTACATGGCCGCCGGCGAGACGACCTTGAAGTTCACGGGCACGTCCTTTCGGTCGGCAAACTTCAGGATCACCGTCACCTTGTCGCCGTACTGCAGGAGCGCGGAGCGCTTCATGAACATCAGGTGATAGCCGGACGGCGCAAACTCGAAGTCCTCACCCGGAGCAATATCAACCTCGGGAACGGCGTGCATTTCCGCCATGCCATCCTTTTCCATGCTCAGGTGCATCATGACTTTCCTGTAGGCTCCGGTATGGGCACCGATCAGCTTGATCGCCTCGTCGGTGCCGTTGTGCAGCCTGAAGTAACCGGCAGCCGGTACGTCTCCTGGCAGCAATCTCAGGCGCGCATCGGAGACATCGACTTTCCCTTCGGCAAAAGCAAGGCCCGCTGAAAGCACGAAGGCGGAGAGACCCATTACCACAGAACTGACAAGATTGCGCACGGAAGACTCCTCGAGTCGACAATAATGATGGAAGGACATGCCGGAAGCGGCCTGAACCGGACACTAGCGCCCCGGGCGCCCAAAGCAAAGACCGTGCGACATTTTGTCCGGGTCGCATGCGGGGACAGGAGACCACGGAAAGCTCCCGCGAGGAACGGGACGAACGGTCAGATCGTGTCGCAGAGGGTTGCGAGTCCGCAGTTGGACTCGAATTTCCGGGACTGCACGTCCAGAACGACTTTCTTGTTGATCGCGTCGTAGTAGAACGATGAGTAGCCCTTGTCGCCGTCGGCCACGCGATAGATGCCGCACACGCCAAACCCGTTCTGGACCCGCTCCAGATTGGCCAACTCCACCGCCCCCCTGGCGTGAACCGCCTTGGCGACCGTGTTTTGGATGGCCTTGTTTTCCTGCTTTTCGGAATAGGCCTGGTAGCCAAAGATCACGGCACCCAGCCCCCCGAAGACCACCAGCGGGAGCAGAAAGACAAGAAAAAATGCGCACTTTGATTTCATGGCCGACAGTCTATTGCGCGCCCGCGTGAGGGGCAATAAGGGTGAGTCATTATGACGCGACCAGCATGACCTGGGGCACCCGATTGGCAGTCAACGCATCACGATCGACAGGGTCGCGGTTAAAACCCGGGCCGCCAAGCCGGCCAGAAGCGCACCTACGAACCACAGCGGCGACTCCGCCAAACCGCTCACTTCGCCCACGTCATACGGATACATTTACAATGAAACGATCGTTACATTAAATTTGATTCCATGACGACAGAAAAATGGTTGACACTAATCTACAAAATCCCGCCGGAGCCCTCCTCCAAGCGGGTCGCCCTGTGGCGCAAGCTGAAGGGCCTGGGTGCGATCTACCTTCAGAACGGCGTCTGCCTGCTGCCCCGGACGGACCGTCTGATCCGGCAGGCCAAGCTGATCGAGAACGACATCATCGGTATGCAGGGCGAGATCGTGGTGCTGGATTCCGTCGGCCTGGACCAGGCACAGGAAGAACGGGTGCTGGCCCGCTTCAACGACGAACGCAACGACCAGTACCGGGAATTTATCGGCCAGTGCGAAGCCTATGAGGCGGAAATCGCCAAGGAGTTCGCGAAAAACAAATTCACCTACGCCGAACTCGAGGAAGAAGAGGCCGAACTCCAGAAACTCCAGCGCTGGCTGGACAAGATACGCGCCCTCGATTTCTACACCGCGCCGCTTGCAGAGGAAGCCGGTGCCTGGCTCTCTCGCTGCGAAGCGCTCCTCGACGGCTACGCCCACCGTGTTTTTGCAGAACAGAACCCCGACAGCTGATGGCCCACTCTCCCTTTCCGGATCCACCGCCCGACTCATCCCGCCGTATCCCGCGAAGCATCTGGGCACTGGGCCTGGTCAGCCTGTTCATGGACGTCTCGTCGGAGATGATTCACGCCCTGTTGCCGGTTTACCTGGTGACGGTGCTGGGAGCCTCGGCGCTCACGGTTGGCATTCTTGAAGGCATCGCGGAAGCGACCGCCTCGGTCACCAAGGTCTTCTCCGGAGCGCTGAGCGACTGGCTGGGCCGTCGCAAGCTTCTTGCGATCGTCGGCTATGGCCTGGCGGCCCTGGTCAAGCCGTTGTTCCCACTGGCGACCTCCGTGAGCTGGGTGTTCGCGGCCCGCTTCATCGACCGGATCGGCAAGGGCATCCGGGGCGCCCCCCGGGATGCCCTGATTGCCGATCTGGCCCCGGCGGACATGCGCGGCGCCAGCTATGGGCTGCGACAATCCCTGGATACGGTCGGTGCCTTCCTCGGGCCCTTGCTGGCCATCGGCCTGATGTGGCTCACCGCCGACCATTTCAGGGCCGTCTTCTGGATAGCGGTCATTCCGGCCGTTGTCTCCGTTCTGGTGCTGCTGGTGATGGTGAAGGAACCCCGCCACGACACCCGTCACCGGGAGCCCCGCATGCCGTTGCGGCGGCGTGAGTTGCGCAAGCTGGGATCGAACTACTGGTGGATCGTGGTCATCGCCACGGTGTTCACGCTGGCGCGCTTCAGCGAGGCGTTCCTGGTCCTGAGGGCGCAGGATGCGGGCCTGGCGGTCATGTTTATTCCGCTGGTCCTGGTCATCATGAGTTTCACTTTCTCCCTGTCTGCCTACCCGGTGGGCATTCTCGCGGATCGTACCGATCGGCCGACGTTGCTGGCCATCGGCCTCATACTGCTGGTCGTGGCCGACCTGGTGCTGGCTCACGCTACAACCGTTGTGGGCGTGGGCATCGGGGTCGCTCTCTGGGGGCTCCATATGGGGTTCACCCAGGGCCTGCTGGCGACGCTCGTCTCCGACACCGCACCGCCGGAATTGCGCGGAACGGCGTTCGGGCTGTTCAACCTGGTCATCGGGCTCGCCCTGCTCGCTGCCAGCACGGTTGCCGGTGCACTGTGGGACATCACCGGGCCACAGAACACCTTCCTTGCAGGCGCCCTTTTCGCAACGATTGCACTCGCCTTTGTGGTGGGCCAGCGCCGAAGGCTGCGTGAGCGCCACTACTAGCCCCCCGTTCCCGAAACGACTCCCTGCTCCCCCTTGCGAAAGAGGATGATCAATCGATGTATGGCCTGGACGATCTGGCAACCCGCACACTGAACCACCTCAGCGGCCACAGTCCAATAATGGATGGGTTCATGATCCTGCTGTCCGAGGTGGGCATACCGCTGATGGTAGCGCTAGTGGTGGCCCAGTGGTGGGTCAGGACATCCCGTGAACACACCCGCCACGTCCTGGTATCGAGCGGACTGACTTTTCTGCTGGGTCTGGCGCTGAACCAGGTCATTCTCCTGTTCGTGCATCGCATGCGGCCCTACGATGCCGGGCTGACACACCTGCTGGTCGCCCCCAATCCGGACTATTCGTTCCCGTCGGATCACGCCACCGCCAGCTTTGCCATCGCCGCCGCCTTCCTGGTACACCGTTTCTATCGGCGCGGTCTCGCGTTCCTGATCGTGGCGTTCCTGATCGCCTTTTCGCGGGTTTACATCGGTATCCATTACCTGACGGACGTCATCGGCGGGGCCACCACCGGCCTACTGGCGGCATACCTGGTTCGCAAGTTCTATCGGGAAGGCAATTGGCTGGATCAGCGGCTGACGCGTATCGGGTAATCGGCGGGCGCCTTGTCACGACGCCGACACATCCTATCGCTATGCAGCCAGCGCCACGACTGAACCAGTTTGTCCGGCAGTTGCCTGGAATGCGACATCGGCATGCCGTCACTGATCAGTTCATTCCCGGGACGGCATCACGGCGACCCATGGCAGTGGCTGCAGGTGACTCAATGCGGGTGAAGCCGTTAGCCAAACAATTGATACAAAAAGTCACATTTATTTTACATTATTTGTCCTTTGGTACGGGTACCTTACAAAACAATGCCGAGCGGGAGGCTAGGATTGACGAGCCGCCACCGTGCCCCCCAGACAACAATCAATCCAGGGACACAGGATGACCCACTCTAACCCCTTGCCTGAAGTCGACTCCGATCCGTTCCGGTTGAATCGCCGCCAGTTCATGAATCACACGCTGGCATTCCTGTCGATGGCGCTGACCGGCTGCGTTGACATCGAAGACTCTGATTCACAGGCGTCTGCTTCAGGCGCATCGGCCCTCGCCTCATCGACGCCGGAGTGCAGACTCGCTGATACCGCATCAGACGAGATTGCCCCCCGCACCCGGTTTGCCCATCCCGGCCTGCTCAATACCAGCGCCGATTTCGAGCGTATGCGTACCAAGGTCGCAAACGCGGTGGAACCCTGGATAAGCGGCTGGAAGGCGTTGACGTCGAGCTATGCCTACTCACTGGATGAACCACTACGTCCCACGGTGGAAATTGAGCGACCCGGCAACTACGGGAATATGATCATCGACATGCAGCAGGCCTATGCCCTGGCGCTGGTCTGGCAGGTATCCGGGGACACCCGCTACGCCGATCGAGCGGTCGAGTACCTTGACGCATGGTCTTCTACGGTAACCTCGGTGACCGGCAGCCAGGACCGCTTCCTCGCATCCGGACTCGCCGGGTACCAGTGGGCCTGTACCGGCGAAATCATGCGGACATACGAAGGCTGGACGACCGAAGGCCTGGCCCGCTTCCAAAGCATGTTGAGTGACTACTTCCTGCCACTGTGCCGCCAGTTCCTGACCGAGCATAATGGCCTTGAGTGGACCAAAATCACCAACTACTGGGCCAACTGGGATCTCTGCAACATGTGCGGGATGCTAGCCATTGGCGTTTTCTGCGACGATCCCGATACCTATAACGAAGCCATCCAATACTTCAAGCATGGACGGGGCAACGGAGCGATCGGCCACGCCGTCCAACACGTTCATCCAGGCCATCTCGGTCAGTGGCAGGAAAGCTCTCGCGACCAGGGACACTCCACACTGGGGATCGCGCTCATCGGTAGTTTCTGCGAAATGGCCTGGAACCAGGGGGATGATCTCTACGGCTACCGTAATAACCGCGTGTTGGCAGGGGCGGAATATGTGGCGGCCAGTAACCATGTGCTTCCCTCCGGCGATTTTGTCGAGTTGCCATTTACCAGGTTCCGCAACATTCACGGCTTGCAGACCGGTATCTCCAACAAAGCTCGCCCCCATAGCCGGGCGTTCTGGGAAATCATCTATAACCACTACGTTAACCGTCGCGGGCTGTCGGCCCCCTGGGTATCCCGCATGGTGGAAAAGTTTCGCCCTGAGGGGATCGCTCGCGGTTACGGCGATCAGCCCGCGTTTGGAACCCTGACCTTCGCCCAGGAAGCGACGCCTGTCACGACGCCATCAAGTGGCGTCACTGTCCGGATCGTCGATGGTGCCGCACGGCTCGACTGGTGGGGCTGCGCCAATGCCCAGCACTACGAGGTCCAGCGTTCCCTGTCAGCTTGCGAAGGCTACCGGACCATCGCCACGATAGGCGCAGACAAGACTCGCACCTATACCGACAACCCGGGCGATGGCACCTGGTACTACCGGATCAATGCCCAAACGCCCCAGGGTATGCTGGTGAGTAATGAACCCGTCATGGTGAGTATGCCAGGTGAACTCATTTTCCACCTTCGACTGGATGAAGGGAGCGGCACACACGCTTCGGACGCCACCGGACGCACAGAAGGGGGCATCCTCCAGGGCGATGCAAGCTGGAGTGCCGGCCATAATGGGCTGCCATGCGTGGAGCTTTCGGGAGCCAGTGGCAGCTGTGTTGAATTGCCGCCGAACCTGCTGAAAGATGTTGCTGACTGTACCATCGCCGTGTGGGCTTGGGTTCCGGAAAATCCGCCCCGTGACTGCTGGATTTTTTCCTTCGGCCACAATGATGTCAGCTATTTTGGTTGCCGGGCCCGTTTCCAATACAACCCCTGGTCGGACCGTATGCGTTGCGAAATCACGAAGAACAGCAGCGGCAACCACAACGCGGTCGATCTCATCCATTCCCTGAATTTTCACCCACAGAACTGGCTGGGTAATCCCGACGGCAGCTTCGACCCCGATGCCGCCAAAATCCGACAGTGGGTGCACATTGCAATGACCCTCAAGGGTCAGACGGGGGTGCTCTACATCGATGGCGAGCCGATGAATTCCGGCGAAACGTTCTTAATGGCCCCATTCCAGTTGGACGACACACCGCAGAACTGGCTGGGACGAGCCACCAACACCTGGAATCCCATGTTTGCGGGGCGCTTGCAGGATTTTCGAATCTATAACCGGGCACTGAGCATCACCGAGATTCAAGCGCTGGCATCCAGTTGAACCAGGTTCGGCTGCTCGTGCAGCCGGCCTCGACTCCGGCTTTTCACACCGGGAACTCGCGGGACGGAGTGGCGTCCCGCCCCGCGATTCAAACGCCGTTCATGGCCGGAAACACGGATACCGGCGCCGGGCCTTTGGGCTCACTTATTCCGGACCGGGTCGATCCAATGCCAACGGCGCCCTTTCCAGCCCATCAACCCCGGGCCGGGACACATGCCCCACCCGATATCTACGCCGACCGGCAGCCGGCTCCGGCCCCTCATCCTCCCACAGTCGAAACCGAACGACGGACCAGGCGGTCGGATCGTAGGCGGCCACAGCGGCGAGCGCGCCTGCCCGCGACAGATCCCTCCCGGCTCTCTCGATTTCCGCCGACCGCAGCGCGGACAAATCACTGAACGGCTCGACCGCAAGCGTCTCCCGCGTTGCCGTCACTGCATTGGCCACATCCCCGGACCCCAGGGCCTGCCAGACCGACCATGTCTGCACTGACGGCCACCCGAATGACCGGGTGAGTCCGACAAAGCCGGCCGAAGCGAGGAAGGCGTTCATGCCATCACTATTGCGCCACACGTAGAACGGCGCGTAGAGATTCTCGAAACCAGCGGTGACGCGGTCTGCCCGGTCAGCGTAAAGGTAGGCCTTGAACACCAGATTGGGGAACGTATCCAGCAGATGGCCCTTGCTGGCAATGCGATGGCGGATGAGGCCCATGTCGTAATCCGCCGGCAGCGTGAAGCTGTATTGCATGGCGATCATGACGCAGCCTCCTGTGCGGCGTCCATCATCGACATACGCCCCCACCGAACGACCAGTCCTCGCTCCCGGTGGTGCTGATCACCACCATCACATCCTCAGGATTGATTCCCGGCGCATCGGCGAGCAACGCGGTCAACCGACGGTAGAGTGCCTGCCTGGTCGCCCGACTCCGCGGCTTGCCGGCCGTGACATGAATCAGCACGAAATCGTTGGAGCGCGGACCACCGAGATAGTCCCGGTTATAGATCAACTCACCGGGCTCAAGCTGGTGGATAATCTGGAAGCGGTCATCCCGCGGCACCACGAAAGCCTCCACCAGGGCCCGATGGACATTGTCGGCCAGGATCGCGAGGTCGTCCGGAGACCGTCCCCGAAGCAGGGATATACGAACGAACGGCATAGGACCTACTCCCCTTTCCCGGATTGCAGGTTGCGCAGAGCGCCCACGGCGGAGGCCGCCACCGGCCAGCCGCCGTAGAACGCCAGGTGGGTCACCAGTTCAGCCAGCTCACTGTGGCTGACACCGTTCTCCAGCGCCCGCGCCAGGTGAAACGACAACTGCTCCGAACGGTTGAGCACGATCAGAGCGGACACCGTGGCGATGCTGCGTTCACGCTTGCCGAGAGCATCGCGATACCAGATATCCGCGAACAGCAGATCGTCGGTGATCTCCGCCAGCTTGGGGGCCACGTCGCCGAAGGCTTGTCGGGCAATACCGGGTGAGTTGCTCATAACCAGTCTCCGTGTATGAATGCTTGACCTCACCCAAGTTAGCGGCGCACATTAATACAGTAAACTTGAAAGTTATGGACGGATTGTCCAATTTTTCGGGATGGTTTCCATGCGCCGCGTGACCTTCGATCTGGATGTGCTGAGAACCTACGTGCTGGGCGTCGAGCTGGGCAGCTTCGCCCGTGCCGCCGACCGGCTTGGTCGCTCCACCTCGGCGGTCAGTGCCCAATTGAAGAAATTGGAGGATCAGGCGGGCACGCCGTTACTGCACAAAGCCGGCCGGGGCCTGGCGATGACCGACGCCGGCGAGACCCTGCTCGGTTACGCCCGTCGGATGCTGGAACTGAACGACGAAGCCGCCACGGCTATCCGCGGTGCCGACCTGGAAGGCTGGGTGCGACTGGGTCTGCAGGAGGACTTTGGCGAGGGGTTGCTGCAGGAAGTCCTGGGACAGTTTGCCCGTGCCCACCCAAAGGTTCGGGTCGAAGTGCGCATCGCCCGCAACCCGGAGTTGCTGGAACGGGTCACATCGGGGCGACTGGATCTGGCGCTGGCCTGGGCAGGCAACCAGGGAACCCCGCACGCCGAGCGCCTGGGCGAAGTGCCCATGTGCTGGATCGGTGCCGAGCACCGGGATCCGCCCTTGCCCACTGGCGAGCCTTTGCCACTGATCGCCCTGGAAGCCCCATGCCTCTTGCGTACAGCCGCCACCAACGCCCTGGATGGCGCCGGTATCCCCTGGCGGGTGGCGATCACCAGCCCGAGCCTGGCGGGTATCTGGGCCGGTGTCTCGGCTGGTCTCGGCGTCACCGTTCGCACGCCCATCGGCCTGCCGCCCGGTTTGCGGGTACTGGATGCCGATTCATCGAGTCTGCCGCCGCTGCCCTCACTGGCCCTGATGCTGCATCGATCCGACGAAGCACTGTCCAGCGTAGCAGCAAGGCTGGCAGAAATACTTCGGGGGCAAGTGGGTGCCCTGATTGATGCCGGCAGCCTACCACATGGGCAGAATAGAATGCATAAGGGTACAACCGTCCGCGAGCCGGCATGATCCTCATCCCGTGACATGCCAGATTGATCGGGATTGAAGCGGCATGGCGGCGTACCCACTCCATTTCGCGATCTATTGTATGAATACGGTCAGTGCAACCCATCGACGGGCGCGGGTAACAGGTCGGTCACGGATGAAAGCGTGACGGAGCGCAGCAGTCGGCATGGCTGGTCAGGCGGACCTTCACTGCACGTACCCGGCAGCCCACGATTCATAATGAACTCGTTGCCTGCGAATTTAAGAGTGATAACGGCGGATCAATCATGGTGGATGTTTTAATTGCCGAGGCGGCACAAGCACTTGCGCGGGGTGATTCCCTTGAGGCACTGAAGCGCGTCGCGCTGCGCCATGATCCGCCCGCGCTGGCATTGCGCGGCATAGCCATGGCGCGAATTGGCGACCTGAAAAGGGCCGAAGAGCTCCTGCAGGATGCGGCACGAGCCTTCGGCCCGGAGGAGGTTGTCGCCCGTGCGAGGTGCGTGGTCGCGGGAGCGGAGATCGCTCTGGTCTCGCGCGATCTGAACCGGGCCGAAAAGGCACTCGATGCGGCACGGATAACCCTCGATACCTGCGGTGATCACATCAATGCCGCCTATGCCCGACACCTGGAAATACGGCTCCTGGTGCTGACAGGACAGATCGACGAAGCCGAGCGCCTGCTGGAGGACATTGATCCTGCTCCCCTGCCACCATTGTTGCAGGCCGCCTACCAACTGGTCGCAGCGGGAGTCGCGACACGGGGGTTGAAGACATCAACGGCGCGCGCAGCCATAGCCAGGGCAAAGTCCATCGCCCATGACAACAACCTTCCTGTACTGTTGGCGGAGATCGAGCAGGCGTCAGCCATCCTCGATAAGCCCGCAGCGCTGCTCATCGCCGGAGGGGAAAGGCGGCAACTGGTCCTGGAGGAAATCGAAGCGCTGTTGGCGTCGGGTGTACTGGTTATCGACGCCTGCCGATATACCCTGTACTGCGGGGAAACGGTTGTTCCCCTGGCAACGCGCCCGGTGCTCTTTACCCTCGCCCGTGCCCTGGCCGAGGTTTGGCCGCATGATGTGTCCCGGGAAAAACTCCTGCTGAAGGCGTTTCGGGCCAGGGCCAGGGACATCGACGAGTCGCATCGGGCCCGGCTGCGCGTCGAAATCGGACGCCTCCGCAGGTTGCTTGGCCCCCTGGCCACCATAGGGGCAACGAAGCGCGGCTTTGCGCTGAAACCTCTTCGCGCGGAAAACGTCGTCGTGCTGGCCCCTCCCGTGGACGATGAACATGGCGCCGTGCTTGCCCTGCTTGCCGACGGCGAACTCTGGTCCAGCTCAGCCCTTGCGCTGGCTCTCGGTGTCAGCGCACGAACGGTCCAGAGGGCTCTCGAACAACTGGCGGCCCGGGACAAGGTGCAGGCGTTCGGGCGCGGACGCGCCCGCCGCTGGACAACACCGCCACCTCCCGGTTTCACGACAACCTTGTTACTCCCAGGTCCGCTGCCAGGTCGCTAAATTAATGTGAACAGCCCCAACACACGAGCGAGGATAGAACCATGGAAAAACGGACGGCTGAAATTCTTCACGAGTTTGGCCCCTACCCCGAGGTCGAGTGCGTTCACGGAGTAACCTATGACGGCAGCCATGTCTGGCTGGCCGCAGGAAAGGCGATGCATGCCATCGCACCTTCAAGCGGGGAAGTCACCCGCACCGTCGATGTGTCCGCAGACGCCGGCACTGCCTTCGACGGCCGTTACCTCTACCAGATTGCCGAAGGGCGTATCCATAAGATTGATCCGGCCTCGGGGCATGTCGTCGAGACCATTCCGGCTCCGGGCGAAGGCGATGATTCGGGGCTCGCCTGGTCCGAGGGAAGCCTGTGGGTCGGCCAGCACCACAGCCGTAAGATCCATCAGGTCGATCCTGAGACAGGAGCAATACTGCAAACCCTCGAATCCGACCGAATGGTTACCGGGGTCACCTGGGTTGATGGCGAGTTCTGGCATGGAACCTGGGAGAACGATAAAAGCGATGTGCGACAGATCGATCCACGGACGGGCCAGGTTCTGATGCAGATCGAAATGCCCGAGGGCTCGGGTGTGTCAGGGCTTGAGTCCAACGGCAGCGATCAGTTCTATTGCGGAGGAGGACGCAGCGGTACCATTCGCGTCATCCGTCGGCCGCGGCTTGCCCCTGACAGTCGCTGAAACAACATGAAAGCCGGAACGAATGCCGGCTCCGGGCCAGGCGGCCGAAACGGCCTTTCCGGTTTCCTGTAATCTGCTATAAGCCATGAAGCCGCCCGTTTACCGGGCGGCTTCATGGCCGTTCTTCACGGAACCTGACGGTTCACTCGGCCGTAGCGGCCTGTTGCGCTGAAGCCGGCAGGAGGACGTCCCTGAAGGATAGGTAGTATGCGCCGTTGATCACCAGCCCGAACAACCACGAGGCGAGACCCATCACGACACCAAAAACAATCAGTGAAGTGCTGAGCGCACCGCCGATCATCGGGACAATCATCACCAGGAAATAGATGGCGGCCATGTTCATTCCGAAGATGCACAGCACAAACAGATTCTTGAAGCTGGCCCGAAAGCTGTTGCTCATGGCCGAGATAACGCCTTCATCCGCTATGATGATGAGCGGCATCGCATAGCAAAAGAGCGCCATCACCACGGCCGTCCCCAGAAGTACGAAGCCAAGGACCAGACTGCTGCCGCCCATCAGCGCACCCATCGTATAGCCATAGCTCTCCCGTGGGCTGAAGAGTCCCGACATGGCGTCGCCGGCTCCGAAGAGACGAACCAGGAGGTAGGTCACCAGGCCAAAGGCCAGCGCCACCAGGATCATGGCGACGAGCAGCAGAATCATGCTCAGCACACTTCTTCCCCGAAAGCCCCTGAACACGTCCTGGATACGCGGCTGCTTTTCAGCAGCACCGTGAAAGACCGCCGCCATACCGGCTTGCAGCACAATGGCCACAAACACGCCGACCAGCACCAGCACGAACAACCCGAAACCGGGCCGTTGCGCTCCCAGTGATGCGATACCAACCTGAATCAGGACGGATGCCACCGTCACGATCAGGTACGCGAGCAGGATCGTCTTCCAGTGACGGCGAATCAACCTGAAAGAATCGACGACCCAGCTCAGCGGCGGGCCCGCCTTGATCTTGCGTACTTCAACGGAAGTCGACGTATCGGAAAAAGCCTCTGACTGCGTATTCATCCTTGAAATTCCTTGGGTTTCTGGACAGTGGTCATAAACAGCGCGGAAACAGGCCACGCCGTTGGATCAGGCACGCAACCCTAACAGAAAGTTAACCTTCGGGAATACGCCATCGCCGCCTATCCGTGTAGGAAATGGCTTACCAGAGAAACACACAACCTCATGGTGGAACGGTTTCCAGACTTGCAGGAACCGGGACCCGTTAGATCTGATGCGGGCGCGGGCAAAGCACTCATGTGCTGGATCAGCCCCTCCCCCGCCAGTGCCCCCCTTGGAGGTGGGCACGATGATGTAGCCGGTTCCATACCCCGAGCCAAGGCCCTAACATTAGCTTATTCTTAAGAAGGCAACCTGCGCCGGATTGAGGACCGTCATGAAATCCATCGCCAGCATCAGCCTCGGATCGTCCGAAGACGACTACACCCTCGAGACCCACTTTCTCGGCGAGCCTGTCAAAGTGATGCGCCTCGGAGCCAACGGGGATCTGGAGAATGCCGGGCGGTTGCTGGAAAGCGTTCGGTTCCAGGTGGATGCCATCGGCCTCAGTTTTCCGGACACCGCCAGCGGCACGCTTCCCGCCAGCAAAGCAGCCAAGGTCGCCTACCTGAAACAACGGGCGCCGGATGCCTGCATTGGCACCGGAGAAGGCCTGCGGGGCCTGTTGCAGGAATGGGCGGTTCGTCACGTACAGACCACGCTGGGGCACTTCTTCGATAACGCCCGGGTGCTCATCCTGGATGGCCGCAGTCATTACCCCATCGCCCGGGCGCTTAAAGAACACACCGACAACCTGGCCTTCGCCAACCCGTCCCTGGATTTTGGGATTCCCCGCCTGCTGACATCGCTCGACCAGATGGACACCTATTCCACAATGGCCGACAAGCTTCTCGAACGCCCCGCTACCCGGTGGCTGCGCCGCACGATCTCGCACAATCCGATCTGGAAACTCGGTAAACCGCTGTCTGACGGTGCCATACGTCATGCGGTGGCGGAATCCCACATCATCGTTGTCAGCCCGGATCAACTCCCTTTGCTGGGAAAAACGGATCTGGACGGCAAAACCCTCATGACATCCCGGGTCACCGGGGACACGCTGGCCTGGATGAAAGCGCACAAGGTCGCCATGGTGGTGGACGACAGCCCCTGGCTGGCTGGCCACCCGGTCGGTGTGAACGTCCTGGAGGCACTGATCTGCGCGACACACTCCCGCACCCCGGAACAGCTGAGCGCCGACGACTTTCTCCAGGCCATCCACGCCACGGGCATCGAACCACGGATCCTGTACCCGGACGGCTATCGACGGGTGAACCGGTTCGCCTTCGTGATCCACCCGCTGTCCCAGCAATACCTCACCAGGGCGCATCCGCTGGACTGGATCTCGGAAGTCTCCCCCAAGCCAATCATGAATCTGGTGGAGAAGGCCGTGGCTTATACCCCACCCTTCGTCTATTCCAAAGTGTCCGGCATTCACTCGCCCACCGGGGACGAAGCCGAGGGCTGGCTGATCACCGTGGGCGGTACACCGCATGAAATCATGGCCCACCGACCGGAGTTCACCTACGAACGCCTGCTGGCCGCCGCCAGGCTGGCGAAAAAACTCGGGGCACAAATCATGGGGCTGGGCGCGTTCACCAAGGTAGTGGGCGATGCCGGCGTCACCGTGGCCCGACAGGCCCCCTTACCCATCACCACCGGCAACAGCTATAGCGCCTCCGGCGCCCTTTGGGCCGCGCACGAAGCGGCCCGCCGCATCGGCCGGGTGCGTGTCGGCGAGAGCGGCAAGCTCGCCGGCAATGCCATGGTGGTCGGGGCCACCGGGGCCATCGGCTCGGTATGCGCCCGGTTACTGGCGAAAGCCGTGGAGACCATCTATCTCGCCTCGCCGGAGCCGGCCAAGCTGCTGGCCCTCAAGGAAAGCATCGAACAGGAAACCCCGGGCGCCCGGGTACATGTGGCCGCGACAGCGGACAAGGACGTGGCGGACATGGACATGATCGTCACTGCCACTTCCGGCGCCGGCAAGCGTATTCTCGACATCATGAAGGTGAAGCCGGGTTGCGTGATCACGGATGTGGCGCGTCCGCTGGACATCTCTGCCGAAGACGTGGCCAGGCGACCGGATGTCCTCGTCATCGAATCCGGCGAGATCGAACTGCCCGGCAACGTCCAGATGAAAGACATTGGCCTGCCTCCCGGCATCGTCTACGCCTGCCTCGCCGAAACCATCGTGCTCGCGCTGGAAGGCCGCTTCGAGAATTACACACTGGGGCGGCACATCGAGTGGGGGAAGGTGCAGGAAATCTACAAGCTGGGGCTGAAACACGGCATGAAGCTGGCGGCGATTTCCGGCGTGAACGGTGCGTTTACGGATGAGGACTTTGAACGCGTGCGACAGCTTTCCGTCCCGGAACAGTTGCTGGATGATCCAGCAACACAGTCGCACGACGTATCTGCCGAGGTCCCCTGCAATCGAAAGCCTTGAGCGCTACTGCGGCCGTCATTCGACTTTCTACGCAATGGCAGACTTAATCCACTCGATAAACCGGATGGCCGCCAAACCTTTATTATCGGCCCCTTCGTTTAAATAAAACCCAAGTCTTGAATCGACAGGTAAGAAACGGGACTCGACCAGGAGACCATCGCGCACCAAATGATCGCACAACGTTTTCGAAGCGAACACCAGTCCCCTACCGGCAATCGCCTGTTGAACCCCAAAAAGCTCCTGGTCGAATTCGGATTCCTTAATGAGCTCGTCGCTCAGGGCGTTCGTTTCCCTGAATGCTTCTATCGGCACCCTGGGTAAACCGGGGTTCTTCCACTTACTGACAAATACCGCCAATCCTTTTGAAACGTCAACGTTCGACTCAATATAAGCCGGTGAACCGTATAAGTTATATTGCTCCCGAGTGAGAACCAGGTCCGGATCTATATTGGTGATATCGCCAAACCGGATACTGAGTTCATTGATTCTTTCCCGGGATCGGATCTCTGCCACTTCTCCGGAAACAATTTCCAATTCCGTTGAGCGAACGTTTTCATGAAACACTTCCAAACGGGGAAGAAGCCACAATGAAGCAAAGGACGACGTGGTCCTGATCGTCAGGACACTCCGATCCTGTCTGATCCTTGCAACAACCTCGCTCAATTCACGCATGGCCCTGCTTGCCACGCCATACAGTTCCTGCCCATCCGGCGTGAGGGTGACGCCGGAAACCTCACGATGAAAAAGATCCACCCCCAACCACTCTTCAAGCTTGCGGATCTGGTGGGAAACTGCCGTCGGGCCGACATTCAGTTCCTCCGCAGCGACCTTGAAACTCTGCCGTCTTGCCGAGGCCTCAAAAAACCGAACGGCGTTCAAGGAAGGTAGCTTCATAAGCGATGATTTTTTCTCACCTTGAGTTTCAGGATTCTGGTTTGTTCGGTGCGCGCAAGCGACTTGATAATAAAAAAGAAATCAAGGCAACGCCAGGAGATGACTTAATGAATATATTGAGAATTGATGCCAGCGCTCGCGCAGCGGATCAGGCGAATGAATCATACCGTTCCATTTCACGGTTAATGGCTGATCATTTCTTTGGAAAACTGGATGCAAAAGGAATTGAGTACACACTTATCCATAGAGACGTTGGAAAACATCCCCCTTCCATGCTCAGCGAGTTCTGGATCGAGTCATGCTTTACAAAAGAAGATAAACGTGGCTATTCCCATAAACAGGCACTTCTGGAATCCGATCTTCTTATCGACGAAGTGGACAAAGCCAATCTCATCGTACTCTCGACCCCAATGTATAACTACGGTATGCCGGCAACACTCAAGGCCTGGTTCGACCAGGTCATTCGAGTAAACAAGACCTTTGATTTCGACCCTGCTCGCGGTGAGTCACCACTCAGCCCCCTGCTGGGCGGAAAGTCCCTGATCATTCTCTGGTCCTGCGGCGAATACGGATTCAGGGAAGGTGAGAATAAAGCCCATATGAACCATCTCACACCCCATATACGGACCGCATCAAAGTATCTGGGAGTTGAGGAAATCTTCGAGATCCAGGTGGAAGGTCAGGAGTTTGGTGACGAGAGGCACCGGCAGTCCAGGTCTGAAGCCATCGAGAAAATTGAGAGCCTGATTCCGCTCCTTTTCTGACCCGACATATCGACTTGCCGGTACCATCCAGGGCCCGGCAAGCCCGAACACGCGGAGGTTCAGTCCAGTCCAACGGGAACGTCCTGTAGTGCTTGACCGATCGTCTCCCGCACCCACCTCTGGGCCGGGTGAGCATGATTACGCTCGTTCCACACCATCCCCACGGAAAATCCGGCCGACTCAATCGGTGAGGCAACGACCTTGAGATCCCTGCGATCCCTGACCAACCGCTGCGGCACCAGCGCTACGAGGTCCGACTGGGTCACGATCCCGGGAATCAGCAGGAAGGATGCTGCCGAAAGCACGACGTTGCGCGAGTACCCCAGCACTTTCAGGGCCTGATCAACGGGCGTTGAAAAATGGCCCCCACTGAGCGAGACGATGACATGCTCCAACTGGACGTAGTCGCCAATGGTCATGCCATCGAAAAGACGCGGGTGATCCGGGCGCCCCACCAACACATAGGTCTCGTTATACAGGTGTCGGTGCCTCAACGTGGGAGGGGCTTCTTCCGGAGTCATAAACGCCAGATCCACCTCGCCGCGGACCATCTGGGCCTCCAACCGGGCCGGTTCCAGATGGCGCAGTCCGATCCTTATCCCCGGCGCCTGACGCCTCAACGTGTTGATGACCGGCAAACCGACAGCCGCCTGGACATAGTCGGTACAGGCCAGCGTTATCGTCAGGCTGGTCTGTCCAGGATCGAAATGCTGATGGGTCGTCAGCGTGTCCCTCACCTGATCCAGCGCAAGGCGCAACGGAGACCGCAATTCCAGGGCTTTGGCGGTCGGGATCATGCCGCGATGGGCGGGAATCAGTAAAGGATCGTCGAACAGGTCCCGCAAGCGACTCAATTGGGCGCTGACCGCGGGCTGGCTCATGTGCAGGCGTGCCGCTGCCCGGGTGACATTCTGCTCGTCGAGCAAGGCCTCCAGTGTCGCCAGCAAATTGAGATCCAGCCTCTTGGTATCCATAATTCATATAGCTGCACAAAAAACCAATGATTTCATCAATAGCTCATTCTATTGCACGCTGACTCCGGCATCTATAGAAACCGGCTTCCCCGGCAAATCCTCGATAAGGAGCAGAGCAATGAACAAGACTGCCCTGGTTGTCTACGCCCATCCAGAACCCACCTCCCTGACCCGCCGTTTCGTGATGGAAACGGTTGGAACGCTCGAGCAGTTGGGTCACACCGTCATGCAATCCGACCTCTATGGCATGAACTGGAAAGCCACCTTTGACGAGGCGGACTTTCCCTGCCGCATCAACAAGGATCGGCTCGCCTTCATCCAGGAGTCCGGGCACGCCTACGCGACCCGACAGCAGACACAGGACGTCGCGGAAGAACAGAGAAAACTGCTGGCCGCCGACGCGGTCATCTTTCACTTTCCGCTTTGGTGGTTTGGCATGCCGGCGATCCTGAAAGGCTGGATTGACCGGGTTTACGCCTACGGCTTTGCCTATGGCTACAAAGGGGAAGGCAACCGCTACCGCTATGGCGACGGCATTCTCAAGGGCAAACGGGCCCTGCTCTCCGTCATGGTGGGCGGCCCTGCCAAGGACTATTCGCCCCGGGGCATCAACGGCCCCCTGGAAGAGCTGCTCTTCCCCATCACACACGGCGCCCTCTTCTTCCCGGGCATGGATGTGTTATCGACCCACGCCGTCTATGGCACGGGCAAACTGGAACCATCGGTTGCGGAAGCGGAAATAAGCGCCTGGCGTTCACGTCTCGAACATCTCTTCGACGAGGCTCCCATCCCGTTCCGGCACCAAAATGGCGGTGACTATGAGGGGCACGTACTTGCGGGGCACATCTCTTCAGGGAGAACGGGTCTGGCGATCCATGTCGACGAGGGGCGCGCTGATCAAGGCATTGATCAATGCCAGACCTGACATCTGTCAGCAACGGTGCTAAAAGCCCGTAAATTGTCGGAATAGATTGTCCTCCCGACCCCGCATGGCCTTTTCTTGAAGGTGCCGGTGCCGCAATGAAGTAGGAGCTTCTTCCGGGGTCCTAAGCGCCAGATCCACTTCACCGCACGCCCATTAACGGATCTGAGGCACGAAACGGCGAAACCGGGAGAGAACCATTTCCTACAGATCCACAGCCGATCAAATAAATCAGTCAGTTAAATAAACCTGCCCGGCTTTCTTTGTGATTATACCTTTCAGAGAGACCGCCAATAAGTGAGCAAATACCCCAAAAGGGCACTGGCATTATCGACCTGTTCCATATAACTTGAAGATAACGGCCATTCATTGACGATATTGTATGGTAGTCGTTGGTAGAAAAAAGCATAGAGAACGCTCATATCCAACGATTTTGAGATAAAAATTGAGATGAAACGCAAAACGGTTCTATTAGTCGATGACAATCCCGGTAACCTCAAGCTGCTGGTTGATTCCCTTGAAGGGGAAAATCTAAACGTTGCCGTCGCCCAGCAGGGAGAGGAAGCGCTGCAACGCCTTCAACGTACTCATCTAAAAAAACCAGACCTTATACTCCTGGATGTCATGATGCCCGGCATCGGTGGCTACGAAACATGTCGAAGAATAAAATCGGAGCCAGATCTTGCTGATATTCCCATCATATTTCTAAGCGCCCTGACAGATACTGATGAAAAGATCGCCGGATTCGCTATGGGAGCAGTAGATTACATAACAAAACCCATAAACTGTGCTGAATTAATAGCCCGGGTCAATACGCATCTCGAACTATCCGATTTACGTAAAAGACTCGATCAGCGAATTAAAATGCGAACGCAGGAACTGGTGGATGCCAACAATTCACTACGCCATGAAATAGAAGAACGACTGCGAGCAGAGAAGCAAATCAGGTATATCGCTACGCATGACCTATTAACAGATTTACCCAATCGTGTATTGTTTGAGGATCGTCTTAACCAGTTATTTGTCCAAGCAAAACGGCGAAATGAAAAAGTCGTCCTAATGTTTCTTGACCTTGATCAATTCAAGATTATAAATGACTCCTTGGGACATCAAATAGGAGACAAGCTAATACTTGAAGTCTCCAAGAGACTAAAAGGCGCTATACGGGCCGAAGACTCCATCGCACGGTTTGGCGGTGATGAGTTTGCGCTTTGCTTCCCGACCCGAGACTGCCAGCAAGAAATCGAGCTCATCGTCAAAAACATTACTGACTCATTCAGGAAGCCATTTATAATAAATGATCTCACCATTCACGCGAGTGCAAGTATTGGAATCGCCATCTATCCAGACGACGGAACCGATGCAGATACTCTCATGCGTAATGCGGATACGGCAATGCACCATGCCAAGCAATCTGGCAGAGCGGAGGCAAGGCAGTATACCGCCGAACTGAACAGGCATTTGCAGGACCACCTTAATTTATCGAATCTGTTGAGAGACGCCATCGAAAATCACGAACTGTTTTTAGAGTATCAGCCGCAGGTTGATCTCAACACAGGAAAAATCATAGGTGCAGAAGCCCTTATGCGATGGTCTCAAGGTGATGGTAGATTGGTTTCACCAGCAGAATTCATTCCTGTTGCAGAAGCGACGGGCTTGATTAAGGATCTTGGCGAGCTGGGGCTGCGTCTAAGTTGCCGGGAACTAAAGCGATGGATTGAGTCCGGGTATGATGATCTAAGCATGTCAGTTAATATCTCGGTCCCGCAACTGCACGCAACGGGCTTTGTAGAAACCATCGAGCATCTTGTCAACGAATTTAGAATACCGCCATCGCTCCTTAAACTGGAGATCACAGAAAGCCTGCTGATGGAGCATAGCGAAGCAATTCTGAATATATTAAAGCGCTTGAGTGATTTTGGAATCCAACTTTCCGTGGACGATTTCGGAACGGGTTATTCGAGCCTTGCCTATTTACAGGATTTCCCGGTCAACGACCTTAAGATCGACATTACTTTCATCAGGAATATTGGCACAGAGCATGGAAATGCGATTCCTTCAGCCATTATTGCCATGGCACACAGTCTCCACCTGAAAGTGGTGGCTGAGGGGATTGAGCATAATCGCCAGAGAGAGTTCCTGAGGTCACGGGGATGCGATTATGCGCAAGGCTTCCTTTATAGCCGACCGGTATCGGGAGAGGAGTTCCTGGAAAAATGCAGTGAAGTGAACAGAGGTATCACGAGCGTCTCGCTTGGTTAATTCGCGGATCCATTGGCGAATTAACCAAGCGAGATAACAGCATCAGGAGGCCTGGATACGAAAACCTGGAATATTTTCTATAGTTATGCCATTTAGCCCCGGCTAGCCATCCAGGCCGAGAAGGAAGGCTTTATGAATGCCTGCTCATTTTCACCCAACACTTCGGAACGAGCCGCTGTCGTTCCATTCCACATGGCTCTCTTCATGGCCGTGTTTTGCAGTCCAAATACCCGCATCCCAATACCGACGCTCCCGCTGTCACTGATCATTCAAGGGTTACCTCCAACGGGTCATCCTTCAACCCGCTCAATCCGAGCGCACCGGTCTAACCCGAAGCGCGCCCTCTCTATTAACAAGTGGGAAATGAATCATCAGATAAGGGCACAGCCATGGCCAGAAAAACAATTCTTTTAGTCGTTGCTCTTCTCGCCGCCCTGGTTTCCATTCCGGCAAGCGCCGATGCAGCCTATACTGGGAAGAAGATCCTTTACGTAGGCTCCTACCACGCCGGTTACCCCTGGAGTGACGGCATTGTAAAAGGTATAGAGAGTGTCCTTAAAGACACCGGGGTCGAGCTGAAACGGGTTGAGATGGACACGAAGCGGAATACCTCCGAAGCGTTCAAGAAGTCCGCTGCCCTGAACGTTAAGGCCGAAATAGAGAACTTCAAGCCGGATGTCGTGATCGCCTGCGACGACAATGCCGCCAAGTATCTGATCATGCCCTATTATAAGAATGCCGATCTTCCCTTCATCTTCTGTGGCCTTAACTGGAACACATCGGTATATGGCTTTCCCTACGACAACGTAACGGGCATGGTTGAGGTCTCAATGATGCCTCAAGTCATAAAACAGCTGAGAAAGTATGCACGCGGAAACAGGATAGGATTTATTGGCGATGACACGCTAACCAGCCGAAAGAACATTCAATACCATGCCGATATATTGAATATAAAGTATGACCAAATATACCTGGCGAAAAGTTTCTCTGAATGGAAAACCATGTACATGGAACTCCAAAGCCAGGTGGACATGGCCATAATCATAAATAATGCTGGCATATCCGATTGGGACGACGAAAAGGCCGTTGAGTTTGTAAGGCACAACACGAGCATTCCAACCGGTACAAACAACACCTGGATGATGGCATTCTCACTTCTTGGCATTATAAAAATGCCGGAGGAGCAGGGGCAGTGGTCGGCCCAGGCAGCTCTTAAAATCCTTGATGGTACGCCACCAAGTAAAATCCCCATCACTCATAACAAACAGGGAAAGCTGTATTTCAATATGAAACTGGGTAACATTTTCGGCATAGATACCGCTCCGGCTGGATCTATTGTCATAGAGTAGGAACAGGTCATGAAAAGCCTCCTGCGAATATCAGTCATTCCATTTCTATTGCTTTTCGCTGTCGCTGTGATGGCGGACGCGAACTATTCCGGAAAGAAAATACTTTTTATTGACTCCTATCACGCCGGCTTTGAATGGAGTGATGGAATCATTCAGGGCGCTAAGGATGTATTGAAAGGCACAGGGGTGGAGCTAAAGGTGGTCCACATGGACACAAAGCGCAACACATCCGAGACATTTATCAAAGCCAAAGCCCTGGAGGTAAAATCGACTATTGAACAATTCAAGCCGGATGTACTGATAGCCAGTGATGATAATGCATCAAAGTATGTCATTGTTCCCTATTATCGGGATACCGATCTACCCGTTATATTCTGTGCAGTGAACTGGGATGCATCCACATATGGTTTTCCGACCAAAAATGTTACCGGCATGGTGGAGGTGACGCTGGTTCCCGAGATCGTCAGGCACTTAAAGTATTATGCGGATGGTGATGACATCGGATTCATTGGTGCAAACACTTTGACGGCACGAAAGGAATATGACAACCATCGAGACCTTCTGGGGATAGACTATAAAAAAGCATACTTTGCACGCAACTTCCATGAATGGAAAGAGATGTTTATCAAGCTCCAGAGCGAAGTCGACATGGCTATCATGCTTAATCAGGTTGGTATCAGCGGATGGAACGATGCAGAAGCCATCCGGTTTGTGGAAGACAATACCAGGATACCTGTTGGATCATGGAATAGATGGGTTATGCCTTATTCATTGCTGGGTGTTACCAACATTCCGGCTGAACAGGGTTCCTGGGCAGCCCAGGCAGCGCTCAAGGTCCTGGAAGGCGTCCCCCCCAGCAAAATACCGCTGACGCACAACAAAGAAGGCAAATTGTTCTTCAATCCAAGAATCGGCAAGCGACTGGGCATCCAGACCCCGCCCCCCTTTGCAACAATATCGGATTAAGCGGCATAGAACGGCGGCCCTGACAAAGCGAGGCGAGCATGACAGACAGCTCGTACTATAAAAAGTCCCTTACCAGAGGGAGTCTGATAAAGATCTGCATGGGGATATCCGTCGCTGTTTTTTTTATTACCCTTATCACCTATATCTATGTTTTCTCAAGCCTGAAAAGCAGGGCGCTTGAAGATTTGGAAGAGTACATCACCCAGAGAGGCATAAGGGAAAGCATACCCTTCACCCTGGCAATGGATAATCAAAAGGCGTTCGCCACTGATTTTATAGCTCGCCTTGGACGCCGAAAGATAGCCAATATTGACCAGCGATTGGAGGCACTGTTTTACCGGCACAGCGATGGCACCTTGCGCATAGACAGCCGTTTCTTTGAGCAAGACGGAATAACGGGGGTCATCAGCACGTTGGGAAGCAACTACGCCAAAAGCACTGACGGCAGTACGGACTTCCCGCTGTCGTTCAGGCGTTCAATGATCGTTGGTTACGATATGTTGGCGCAATATGGCCCCGCATGGCATAACCGATTTGCAAACCTGTACGTCTCATTTCCCGGAGATGGAATATTCATGTATTGGCCGAAGATCCCCTGGGGATTGAAGACGGGACTATGGGAGATAAATTCCAAGATTAACCTGAGCAATCCAAATAACGAGGATGTTGTCGTTATTGACGAAGGTTCGAAAGTGGACGCAGACCCAAGCTGGAGTAACCTGTATTATGACTTTGCCGCGGACAACTGGATGGTATCCTCCACGACCCCCATTATTTTGAACGGAAAACATATCCTCTCGGTAAGCAACGACATTCTACTGCATGAACTGTTTAACCGTACCATTACCCAGCATCTTGACGGCACCTACAATCTTATATTCGACGCCAGCGGTAAATTAATTGTACATCCCGAATTCATGGATGCGATTCAATCCCAGGGAGGCAACTTTTCAATTCTGGAGGCCAATGACCAGAACCTGAGAAACATATACGAGCTCACCATCAGTCATCAGGAAGGGGTCATCGATAATGTTCTAGACGATGAATACCTGGGCATAACGAGGCTGGATGGGCCTGGCTGGTATTTTGTGACCGTTTTCCCAAAATCCATTATTTCCCAGGGTGCTTTCAAGACCGCCAGAGTCATATTGATTATCGGTTTGGTTTCATTGCTGTTGGAGATATTCATTCTCTACTTTTTCCTGAAAAGGCAAGTAGCCATACCGTTGAAGCAGTTAATGGACGCAACCAATCGCATAGCATCCGGCGATTTCTCGGTGGAGCTTGATGTGAAACGACAGGATGAAATCGGCCACCTGGCTCATCAGTTCAATACCATGTCCAGGAAGATCGATGCTCGGGAGAAGGCGCTGAAAGATGCACGACTGGAACTGAAGAAGATGAACGAAGGGCTTGAGGAGAGCGTGCAGCAACGCACGCAAGAACTGCAGAAGGCCCTGAAAGAAGTGGAAGACACCCAGGAGACACTGAAGCAATACGCGGATAGCTTGAAAGCCGCCATGACAGAGGCGGAAAGCGCCAACAAAGCCAAGAGCGAGTTTTTGGCCAATATGAGCCATGAGTTACGCACCCCCTTGAACGCGATCCTCGGCTTTTCCAGCCTGATGTCACGCGACCCTTCCCTTTCGGAGAGCTTGCGCAGGAATAACGAGATCATCAGCCGTAGCGGCTATCACCTGCTGAGCCTGATCAACGATGTGCTGGATATGGCCAAGATCGAGGCCGGGCAGGTAGAACTGGAAAATGCCCCATTCGACCTCGGCGCCATGGTGCTCGAGGTCAACGACATGATGCAACTGCGTGCGCAGGACAAGGGGCTTAAGCTGCAGTTCGACCAGACATCGCTTTTCCCACGTTATATCGTTGGCGACGAGTCACGACTGCGCCAGATATTGGTCAACCTGGTTGGCAACGCACTCAAGTTCACCCACGAGGGCGGCGTGACCATTCGCCTCGGTACCAGGAAAAATTCCAGGACCCATCTGGTGATCGAGGTCGAGGACAGCGGTATCGGTATAGCCCCCGAAGACCAGCAGTGCATATTCGAACCCTTTTTACAGCTTGGCGAACAGGCTATCAGCAAGGGTTCGGGGCTGGGGCTGTCCATCACCCGCCAGATGGTCCAGTTAATGGGGGGGCATATAACGCTTGAAAGTACGCCGGACAAAGGCTCGGTGTTCAAGGTAGACCTTCCATTGCAGGAAGCCCGGAAAAGTGACTTCCCCAAACCGAAACAGGCGGAGGACGGCGAAGTCGTCCACCTCGCCCCGGGGCAACCCAGATACCGAATCCTGATCGTTGAAGACCAAGTCGACAATCAAACATTACTGGCAAAACTGCTTGAATCGGTTGGCTTTTTGACGAAGGTTGCGGACAACGGAGAGGAAGCCATACGTATTTTCCAGAGTTGGCACCCCCACTTCATCTGGATGGACAGACGCATGCCCGTGATGGATGGAATGGAAGCAACTCGACGGATTCGTGAATTGCCCGGAGGTAAGGAGGTAAAAATTGTCGCTGTCACCGCTTCGGCATTTACCGAAGAGCGCAGGCAACTACTCGCGGGTGGCATGGACGACTACATACGCAAACCGTATAAGGCGCTCGAAATCTATGACTGCCTATCGAAGCATCTGGGAGTGGAATACATATACGAGGCGCCACCCGAACCGAAGACGCAACGCCCAAAGCTGACACCCGAGATGGTCGAAGGGTTGCCAGACCCATTGCGTGAGGAGCTCATTGAAGCCCTGGAAAGTCTGGAGATTGACCGTATTGATTCTGCGATAAAACGAGTTTCAGCGCACGATCAGCAGCTACAAACCACACTGAACCATCTCGCCCGCAACTTCGACTACCTGACGCTGATGAAAGCGCTGCAACAGAAGGATAACGAGTCCCCAACATAGTGGACGCGCCCTACCACTGCCCCTTCCTCGTGACCGGGCTATCAGGCTTTACCGATCCGTCAGGGCAAGCTGAACGCCCAGGCCTGCGAACGCTGCCGCGAAGCTCCGGCGCAGCCATCCCTGAACCCTGGGAGACTCAATGACGACGGTCCGAAAGGCATGGGCAAGCTGCCCGTAGAGAGCGAAAACAACAAAGGTCATCGCCATGAACACCGCACTCAGGCCCAATAACTGACCCAGTGGCGACATGGAATCCGCCGCAACGAACTGGGGCAGGAAGGCCAGGAAAAAGATCGTCAGCTTGGGGTTGAGGATGTTCAGCAGGAACGCCCTGAGCACCAGAGATGCCACACCACCCTTGCGCCGCACGTCTTGAACGGAGAAAGCGCTTCGATCGCGCCACGTCGCAACAGCGAGGTACAGAAGATAGACAACCCCGGCATACTTGAGCATCTGAAACGCGACCGCGCTGGTATGCATGACGGCCGCCAAGCCCAGAATAGTGGCCAGCAAATGCGGGACAATGCCAAGGGTGCATCCGAGAGATGCAAACAGGCTTGCACGACGCCCATGCATCAAGCCAGAGGAAACGGTGAAAATGACACCGGTACCTGGAATCAGAACGACAACCAGAGAGGTCAGCAGGAATTCAGCAGAGAACATGAGCGATAGCTCCTCTATCAGGCTTGAACTCAGATAACCCGCTATAAAGGGACTGCGTGGGTATGGGGGGCGACACGTCTGCCCGCACATGCAATGCCCGCCATAGCGCGATCCGCACGGCGGTGTTATCCGGCTTTGCAACCCCATCGCCCCGCATACGCGTCTCTCCCTCTGTCCTGGTACCCCGGTTTGTCCGCTGTAGCCCCGGGTAGGGCCATCATGCAAGTAAAGGTTGTTGTCACTCTCAGGTCAACTGGAGCTGAGCGGCTCTTGCAAACGCCATAAGCATGGCGCCACACGTGGCAAGGTCCAGGGGCAGCCGCAACAGACTGCGAGTGGTCCACGCCCGTGCCGCCGCTTCCGTGATGGCGGACGGATCAGCTCGTTCGAACGCGAGCGCTTTTGGAATGAAGTCGAACGCAGACCATACCCTCATCACCCCATGGCTGGCCAAGGCAATCAGCAGATACAGGCGCACATCGGCATGGGACCAACCGAGAACCAGCGAGACGATGAGCATCAGCTCAAACGCGACGTGCGCCGGGATCCAGAACCGCTTGCGCGAAACGCCGCCCCGGGCCGGTTGAATCAACTCGGGCCTCTTTGGCCAAGCCGGGTCAAGCACGCTGAACTCGTATAGACCTCCGCCCAGAGTGAGCAGCGCTAAAGCCATCGCAAGGCCAACGGGGACGATCAGGATGTTCTCCATGACACTCACCTGCGGATCTGAAGATTGCCATATATCTCGGTAGACCGTAATATTAGTAACCGGAGGTAATGGTGTCAAAATTAAAGAAAGATCAACGAAAGTCGCGCGAGGACCTTCTCGCCCGGTTGGCGAAGGTGGGCCGGGAGCACAGCGATGCGACCGTGCTTTTCCACGCGACGGTGGCGCGTCTGCTGGGCCTGAACGCGACGGATTACAAAACGCTGGGCGCTCTCGATCGCGAGGGCCCAATGACGGCAGGCGACATCGCAAAGCACACCGGCCTTGCCACAGCGTCCGTGACGAACCTGGTGGACCGGCTTGAGAAAAAGGGGTACGTCCGACGTATCAGTGACCCGGCCGACCGCCGGCGTGTCGTGGTCGCACCGGCGGCTGAGGCGGTCGATCGTGCCGAACGCCTACTCGGATCGACGCGCCAATCGCTCACACGACTCTACGAAGACTACTCCGAAAGCGAACTCGCCGTTATCGCGGACTTCCTCTCGCGTAACGCCGAACGATTGCGCACCGAGACCGGGAAGCTCGGCTCGAATTCAGGCGCAAGCCGCACGTAGCTCAAGCTGACGGCCCCGGCATATTGCCGAGCACGAAACTACCCGGGCCGGAGACTGCATGCGCCACCAGCACTCAACGTGACTACCCCATGATCATTGAGCCGTTGGCCAATGAACCGATGAAGGTCTGGTGCCCCTGACCTGGCGACATTACGTTCCGGGAAGGCTCATAGGCCTTTGTTGGCTCAGTCACGATCCGGTGCACCGAGCGGGAACAGGTGGCGGTAGGGTCGCGCCTCATCGACCACGCGCGCCACGGACGGGCGTTCCAACAACCTCTTCCGGTAGGATTTGAGCGCACCTTCCGGAATGGGATGCACCCAATCGGCATAGAACAAGGCGGGAGCTGCGGCGCAATCCGCGATACTGAAACGATCACCGTTGGCCCAGCCAGCGCCAATGCGGGCAGACAGCCACGCATAGGATTTATCCAGCACGACCCTGGCTTCTGCGGCACGACGCGAATCCTGCTGGTCCTCCGGACGCAGCGCCTCGCCCACGACTTGCTGCATCGGCTCGGCAATGTAGGAATCGAACACAGAGGCCAGCATACGGGACGTCAGCGCAGCATCCGGATCATCTGGAATCATCGTGGGAGCGTGGCCAAACCGGTCCAGGTACTCGATCACCGAATTGGACTGCGTAACCTCGATATGGCCATCCGTAAGGGCCGGAAACTGTCCCGTCGGAGACAACTCGGCAATACGAGCCGCGTTTTCGGTGTGGTCGGGATCGATCATACAGAAATCAAAGGGCACGCCTCTCTCGTAGGCGGCGATCAAAGCCTTCCACACGAACGCGGCGAATGGATGGCCATACAGTTTGATCTTCATCCTTCATCTCATCCTGAATTGGATTACCGAAGCAAGCGCGTGCCGCCCATAACAACGCCCAAGCGAGCGCAGCGGGTGGTCGGTCGGCCGGGACACCGATCAGGCCCGCGTCTCGTCGGCCTGCTCGAAGTGTGCCATCTGATCCGCGTAGGCTTTCCTGAACGCCGGACGGTCGGTTAGACGTGCCACATAGGCTTCCGAGGCCGGACGGTTGCCGAAAGTGCGTACCTTCGGCACGCGCAGGACGTCAGCCATCAACAGGTCCGCAACCGTGAAGCGGCCCGCCGCGAGCCAATCTCGCTCACCCAGGACATCCTCGAGTTGATAAAGGCGCTTGCCCATCCACCCTGCGAGGTCATTGTCGGCATTGCCGGAAATCGTCAGAAACCACCAAGGCACGCTGACCATCTCGATCGAATTGAGTGCTGCAATGGCCCATTGCAGCGTGTGCGCTTGTCCAGCCTCGTCACACGGCATCAGCGTGTCGGATTTCCAGGCAAGGTGCAGAAGGCAGGCGCCGCTTTCGAACATCTGCAGTTCTCCGTCACTCAAAAACGGAACCTGCCCAAAAGGCTGGCTCGAAAGATGATTGGTCTCGCGACCGTCAAACGGGACCGTTTGCACGGCGTATGGCAGCCCGGCTTCCTCGCAGGCCCATCGCAACCTCAGATCGCGCACAAAACCACGAGGCCCCTCGGGTACCCAGTCGTAGGTCCAGATCGTCAATTCGCTCATTCTCTAACCCTCCCGGCAAGCCGTCCAACAATTGCGGCATGCGTATCCATGGAATGAAACCGAAGGCGCAATGTCATGGGCATCGCCGTGCCTGCACCGGTTAACGAGCTTACCCCTCCAGTATTTCGATTTTCCATTTATCCGCAACTTGCTCTTGCCAGGCAAACCATCCAGGCTCAATGTGAGCAACCTCTTTCACTGAAGGATCCAGCTTGACGATCCCGGCCATGCAGATGATGGCTGTATTCTCCGGAACGGGTTCGCCCAATCCTAAAAACTGCCAGCCGTGATCATCTTCGTCGTGAAACACTTGAAGAATTGGCGCACCGTCAAACGCGATATCCTTACTTGTTATAGCAGAGCAATTTTCGGGTTGATCAAATGGCCAGTCGCTCATGTCTTCCTCGCACAGTTAGCGACCGCGAAACCAGGACAGAACTATTTTCTACAACTTATTGCCGCAAGTTGACAGCAAATCAACCAAATCTCTCCCGGCTTATAGCGCTCGCAACGATCGATATCGCTGGGCCGAATCCCAACGTTAAGGGAGACACCCTTGAGTGACCGCCAAAGCGAATACAGCAGCAAACGCAATACCCGTCAAAGTGGCGAGCCCGATCACAGACGTCATCGGCCGTCCAGGAAAGAGAATCAGTTCGTCATTCAGATGCATGATGCCAGTCAGCTTCACTTTGATTTCCGCCTGGCTATCGATGGCAGCCTGAAATCCTGGGCTGTTCCCAAGGGCCCATCGCTTGACCCTTCCGACAAGCGGCTTGCGATTGAGGTTGAGGATCACCCTCTCGATTATGCCGATTTCGAGGGGGTCATTCCGGAGGGCCATTATGGCGCGGGCACAGTCATGGTCTGGGACCGCGGCACCTATCGCAACCTGCGCGAGGAAGGCGACAAACCAACCTCCATGGCCGATGCTCACCGCGACGGTCTCATTGAAGTCTGGCTGGAAGGTGAAAAGCTGTCGGGCGGATTTGCGCTCAAACGCTTCCGGGAGGGCAAGAAGCCGCAGTGGCTGCTCATCAAGACGAACGATGACCATGCCGACGCCCGTCGTAACCCGGTTTCCACCGAGAACAAATCCGTCAAATCAGGGCGAACCCTGCACGCCATTGCCAAAGCGGAGAAGCCCGATGATTGACTGGCGGACAACCCTGACAGAAACCCAACGGCAACTGCGCCACGACAAATCCCCTGAAGACGTCATCAAGGAAACAGCGGGAGCCCGCTCATGACGACTCAGACCTATGGGAAATATACGGTTGAACTGAGCCACCTGGATAAGATCCTGTTCCCGGATGACGGGTTCACCAAGGGGGATCTGGTGGGCTATTACGACAAGATAGCGGATGCCATGCTGCCCCATCTCCGGGATCGCCCGCTCACCCTGCACCGTTTTCCCGATGGCATTGATTCCAGCGGTTTCTTCCAACAATCCCGGGCCGACTATTTTCCCGACTGGCTGCCGGGTATGGCCATCGATCACGGCGGCGATACGGGCGTCGTCGAACATGTGATCGCCAACAATCGAGCCTCGCTTGTCTATCTTGCCAATCAGGGCGCTATAACGCTTCACCGCTGGCTCAGTCGACAGGCAGTCTCCGCCTGCCCGAACCTGATGATATTTGACCTGGACCCGCCCGAAGGGAACTTTGAGCTGGTCCGGGAGGGCACCGAGTGGATCGGCCAGGCGATGCGGGACCTGGGGGCAACACCTCACGTCATGACGACCGGATCAAAAGGCCTGCACGTGATTGCGCCGCTACGACCTGAAGCCTCATTTGACGAAGTGCGTGGATTGGCGCAGAAACTGGCGGATCGTCTTGCGGACCAACACCCGGAGAAACTGACGACGGAGCAACGGATCAACAAGCGTCGTGGCCGCCTGTACCTGGATGTGCTTCGCAACGCCTTTGGCCAGACAGCAGTGGCGCCCTATTCGGTCCGTGCAAAACCCGGCGCACCGGTGGCCACCCCGCTGGACTGGTCAGAGCTGGGCGACAGGAACCTTCATGCCCAGCGCTATAACCTGGGCAATATCCGGCAACGGCTGGCCAACAAGAGGGATCCCTGGACCGACCTGCATCGACATGCGGTTAAACCAGCAACGCTCGCAAGGGCGTTGGACAGGAGTGACTGAAACCAGGGCGCTGCCGGAGGACCAAGTCTCAAAAAAGCTCGCTGGACGCGTTCGCTTTTAGTGAGCTGCCTCCGTGCATCGCAGACTCATCGGACCCAGGGAAGTCCACGCTCAGCTGCATTTGCCGGTTATCGAAACACCTCACTACCCAACCAGCTTCGACACGTACGGCAAGTTCCGGAACCTGTTCTCCCAGGGCAACCCGTACCCGACAAGCAGGTCATCATTCGGCATCTCATACCCAAAGTGCTGCCGAACGGGGATCTCCACGCGACCGGGTTTAACAAGCAAGGTTGCAGTCGACAACGAGCGGGGGCGGTAATTTGTGGAGAGGTAGTGAACCAGCCGCTTCATGGTTCCGCCCGACTCGATGGCATCATCAACAACGATGACGTCCTTTCCCTCAACGTCGATGTTCCTGTGATAAACAATTTCAGACTCGTTGCTTCGCTTGCCCGGCTCATGGGGGCATGAAATATAATCAATACTGACTTCGAACTTCAGCAGCCTCGCGAGGTCGGCCGCGAAGAAAATCCCGCCAGGAACGACCACGATCAGCACGGCATCCGTGAATTGCTCATTGAGCTGGCTGGCAACGGCTTCCACCCCCTCCTGAATCGCCTGCGGCCCCAGAACCATCTCGCCGATGCATTTGTTGATCATGGCTTCCCGCTCCATTGATTGACTGATAACGAGGCTGAAGAAAACCCAAAGAGGGCTCACCATTCCACGGCCCGAAACCGGGCCATAACTGTTTTCTACAAGTTGGCGGTGAACTAGATAAACCGGTCCCGGTTTACTCGGAACGAATTTGATGCACTTGCTATGTTTTTAGTTGCTCGAAATACCAAGCGGCCTGGTCCCACTCAAGGTCTTGCTCCATGCGCCAATCAAAAGGCCGAGGATAGCGATGATAATCGGCTATGTACTGTAGATGTTGGTGGGCGATTTCTGGATCGTAAACCCTCCAGACCAAACGTCGTGTTTTGTTCCATGTTTCTCTGACCAGGAAGAGCGCATTTCCACCTGCCTTAATTTCCTCGTCCAATTGGTCGCAGAATGGATCGACAATGTCCCTCTCCTCCTCCGAGGGCATTCCGTTCTCGATCAGTTCCTCAAAGTCGATGATCACCGAAAGATGCCAGCCAAAGATATTTTTGTGCTGAAAGTCCTTGAGTGCGGAATTGAGCATGCCAATACAAGGCAAGCCATCCTCTTTCCACTCCATCAGCGTGTATGACTCCTCTGGAAGGACTATACGCACCTCGTTTTCTTTAAGAGACTCGTCCTTTTTTCTACCGAACAATTTCCCAAGCACGACTCGCCTCCCGGAACATAACGTCCCTCTGTAGTGGTCCAACGATTTGTCAGGCAAGAAGACGCAAATCCCTGGCCTACGCTCAGCATTTGTCTCACATTTTGGACGATCGGCCGTCTACGACGGTTGCGCCTTCAATCCGACCCTGCAGATCGCGAACCAACTCCTGTGCAGACTCCTCCTGTGCGCTTGCAGAGATAGCCCCCTGAGTTCGCACTACAAATTTGACCTCGCTACCCTGTTTACGTGTACCTCGAAATACGAGCCTCATGACTGGAAGCGAACCAAAACCGGGGTTAGTTCAGTCTGTCCCGGTTTCCGGCAGCCGTCAAAGGTCCCTGATCAGTTCACATACCGCACATGTTGACGCATCAGGTTGGGCCGATAGGGTGTCGTCAGGCTCCGTACTTTCGACATCATCTCGCTTTCTTTCTGCTTCCAGGTCTCGTCGTCCATATCCCGCCAATAGCGGGCCGGGCGCCCTGTTTGGTGATCATGTTCGGCAGTGACCGGGTCCTTGGGCCGGAACTCCTCCCACAACGGGATATCCGGCAGCGGGCGACTGGTATCCATGAAGTTCTGGAACATGTCCCACAGGGCGAAGCACTCCTCACCCGAGGTCTTCCCAATCAGGTTGCCAATGGGAAGCAGGATGGGACGGTAGCGGTGGACGAGGTAGAGGGTATGCACGACCTGGCCGGGCGGGATCATCTCGTTGGTGAGGTACGCGTCGAACTCATAGAAGGGTGCCTGCTCTTCTTCGGATGAGCCCTTCCTGTCGTGGTGATAGGCCGTTACGAGACCGGTACGGCGATTGAGTTCCCACTTGGGTCCTTTCCCCGGCTTGATAGACCATTTTGGAGCAAACCGGAATATGAAGCTGGGGATCACTCGGCAAGCAATCAGCGGCCCGTATATCCAGGCAACAACAGATATATAAGACACTGAAATATTGAGTGCTCCCATATTGTTTGGATTCTTGACTAACAAAGCCAAGTACGTGAGGGCAACTGGGAAGAAGATAAAAGCCATGGCATAAGGATTACCAAAGGCATTTATCAGAAACAGCAACTTGGTTCTGAAAGCCGGAGTGGCGTGCCTGTATCTTTCCTGATCGATCCGTTGGTGGAAATCGATATTTTCAAAGCCGGTAGGCTTTGACTCAATATCGCGCATCACCTTCGGGGAATAGTCATTTATATATTGATATGGAGCGACTTCTTCGGTTTGCCCCCAAGGCAGTCGCATGTCGAACTTTCGATTAAACCAAGATCGACCCGAGTCGGAAATCTGCCGCTTCTGCTCTGGGATTCGGTCTGAACGATAGGCTTGAGAGCCATAGTAATTTTCAGTCATGGCATTGACTTCCGACATCAGGCTGAACCGGGTTTGGCAAAGCCATTGACCCAGAAGAGTTGATCATCTTCGGTGAAATCCGGTTTGGTGAACCCGTCATTTTTCGGATCGTACCGGGTCGTGTCCTTCGGGGGTGGTGCCGGAAACGCAAACGGCTTTCCTTTCAGTGTTACCCGATACTGGGCCTTGGCCCGCCATTCATAGCGCAGCTCGTGCTCTCCAGCAGGCAAACGCGGGACGAGGCCAAGGTTCACGGCGGCTCTCGGAGACCTCAGGTCAGCTCACATACCGAACATGCTGACGCATCAGGTTGGGCCGATGGGGCGTGGTCAGGCTCCGTACCTTCGACATCATCTCACTTTCCTTCTGCTTCCAGGTCTCGTCGTCCATATCCCGCCAATAGCGGGCCGGGCGCCCTGTCTGGCGATCGTGTTCGGCGGTGATGGGATCCTTCGAGCGGAATTCCTCCCACAACGGGATATCCGGCAAGGGCCGACTGGTATCCATGAAGTTCTGGAACATGTCCCACAGGGCAAAGCATTCCTCGCCCGTGGTCTTCCCGATCAGGTTGCCAATGGGAAGCAGGATGGGACGGTAACGGTGGACCAGATAGAGCGTATGCACCACCTGGCCGGGTGGGATCATTTCGTTGGTGAGGTAGGCGTCGAACTCGTAGAAAGGTGCCTGTTCCTCTTCGGGTGAGCCCTTCTTGCTGTGTTGGTAGACCGTCACGAGACCGGTACGGCGGTTGAGTTCCCATTTGGGGCCTTTTCCCGGCTTGATGGACCATTTTGGGAAAAACCTAAACATCAAATTTGGCAAAGCCCAACAGCCAATAAGCGGTGCATAAATGTATCCTGCAAAGGGTAGAAAACTGGATAGATGCTCCAGAAACCCCATTTCTCCCGGACGAGAACTAAAATCGACTGCATAAACCAAAAGCATAGGTAAGGCTATAAAAGCCATTAAATATGGGCTTCCCAAACCTCCGAGCAAAAACAACAGTTTGGTTCTTAATGCTGGAGTGGCGTGTCGGTATCTTTCCTGATCGATCCGTTGGTGAAAGTCGATATTTTCAAAGCCAGTCGGCTTTGACTCAATGTCTCGCATCATCTTCGGAGAATAATCATCCATATATTGATATGGAGCGACTTCTTCGGTTTGCCCCCAAGGCAGTCGCATGTCGAATTTCCGGTTAAACCAAGATCTGCCTGGGTCAGAAACTTGTCGCTTCTGCTCCGGAATCCGGTCCGAGCGATAGGCCTGGGGTCCATAGTAATTTTCGGTCATTGTTTCAGCTTCCGACATCAGACTGAACCGGGTTTGGCAAAGCCATTAACCCAGAAGAGTTGATCATCGTCGGTGAAATCCGGCGTGGTGAACTCGTCATTTTTCGGATCATACCGAGTCGTATCCTTCGGAGGTGGTGCCGGAAAGGCAAACGGCTTTCCTTTCAGCGTTACCCGATACTGAGCTTTGGCCTGCCATTCATAGCGTAACTCCTGCCTGCCGACCGGCAGGCCCGGATCAGCTCACATACCGAACATGCTGGCGCATCAGGTTGGGCCGATAGGGTGTCGTCAGACTCCGTACCTTCGACATCATCTCGCTTTCTTTCTGCTTCCAGGTTTCGTCGTCCATATCCCGCCAATAGCGGGCCGGGCGCCCTGTCTGGCGATCGTGTTCGGCGGTGATGGGATCCTTCGAGCGGAATTCCTCCCACAACGGGATATCCGGCAACGGCCGGCTGGTGTCCATGAAGTTTTGGAACATGTCCCACAGGGCGAAGCACTCCTCACCCGTGGTCTTCCCGATCAGGTTGCCAATGGGAAGCAGGATGGGACGGTAACGGTGGACGAGGTAGAGGGTATGCACGACCTGGCCGGGCGGGATCATCTCGTTGGTGAGGTACGCGTCGAACTCATAGAACGGTGCCTGCTCTTCTTCGGATGAGCCCTTCCTATCGTGGTAGACCGTTACAAGACCGGTACGGCGGTTGAGTTCCCATTTGGGACCTTTGGAAGGCTTTATGACCCATTGGGGGAAAAAGACGAAGGGCGCCTTGCCCACGCACCATACTCCCAATGGAATCCCAAAAAAATAGCGAACTGAGCCCAATAACTCGTAGCCAAAATCCTCTAAAGACATGCCCGCTGGCACGTGCCACAAAGCGATGAAAGACGTCACTAAGAATAGCGGAAACATCAGTAAGAAGGTGGCTTTACCGAAAATGCTAAGAATATTGAAAAAATTAGTCCTAAAAGCGGGCGTTGAATGACGATACTTTTCATGGTCAATTCGCTGATGGAAATCAATATTTTCAAAGCCACTCGGCTTTGATTCGATTTTTCTTAACACTTCCGGCCGGAAACGTTTTCGAAATGAGAGAGGTGCAACTTCCTCAGTTCGTCCCCACGGCAGTCGCATGTCGAACTTTCGGTTAAACCAAGACCTACCGGGATCTGCAACTTGGCGCTTTTGTTCCGGAACTCGGTCCGAGCGATAGGCTTGGGGGCCGTAATAGTTTTCAGTCATTGTCTACTCATCCGACATCAGGCTGAACCGGGCTTGGCAAAGCCATTGACCCAGAAGAGTTGATCATCGTCGGTGAAATCCGGCGTGGTGAACTCGTCATTTTTCGGATCATACCGAGTTGTGTCCTTCGGAGGTGGTGCCGGAAAGGCAAACGGCTTTCCTTTCAGCGTTACCCGATACTGAGCTTTGGCCTGCCATTCATAGCGTAACTCCTGCCTGCCGACCGGCAGGCCAAGGAAAGTCCGGGACTCTCGATGCGAGTCCGGCCTTCGAACCAGCATCACGTAACCGGTTGCCGTGGGCTGCTGCAAGATAATGTGGTCCTGCTCCTCGCCATCCGGAACCGGCTTCGATGAAACGAGGCCGTAATCCCGACCCAGGTTGAACACCTTACATAATAATTGGGCTTTGCAGAGCGCCTGTATCCCTTCTGGGGCACTTAGTAGCCCCGGCAGGTTACTATCAACACGGATAATATGAGTGGCCTCATGAATCGCTTCGAGATCCGCGGCATTGAGCGATTTGATGGCCGCCTGCTGAGCTGGTGCGGTTAGCGGTATCGACCGATACACCAAGCGCAGGTTCATCAACTGGCCCAAGAGCCGATAGTAGGCCTCAGCGGCGTTATCGTCTCCTTGCAAATGGGGCAAACCATCGTGATCGCCGAAGGGACCGTTGCGGAGCCAGTTCTCGATAGGCTCGTCTTGCAACACCCATATCAACGCTGTACCTCCGAGCAACAAGCCCAGGCCAATCCAGCCTAGGGGACCCATCCCTAAAAGGGTGGCCTGAGCGGGAATGATGGCAGCCATGGTCATGACAACACCGCTAGCTGAAGTGACACCGTAGCCCCAGACAGCTGGGTCACCGGTATCGAGAGCGTAAAGGGTATCCGAGAAGCTAATGCCAGTTACTGCAACCCCACCAATAGCACCAAGTAGCATTCGGGAGGTTATCACTCCGACTCCCAAAGACTCCGCAATGGCCTTAGCAACAGCGCCGTCAAACTCATAGTTCAAGAACGCTGAAGCTTTTTGTTTAATCGCATCACTGGCAAAGCGCTCAGTCAGTAGAATCGTGGCAATCGATGCACCGTATACACCGCTTCCTGCTCCCGACAAAGCACGAATAGTCCCCCGCTCTCGGTAAGTACTGGAAAGGGAAGCGAACGCATTCCAAACATTAACCGCCTCAACCCCCAATACCACCATCGGCAGTACCGGCGTATTCAACAACCGGTAAAGCCGACTGTTCTCAGCCTGGTCCAGTTGTGCACGGTTGTCCTCAATGGCCTGTTCCGTGGCCTTGATGGCGGCGGCTACTGAGGTGGCGCGGGCGCCCAGGCTTTCCAGTTCGTCGGTCATGCCGTTAAAGCGCCGCTGGGCGGCTTCCAGCCTTTCCTGGGCACTGGCCGTATTGGTCGCACTCTGTTCGACAGCCTTCCGGGCCAGGATCAGTTCGTTCTGGGCCTGACTCAGGCGGCTGAGCGCCTGGGTGGCCGGGCGGTCCCGTTCCAGGACCCAAGCCAGCATCTTCTTCGCCCTGGCCTTCGATGGCATTACCCGCTCGCCCTCCGCGGAAAGGTCTTCCAGGCCCAGTACGTACTTGCCCTGTTCGATAGCGTCGCTCAGGGGCATCAGCCGCAATCCCGGCAGCAGGGTCGGCATGGACTGGCGGATGGCTTCCAGTGGATGGCTCATCATGGCCAGGCGGCGGGCCATGAAGCGTTGATTCAGTGCTTCCTGGGCCTGGCCGAGGCGGACTTCAGCTTCCGCCCGCGTTCGCTCCAGTTGCCGGTGGGCTTCCCGGGACGCCTTCATGACAGCCCGATACTCTTCCCGGCCTGCCTTCAGCGCCGCCTGGGCCTTCTGTTCGTAGCGCCGGGTCAGCTCGGCCTGCTGCCGGTTAAGCTGACGGTACTCAGCCCGAAGCTGCTTGAGCTCGCCGTCGTTGTTCTCCAGGGCAGTCAGGGCGCTACGAATGGCACTGTGCAGCTCGTTGTGGGCGGCGTTGAGGGCCTTGGTGCCCTGGGCCATGCCGGCAAACAACAGGTGGGTCAGGCCACCGGCCTGGATCTCCGCAGCCAACCGGAAGCCTTCCAGCGTCTGGATATCGGACAGGTCCTCCGGCAGGCTAAGGGTTTCCAGCCGGGCCAGCGCCGGCCCCCGGAACACCCCATCGCCGGGATTGTCCGGCGGTGACTGGGGCGGCTCATAGGCTGCGTGCTGCCCAGATACATCGGCCTGGGGCCAGAGCATGCGGGCCAGGGATACCACGCCCTGGCTCTGGCTGACGGCTTCGTGTTCGGTGCACAGGCTGCGCAGCCATTGTTTGCCCTCGGAGTCGCCGCCGGGCAGTCCCTGCTGGGGGTGCAGCGGATCCTGCTTGATCGAGGGTTCCATCACCAGACTGACCAACCGCCCGGCAAACCGGAAGGCCGCGGCGTAGTCAAAACCCTCGCTACTGAACAGGTCGCCCAACACCTGCTGATAGGGTTGCCGGCGCAGGCAGAGCAACAATTCATCCTGGGCCTTGTCCAGATACTCCCGCCCCAGCTCCCGCTCCTGGGTCATCAGCGTCCGCTCGATGCGTTCTCGACCGGATGACGGCAAGGCCTGGGCATAGTGATGAAGCGGGTTGCTCTCACCATCGAACTGCGACGGAAGGATCAACTGATTCACCAACTGGGCACTCTCCAGTTGCGGGTGCCGCCGGGCCCGCTCACTACACAGGGCCAGCAATTCCCGGGCGGTTTCCACGCGGTGTGCCTGATGGCGGATTTCGTAGAGACGGTCGTCGACCTTCAGGCCGCAGACCCCGCGCTTGCGCAAGGGCTCGATGACATCGGCAGCGGCCGGTTGGTCTTTCCAGTCCTCCGCCGAGAAAAACCGTGTTTTCTGCGGCTCGCCGCCCTTGTCGACCGTCTGCTGGATACTGAGGGCGAGCGCCCCGGGTTCCGGCTTTTCATAATCCAGCAACGGCTCGGTTCGTTCGCCGGCCTCATACAGCCGGAACAGATCCCTTGCCATGTCATAGGCCTTGCCCGGATAGGTCCCAGCCACGTCTTCCAGGAAAAACCAGGGACGTTCAAACTGCCACTCCACGGCCGGCTGACGCGGGCGCTGGGGCGCCACCTTGTCGAGATAGAACACCGGTCGGTCGCTGGGGCCGACATCGAACATGGCCCCATCCGCAGGCGCTGTATGGGGCATCAGCCGGCTGATTTGCTGGCAACGATGGTAGCGAAGGCTGAAATCGGTTTGCAGCCGGTTGATCCGAGCCGCCGGCAAGGGGGACTCGGAAAAGGCCACCTCCAGTTCGAGGTCCGTACTATCCAGCCGCATCGGTACCCAGACATCCGTCAGGGGCTTGCCCACAGGAATGCGCCTGTCTTCGGTCACTCGGCCGTCGGCGTCCCGGTAGTCGTCCAGGCGGACATCCTGGAAGTGGAGCTTGCCCTCCTCCCAGGTGATGCGCAGCTCCCGCCAGAGTCTGGTATCCCGGAACACGTAGAAGTAACCGGGCCTGGCCAGCACCGGCCAAGTGGGCGAAGCCGGCGGCGGGCGACCGATATCGCGACCCAGCACCCAGTCGAAAGGCACCACCGGCAGGACGATGTGCTGCTGACCGGACTTGCTTTCCTGCCACTGGCTCTCCTCGGCCGTCTCCAACAGCGGCAGTTGGATGGCCTGCCCATCCTCAGTGTCCACTTCAAGCATCAACCGGCTGTCGGGCTGCCCCTGCCATGGCCAGATGTGAAGCGTCGACGAGCGATTGTTCAGCCCAGTGTGCTTACGCTCGCCATCGGGATAGCGGGGGTTCTCGCTCTCTGCGCCTTCTGGCCCGGCCTTTTCATAGACGACAAGCTTCTGGTGCGGGCCGTGGTCCTCACCGTGAACTTCGACGATGAAGTCGTGCCACATGCAGGGCGGGTAGTGGGGGAAATTGCTGAGGACACTTTGTTGTTCCCGGGAAGGCGATGCGCCATTCGCCGACGGGTTGGACTGCGCCATCCGTGGATACTCCTTGTGCTGACACTCTGAGAACTTGAACGAGAGCGTCCTGCTCCCGGTTATTGCGTGAGCGAATCCTAGCGCATCGGTTGAACAACGTCATCCGATGGCTTTACGTGGGCAAGGTCGGGCCGGCTCCAGATCAGGATTCATGTCTACAAGTTGATAGCGATGTCCATAAATTTGCCCTGGATTTTGGGAATCGGATGCTATGCATGGTTGCAAGCAACGGTCCCAAAGCCAAAACTGAAGTGACCTTAGTATAAGGCAAAAAATGCACGACCTAACCCCTACCCTGCGCCCGCGCTATGCTCTTCAACGACTAACCGAAGAACATAGCGGGCCTGAGGCCAAAACGCTCGGACAATCTCTCAATGGCCTGACGACTCAAGACCCTTTTCCCATTAAGAACCTTGGAAACCATTGTCTTATCGCCAATTTCAGGCAAATCACTACCAGTAAGGCGGTGCTGGCTCATCAGTGTGCGAAGCAGCGCTATATCGACCGGAATCGAATCAGCTTCGTCAACAAATGCGGCCAACTGCTGATCCTGAGACTCATAGCGCTCAATCGCATGGCTTAGCATGTCAATCAGAGGATTAAGTGGATCATCTACCGTATCGTTAGCAGACTCCAATACCTGCTCCAGCGTCTCAAGCGCTGCTTCATACTGCTTATCAGTCTCAATATTGATCAATGGCTGAGCAGTAGCCATAAACGCCTGGTATGCGTCGACGATTGCTAACTGTGTCATGATTCACCTCTTGCCCTGTGCCTTCCGGTACTTGTCCGTCAGCTTGTCATAATCCGCATGGCTAACAATGTGCTTGATATACATGCGTTTATTTACAAACTGAATGAATGCAAGAACACGAAGATTGTTGCCGCCAACGTCCAGCACCCACCATTTGTCTTTGTACTTAAAATTGTCCAGCGATGGGAACACCGCCTTCAACTCCTCCGGCGTCTGAAAGTCCGTCCTGTTCAGGACTCGATACGTCTCCAAGAGCGCATCTCGATCATTCGGATACTTTTGAGCTGCATCGTTGAAAGGCTTCTTCGAAATAACATTCATAAACCATCCCTAGTTGACTACCAGGCAACCATATACCAAAAGTTGACTTCTGGTCAACAATGAAATAGATGCGTTCTCCACCAATACCTCAATGAGGCAGAACTTGGCGGGAAAAGGCCTGGTGACAGCCTGATGTGCGCATGAAGGGGTCATTGAGGCCCGAAACCAGGCAGAATGGACGGCGAGGCCTCACCCAGCTTCCGGGAGATTGGTGGGAGCTCCGATCAATGGCAAACGGTCTAAGCTGAGCTTGTGCTGAGCGTTTAGGCAACGCCGGGGTCTTGCCTTTTGCTGTCAATGTATCGCAAGGGCAAAACGCAAGACCTGACACCGAGGTCTCCTCAAAGGTCTCCTCAATGTAGTAGACGTCGCCGTGCCTGGCCTTGTTAGGGCCTTTGAATCGGGATAGCATAATCATATCGCCACTCGCGGAGGCATCATGACGACCGAAACATTAGACCACCTGCGCTCCCAGATTTCGACTCTCTCAGAGTCGGAACGTGCAGCGCTGGCTCGCGAGCTCATAATGAGCCTGGACGGCCCCCGTGACGACTCTGTCGAGCAGGCTTGGAACGATGAAATCGTTCGCCGCGTATCCAAGGTCAAAAGCGGAAAGGCCACGCTGCTCAGTCGTGAAGAATTCCGATCAAAGATGCGAGCGAGGTTAGGCCAGTAACAGTGCGAACGGTAAGGATACTGGAAGAAGCCTCGCAGGAAGCGATAGAGGCAGCAGCATGGTACGAATATGAGCAGGCTGGACTCGGACCCGAGTTTTTCGCTGCCGCTGATGCCGCCATCGACGTTATTGAAGAAAACATCACCCCCTTATCACCTCTTCCCGATGAAGCTGGCGATACCGGTGCAAAACGCCTTATTCTGGAACGCTTCCCCTACGATATAGTTGCGATTGAGTTGCCGGAAGAAACGGTCGTAATCGCCATTGCCCACCACTCTCGCAAGCCCGGCTATTGGCTGGGACGTGGTAAGCCCTAACGAGGCTGTAGAAAAACCCGATTCTGAGCCGTTCCCACTGCCTGATTTCTAATTTTATCGTTGCGACCATTAACTGGCCGATAATTCCGATTCCGCTATTGGGCCGTCAGTTTCGGCCCTTTGGCGGCGTGATGCCGGTATTATTGGCGCCCAATAGCCATACTTCCCGCCTTCCGCCACCGGCATCACGCCGCCAACCGCCCGTAATTCGCCAGCTTCTCAATATTGTGCACCAGGCAGTATAGCTGCCACTGACCCTGCACCTTTTTCTTGCCTCGCAGACTAAAACGGTTCAGCCGTTTATTCGTGCCGATGTTGCCGAACACCGGTTCCAGGTAATCCCCCCATTTTTTGCCTAAAATAAATCTGTCCCGGTTTTTGGGTAGAAAACACCTGCTGCAACGCATTGCGGGCTACCCTTCGTTCCTTTCCGAGGGTGAATAGCTCAAGCATTCGGCGTGAATCAATGGCGTCCGTTTTGGCCGGCGCGGGAAAGATCTCTTTATACCGCGCCAACTTCAGGTTGTTGACGTTAAACAGCTCCCAGCCGTGCGCCAGGGTTTGGCTATCGAGCGGCCGGGCCCAACCGTTGTATCCCTCCATGGCCACTTGCACGACCTGTCCTGGCGCGCCGCGATGCCGTTCAATCCGGGTAAAGAAAGAAGAGAATCCGGATGGGCTGTGGTCGATCCTGAACTCGTCGATCAAGCGGCCGTCGGCATCGCCCACGGCGACTTGATGGAACCGGCTACCAACATCGACTGCAACCAAGAGCGGGGACGTCATGAGGGGCCTCCAAGGCAGACAAGCGCATGAAGTCATCTGGCGTCTCGTCTACCTCTTAGCCATCACCGTGAAGGCGGGCACCATCCTCGTTGGACGTTCCAGATGATGCAGGGGCAGCGGAGGCGGCATTTCAGAGTCGAGCGATGCCACGGAGGATCGCGGACCCCATGAGCCACACCTCCGCCACCGGTACTAGTCTAGAACAGAACGCATCCACTGATCTGCTAAATTCAAAGGTAGACACCGAGGTCTCTCATTGGCAGAGCGAAGTGGTGACAAGGCTGTCCGGTGTAGGGCCTTCAGGCCCGGAACGAACTGGAACTATTGGTTAGGAAGCCGTAGCGTTCCATTGCCAACCAAACAGACTTTACCCCTTATGGTCACGTTTAGTTCAGAGTCTCCCTGAACAGTCGCATAAAGCTCGCTTGGCCTATGAAGAAATCGTCCCTGTGCCAAAACAAGGGTATCACTTACGGGTGCGCGCCCATGTGTAACCAAATATACCGCTGCCGGCCCTGCTGCGCTGCCAGTTGCGATGTCCTCGACACTACCTTCATTATCCCAAGTACGTCCTTCGAGTTCATTTACGTCCAAAACGTAAACAAATTTGGCACCCACTGTCGCTAGCAATGCCTCAAAGTCAGAAACAACGATCCGTGCGTGTTCAAGGTTGGAACTTATAGGCACGATTAGGTAAGGAAGTCCCGTTGAAACCACCTGTAGCGGAAGCTTTGGAGCCAGATCAGTGATTGAAAGATTCAGCGCCTCCAAAATGATTTCATTTTTTTCCGCTGGAATCGGGGGATCAATGGCTGCAATTCCTTGATCCATTTCTGCGACATAGGAATCACCGTGACGACGGCTAGTCAAGTTGATGCTTCGGTCATGAATTACAAACTCAAGGCGAACCTCATCTTGCCCCCAGAAGAACTCAGAATGGAGCGTCGCTGCTGCCCCGATGACTGGGTGCCCTGCGAAGGAAAGCTCCTCTTCCATTGTAAAAATCCGAGCATTGAATTTTGATGATTGGTCGGTCCGCTGCAGGAAAATGGTTTCGAACTGGCGCATTTCCTGAGTAATGCTCTGCATGACATGTTTCGGCAGATCGTCATCAAGCAAGAAAACACTCAATCCATTGCCTGACAATGGCTGGTTAGCGAATACATCAACGAGCCAAAAGGGGAGTGTTCGTAGAGACATTGTGATTTCCTAACGCTAAGGAAGGTCTGAATAACCGTGGTTTTTTTGCTGGTCTTGGTTGAATCCACGGGCCAAAGGCAAGACTTGACCCCGGACTTTGCACTGACATTCTGGGAGTCTGAACGGGAGCATCCTGCTCCCGGTTATTGCGTGAGCGAATCCTAGCGCATCGGTTGAACAACGTCATCCGATGGCTTTACGTGGGCAAGGCCGGGCCGTCTCCAGATCAGGATTCATAAACCCAACAGGTAATGATAAAAACTTGCCGCGGGCTCATGCACCAACGAAGCCGCATCCTCGCCTTCGTTGCGTTCCAGATACCGCTTGACCAGCGCATAGCCGAGGCTATAACCGGCCCATTGAGGAAGACCTCCTTGGCCAAAAAACCACGCCTCGTGCCGGTAAGACGGGGCGGACCACTCTTGTGCCGCCTGATTCGCGCAGGCCGCCATCTCGGTCGCGCTTAATGCAGACTCCCATGGTTCAGGCGTATTACCGTAGAGAAGTCTACAGAAATGGCCGGCTAATCCCTCCGATACCAAGGCCTCGCCCAGCGTCCTCCCATATCCGGGACCTTGCCAGCGCACAACGTGGTGGAGCTCATGTGCCACCATCCGTTCGAACGGCTCCCCCATGTTGCTTTCGAAGTGGATGTTCTCCGGATCCAGGGTGAGTTGCATCATGGTGCCTGTCGGGGCATAGCCAACAAAGCCCATACAATCGATGACCTGCCCCGGCCAGACCTGCACCACCACATCCAGACTGATGGCAGGCAAAACCAGCTCCGCCCGACGGCGCGCTTCCGTGATCCCCTCATCGATGCGGGTAATCCACCCATCCAACTGTCCACAAGCATTGGCACAATGCACAACCCACTGTGTCATGCTGACGCCCCCTCGAGCGGAAACTCCGAAGCCAACAGGGAATAGAAGGCATGGTCAACGTACTTTCCGTACAGATACTCCCGTTCGCGAAGTACCCCTTCGAACCTGAATCCCAAACGCTCGGGAATGGCTCGACTCCTGGTGTTGTTCGAGGCACACGCGATTTCAATTCGGTTCAAATCGTATCTCTGGAAGCCTACCCCGACCAGAGTGCGTACCGTTGACGTCATAATGCCAAGTCCGGAATAAGCCTCACCCAACCAGTACCCGATCCCGCCGATCCTGTTTGTCACATCAAGCGGATGAAACCCGCACACCCCTGCCAGGACGGCGCTGTAGTAAATCGCATACTGCGGCCCCTTGCCCGACTCATACTGTCTGATCGCGGACGCTATGAAGGCTTCGGAGTCCGCCGGGGAGCGGTTCGCATCAACCCAGGGCAGCCACTCACGCAAGTGAGCACGGTTCGTGTCGATCAATTCGAAAAGCTCGTCCCTGTGATCCGGATTGAGCAACTGCAACTCAATGGCGTGGTCTATAACCAACGATCCCTCCAATCGTTTCAAATCACGGCGCGTGTTCGTGAGCGTGCAATGCGCGGCTTGTCAGTCGGTACACCAAACGGGACAAAGCCAACAATCCATCCGGCAACACACGCCACGAGTAACAGCGCAGATTTCCGCTGGACCGTTTTGGCACCGCGTTAACTCTCGGCTCGATATCAACTCAGAAGCCAGATATGGCTCCGGCAGGATGTCACAGTAGGCCTGCTGCCATACATGAACCGGTGATTCGGAAACCTCAATGATGAGATGTATTCAAAGGGCTGTGGCCCCATAAACAGACTCTCTACTCAGCCACCGGCCATCACAAGCCAGTATCCTGTCGACAGAGTGATCCCAATGCCCAAAGCGGCCAACGAGGCAACCCCGAGTATTGCGAACCATTCAAAACCGACTGCCCAATAGATGGCCAACTTCTCACGAAAAAATAGCAATCTCATACTTTGTCCAAGAGAATTTAATAAATCTGCCCAGGATTTCCATGATCATTCCGAGGACAATTGATAAAAATTAAAGCGCTACGACCCCATTGATTCGGCATTTTTGTTAGGGCCATAGAGCCTCAGTTAATGCACTGAAAATACAAAAATAGACCTGCGCCCCGCGCTCCGTGACCAGCTTCTCGCGATTCCAGTTTCTCGCCTTACCGATCAGTCAGGGCGAGCTGAACGCCCAGGCCCGCGAACGCTGCCGCGAAGCCCCGTCGTAACCAACCCTGAACCCTGGGTGACTCAATGACGACGGTCCGGAAAGCATGGGCGAGCTGCCCATAGATCGCGAAAACAACAAAGGTCATCGCCATGAAAACGCCACTCAGGCCCAGCAACTGAGCCAACGGCGACAGGGAATCCGCCGCAACGAACTGGGGCAGGAAGGCCAGGAAAAAGATCGTCAGCTTGGGGTTGAGGATATTCAGCAGGAACGCCCTGAGCACCAGAGATGCCACACCACCCTTGCGCCGCACGTCTTGAACGGAGAAAGCGCTTCGATCGCGCCACGTCGCAATCGCCAGGTAAAGGAGATAGGCAACCCCGGCATACTTGAGCATCTGAAACGCGACCGCGCTGGTATGCATGACGGCCGCCAACCCCAAGATAGTGGCCAGCAAATGCGGGACAATGCCCAGGGTGCATCCTAGAGAGGCAAACAGGCTTGCACGACGCCCATGCATCAAGCCAGAGGAAACGGTGAAAATGACACCGGTGCCTGGAATCAGTACGACAACCAGAGAGGTCAGCAGAAACTCAGCGGAGAACATCTGCGATGGCTCCTATATCGGGCTTAAACATGAAGACTCCCCACAAAATGGGCTGCCTGGGCCAGCCAAAATGAACGATCCGCAGCCCAACGGCTACCCCACTTCAAACCAGAACTCAATCTCATCCGTCTCCTGATCAAACTCCGCCGCATGCTCAACCCCGGCGGGCACGTGGTACCAGTCGCCGACGCCATAACGTTCCGTCCGGCCCTCGATGGACAACTTGAGCTCACCGCGGATGATACGCCGTGGTTGTCCGTGTCGTGGGTATGGGGTGGGATTCGGGTTCCGGCAGGGTATGACGCAAACAGAACGTCGGCGCCTTTGGCCGCCAGGCGGTAGGCATCAAAGCGCCCGTCAAAGAGTGGCAGCGTGCGAATTTTATCCGGGTATTTCCCTGGCATCTCTCACCTTCCATGTAGAGTCGATATTCCAATCAGTGGCCGCGAGACAGTCTGTTCCTGACAGATTGACAGCGACCTCAATACATTAGCCTCAATTCTTAGACTATCCAGGACTGAAGCGTGATCATTCCGAAGCGAATTAATCAAAATTAAAGCGCTACGACCCCTTTAATTCTCGTTATATGCAGGTCTATCGTTCAGCACGTTCTCTCCAAAGAGCATTTAGCCTGTCCTTGTTTTTTAGATATATTTTCGAAGGAATGACAGGAGTTCCCTCGATAATCGAATTGTAATCGCACATATATATAAGTATGTCCTCTTTTATATCTCCGCTCTGAATAATACTGTTAAGTCTCTCCTCTATTGAGTCGACTGCATTGGATGAAGAGGTCAACTTTATTGACTTAGAAAAAAGACTGCCCGTAATTAACCACATTAATACGAGGCACAATATCTGGCCAACAGTTTTACCAAGCTCAGAAGAATCAAAAAACGTTATTAAAAAGAGGGAAAAAACCGATATTGCTAACACGAAAGAAAAAATGAGCCATGTTTTCTTGGCATACTCTCTAAGAAGAGATTTCGACCAAAATGCACTCTCTTCTATAATCTCGGCTAATTTTTGATTTCCATATTCCGACTCTGATTTGAAATACTCTTCATCTTCCCATTGTTTGGCACTATCACTGCTTGCTTTAAAACACAAAATTAAGTCACTGTAGGACTTGGCACTTAACTGTATACCTAAGCCATTTCTGATGACAATTGCCCGCCGCGCACGCTCCGCAGTGTTATGAGAGGTTTTCGATTCCTCGGAAATATATAACCAAGCGAGAGCTAGTAAGATGCTCACAATCGATAGGGAATGAACAATATTAATTTCTTGAATCACTAGGCATAAAATCGACACAAGAACAATGACAACCTGAACCCTACCCGCCCAGATTTGAAGCTTTTCAGCTCTTTGAAATTCAGACCTTTGTAGTCCTAGTAATTTAACATCATCCATAAGCAGGGAACTTGTCTCCAAATATTTGGCGCCATATAGCTATTGCACCTTCGTGGTCATTGTCATCACCATAAGTTTTAGCCCAGGCAGACCTAGCTTTGTCTCGTGCGGTTTCTAGCCGCTTTTTGGTTTCAGATCTTGTCAAATAGGTTAAATAGTCATCGGCAAAGGCGCCTTCATACCAAAGGGGGCCATCTACTAAATTAGCCGCCTCTTCAAAAAATTTAAAAATGTCCCATGAAATATCATTCATCGAAGAACCAAATATTCTTAAGGCCATTGCCTCAATATGATAAGACTGCAAATAAGAACTGTGTGTCCGATTCCAATGCTTGATCATAGTAATGGATTTTCTGAAATTCGAGCCGCACGTTCCTGCCCTCGATGTCATATTGGCTGTATGATTCTTTGGTTTGCTTGTAACCCATTGCTCTGTATTCATATCAGGTATGGAATATGAAATAACAATCCCGCCATCATTAACAACTCGACTACACGGCACTATGTCAACGTTAGGCCAAGTTTTATAATAGAGAGTTACGGCCTGCCCATTCTTTCTGACATTAGTTCTATATTCAGATAGCGTATCTCTTACTTCTTGCAACACTTCAGAAGGTTTCTTGTCCTTTATATGCTTCGTATAATGGAGCGCTACCATTACATCCAAATCAGCATGATCTTTTAAAGCTGTATACCGAGGGATGGAGCCAGACGAAAAAGACTCTATAACATGAAGCTTCTTCTTTAGCTTGCTTACAATATCATCTCTACGGCGATTAGCTGTATCTCGGTGATCGCCAGATAGATTTATATTTTGATAAAAAGTGTCAAATGAGACTGCAACAGTGTACGGCACTCTTTATTCCTTTCTTGAGCATATAACGAGGCTGTAGGAAAACCCTCGCCCCTTTTTAAGATGGCGCTCCTACGTAAAATCTGGGTGTATTTTCGATATTGAGTGCCCCAGATTTTAAGAATAGGCGCTATTTTTAGTTTGTTTCTTGACCAATTTCGGGTCAAAAAAATCTCCTGACCTTTCTCTACAGCCTCAACGCCTGGGCTCAGCGGCCGATTTGTAGGCGCACAGCGCCGGAAAAGCGGTCCGCTGCAGCCCTTGTTAAGCATCCGATGCTCGGATTACGTCATTGAATTCCATCGGAAACCTTTCAAGTGTTTCAGGCAACCGATCACTAAAAAAGAAGCGCCTTCTAAAGAACTCAAAATCATCCTCTGGTTTGGACAACTCTTCTTTTACTCTTTTGCGAGCGTATTTTATTCCTCGACTTTTGACCTCTGGGTTCTGGAGGACTCGGCTGACCAAAAGCTCGACTCTCGCCTTCTTGCCTTTACCCCTACAATACATCCAATAATAATTGTGGAAACTAGCTTCGAATAATGCTCGGGCACCAATGAACCCGAATCTTGGTTCACTATCACCAATGTCTTTATTCAGCGCTTCCATCGCTTTGTCACCGTCTTTGGTCTCAAAGAAAGCCGAATAAAAATCTCGAAAGCGCCTTTCTAAGTCGCCCGCCTTTATTTCCTCCTGAACGCCAATGACGCCAAAAAATGGGGCCCCATCCATTTGTGTGGCAGTGCTAATCAGGTTCGCTCCATCACACGCCCCAACGAGTTATCGTCAAATCTGGTGTATGAACATCAGGCAGCGTTCCTGTCTGATTGTTGCTCAACCGCTTCTCCGTCCCGGAACTCGACGTTGTTAACGACCAGTTCCAGAAGCTGAAATCCTTTGATGCGTTTCCACCGTTTCTGGGCGGACTCCATCAACTTGAATACCATCGCCAAGGTGGTGTCTCTGGACCCGCAGCCCCGACTTTTCTTCGTCCTCAGCCGTACCGTGGCAAAGGTTGATTCGATCGGGTTGGTGGTGCGCAAGTGAATCCAGTGCGCCGCCGGAAAATCATAGAAGGCCAGCAGCTCATCCCGGTCTTTCTCAAGGTTGTCCATCGCCCTCGGGTACTTGTCCCGGAACCGCTTCAACGTGCTGTCAAAGGCGCTATGGGCGTTGTCTCGCGTTTCTGCCAGGTAGATCTCGTGCAGTGCCGACTTCACCTTCGGTTGCACTGACTTGGGCAGCTTGTCCAGCACATTGGCGGTCTTGTGGACCCAGCAGCGCTGATGCCGGGTCTCCGGGAAAACCTTGGTCAGTGCCTTCCAGAAGCCCAGCGCACCGTCGCCCACAGCCAGCTTCGGGTGCAGATCCAAATGTCGGCTTTTCAGGCCCTGGAGTAACTCCAGCCAACTGGCTTCGGACTCCCGGTGGCCGTCCTCGAC
>NZ_SJDL01000026.1 GCF_004327985.1 Marinobacter halodurans
TGCCGTTCGGCTAGTGGTTCCCCTTACCGGGCCCACAGGGGACTTGCACCCCCAAGTCATCCGGCCAGCACCACCTGTACCAGAACAGCGCCCGTCAAGGCGCTACGCGCCATGCCTGGCGCACCAAAAAAAAGGCGTCCAAATGGACGCCTAATGGGCTCTTCTCAGATGACAGGAATTCGACGCGAATGCGATGAATTCAATGATTAAAAGTGTAAATATGCGCTCCGTTTTGAACCATAGTGGATTGCGCGTACGAATTATCCGGTACCCTGTAAGCCAGGAATAACGCGGCCTTCGGGCCGATGCATGGCGTCAGTGCACACTCGCTCCCCGCCGGGGTTTGTTGCCGAAGCAAACCGTGTACACATCGGCGAAATGCCTCGCAAAATGGACCTCCAGACCTTCCTGCAGGTACGCGGGCAATTCCTCGTAATCGCCGCGGTTACCTTCCGGAAGGACCAGCGTATTGATCTTCTGCCGTCGCGCTGCAATGACTTTCTCGCGAATGCCTCCAACCGGTAGGACCTGACCGGTCAGCGTCAGTTCCCCGGTCATGGCAATGCCGGCCTGCGGCGCTTCCTTGCGGGCAATCGACAGCAGGGCGGTGGCCATGGTCACGCCGGCGCTGGGTCCGTCTTTGGGCGTGGCGCCCTCCGGCACGTGCAGGTGAACGAACGACTTGTCGAAAAACGCCGGATCACCCTTGTAGCGTTTCAGGTTGGAAGACACATAGCTGTAGGCAATCTCTGCAGATTCACGCATGACATCGCCCAATTGCCCGGTAAGCTTGAAGCCTCGCTGGCTGGAATGGATGCGCGAGGCCTCGATGCTCAACGTCGCGCCCCCCATCGCCGTCCAGGCCAGGCCGGTGACCACACCGGTTCCCTTGAGCGATTTCTCCTTCTTGAAATACGGCTGGCCGAGATAGCCGGGGAGGTCGCTGACGCCCACCTTCACCGGCGTGTCCGGATCCTCCAGCAGCTTGACGATGCCCTTGCGGACAACCTTGTGCAGCTGCTTTTCCAGGTTGCGCACGCCGGCCTCGCGGGCGTAGCCCTCAATCACCTGGCGAATGGCGGCGTCGGTAATGTTGAGCTGTTTCTTGAGCAGGCCGGCCCGCTTGAGCAGGCGCGGCAGCAGGTGGTGCTTGGCGATCAGCAGCTTTTCCTCGGCGATGTAGCCGGACAAGCGGATGACGTCCATCCGGTCCAACAGCGGCCGCGGGATGGTGTCCAACTGGTTGGCGGTGCAGATGAACAGCGCCTTGGACAGGTCCATTCGCACATCCAGATAGTGGTCCAGGAAATCCTTGTTCTGCTCCGGATCCAGGGTTTCCAGCAGGGCGGACGCGGGATCCCCCTGGAAGGACGCACCGATCTTGTCGATTTCGTCCAGCATGATGACCGGGTTGTCGACGCCGGTATCCTTCAGCGCCTGCACCAGCTTGCCGGGCATGGCGCCGATGTAGGTGCGCCGATGGCCCTTGATCTCCGCCTCGTCCCGCATGCCGCCCAGACTGAAGCGGTAGAACCTGCGACCCAGGGCATCGGCCACGGAACGGCCAATGGACGTCTTGCCGACACCGGGTGGACCCACCAACAGGATGATCGAGCCGGACACCTCCTGACGGTAGGCGCCTTCGGCCAGGAACTCGATGATGCGGTCCTTGACGTCCTCCAGCCCATCGTGGTCGCGGTCGAGCACCTGGCGGGCCTGCTGCAGGTCGAAGTGATCCTTCGAATGCTGGCCCCAGGGGATCTGCGTCAGCCAGTCCAGGTAGTTGCGGGTGACGCCGTATTCCGGCGAGCCCTGCTCCAGCACGGACAGCTTCTGCAGCTCGTCCCTGAAGCGCTGCTCGACGTGTTCCGGTGGATCCAACTTGTCCATACGGGCCTGGAAGTTTTCCACATCCGCCGTCTTGTCGTCTTTGGCCATACCCAGCTCGCGCTGGATGACCTTCAACTGCTCACGCAGGAAGAACTCCCGCTGGTGCTTCTGGACCTTGGTGTTGACCTCTTCGTTGATCTCCGCCTGCAGACGGGCCACTTCCTGCTCCTTTTTCATCAGCAGCAGGACTTTCTCCATCCGACGCAGCAGCGGCACGGTGTTGAGGACGTCCTGTAACTCAGGGCCCTTGGCGCTGGTCATGGACGCGCCGAAATCGGCCAGCGGCGAGCTGTCGTCCGGCCCGAAACGGGACAGATACTGCTTCACTTCTTCGCCATAGAGCGGGTTGCTGCGCAGCAGGTCCTTGATGGCGCTGATGATGGCCAGGGTGTAGGCCTTGAGCTCGTCTGCTTCCTCTTCCGGCTCCTGTGGATAACTGACTTCCACCAGGTACGGCGGTTTGCGGCGCAGCCACTGGACGATCCGGAAGCGCTGCAGGCCCTGGGCGATAAACTGGACCTTGCCACCCTCACGCTGGGTCTGGTGTACCCGGACGGCGCAGCCCATGATCTCCAGGTCATCGCTCTCGGGAACGGCCATTTCCTCATCGGCGTCGACGAAGCACAGGCCCAGGACCTGGTGATCGGTTTCCTTGACCCGCTTGATGGTTTCCTGCCAGGGATCCTGGTTGACCACCACCGGCTGTACCTGCGCGGGGAAGAACGGGCGGTTCTGGACCGGCAGCAGGTACATGCGCTTGGGCATCAGTTGCTGGGGCAGGGCAAGGCTCTGGCGGTTCTCGTCCTTGCCGATGTACTCCATGGTGTCGTCGTCATCGTGATGGGTGTCGGTCATGATCACTTCGCGTCCTTATTCAGAGGCTCTCTTTCTTCCGTATGTGACGGCATAGCGGGGAATTTCAAGCGAGGCAAGTCCAGGACCTGGCTTGAATTCCCGGGCAATGGCGCCATAACAGCTCTACGGTCTGATATAGTTTCCTGATTACATTTCCTGTCCGGACAAGGTTTGCACCGATGAGCGAGTCTCCCTACATATTTGAAGCCACTCTCGACAATTTCCAGGAGAAGGTCATGCAGGCCTCCATGCAGACGCCGGTGCTGGTGGATGTGTGGGCTGACTGGTGTGCGCCCTGCAAGCAACTGATGCCGGTCCTGGAAAAGCTGGCGGAGGAATACAGGGGCGCGTTCCTGATGGCGAAGGTCAATGCCGACGAGCAACAGGAACTGACCGGTCACCTGGGCGTACGTAGCCTGCCGACCATCCTGCTGGTGAAGAACGGCCAGGCGGTGGACGGCTTCAATGGCGCATTGCCGGAGAGCGAGATTCGCAAGGTACTCGAGAAGCATGTCGAGCCACCGGAGGAAAATCCCCATGACAAGGCCAACCGCCTGTGGGAGGAGGGCGACCTGAATGGTGCCCTGGAAATCCTGACCGGCCTGAACCAGGCCGACCCGGAAAACACCGCTGTCCTGATCGACCTGGCCCAGATCAAGGCGGAGCTGGGCGATACGGAAACGGCCCAGCAGATCCTCGACAGCCTGGCGCCGGAGGATAAGATGCAACCGCACGCCCGCCAGTTGGCGGCGCGTCTGAAGTTCATGGAACAGGCCGGGCAACTGGCGCCGGTCGCGGACCTGGAAAAGCGCCTGGAGGTGGATCCGAAGGATTCCGAGGCGTTGCACCAACTGGCCCTGCAGCACGTCATCAAGGAAAACAACGCCCAGGCAATGGAGCTCCTGATCCGCCTGATGCAGGTCGATTCGGGTTACAAGGACGGGGTGGCCAAGACCACGCTCATCGAGCTGTTCGACAAGCTGGGCAACACCAATCCCGACGTGCGAACCTACCGCCGCAAGCTGTATACCCTGATGCACTGATTGTCCGGGGCGCAGCCGGTGACCCATGATGCTGAAACTGCCCCCGCAACCGGATCGCTGTGAGCTTTGCGAGCGTCCTGTCGCCAAGCTCACGCGACACCACCTGATCCCCCGCCGCTTACACAGCAAGAAGCGCTTCCAGAAACTCTTCACCCGTGACGACATGATTACCCGCACCCTGTGGGTCTGCCGTCCCTGCCATAATGCCATCCACGGCACCTGCTCGGAGTACGAGCTGGGCATGCACTACAACACCCGGGACAAATTGATGCAACTGGACGACCTGCGCACGTTCGTCGACTGGTTGCGGGATAAGCCGGAAGGATTTGTGCCGAAGCGTGGGCGTCGTGGGTAAAACGTTTAATAATTGGCTTGGTGGCTTGCTCGGATCGGGTGCCTGAAGCCAATGGGCGCCATCGCTTCCGTCGCCTAAGAGGGCCGTCCGTGGCCGCTTATGCGACGAGGACATCCTGTCCTCTGCTCCAGCGATGGCGCCCATTCGCTTCGACTCCCCGGGTATAGGATTTCATTGGCGTCAGCCCCACCGTCGAAAACCAAGGATCATTGGGGCAGGAACAAAAAAGCCGGACACATGGTCCGGCTTCTCGCTCACAGGTGAAATGGCTTAGCCATTCCCCTTGCGCATCGCCTCGTACTCGTCTTCGAAGAAGAACTTCTCTTCCCCAAAGGCCGGCTCCAGTTCGTGCAGCCAGGTGGCCGTATCGCTGTACTTGGCGAAGAATGGGCGCTGCACCCAGTCCGGGTTGCGGCCCTGCAGGAAGCGCAGGACGAACACCTTCTCGCCCTTGATCTCGGCAATACCCTGGACTTCCACCTTACCCGGACCGGCACTCATGGATGGGCCACGCGCGGTACGGCCGAGGCCGGAGACGTTCTTCATGGCTTCGCGGTAGATCTCGTAGGCCTGCGCCAGCGGCAGCTCGAAGTAGTTCTTCGCGCCGGTGTCCCGCTCGACGAACATGTAGTAGGGGATGATGCCCAGCTTGACCTGCTTCTTCCACATCTTGGCCCAGGCTTCGGCATCGTCATTGACGTGCTTGATCAGCGGGCCCTGGGCGCGAATCTCGGCGCCGGTCGCGCGGATACGGCGGATGGCTTCCTCGGCGATCTCGGTGGTGATTTCCTGCCAGTGGTTGTAGTGGGCCATGATCGCCACATGCTTGCCGCCTTCCACCAGGCGGGCAAACAAATCGATCAGCTCGTCCGCATCCTTGTCGGTCACGAACCGGTACGGCCAGAAGGTCAGCGCCTTGGTGCCGATGCGGATGGTCTGGATGTGATCGAACTCCGGCTCCAGCAGCGGCTCCAGGTACTGCACCAGGTTCTTGGTCTTCATGACCATCGGGTCGCCGCCGGTGACCAGCAGGTCGGAGACCTCCGTGTGGTTGCGCAGGTAACCGTGCAGCGTCTCGGCGTCGGTGCTGGCCATCTTCAGGTCCTTGTCGCCCACGAATTGGGCCCAGCGAAAGCAGAAGGTGCAGTAGGAGTGGCAGGTCTGGCCCTGGGACGGGAAGAACAGCACCGTTTCGCGGTATTTGTGCTGCACGCCTTCGAGTACCTCGCCGTCCAGCTTGGGCAGGTTCATCTGCATCTGGCCGGCCGGGTGGGGGTTCAGGTCGTCGCGGATTTCCTTGGCAACGGCCTGGATTTCCTTCTTGTCCGCCCCGCTGCGGTGCATTTCCGCCATGCGCTCGTAGTGCTCGGGTCTGAGCATCCCGCGCTGCGGAAAGACCAGTTGGTAGATCGGATCGTTGGGCACCTGGTCCCAGTTGATCAGCTCATTGATGACGTATTCGTTGACGCGGAATGGCAGCACGCTGGAGACCACTTTCATCTCGAACAGGGTCTCTTCGGGCAGTGACTGGATGGCTTCGATCCTGTCCAGCTGGCGGTCGGTATAGACCTGGAAGCGACGCTCCTCGAATTCGACGGTGGGAATGCGTGCGGAGAACGTCTCAGGGGCGTTAACAATGGAGTTCATGGGCCTCCCTCTCTCATGTTGGCTCTATCGGGCGCTTCTCTGGCGCCGTCGGCAAATGTCTGAGGCAAAAGGAAAGAGGCTGCGCAAAAAAGCGCACAATCGATGCGGTGTTCCTCTGGCTGTTACTCCCTCCTTAAGCCCCGGCAAGAATCGGGAAGCGGAGTATACCGAATTGCCTGAATATTTTCAGGTCTAATTAATTTGTCAGTGACAGTAGGCGGTTAGAGGCGAATTGATCGACAATATCATGAAATATGGATGGAAAATTCGGGGCTTTCGCGGCAGGGCGGCGTAAAAATATTTCGAGACACGATGGAATGGTGCGTCTGCCATGGACGGGGACAGACGCACACTCAACGACAGAGATAGACGATCAGTTCCCTCGGGCCATGGGCACCATAGGCCATCGTTTGCTGGATATCCGCCGTCTTGGACGGCCCGGAGATGAAGATCAGGTTGGTGGGCATGCCGTGCCGGCTGTAGTGCACCATGGCCGTTGCCATGTCGGGGAACAGGCTGTTCTCCCGGACGACGACGACATGCACCGGCGGCACCAGCGACAGGGTGCGCGGCACTGCGGACCCGCTCTCGACGATCAGCGTGCCGGTATCGGCGATTCCGCCCTGGGCGAGACTGAGACCAATCGGTGCGGATTCGAACAGCGTCGATTTCTGGCGCTCCCAGTCTTCAAACACCGTAACCGACGGCGCCGATCCGTGAGCCTGCCAGGTGGAAGCCACCTCGTCCCGTCCAACCCACCATTGCTGCCAGGCGCGCTGTTCCGCAAGCGAGGCCAGGTGATCCGGCCAGGCGGACTCGTCCATCCGGAACACCTCCGCATGGGCCGCTTGCAGGGCGGTGACCATGGCGTCGATGTCCGGTGCGGAGTCGGCCGTTGCCTGGGCCTGTGGCGCCGGGTAGGGCGCCGCCGGCGACGCGGCGCGCCCATGACGGAGCCGGGACAGTATGCGGTCGCGGGGTTTCATGAACGGCGGTCCTCCCGGTGGCGCATCATCTCCTGAAAACTGCGGTCCGCGGGCTGAAGTGGCGCCCGATGCCGGGTCCAGGCCCGGGGCAGTGGCGGTAACCAGTGGCGGGCGCGGGTGGCCACGCGCGTCACCAGGCGATAGAGCGGTGGCCGGGTGTGGATGAAGCACCAGACGCGCCAGATCAGCGCCTCGCTGAATCGTCGCTGGCGGCCGTGTCCGCGCACCGGGCTGGCGGGGTCGGTGCTGACGCCTTCATGGCGCAGCCGGCGAATCAGGTCAGGCAGGGGAATCCGCACCGGGCACACCTCGCCGCAGGCGCCGTTCAGGCTGCAGGCCTGGGTCAGCTTTCCGGCGTGGTCCAGTCCGAACAACTGGGGCATCACCACCTGGCCAATGGGGCCGGGATAGACCGTGCCGTAGGCATGGCCGCCCAGACGCTCGTACACCGGGCAGTGATTCATGCAGGCACCGCAACGAATGCAGCGCAGCGTCGCCCGCAGTTGGCGGTCGGCATAGATCCGGCTGCGGCCGTTGTCGAGCAGCACCAGGTGGACCTGGCGCGGACCGTCGCTCTCGTCGTCCCGGCGCGGGCCGCTGATCATGTTGACGTAGGTGGTGATCGCCTGACCGGTGGCGGACTTGGGCAGCAGGCGCATCAGGTCCGGCAGGTCGGCCAGCTTCTCGATCACTTTCTCCAGGCCCATCACGGCAATGTGCGTATCCGGCACCGTGGTGGACATCCGGCCGTTGCCTTCGTTTTCCACCAGGCACAGGGTGCCGGTTTCGGCGACCGCAAAGTTCACCCCGGAGATACCCACGTCCGCCTCTGCAAAGGCCCGGCGCAGGACCCGCCGTCCGGTGCCGATCAGCTCGTCCACATCCTCGGTATAGGGCGTATCGGGAATCTGCTCGGCGAACTGGCGGGCAATGCTGGCCTTGTTGCGGTGGATGGCCGGCATGATGATGTGCGACGGCGTCTCATGGGCCTGCTGGACGATGTATTCGCCCATGTCCGACTCCAGGCAGGTGAAGCCGGCCGCTTCCAGGGCGGTGTTGAGGCCGATCTCCTCGGTCGCCATGGACTTGCCCTTGACGATGCGTTTGCCGTTCACCGCCCGGATCAGCCCGGTGATGATGCGATTGGCGTCTTCCGCCGTCTCGGCCCAATGCACCTGGATGCCGTTGTGGCGGCAGCGGTCTTCCAGTTGCTCCAGCAGGTCCGGCAACTGGGCCAGGGCCCGGTCGCGGATGGCGGCGCCGCTGTCGCGCAGGGTCTCCAGCGCCTCGGGATCGGGGAACTGGGCGCGGCGTCTGTCCCGCAGGAAGGTCATGGCGCCGTGAAAACTCTCCCGCAGCTCTGCATCGCCCAGGGCGTCGTGGATGCGGACGCCGAAGTCCTGATCGGGATGGTTGGTGAAACCGCTCATGGAGTATCGCCTCCGGTCCGCTTCCAGAGAAATTCCGCCAGGTGTTCGGCCGGCAGGTGGGCGCCCTGCTTGCGCAGCATGCCGTCAATGTTGAGCAGGCAGCCGCAGTCGCTGCTGAGTAGCTGATCGGCGCCGGTCGCCTGGACGGCGCGGCACTTGTCGGTCGCCATGGCGGCGGAAATCTCCGACATCTTCACGGCAAAGGTCCCGCCAAAACCGCAGCAGGTCTCGGCGCTTTCCGGTTCGCAGACTTCCACGCCCTCGAGCTGCCTGAGCAGGGCAAGACCGTCTTCGCGCACGCCCATTTCACGGCGCGCGCTGCAGGAGGTGTGCATCACGATCTTCACCGGATCCCCGTGATCCTGCCATCGCACCTGCAACACCCGATGGAGGAACTCGTGCAGTTCGTAGGTGCGGGCCGCCAGATCCCGGGCGGCATCGGCCAGCGGCCCGTCGGCCAGCAGGCTGGGGTAGTGCTGACGCAGCATCCCGGCGCAGGAGCCGGACGGCACGATCACCGGGATCGACTCACTGAAGCGCCGCACCACCTGCCGGGCAACGGCCCGGGCTTCCTCATCGTAGCCGGAATTGTAGGGTGGCTGCCCGCAGCAGGTCTGTTCCTCCGGGAACACCACCTCGATGCCTTCCCGTTCCAGCAGTTGCACGGAGGCCAGGCCGGCAGCGGGATGGAAGACGTCGATCAGGCAGGTGCCAAAAAGGTATACGCGTTGGATTGCGGGACTGTTCATGCAATAACCCGGCATTAGTGAGGATGCTCTCTATAGACTAGTGTGCTATCGAGGCAAGATAGAAACTCCCGGGCTCAGACATTGGTCGCAAGCGACTTGTCGTAATGGGGGCCAAAGCGCCAAGGTAGGCATTCTCCAGCCGTATCCGGCGCCCCATCGGTTTGTCTGTGGGACCGTTGCCCGGGGTCATCGACAAACCCATGGAGCGTGCCGCGCCCCGGCCATCATTGCTTATCCGTATCCCCGTGCCGGGGCCGCTGCGGGTCTGACAAACCGGCCTGCAAGAAATTGAAGCTGTTCTATGCTTATTGGAGCGTTTTGCGAGGCTTTCCCGACACTTCAGGGCCGGCCGCTCATCGGGTCCGGCAAGCAGCGATACCGTCCGGGCCCGGACAGCAGTTTCCTGCCACGACAATTTGACGCCTTACGAGGAGGGTCGGATGCATCAGGACGAAGATCCTATCGAAACCCAGGAATGGATGGAGGCTCTGGACTCCCTGATCGAGAACGAAGGGATAGAGCGCGCCAAGTTTATCCTGGAACGCCTGTCGGAACGGGCCAGCCGCGACGGCACCCAGCTCCCCTATTCGATCACCACGCCGTTCCGCAACTCCATTCCCGTAACGCAGGAGGCCCGGATGCCGGGCGACCTGTTCATGGAGCGGCGCATTCGCTCGCTGATCCGCTGGAATGCCCTGGCCATGGTGCTGCGGGCGAACATGCGTCCCGGGGAACTGGGTGGCCACATTTCGTCCTTTTCTTCGGCGGCCACACTGTATGACGTCGGTTTCAACTACTTCTTCAATGCCGGCAACGAAAAACAGGAGTCGGACCTGGTCTATTTCCAGGGGCATTCCTCGCCGGGCATCTACGCCCGCTCCTTCCTGGAGGGCCGGTTCGATCAGGAGCACCTGGACAAGTACCGGGAGGAGGTGGACGGCAACGGGCTGTCCTCCTATCCACACCCGTGGCTGATGCCGGAGTACTGGCAGTTCCCGACGGTGTCCATGGGCCTCGGGCCGATCCAGGCGATCTACCAGGCCCATGTGATGAAGTATCTGCACAGCCGTGAACTGATCGACATGGGCGACCGCCACGTCTGGTGCTTCGTCGGCGACGGCGAGTGCGATGAGCCGGAAACCCTGGGGGCGATTGCCCTGGCCGGCCGCGAGAATCTGGACAACCTGATCTTCGTGATCAACTGCAACCTGCAGCGCCTGGACGGCCCGGTCCGTGGCAACGGCAAGATCATCCAGGAGCTGGAAGGGGTGTTCCGCGGCGCCAACTGGAACGTGCTCAAGGTGGTCTGGGGGCGCATGTGGGACCAGTTGTTCGAGCGCGATACCGACGGCATCATGCAACGCGCGATGGACGAGTGCTGCGACGGCGACCTGCAGAACTTCAAGAGCAACGGCGCGGCCTACACCCGCAAGCACTTCTTTGGCCGCTATTCCGAACTGGCGAAAATGGTCGAAGACCTGTCCGACGAGGACATCGGCCAGCTCAATCGCGGCGGCCACGATCCTTACAAGGTGTATGCCGCCTATCACCAGGCCGTCCATCACAAGGGACAGCCGACCGTGATCCTGGCCCATACCATCAAGGGCTACGGCTTCGGCGCCGCCGGCGAGGCACAGAACACGGCACACTCGCTGAAGAAACTGGACATCGACGGTCTCAAGGCGTTCCGCGACCGGTTCAACATCCCGCTCAAGGACGAAGAGCTGAAGGATGTGCCCTACTACCGTCCGGCACCGGACAGCCCGGAAATGGTCTACATGAAGAAGCGCCGGCAGGAGCTGGGCGGCTTCTATCCCAAACGCCGCAAGGACAGCCAGCCGCTGAAGATTCCCGACCTGGACATCTTCAGCAACCTGCTGGAAGGTTCCGGCGATCGGGAAATCTCCACCACCATGGCCTTCGTGCGCCTGCTGACCTCCCTGACCAAGGACAAGCGGGTCGGCAAGCGAGTGGTGCCGATCGTACCGGACGAAGCGCGGACCTTCGGCATGGAGGGCATGTTCCGGCAACTGGGGATCTACACCTCCGAAGGACAGAAGTACACGCCCCAGGATCGCGACCAGATCATGTACTACAAGGAGGACAAGAAAGGCCAGATCCTCGAGGAAGGCATTACCGAGGACGGCTCCATGGCGGCCTGGATGGCCTGCGCCACCTCCTACAGCACCAACGATTTCCCACTGATCCCGTTCTACAGCTTCTATTCCATGTTCGGGTTCCAGCGGGTGGGCGACCTGGCCTGGGCGTCCGGCGACATCCAGGCCCGCGGTTTCCTGATGGGCGGCACCTCGGGGCGTACCACGCTCAACGGCGAGGGGTTGCAGCACCAGGACGGTCACAGCCACATCCTGGCGCAGACGATTCCCAACTGCGTGACCTACGATCCGGCCTACGCCTACGAACTGGCGGTGGTGGTCCACAATGGCATGAAGCGGATGTACGAGGACAACGAAAACGTCTTCTACTACCTCACCATCATGAACGAGAACTACCCGCAGCCGGCCATGCCCAAGGGCATCGAGAACGGCATCATCAAGGGCATGTACAAGCTGGAGTCGGTGGAGACCAAGGGCCGCAAGAAAACGCCGCGGGTCCAGTTGCTGGGGTGCGGCGCCATCCTCAACGAAGTCCGTGCGGCGGCCCAACTGCTGCGGGACGACTACAGCGTGGCCAGCGACGTCTGGAGCGTAACCAGCTTCAACGAGCTGGCCCGCGACGGGCAGCATGTGGATCGCTGGAACAAGCTGCATCCCGACGACAAGGCCAAGCAGTCCTACGTCACCAAGTGCCTGGAGAAACAGAAGGGCCCGGTGGTGGCCTCCACCGACTACATGAAACTCTACGCCGACCAGATCCGCCGTTGGGTGCCGTCCCGCTATGAGGTGCTGGGCACCGACGGCTTCGGTCGCAGCGACACCCGCGAACGGCTGCGCAGTTTCTTCGAGGTGGATCGTTACCACGTGGTGGTGGCCGCCCTGAGTGCGCTGTCGGCGGATGGCGACATCAAACAGGAGCAGGTTTTGGAGGCGATGCGCAAGTACGGCATTGATCGCAATAAACCGAATCCGGTGAAGAGCTAAGGAGACCGCCATGAGCGAACAGGACATCAAGGTTCCCGATCTCGGCGGTGCGGATGAGGTTGAAGTCATCGAGATCGTCGTCAGCAAGGGCGACACCGTCGCCGAGGAAGATCCCATCCTGACGGTGGAATCGGACAAGGCGTCGGTCGACCTGCCGGCGCCGGTGGCCGGCAGGATCAGCAAAATCAGCGTCAAGGTGGGGGACAGGATCAAGGAAGGCGATGTGGTCGGCACGATCGATGCCGAAGGCGCCGGTGAGGAGTCGTCTGATGAGGACGATCAGGCGGAGGATAAAGCCGCCGAGCCGTCAGGGACGTCGTCGGAGGAAGCTTCCTCCGACGAAAAGGCATCGGCCAGGAAATCGTCCGGAAAATCCGGCGGCGGTTCCCGTAAGGAAACGGTGAAGGTTCCCAATCTCGACGGCGCCGAGGACGTGCCGGTCATCGAGATCAACGTGAAGGAAGGGGATGAGGTCACCGAGGAAGATCCGCTGGTGACGGTGGAGTCCGACAAGGCCACCTTCGAGATCCCGTCGCCCTATGCCGGCAAGGTCGGCAAGGTGCTGGTCAAGGAAGGGGACAAACTCTCCGAGGGTGACGACCTGCTGGAGATGACGATCCAGGACGGCGGTGCCGAAGACGACGACAGCGGGGAAGCGCCCGCCGAGACGTCGGAGGCACCGGTTGAAAAGTCCGGAGGCAAGGCCGCGAAATCCGGCAAGAAGGCCTCGGGCGGCGGGTCCCGCAAGGAAACCGTCAAGGTGCCGAGCATGGATGGTGCCGAGGACGTGCCGGTCATCGAGGTAAACGTCAGCAAGGGCGACGAGGTGGCGGAGGAAGATCCGCTGGTGACCGTCGAGTCCGACAAGGCCACGTTCGAGATTCCCTCGCCGTATGCGGGCAGGATCGAAAAGGTACTGGTCAGCGAGGGGGACAAGCTGTCCGAAGGGGACGACCTGCTGGAAATGACCGTATCCGGCGGGGATGAAGGCAGCGAAGACCGCCAGGGAACCGAAGCCGCTGAAGAGGCTCCGGCGTCCAGGGAGAAGCCGGCATCCAGCGAGCGTTCCGAGTCCCGACAACCGGCCCGTACGGAAACGGAATCCGAGCCCAAGACCACCGGCAAGGTGCATGCCGGCCCGGCCGTGCGCAAACTGGCGAGGGAATTCGGTGTCGATATGGCCCGGATCAAGGGCAGTGGGCCGAAGGACCGCATCCTCAAGGACGACATCCAGGCCTATGTGAAGGGCGAGCTGCAGAAAACCCAGGAGGGCGGCGTGGCGGCGCCCGGTGGCGGTGGCGGCATACCCGGGGTCAAGCTGCCGGACTTCAGCCAGTTCGGCAAGGTCGAGCGGGAAACCATGTCGCGCATCCAGGTGGCCACCGCCAACAACATGCAGCGCAACTGGCTCAATGTGCCGCACGTGACCCAGCACGACGAGGCGGACATCACCGACATGGACGCGTTCCGCAAGAGCCTGAAAGCCGAGGGCGAGAAGCGGGGCGTCAAGATGACGCCGCTGGCGTTCATGCTAAAAGCCTGCGCCCAGGCGCTCACGGAGCTACCGCAGTTCAACGTATCGCTGGACATGGAGCGCAAGGAGCTGATCCGCAAGCAGTACATCCACATCGGCATCGCGGTGGATACGCCCAACGGGCTGATGGTGCCGGTCATTCGGGACGTTGATAAGAAAGGTCTGTGGGAACTCGCGGAGGAAGCCTCCGAGATGGCGGCAAAGGCCCGGGACAAGAAGCTCAAACCCAATGAAATGCAGGGTGGCTGCTTCTCCATCACCAGCCTGGGCGGCATCGGTGGCACGGCGTTTACGCCCATCGTCAGCACCCCGGAAGTGGCGATCCTCGGTGTCTCGAAAGCCTCGATGAAACCGGTGTGGGACGGTGAGGCGTTCGAGCCGCGGCTGATGATGCCGCTGTCGCTGTCGTACGATCACCGTGCTGTGAACGGGGCGGATGCCGCGCGGTTTACGACGTTATTGGGGCAGTTGCTGGGGGATGTCCGGCGATTGCTTTTGTAAGCGGTGACTGATGATGGCTCAAAAGCAGGCTTCGGCCTGCTTTTTTGTTGGTGCGGGTTGGGTTTGCTGAGCTCGGGGCAGAAGCCAATGGGCGCCATCGCTTCCGTCGCCTAAGAGGGCCGTCCGTGGCCGCTTATGCGACGAGGACATCCTGTCCTCTGCTCCAGCGATGGCGCCCATTGGCTTCGATGGAACGGCTGTGGAAAACGTGGGAGAGTGGGGCACCTGTGGCGCCTCAGAAGCTAAAGCATCTGCTACATGCTCGAGTGGGCTTTCAATGTAGCCGACGCTTTAGCTTCGGAGCAGCCTGAAAGGCTGCCAGGATGGTGCATCTGACGGTCCGGAATGAATCCGCCCATTTAGACTCGGGCGCCTACGGCGCCTCAGAAGCTGAAGCATCTGCTACAGACTCGAGTGGGCTTTCAATGTAGCCGACGCTTCAGCTTCGGAGCAGCCTGAAAGGCTGCCGGCGGTTTTGCTACTGGCCCGGGTCCGAGCCACTAATCCAAAAACGCCCGCAACTCCTGCTGCATATCCTCTTCCAGATAACAGGTCACGAACTTGCCATCCTTCTCCACACGAATCAGTCCGGCGTTCACCAGTTCCTTGATGTGATGGGAGATGGTCGGCGCACCCACCTTCATGGAATTGATGAAGTCCACCAGCTTACAGCCACTGTCTTTCATCGGGCTGACCCGGGCGTCCTTGATCTGCTGGTAGATACGCAGGCGATTGGGGTTCGACAGCGCCTTGAAGGCGCGCGCAAGGCGTTCGGAATGGGGGCGGTTTCTGGTTGGCATAACGGTCCCGACAACAGTCTTTACAGGCTATTCTATTACAGTTTGACAATTATCGAAACGTATAATAGTTTGACAGTTGTCGAATTATGAAAGGATCACGATCCCATGAAAAACGGCCTCAAGACCAAACGCGCCAACAACAGCGCCCCGATGAGCGCCAGCGACCTGCTGGGCCAGCCCCTGACCTTGCGCAACGGCAAGGTCCTGCCGAACCGCTTCGCCAAGTCCGCCATGAGCGAAACCCTTGGTACGCTGGATAACCGCGTCACCCACGACCTGGCCACACTCTATGACACCTGGGCGGAAGGCGGCACCGGACTGTTGATTACCGGGAACGTGATGATCGACCGCCGCCACACCGGCGAGCCGCAGAATGTGGTGCTTGAGGATGAACGCGACCTGCCGGCGCTTGAGACCTGGGCCGCCGCGGGCCAGCGGCGCGGCAATGCCATCTGGATGCAACTGAACCACCCGGGCAAGCAGAGTCCCAAGATGCTCAACCGCGACCCGGTCTCTCCCAGCGCCATTCCCTTCCGCAAGGAGCTGCGGAGCATGTTCGCCACCCCGCGGGCCCTGACCGGTCCCGAGATCGAGGACATTATTGAGCGGTTCGCCCACAGCGCGGCCATTGCCGAGAAAGCCGGTTTCGACGGCGTGCAGATCCACGGCGCCCACGGCTACCTGATCAGCCAGTTCCTGTCACCGCACCACAACCAGCGCACGGACGAGTGGGGCGGCACGGCGGAAAAGCGAATGCGCTTTGTGGTCGAGGTGTACCAGGCGATTCGCGCCGCCACGTCAAAGAAATTCAATGTGGGGATCAAGCTCAACTCGGCGGATTTCCAGCGTGGCGGGTTCACCGAAGAGGAGTCGCTGGCGGTGATCGAGACGCTGGCGGAGCTGGGCATCGACCTGATCGAAATTTCCGGCGGCAACTACGAGAATCCGGCCATGGCCAAGGGCACCAAGGCCAGCACCCGGGAGCGGGAAGCCTACTTCCTGGAGTTCGCCGAGAAAGTGCGGGCCCGGACCGACGTGCCGCTGATGGTAACCGGCGGTTTCCGCACCCGGGCCGGCATGGCGGCGGCTGTCGAGAGCGGTGCGACCGACTTGGTCGGACTGGCGCGCCCGCTGGCGGTCGAGCCGGATTTCCCGCGCCGGATCCTGGCCGGCGCCGACTATACTAGCGCGGTGCGTCCCATCAGCACGGGCATCAAGGCCATCGACAACATGGGGCTGATGGAAGTGAGCTGGTATACCCGGCAACTGGAACGTATGGGGCGCGGCAAGTCGCCACGCCAGCACGACCGCGGGCTGTTGTCGTTGATGGAGGTGATTTCGGTGATGACGACGCGCGGATTGAGAACGCGCCTTCGCGCCGGCGAGTAACCGATCGGGCCCGGTGCTACCGGGCCCGACAGCAGGCGGGTGTATTCAGCCGGTTCCATAGGGCATCACCTCCGGTACGCTGCCATCCTGTTGCTTTCGCCCCCGCGGACCCGTCCTCCACAGCAGCATCGGCCATGCCATGTACCGCAAATCCAACCCGATCAACCGCTTGGTCCTTGTCGCCCCGTCCGGCGTATTTCCCTGTTGCCCCATGATGAGTCGTGCCGTCTGAAAAGGGTGCGCGCAGGCCGCTTTGGCGACTAAAGTGGGGAACAGGGCGCGACGATCCAACACAAACCTGACTTCCATCAATCGGCGCGAGCGACCGGACTGCTAGCCTGATGGCGTGATACTTCGGGTTGTCAGTCCGCCGTTCTGAGTGAGGGGCCGTGAATTACACGAATGAGTTGAAGGCGTTCCCCATGGGGATCGATACCCATCAGGAACTGGTGGTCTACATGCGCGACGACTGTCACCTGTGCCGTTCCGAGGGCTTCGTCGCCAGCAACCGCCTGAACGTTTCCTGCGGCGGTCGTTCCATTATTGCCGTCCTGAACGTGGTCTACGGTGGCCATATCCCGCATGGCCACGTTGGTCTCTCTATAAGTGCCCTGGAGCGCCTGCGGGTCAGGCCGGGCACGTTGCTGACCATCAAGCATGCGCCGCCGATACGCTCGCTGGCTTCGGTGCGCAAGAAGGTCTTTGGCCACACCCTGAATGGCCGGGAAATCGAGGCCATCATCAACGACGTGACGGCCCACCGTTACAGCGATATCGAGATTGCGGCCTTCCTCAGCGTGTGTGCCGGCGGTCGCCTCTCCCTGACGGAAATTACCGATCTGACGCGAGCCATGGTGACCAGCGGGGAGCGCCTGGATTGGGGCGATGGCCGCAGGATCTACGACAAGCACTGCATCGGCGGGCTGCCCGGCAACCGCACCACCCCCCTGGTCGTGGCGATCTGTAGCGCCGGCGGACTGGTGATGCCCAAGACCTCGTCCCGGGCCATTACCTCGCCGGCCGGAACGGCGGACACCATGGATGCGCTGACCCATGTGGATCTTGGTGTGGCGGACATCCGCCGGGTGGTGGAGGAAGCGGGTGCCTGCCTGGCCTGGGGCGGCTCAATGAATCTCAGCCCTGCTGACGATCTGCTGATCCGGATCGAGCGGGCCCTGGAGCTGGATGGGGAAGGGCAACTGATCGCCTCGGTGCTGTCCAAGAAAATCGCGGCGGGGTCGACCCATGTGCTGATCGATATCCCGGTCGGCCCGACCGCCAAGGTGCGCAGCCAGCCGGAGGCGGAAAGGCTGCAGTCCCTCCTGGTGGAAGTGGGCGCGGCCTGCGGACTGTCGGTGCGTTGTGTGATCACCGATGGCCAGGGGCCGGTGGGACGGGGGATTGGTCCGGTCGAAGAGGCCCGGGATGTGCTGGCGGTCCTGCAGCGGGCGGACGGCGCGCCGGCCGATCTGCGCGACCGGGCGCTCGAGCTGGCGTCTCACCTGTTCGACATGGCGGATGGCCAGGGGCTGGAGGCCGGCCGGGAGCGTGCCCGTCTGATCCTGGAGGACGGTCGTGCCTGGGCCCAGTTCCAGCGGATCGTGGCAGCCCAGGGCGGCCTCAAGACGCTGCCCCGGGCGCTCTATACCCACGAGGAACTGGCGCCCCGGGACGGTACTGTCGGTGCCATCGATAACCGCCGGCTGGCCAAGTTGGCCAAACTGGCCGGGGCACCCGCGAGTAAGGCGGCCGGGTTGCGACTCTGTGTGGGGTTGGGCGATCAGGTCACGGCCGGCCAGCCCCTGTTCCAACTGTTCAGCGAGAGCGCCGGCGAGCGGGATTATGCGCTGGAATACTACACCTCCGAACAACCCATCTTCAGCCTGGTGAGTGAACGATGAAGCCTGATACCGAGAACCCGCCGCTGCTGTTTGCCTTCCGGGAGCTGCCGCTGCAACAGCCACTCTGCGCCCGGCTGGGGGCCCGGCTTGGGGACGTGGACTCGCGACACTTCCCGGACGGCGAAAGCTACGTTCGTGTCCTCTCGGATGTGGCCGGGCAGCACTGCATCCTGTTGGCGGACCTGTCCCACCCGGACGACCGCTACCTGCCGCTGATTTTCCTGGCGGAAACGCTCCGGGACCTGGGGGGCGCATCGGTCGGACTGGTGGCCCCCTACCTCTGCTACATGCGCCAGGATGCCCGCTTCCAGACCGGCGAGGCCCTGACCTCGAAGATCTTTGCCCGGAGCCTGTCGGCCCACATCGACTGGCTGGTGACCGTGGATCCGCACCTGCACCGCTTTCGCAGTATGGATCAGCTCTACAGTGTACCCAGCCGGGTCGTGCAGGCCGCGCCGGCGCTGGCCGACTGGCTGGATCAGCGCCAGCACTTGCTGCTGGTGGGGCCGGATGCCGAGAGCGAACAGTGGGTTGCCGAGATCGCCAGGCGCTGCGGCCATCCCTATGTGATTGGCCACAAGGAGCGCCTGGGGGATCGCCATGTGCGAGTCACCCTGCCACCGGTGGCACAGTATTACGGCCGGGTGGCGGTCATCATCGACGACGTGATCTCCAGCGGTCATACCATCCTCAAGTGCCTGCAGGCGCTGGAAGCCGGCGGCATCGAACAGGTCGAATGCGCCGCCGTCCATGGCATCTTTGCCGACGACTCCGATGCCCAACTGGTCGGCGCCGGCCTGGCCGGATTGGTGACCACCAACACCGTGCCCCACGCCACCAACGACATCGATGTCAGTTCATTGCTGGCACCGGCGATACAGGCCTGCCTGCGAACTGTACAGGAGACACGATAATGCGGATTACCTTCCTTGGCGGTGCGGAAACGGTCACCGGCTCCAAGTTCCTGATGGAAACCGACCACAGCCGTGTGCTGGTCGATTGCGGGCTGTTCCAGGGTTACAAGTGGCTGCGCCGGCGCAACCGGGAGCCGCTGCCGCTGGACATCGACAACCTGGACGCGATCGTGCTCACCCACGCCCATCTGGATCACTCGGGTTACATTCCCGTGCTCTACAAGGCCGGATATCGTGGACCGGTGTTCACCCATCACGCTTCCCGGGAACTGTGCGCCATCCTGCTGGCGGACAGCGGCCACCTGCAGGAGGAAGAGGCGGACTACCTGGGGCGGCACAAACTCAGCCGTCACGAGAAACCCGAGCCCCTGTACGATCGCGCCATGGCTGAGGCCAGCATGGCACTGTTCCAGTCCGTGGCGTATCGCGAGACGTTTGCGGTGGGGGATTTCCAGTTTCATCTCCAGTCGGCGGGACACATTCTCGGCTCGGCCAGCGTGATCATCGAGGTGGAGGGCAAACGCATCGGCGTATCCGGTGACGTCGGTCGCCCCCACGACCTGTTCATGAATCCGCCGCCGCCGCTACCGGAGCTGGACCTGTTGCTGCTCGAGTCCACCTATGGCAACCGCCGTCACCCGGACGAGGATCCGTACGGTGAGCTGGCGCGGATCGTCAATGACACCATCAACCGGGGCGGGAACGTGTTGATCCCGTCGTTCGCGGTCGGACGGGCGCAGGTACTACAGTACATGCTGGCGCGCCTGATCCGTGAGCAGCGTATTCCGGAGATCCCCATCTATCTGGACAGCCCGATGGCGATCGATGTCTCGGGTATCTACTGGAATTACCCCGACCAGCACCGCCTGAGTGAACAGGAATGTCACGAGATGGCCAGCGCGGCGATCTACACCCGATCGGTGGACGAGTCCAAGGCGCTGACCAACCAGGCGTTCCCACATGTGGTGATTGCGGGCAGCGGCATGGCCACGGGCGGGCGCATCCTGCACCACTTCAAGGAGCATCTGGGCGATCCGCGCACGACGGTGTTGTTTGCCGGTTACCAGGCCGGCGGTACCCGGGGGGCGAAGATGATGGCCGGCGCCGAGGCCGTGAAGATCCACGGCAGCTGGATTCCCATCAAGGCGCGTATTGAAATGCTGGATGGCCTGTCCGCCCATGCGGATTACGCCGAGCTGGAGCGGTGGCTGGCGGCGAGTGATTTGCGCCCCGGTACGGCCATCCAACTGGTTCACGGCGAGCCCGAATCGTCGGAAACCATGCGCGACTATCTCCGGCAGCGGACCCGATTCGAGGTGGACATTGCCGGCTATCGCACGATCCTGCGGCTCTGACGTCTAACGCCCAGACATGAAAAAGCCCCGGCGAACCGGGGCTTTTTTCTGGGTCGGGAGTGGATCAGAAGTTGTACTGACCGGCGAACATGATGCGGCTGGCATCACCGTCGTCGCCGTTCTGCTTGTCCACCATGAAGTAGGCGTATTCAACACCCATGGTGACGTTCTTCACCGGGCTCCACATGTAGTTGACCATGGCGTTGCTGTTGGTCTCGTGTTGCTCTCCAACGGCCACACCATCATCTTCGGCATCGTCCCAGTCGTTAGTGACCCAGCCATAACCGGCGTTGATGGACCCGGGGCCGACGTCGACGCCCACGCCAATAGTGCCGCCATAACCACTGATGGTTTGCAGGTCACCACTGCCGTCGATGTAAGCATCGGCCGCGCCGAAGTTATCGCCGGAACGGTACAGGTAGGAGTTGGCACCATCGCTGTAGGTCACGGCACCCTGGAGGCTGACCGTATCGGTGACGGCAAACTTGGCGGCGCCGAAGACAGCGTAACCAATGGCCTGGTCATCCGCCGTGCCGATGTCGTATTCCACCTGGTGCAGCAGCGCCGCGGCAGACAGCGACAGCGGGCCGGATGAATTCTCGAAACGAGCTGTCAAAGTGGGCAGACTGTTCTTGGTGCTGGCGGCTGCACCAGCTGGATCCAGAATACTGGTGAAGTTATCTTCCAGTGACACAGACATTGGGCCAGTAGTATAACGAGCCTGGGTCACACGGCCCTGCAGACCGGCGTTACCGGCCAGGGCATCGAAATCCAGGACGGACGTGTTACCCACGAAACTGTTGAAGTTGGACCAGGTCTGACCCAACAGCACGCCCATATACTCACCATAGGCGTGACGCAGACGAAGATCGCCACCGCTGCTACCACCACGGAAGTCACCTTCCACGACGACCTTCACACCCTGCTCGGTGGTGACTTTGACACCCAGACGGGATTGCACGGCATCGGCATCGAAATGACCCGTGATCTCGTCATCTTCGGCTGCGCCAGTATTCACTTTGCCGAAGGAACCGGACTGGGTGGACACACCGATATCCTCATCGATGTCGTAAACGGCGTTCATGCGGGCGTAACCGTACAGCTCGGCATCGATTGACCCTGGATTGAGTTCGATGGCGCTGGCCTGGGTGGCGAGTCCCAGAACCATCGCGGCCGTTGTTGCCTGAACTGCGATTGTTATTTTGTTGCGGTTCATTGAAGTGTTCTCCATGCGTTATTGTTGTGTTGCGTCCTCTTTAAAGTAGTTACGGTTTGGGGACAATTCAAACAAGTTGATCGTTAATTATACGAAGGTCTAATCCCCGGGAAATTCCTTGTTAATCGCGGTCCAGTGAGGTTTTGTTCACGTAAAGGATAAGCATGTCTGAGACCGTCGCCTTTCTCGATTCCGCCACCTTCGCTTTTCTCGATCTGGAAACCACCGGCGGTAACGCCATGCACGACCGGATTACGGAGATTGGCATCCGCTTCTGGCGCAACGGTGACGTGGTCGACGAATGGCAGACGTTGCTGAATCCGGAAACCCGAATTTCCGCGTTTATTGAACAGCTTACGGGCATCAGCAACGAGATGGTGGCGGACGCCCCGCGGTTTGCGGAGATCGCCGACACCCTGCGGGAAAAGCTGAAGGATTCGGTCTTCGTCGCCCATAACGCCCGCTTCGATTACGGCTTTATCAAGGCGGAGTTCCGCCGGCTGGGGCAGGCGTTTTCCTCACGGGTGCTGTGTACGGTCAAGCTCTCGCGCCGCCTGTATCCGGAATTCCGGCGCCATAACATGGATGCCATCATCGCCCGGCACCAGTTGCCCGATGTCCAGCGCCACCGGGCGATGGGGGACGTGACGGCGATGCAGGCGTTCTTCGAGTCGTCGCTGCTGGACAAGGGGAGGGAGAACGTCGAGGCTGCGGTGCGCCACCTGTTACGTCGTCCCAGTGTGCCGTCCCACCTGTCCCCGGATATCCTGGAGAGCCTGCCGCCGTCGCCGGGAGTCTATCGTTTCTACGGTGAGAACGACGTGCTGCTCTATGTCGGTAAGAGCACCAATATCCTGCAGCGGGTTGCGTCCCATTTCTCCGGCGATCACAACTCCCACCGGGGCGTGCGCATGTCCCAGAGCCTGCGCCGGGTGGACTGGACGGAAACCGCCGGCGAGCTCGGGGCGCTGTTACTGGAACTGCACCAGATCAAGACCCTCAACCCCCTCTACAATCGTCGCTCCCGGGCGGCCAAGACCCTGGTCAGTATTGAACTGACCCACAACGACGCGGGTTATCTGCAGGCCCGGCTGGTGCGGGAGATCGAGCCGCATCGGCTGGGGGACTACTTCGGGCTGTTCCGCAGCATCCGGGACGCCGAACGGGCGTTGAAGGGCATTGCCGCGAAGAATGAGCTCTGCAATAAACTGCTGGGCCTTGAACCGGAAGGTGAGGGCCCCTGTTTCCAGCGCACGCTGGGCCGCTGCAAAGGTGCCTGCGAGCAGGATGAAGACGTCACCCGTTACAACCTGCGCATGCAGATCGGCTTCCACAACCTGCGGCTGACCACCTGGCCCTGGCAGGGGCCCGTCGGTGTGGTTGAGCGCAATCGGGAGCGGGATCGCACCGATATCCTGGTCATCTACAACTGGATGCACATCACCACCCTGCACGATGAGAACGACCTCCATGACCTGTCCCTGAACGGGCAGAGTGTCACCTTCGACCTGGATTCCTATAAACTGGTGGTGAAAGCCCTGATGGGGCGGGACGGTCGGGCCCGCCGCATCGTTGAGCTGCCCGCCGTCAGTACGCCGGATATCCTGATACCGGACGGTTGACGGTCCGAATGAATCTGTTTGCCGGGAGAGAGTTGTTTGTCGCTGCGTGTCGGATTGTTGTTGCTGCCGGGTGCCTCCGCACTGACCTACGCGGCCGCGGTTGAACCGATGCAGGTGGCCAACCGTCTGCTGGGGGAAGACTGTTTTTCGATCGAGCACCTGGGCCTGGGCGCCGCTTTCGGTTCCGGTCTGCCGATTCCCCAAACCCCTCTCGATCATTGCGATCCGCCACTGGACTGGCTGCTGCTGGTGGGCGGCCATGCGCCGCCTCGTGAACTGCCGGACGATTTCGCGCAAAAGCTCACGCATCATGCTGACGGTGTGTCGACGCTGGGCGGCCTGGCCAGCGGCGGTCTGTTGCTGGCGGAAGCCGGGCTGCTGGACGGCTACCGCGCCGCGCTGCACGGTTTGCCCGGAGCGCAGTTGCGCGAGCGTTTCCCCGCCGTTCGCCAGACCGAGGACGTGTTCTGCGTCGACCGCAACCGACTCACCTGCCGTGGCGCCACGGCGGCGCAGGATCTGATGATCTGGACCATCGGCCGCGAACTGGGCCGGGATGTCGCTGAGGCGTTGGCCCAGTGGTTCGTCCGCGAGCGGGTGGGGGAGCCGGAGCTGGGTGGCGGCACCGAACTCGATCAGGCCACCCGCGCCGAACAGCCCGCGCTGGCGGAAGCCGTGGACCTGATGTTCGCCAACATCGAAGAGCCCCTGTCCGGTGACGACATCGCCGGGCACGTGAACCTGTCCCGCCGCCAGTTGGAGCGGCTTTTCCGCAAATACCTCGATACGGTCCCGTCCCGCTATTACCTCAAGATCCGCCTGGATCGCGCCCGCGAGCTGGTTCGTAACAGCGCGCTGAGCCTGACGGATATCGCATTGTCTTGCGGGTTCTCGTCAGGGGCGCATTTCAGCACCACCTACCGCAATGCGTTCGGATTAACGCCTTCTGAGGATCGAGAAGTCTGACCCTCATATTCCCTTCCGCGCGGCGAATTCCCCGAGATTTCGCGGAAGTGAATGGACACCCTTGCCGGAGGAAGCACAAGGACGTGCTGGTCGGAATTCATTTGCTTCCCTGGCACCAGTTTGAAGTCTTGGTCCGGGTCAATTTTTATTCGATATAGGGGGCTGAAGCCAATGGCGCCCATCGCTTCCGTCGCCTAAGAGGGCCGTCCATGGCCGCTTATGCGACAAGGACATCCTGTCCTTTGCTCCAGCGATGGGCGCCATTGGCTTCGATTCAGCTTGGTTGCAAGACGCTGGGGCCCTGGCCGGCCCTCCGAAGCTAAAGCGTCGGCTACATTTTTCTGCGAACTCATCGCTATTTGTCAGGTCGCAATCCTGTAATGGCCGGGTCGCATTCCTGAAAGCGACACGGGTGGCGCCCGTCTAGACTCGTTGCCAGTTTCTGCCAACACCCAACAACGAGGCTCCTATGACAACACCTTCCATTACCCGTGAAATGTTTGATGACGTGATGGTCCCCAACTACGCGCCGGGCAGGATCATCCCCGTTCGTGGCGAGGGGTCGCGAGTCTGGGATCAGGAAGGTAAGGAATACGTGGACCTGGCCGGCGGCATCGCCGTGATTTCCCTGGGCCACGCCCACCCGGGTCTGTTGGGCGCGCTGACCAGCCAGGCCGAGAAGATCTGGCACCTGTCCAACGTCATGACCAACGAGCCGGCCATCCACCTGGCCAAGACCCTGTGCGACCTGACCTTCGCCGAGCGCGTCTTCTTCGCCAACTCCGGCGGTGAAGCCAACGAGGCGGCCTTCAAGCTGGCGCGTCGCTATGCCTGGCAGCACTTCAGTCCGGAAAAGCACGAGATCATCTCGTTCAAGAACAGCTTCCACGGCCGCACCCTGTTTACCGTCAGCGTCGGCGGTCAGCCCAAGTACCTGGAAGGTTTCGAACCGGCCCCGCGGGGCATCCACCACGCCGATTTCAACGACCTGGCCAGCGTCGAGAGGCTGATCTCCGACAAGACCTGCGCCATCGTGGTCGAGCCGATCCAGGGCGAGGGCGGCATCCTGCCGGCCGAGCAATCCTTCCTGGAAGGTCTGCGCGAACTGTGTGACAAGCACAACGCCCTGTTGGTATTCGACGAAGTCCAGACCGGCGTGGGCCGGACCGGCTACCTCTACGCCTACCAGAAATACGGCGTGACGCCGGACATCCTGTCCACCGCCAAATCCCTCGGCGGCGGCTTCCCGGTCGGCGCCATGCTGACCACCGACAGGATTGCCGAGAGCCTGGGTGTCGGCACCCACGGCAGCACCTACGGCGGCAACCCGCTGGCCTGCGCCGTGGCCCAGCGCGTGATTGATATCGTCAGCCAGCCGGACGTGCTCAAGGGCGTTGAGGCGCGCTCCAAGCGCCTGCGTGAGGGTATGGAAAAGATCGGCCAGAAATACGGCGTGTTCGAACAGGTGCGCGGTGCCGGTCTGCTGCTCGGTGGCGTGCTGACCGACGAGTGGAAGGGCAAGGCCAAGGAATTCCTCAATGCCGGCCTGGATGAAGGCGTCATGGTGCTGGTGGCTGGTGCCGACGTGGTCCGTCTGGCGCCGTCGCTGATCATTCCCGAGTCCGATATCGACGAGGCGCTGGTCCGTTTCGAACGCGCCGTCGCCAAGATCGCCGGTTAACGACTCCGGAGGCGGACGCTCAAAAGGGGCCCGTCTCCGGGCATATCACAGGAGTTACCTCTCATGTGGATTGTCCGTCCTGCTCGCCACGAAGACCTGGCCGGTATTGAAAAGCTGGCAACGGCTCACGGTGCCCGGGTCTCGACGCTGCCCCAATCCCGGGACAAACTGAGCGAGAAAATTGATCATTCGCAGCGTTCCCTGGCCGGTGATCCCGCGCTGGCGGATCGCGAGCGTTTCCTGTTCGTGCTGGAGGATTCCGGGACTGGCCGCATCCACGGTACCGCCGGTATCGACGCCCGTGCCGGTAACGGCCAGCCGTTCTACAACTACCGCCGCGACGAGCTGATCCATGCCTCCCATGAACTGGACGTGGCCAAGCACGTGGCGGTGCTGTATCCGACCCACGAGTTGACCGGCAAGACGCTGCTCTGCTCATTCACCATCGACCCGGACCTGCGCGATACCGAGGCGTTCGAACTGCTGTCCCGCTCGCGCCTTCTCTTTATCGACCGCCATCGCGAGCGATTCTCCGATCAGGTGGTGGTGGAAATCCAGGGCGTCCAGACCGAGGAAGGCGACGCGCCGTTCTGGGACAGCCTGGGCCGGCACTTTTTCCACATGGATTTTGCCACCGCCGATTACTACTCCGGCGTGAAGACCAAGACCTTCATTGCCGAGCTGATGCCGCCCAACCCGATCTACGTCACGCTGCTGTCCGACGCGGCCCAGGCCGCCATCAGCGAGCCGCACGAGGCCGCCGCGCGGACCTGTCAGTTGCTGGAGCGGGAAGGGTTCCGTGTGGGCCAGCACATCGACATCTTCGACGGTGGCCCGGTGCTCGAAGCCCGTACCGACGAGCTGACCTCGATCACCCGCCGCCGCAACAAGACCGCGCGCCGGGGTGAGGGCAGCCGGGGTGTGCGTTACCTCGTAGCCAACGGCGACAGCGAAAGCTTCCGCTGTTCCCTGACCAACGTCAGCGACGGTCTGGGCGACGTGGTTCGCCTGAATACCACCATCGCCGATCAGTTGGGTGTCAGCGACGGCGACGACCTGGTCCTGGTGGCCCTGTAAGGAGAGGAGATTGTTATGTTGCTGATTCGCCCCCTCAGTCAGGGTGACCTGGAAGACCTGCACGATATGGCGGAAGGCGCCGGCAAAGGGCTGACCTCACTGCCGCCAAACCGTGATCTCCTGTCCCGCAAGATCGCGCGGGCCGAAGACACCTTCAACGAACGGTGCGCCCCGGAAGCGGGCATGTACCTGTTTGCCCTGGAAGATACCGGGCAGAAGAAGTGCGTCGGTATCAGTGGTATCGAGGCCCGGGTCGGGCTGGATGAGGTCTGGTACAACTACCGTCTGAGCACCACCGTGAACGCCTCACGGGAGCTGGGCGTCCACGTCCGCACGCCGACCCTGCACCTGACCAACGACATGACCGACACCAGTGAGATCTGCTCGCTGCTGCTGTCGGACACCCACCGTCAGGGCGGTAACGGCCTGCTGCTGTCCCGCTGCCGTTTCCTTTACATGGCGGACTTCCGCGAGTTCTTCTCCGAGAAAGTCTTCGCCGAGATGCGCGGCGTGTCCGACGAGAACGGTCGCAGTCCGCTTTGGGACGCCTTGGGTCGCCGCTTCTTCGACATGGACTTCAGCGAGGCCGACTTCCTGTCCGGCATGGGCAACAAGTCGTTCATTGCCGAGCTGATGCCCAAGTACCCGATCTACGTGCCCCTGCTGCCGGAGCCGGCACGGGACGTCATTGGCCAGGTCCACGACAACACCAAACCGGCCCTGCGGATGCTGCAGGCCGAAGGCTTCAACTTCAACGGGCTGTGCGACATCTTCGACGGCGGCCCGGTGGTGGAAGCGTTTATCCACAACGTGCGGACGGTGCGTGAGAGCGTCAAGCGCCATGTGCTGGTGTCGCGGCAGCCGGTCAACCTGGATGTGCCGCCGGAAGAGCGGGTGATGGTCTCGAACCGCTCGTTCCGGGATTTCCGGGTCACCACGCTGCCCAGGAGCTGCATCAAGCCGGACACCGTGAGCATGCCCGCCGAGGTGGCGGATGCCCTGCAGGTCTCGTCCGGTGACCTGGTGCGCCTGTCACCGCTTAAAGAAAACCGCACCGCCAAGTAACCGAATTCAGGAGTTTGTTATGACGATTAAACTGACCGGAGAAATCCTCATCGATGGCAAATGGCTGACCGGCCACGGGCCTGCCCTGGAATCCGTCCAGCCGGTAACTGGCGAAGCGGTGTGGGAAGGGCACAGTGCCGATGTCGAGGACGTCGACGCCGCCGTACGCGCCGGTCGGGCTGCTTTCCCGGCCTGGCGCCGCAAGACCTTTGAAGAGCGTCTGGCGATTGTCGAGGCGTTCGGCAAGGAGCTGGAAGCGAACAAGGAAGAGCTGGCCTACACCATCGGCATGGAGACCGGTAAACCGCTGTGGGAATCCCGCACCGAAGTGGGTGCCATGATCGGCAAGATCGCGATCTCCAGGAAGGCCTACAAGGATCGCACCGGCTACAGTGCCAACGAGGTACCCGGCGGCCAGGCGGTCCTGCGCCACCGTCCGCACGGCGTGGTGGCGGTGTTTGGCCCCTACAACTTCCCGGGCCACCTGCCGAACGGTCACATCGTACCGGCCCTGCTGGCGGGCAACACCGCCATCTTCAAGCCCAGTGAAATCGCCCCGGCCGTGGCTGAACTGACCCTGCGTCTGTGGCAGAAAGCCGGCCTGCCGGACGGCGTGCTCAACCTGCTCCAGGGCGAGAAGGACACCGGTGTTGCCCTGGCGGGCCATCCGGGCATCGACGGTTTGTTCTTCACCGGCAGCTCCAACGTCGGCCACCTGCTGCACAAGCAGTTCGGCGGCCAGCCCGAGAAGATCCTGGCGCTGGAAATGGGGGGCAACAACCCGCTGATCGTACAGGGCATCGACGACCTGGACGGCGCGGTGCACAACACCATCCAGTCCGCGTTCCTGTCCGCCGGCCAGCGCTGCACCTGTGCGCGTCGTCTGCTGGTGCCGAAAGGCAAGGCGGGTGATCGCTTTATCGATCGCGTGGTCGAGGTGGCCAGCAAGATCCAGGTGGGTCGCTTCGACGCCGATCCGCAGCCGTTCATGGGGGCTCTCGTGTCCCTGGCCGCCGCCGATGGCCTGCTCAATGCCCAGGCCAGCCTGATCGAGAAGGGCGCCAAGTCGCTGCTGGAAATGCGTCGCCTGGAAGAGGGTACCGCGCTGTTGTCACCGGCGATTATCGACGTGACCGACATCAAGGATCGTGTGGACGAAGAACACTTTGGTCCGCTGCTGGCCGTGATCCGCTACGACAGCTTCGATGAGGCGCTGGAGATTGCCAACGACACCCGCTACGGCCTCTCCGCCGGCATCCTGACCGACGACCGTGCCCTGTACGAGCGCCTCACCGAGGAAGTCCGTGCCGGCATCGTCAACTGGAACCGTCCGTTGACCGGCGCCAGCAGTGCCGCGCCGTTCGGGGGTGTGGGTGCCAGCGGCAACCATCGCCCGAGCGCCTACTACGCGGCGGACTACTGCGCCTGGCCGATGGCGTCTCTCGAGTCCAGGAAGAACACCATGCCGGAGTCCCTGGCCCCGGGCCTGAGCTTCGAGTAAGGCCTTTGGTGCGTGTAGCCGACGCTTTAGCTTCGGAGCAGGCGCAAGCCTGCCGGGTTGTATCGGGGGACTGACGTCCCCTCCGAAGCTGAAGCGTCGGCTACATTGATATTGACCTGCGTTGCGCCTGATCGACACAGAACAACCCAGACGAATTTTGTGAGGTTTTCATGACCCAACACGCCACTGAAGCCAATTTTGACGGTCTGGTCGGACCGACCCACAACTATGCGGGCCTGTCCTGGGGGAATGTGGCCTCCAAATCCAACGTCAGTGCCGTGTCCAACCCGAAGGAAGCGGCGCTGCAGGGCCTGGCCAAGATGAAGGCGCTGGCGGGCCGCGGCTTCGTGCAGGGCATCCTGCCGCCGCACGAGCGGCCGCATATTCCGACCCTGCGCAAACTGGGCTTCACCGGCAGTGACGGTGAGATCCTGTCCCAGGCGGCGAAGGAAAATCCGGTGATCCTGGCGGCCGTGTCGTCCGCCTCCTGCATGTGGACCGCCAACGCGGCCACGGTGTCCCCGAGCGCGGACACCCACGACCACCGGGTGCACTTCACCCCGGCCAACCTGGGCGCGAAGTTCCATCGCTCCATCGAGCATGAAGTGACCGGCCGGGCGCTGAAATCGATGTTCTCGGACGAAGCCTACTTCGCCCACCATCCGGCGCTGCCGTCGATCAGCCAGTTCGGCGATGAGGGCGCGGCGAACCACACCCGTCTATGCTGCGCCTACGGAGATCCCGGCGTGGAGCTGTTCGTCTATGGTCAGCAGGCGTTTGACGAATCCGCCCCGGCGCCCAAGCGCTTCCCGGCACGACAGACCCTGGAAGCGTCCCGCGCCATTGCACGACTGCACGGCCTGAGCGACGCGCGCGCGGTGTTCGCCCAGCAAAACCCGGATGCCATCGACGCCGGCGTGTTCCACAACGACGTGATCGCGGTGGGTAACGGCAACGTGCTGTTCTACCACGACATGGCGTTCCTGGACGAAGCGCAGGTGCTGGCGGACGTGCAGGCGCGGCTGAAAGGCGCGGAACTGCAAGCCGTGAAAGTCAGCTCCGACGAGGTGCCCCTGGCCGACGCGGTCAGTTCCTACCTGTTCAACAGTCAGCTGCTGACGCAGAAAGATGGCTCCATGCTGCTGGCGGTGCCGGGTGAGTGTCGGGAGATTGAATCCGTCAGCCGCTACCTGGACAAGCTGGTGGCCCAGGGCGGCCCCATCAAGGCCGTGGAAGTGTTCGACGTGAAGCAGTCCATGCGCAACGGCGGCGGTCCCGCCTGCCTGCGTCTGCGGGTGGTGCTGACCGACGACGAGCTGAAAGCCATGCACGATGGTGTGCTGATGAACGATGCCCTGTATGAGCGCCTGACCACCTGGGTGGAAGGGCACTACCGGGATGAGCTGAGCCAGGACGACCTGGCCGACCCGATGCTGCTGGACGAGTGTCGTCACGCGCTGGACGAGCTGACCGGGATCCTGGGGCTGGGGTCGATTTACGATTTTCAGCGGTGATTCAAGTGGATGTTATGACCTGAGAGGCTTTTCTTGCCTTCTCCCCCCCCCCCCCCCTCCCTCCAGGGGAGAGGGTTGGGGAGAGGGGGTGCGCCTCCGAAGGCGCCTGATTCGTCTTTGCCATCAAGCCCTGATCGACCGCACCAGCATCTCCATCGTATGCCGCACCAGCGAGTCGCTGGGGTATGTTGCAAGCGGCCCGTCCTCGCCCATTTCCTGCTGGCACATCATGATCACCCCGTGCAGGGCGCCACGTAGGTAGAGCGCGGTCTGGAAGCAATCACTGACCTGGGTGGCATCGATGCTGCCGTCTTCGATCCCGGCGTTCAGCGCTTCCACCATCAGCGACATGGTCGTCATCTCGCAGCCTACCATCAGCTCGCTCTCGTCGGCGTCGGCATCCTGCATGGCGGTGGCGGCCCGGGTCAGGGCGTCGAAATAGTTGGGCTCTTCCTGCCAGAACCGGTAGTAGGCTGCGCCTATTTCGCGGATCTTGTCGAGACCGGTATCGCCGGCTTCCAGGGCCGTCCGGAAACGTTCCTGCAGACGTTCGGCCGCGCGCAGAATAATGCCCCGCTGGATGGCCGCCTTGTCCTTGAAATAGACGTAAAGCAGCGCTCGGCTCAGGCTGGCGGTGCGGGCGATCTCGTCCATTGACGTGCGCTCATAGCCCTTCCCGGCAAACATGGTCTCCGCCGCGTCCAGTATGGCGTCCTGCCGCTGCTGTTTTTCCCGTTCCCGCCGTTCCTGCAGGTTACTCATGAATCCGGATCCTCTCTGACTGCTGGGTAATCCACCCACGATGAATCCCAATGGGACTGTATTCATATTCTAGTCGTTGACAAAGTGTCAAAGAATGACATTATGTCTTAAAAGATCGTTCAGATCATGACCGATTGCAAATTCGATCGATAACCTGTTCAACATTCGTCCGGTAGGAAGCCGGGCGCTCAGCCCACTGGTGATCATGATGAAAACCACCGCCCCACGTTTCTCTCTCCTTTTACTGGCTCTACTGATGACGGCGACGGTCGCCGGGTTGAATGGCTGTGCGGAGTCGGTTGGCGCGCCCGAAGCCCCGGATACATCCGTCAGCGTGCGCGCCGCTACCGTGAGCATCACGGCGGATCAGGCCGAGCCGTTGCGTTTTGCCGGCATTGTCCAGGCGCGCCAGCGAGCGACGCTGACGTTCCAGGTGAGCGGTACGGTCCGGGAGCGGCCGGTGGAGCTGGGGCAGCAGGTTCATCAGGGGCAGGTGCTGGCGCATCTCTACAACCCGGGACTGGAGCCGGCACGGGATTCCGCGAAGGCTCGCCTGCAGGAGCTGCAGACCCAACTGGACCAGGCCGGCCGCGAGTGGCAACGCTCCCGGCGGCTGTTCGAGCGGGGGGTGGTCTCCGAACAGGCCCTGGAACAGCTTGAAGCCAAGCGGGACGCGCTCAGGGCCAGCGTGTCCACCGCCCGGGCGTCTCTCGCCGAAGCTGAGCGGATGGTCGCCGAGAGTACCCTGAAAGCGCCCTTCGATGGCCGCATCGAGGCGGTGCTGGTGGAAGCGGACGAGTTTGTGGGAGCGGGCCAGCCGGTGGTGCGCCTGTCCGCGCCCAAGGGACTGGAAGTGGAAGTCCGTGTGCCGGCCTACCTGCTGGATCACGTCAGGTTGGGCGAAACGGTGAAGGTGTGGTCGGTGCAGCGTCGGGACCAGGCACCGGTGAGTGGCACCGTCAGCGAAATCGCCCAGCCCAGCGGTCTGCGGGGGGAACTCCACGCGGTTATGGTCAACCTGCCGGATGGCGTGCTGGAGGCGGGTGTGCCGGTGGAAGTGGGACTTGCCTCGCCCAACGCGTCGCTGCTGTCCGTGCCGTTGCTGTCGGTGATGCGCTCCGCCGACGGCACCAGCGTGTTTCGCATTGCCGACGACGGTGACCGACCCACCGCCGAGCGCGTGGACGTGGCCGTCAAGCAGATCATGGGCGAGCAGGCGATCCTTGCGGATGGCGCCCTCAAGGCGGGCGATCAGGTGGTCTACGCCGGTATGACACGGGTCACGCCGGGTGATGCCCTGGAGATCCTGCCATGATGGGCCGGCTGATGCGCTGCCGCCGCCTGTTGGGCATGGTGGTGACCATGCTCTGCCTGCTGGGGGTGGCCGCCTATAACACCATGCCCCGGCAGGAAGACCCGTCCTTCCCGCATCGGGCCGGCCTGCTGACGGTCAGCTATCCCGGCGCCAACGCCGATGCCGTGGAACGCCTGGTACTGGAACCACTGGCGGATGAACTGCGCCAGGTCGAGGAAGTGGATTTTGCCTCCGGCACCGCCCGGACCGGCGTGGCGGTGGTCAATATCCGCCTCAACGACACCATCTACGACACCGATGCCGCCTGGGACCGGGTGCGTCAGGCGATGGAGCGGGCCCGTCACGATTTTCCGGACGGCGTCGGCACCATGAACCTGGAAGACCGCCTGATCAATATCCCGACCATCGTGCTGGCGGTGGGCGGCTCGCCGTCGGTCACCGAACTGAGCGAACAGGCGGAAAAGCTCAAGAATAACCTGCTGGATATTCCCGGCGTGTCCCGCGTCGAACTGGAAGGCGACGCCGACGAGCAGATCACCCTGGCGCTGGACGACGCTGCACTTTACCGGTTGGGTGTCTCACCGTCGCGGGTGCTGGATACGCTGGCCCAGCGCAACCAGGTGATCCCTGGCGGTTTCCTGGTGGTCGACGGCCAGCGGATTTCGATCCTGCCCAACAGTGAATTCGACAACCTGGACGCCATCCGCGCCACGCCCATCGAACTGCCGGACGGCTCCCAGGTGCCGCTGGCCTCGGCCGCCGAGATCTGGCGCGGCCCCGCCGAACCCCGGCAGCCGGAAACCTGGTACGACGGTGAGCGTGTGGTGCTGGTCAACATCATGCTGGAGGAGGGCAAGACCGACGCCATCCGCTTTGGCGAGCGGGTGCGGGAGCGCCTCGCTCAGTTGCGGCCGGAGCTCGCGCCCTACACCATCCAGGAGATGTTCTTCCAGCCGGACAAGGTCCAGGACCGTCTCGACAACCTGGCCTGGAGCCTGTTGTTCTCGGTGCTGATCATCATCGCCGTGGTGTTCACCGGCATGGGCCTGCGAATGGGCTTGCTGGTGGCGACCATCCTGCCGATGGTCACGCTGATCAGCATCGGCCTGTACGATCTGGGTGGCGGCATCCTGCACCAGATTGCGGTGATCGGAATGGTGATCTCCCTCGGTATCCTGATCGACAACGCCATCGTGATTGTGGAAAACATCCAGACGCTGCTGGACGAGGGCGCTGCACGCATGGAGGCGCTCGTTCGCTCGGTAAGGGAATTGGCGGGGCCGCTGGGTGCATCCACGGGGACGACTCTGGCCGCGTTCGCGCCGCTGTTGCTGTCCAAGGGCGGGACGGCAGATTTCACCCGTGGCATCCCGGTCATGATCATGCTGACCCTGTCGATCAGCTACCTGTTGGCCATCTCGGCCGTGCCCCTGCTGGCGGCCCGATTCCTCAAACCCCGCAAGCAGGTGCGGGCCGATCGGCTGGCCGGTCTGGCGCGTGTGCTGGGACGGCTGGTGGCCCGGGCGCCGGGCTGGCTGGTGCTGGGCGGTGTCGTGATGGTCGCTGCCAGCATGGCGCTGACGCCGTTCCTCAAGCAGCAGTTCTTCCCCAATGCGGACCGGCCGCGGGTGATCGTTGAACTGTATATGCCCGAGGGCACCGACCAGGGCAAAACCGCGATGGTTGCGGCCGACCTGGAGCGCGCGATCCGCAGCCGGCCGGAGACGGTCAATGTCCACCGTTTTGTCGGCTTTACCGGCCCCAGCTTCTACTACAACCTGCGGCGGGCTCCCCAGGCGCCCAACCGTGGGCGGCTGGTGATCAAGACGGAAACCCTGGAGCAGACCACCGGTCTCGTGCACTGGATTCGCGACTATGCCGCCGAGGCCCTGCCGGAGGCGGACCTGACGGTCGGCATCCTGGGTCAGGGGCCGCCCCGGGTGGCACCGGTCGAAGTCCGCCTGTATCACCCCGATGACAGTGTGCGTGCGCAGGCGGTGGAGACGGTCTATTCCGGCCTGCGGCAGGCGCCGGGTGCCGTGGACGTGCGCCACGACCTCGACCCCGGTATACCCAGCGTGCGCATCAATGTGGACGACGCCGTGGCCGCCCGTTATGGCATCACACGGGCGGATGTCGCACGCAGCCTGTATGGCCAGAGCTTCGGCATGGTGGCCGAGCAGTACCGGCAGGAGGACGACCCCATTCCGCTGGTGCTGCGTTCCCGGGAAGGGACGGACCTGTCTTTGACCCGATTGCTGTCGATCAACGTCTACACTGCCCAGGGCAAGGCGGTGCCGTTATCCGCCGTGGCCACGGTAAACACCACCTGGGAACTGGCGGCCCGCTATCTGCGTAATGGGGTGCGGGTGAATACGGTCACCGCGAACCTGGAGAACGGTTACAGTTTCAGTCAGGCGCTGGGCGGGTTGGAAACCTACCTGAAAACCCACCCGCTGCCGCCGGGCACCCGCATGGAATACGGTGGCGACGCCGAGGGCTCCAGCGATGCCAACAGTGCCATCCTGACCACCGCTCCCATCGGCGTACTGTTGTTGCTGTTCTTCCTGCTGCTGCAGTTCAACTCGTTCAAGCGGGTGGGGATCATCCTGCTGACCGTGCCGCTGGCCACCGTGGGGATTCTCCCGGGGCTGGTACTGTCCGGTTCGCCGTTCGGCTTCCAGTCGCTGCTGGGCGTGATCGCGCTGGTGGGCATCGTGGTGAACAACGCCATCGTGTTGCTGGATGTGATGGATCGGCAGCTTGAAGCCGGTCAGCCCATCCGGGAAGCCGTACGGCTGGCGGTGGAACAGCGCACCCGGCCGATCCTGCTGACGACGGCAACGACGGTGGCGGGTCTGTTGCCTTTGGCCTTCTCCAGCTCCACCCTCTGGCCACCGATGGCCTGGGCGATCATCTCCGGCCTGCTGGCCTCGACGGTGCTGACGCTGCTGGTGGTGCCGGCGCTGTGTGTGAAGGTGATTCGTGGGCCGGTGGTGGCGATGGAAGAGACTAGGGCGGCGGGGTGACTCAGGGGCGCCTGCGGCGCCTCAGAAGCTGAAGCGTCTGCTACATGCTCGGGTTAGAGGAAAAATGTAGCCGACGCTTTAGCTTCGGAGCAGCCTGTAGGGCTGCTGGCGTTCAATGATGAGGTTTCAGGAGGCTCGGTGTTGAGTCCGGGGCGCCTGCGGCGCCTCAGAAGCTGAAGCGTCTGCTACATGCTCGAGTTATAGGGTCAATGTGGCCGACGCTTTCGCCTCGATGGGGCCGGCAGGCCCCTGAAGGTATCGGCAGACTGAAGTCAGGCCTTCTCCCGCACCAATAACCCAACCCGTTGCCCCACGGGCACATTCCTATTCGGGAAGATGATCGCTTCCGGCACATCGCCCACCCTGTATTGGGTCGCGCCATCCTCCCAGATGACGGTGCCCGGCTGGTAGGGCGTGAAGTTGGCGATGTCGTCCGGCACGTGGAACTGGAAGTCGTCCCCTGTGTTCAGGATCTCGTGCACCACCTCGAACACGGTCAACTCATCGGCGTCCGGCGGTGTGGGGGCGGGTTCGTCCCGGAACACGCGGCGCAGGGCGTTTTCGATGCCCTTGAAGCGCAGCAGGTCGTTCTGTCCGAACGGGCGAACCTTACCCAGCTCGATGGTGAAACTTTCAGCACCCAGGTGGCTGGAGGAGAAGGACGAGAAGGTCGTGCCCGCCTTGTGCTGCAGCAGCAGCGTGTGGACTTCGGCTTCCAGCAGGAAATTGCACTGGTCCTGCGGCACTTTACGGCCTTCCACAAACGGATAGAGTGCAAATTTCTCCCGCAGTGACGGGCGGATGGCCGTGTGCAGGTCATAGTGGGAGACCCTGTCCGCGTCGCCCACAAACTCCCGGCAGGCCTGTTCCAACTGGGCCGCGCGCGCCGCTTCGGGCGATCCCGTATAGGGGGCCTTGGCGTGGGCGCCGCTGAACAGGCGGTTCATGTTGTGGTCCACAAAACGGTCGCCGGCGACCATCGACAGGGGGTTGCCCAGGATCAGCAGGGTCCGGCGTGCGATTTGCCAGCGGCCGTCGACCAGCTCGTTGAGCAGGCCGTTGAGCACTTCGATCGGTGCCGTTTCGTTGCCGTGGATACCGGCCGAAATGATCAGTCGCCGGTCATCGGCAGAGGCCGGAACCAGTTCCAGGATGCCGGTATCCAGCCGCCGGATTTCGGCGCCATCCGGCAGGGCGGCGGTAACCGGTGCCGAGGCCTGGCCGGCCCGGGACAGGGTATGGGCGAGCCAGTCCGGCTCGCCGTCAAACAGGGTTTTGCGCACTGACATGAGGGGTTACTCAGCTCAGCGGTTTGAGGTGTCGCAGCATCCGCTTTTCCAAATGGCGGAAGACGAAGATGATGGAGAACGTCAGGGCCATGTACATCAGCGCGACGGCGATAAAGGCATCGAACGGCGCGTAGAAGCGGGAATAGATATCCCGGGCGGCACCGGTCAGGTCGACAATCGTCACCACGCTGGCAATGGCACTGGCGTGTAGCATGAAGATCACCTCGTTGGAGTAGGCCTGCAGGGCACGGCGGGCCGCGCTGGGCAGGATGATCCGACGGGTGCGCATGAACCAGGACATGCCATAGGCCTTGGCCGCCTCAACTTCGCCGTGCGGCGTGGCTTCAAGGGCACCGCGGATGATTTCGGTGGTGTAGGCCGCCGTATTGAGCACGAAGGCCAGCAGGGCCGGGTAGAATGGATCCTTGAAGATCTCCCACCAGAAGGTCTGCTGGATGCCCTGAATCTGCGCAATGCCGTAGTAGATGATGTACAGCTGGATCAGCAGCGGCGTGCCCCGGAACATATAGGTGTACAGCCACACGGGGCCGGATACGAACGGGTTGCGCACAGTGCGCAGGATCGCCAGCGGTACGGACAGCACCAGGCCGATCACCAGCGACAGGAACACCAGTTGCACCGTGGTGACCAGACCGTCCCAGTAGTGCAGCATGGTGGTGGCGGTAAACACGTCGTGGGTGTTCAGCCATTGAACGATAAAATCAGGCATGGATTCAGTCCCCCTTCACGACGCCGACACTGACGCGGCTGTTGACCCAGCGGATAAAGAGCTCGGATCCGGCTGTCAGGAGGAGATAGACCACCGCCACCGGCACGAAGAACTTGAACGGCGCGTGCTCGGCCTTACTGGCCTGTTCGGCGACGCGGACCATGTCGGTCAGGCCGATGATGGAGACCAGTGCCGTGGTCTTGAGCAGGACCTGCCAGTTGTTGCCCACACCGGGCAGGGCGTGGCGCAGCATCTGCGGGAACATGATGCGACGGAACGTGTGCCAGCGGGTGAAGCCATAGGCCTTGCCGGCTTCGATCTGGCCGCTGTCGACCGCGAGGAACGCGCCGCGGAAGGTTTCCGTCATGTACGCACCGAAGATCAGGCCGATCGTCAGCACGCCGGAAATAAACGGGTCGAACTGGAAGAACCAGTCGACATTGAATTCGTAGTACAGGAAGTCGGACAGCTTGTTCACCAGAACCTGTCCGCCGTAGTACAGCAGCAGCATCATGACCAGATCCGGGACACCGCGGATCAGGGTCGTGTAGGCGGTCGCGCCGGCATAGAGCCCGCGGTTACCGGAAAGCTTTGATGAGGCGCCAATCAAGCCGAGGACAACCGCCAGAAGCAGCGACAGTAGCGCCAGTTCAACGGTAATCACAGCGCCTTTCAGGATTGAAGGGCCGTAGCCGTGCAGATCGAGCATGGATAGGTCCGTGTTGGGGACAGGCCGCCGGCGCGATGCCGGCGGCCGTGCCGGGTTTACATCTTGACGTCGTAGGTGAAGTATTTCTTCATGATGGTGTCGTAGGTGCCATCATTCTTCAGCTTCGTCAGCGCCTTGTTGATCTGCTCGGCCAGATCCTGGTCACGCTTGCGCATGGCCACGCCAACGCCTTCGCCCAGCTTCACCGGCTGGCCGATTTCGTGGAAACCGTCGCGGTTCAGCAGGGTCTGCTCGCCCACCGGGTAGTCCACGAAGACCATGTCCAGACGCTCGCCTTCCAGGTCCAGGACCATGTCGTCGGCGGTGGTGTAACGCTTGATTTCAACCACGCCGCTCATGTTTTCGGTGACGTAGGTGTCCATGGTGGTGCCGCGCTGGACGCCGACGATCTTGCCCTTCATGGCATCCATGTCGGTCGGGTCGGTGGTCTCATCGTTCTTGGCGAACCAGCCACCCGGGGTGTTGTAGTACGGTTCGGAGAACAGGACTTTCTCCTGACGCTCCGGGGTGATGGACATGGAGGACATAATGGCGTCGAACTTACGCGCCAGCAGGCCCGGAATCATGCCATCCCAGGACTGGATGACGAAGTCACAGTTGGCTTGCAGCTCTTTACACATGGCTTCGGCCAGTTCCACCTCGAAGCCGGTCAGGGAGCCATCCGGCTTCTTGTATTCGAACGGCTCGTAAGGCACGTCGAAAGCGATGCGGATGTCTTTCCATTCTTTTGCCTGCACTGAGCCGGTCATCACGGCCAGGGCACAGGTTGCTGCAACAATCAGCTTTTTCATGAGTCGCTTCTCCATTGTTTTGCCTTTGGGCTTTTTTTATCCAGCGATGTCGCCATCACTGTTTTTCTCTGAACGTCTTTCGACCGGCAGGGACTGTCGGCCAGAGAGTGATCAGATCCGGTCATCAGAACTTGGGCGCCAGGAATTGCTTCATGCGCTCCGAGTCCGGATTGTCGAAGACTTTATCCGGGGTGCCCTGTTCTTCAATCCGGCCCTGATGCAAAAACAGGACCTGGCTTGACACATCCCGGGCAAACGCCATCTCGTGGGTCACCACGATCATGGTCCGGCCCTCTTCGGCCAGGCTTTGCATGACCCGCAGTACCTCGCCCACCAGCTCCGGATCCAGTGCCGATGTGGGCTCGTCGAACAGCATGACCTCCGGCTCCATCGCCAGGGCCCGGGCGATGGCCGCCCGCTGCTGCTGGCCGCCCGACATATGGGAAGGATAGTAGTCCTTGCGCTCATAGATACCGACTTTGTGCAGGTAGGCTTCGGCGCGCTCGATGGCCTCTTTTTTCGGTACCTTGAGCACGTGCATGGGTGCTTCGATGATGTTCTCCATTACGGTCATGTGGGACCAGAGATTGAAGCTCTGGAAGACCATCGACAGCTTGGCGCGCATCAGCTCGACCTGCTTGTTGTCGGCCGGAATGCGGACACCCCTGCGGTTGTGCTTGAACCGGATTGGTTCACCGTGAACGATCACCTCACCGGCAGTGGGCGTTTCCAGCAGGTTGATGCAGCGCAGAAAAGTACTCTTGCCAGAGCCGGAACTGCCGATCAGCGACACCACATCGCCTTTGCGGGTTTCCAGGGAAATGCCCTTGAGCACTTCGTTGTCGTTGAAGGTTTTGTGGATGTCTTTACAGATCAAGGGCGCATTTTCCGCCATGAATGACTCCTGAGCCTGTCGATAACAGTCGGTATCTGAGTAAAAGATAGTCGCAAACGTGCAGGTACACGAACCCCTTGATACAGCAATCCGTGTGCCGTCGGGAACGTTGTGCATCCGCTGCAATAGGGAGAGGAGAGATCTACTCGTCGAGGACCTTGGCGAGAACGAGCTTGGCCACGGGGGATTGGCCAATCAACGCTGCCGGCTGCAGGCGTGGACGGCTGACCGTGGGAATAAATGATAAGTGCGTCATCATCTGAAGGCTTTGCATTGTGCTTTTACCTGCTACCGTCACCGGGATCGCCGGCCGGCTGCATTGCCCTTCTCGTTTTTGGACCGTCTTGCCCCGAATGCCGTTGTTTTGCGTTTTTCCGGGACGTGTTCCAACGCGATTATGGCATCGGGAATGCGGTTGGATAGCGTCATGTTTTACGGACTGTTGACTGAAAAATCAATAGTTGAGTGTATCCAGGCCAACTCAATTCGGTTGCTTATACGGTATGAATGTGTCAAAAAAAGGCGCCGGCAGAGCGGGTTACGAAGATCCGGAACGCTTTGCGGGGTACTGAGGCGAGTCACAAAAAGAAACGGTATTCACCTGCGCTTATCGATTAATTTGGTAGGGTTCAGGGAATGGCTCGCCAGGCCCCCGGAATTCTCACAGGGACGACACCGCGTGATGGATTACGGCTTGAACAATAACAACAGGAACGCGTTGCATGGCTGTCACGCAAAATAATGTATTGCTGGAACGGGGGCTCCTGCGGGTAACCGCACGCCCGTGTGAAGAACTGCCTTACCCCGAACAACTGACGTACGACGTGGAAATCGTCGGCCAGGAAGTTCTGCAGAGTTTTCCCACCTTTGACGAAGCCTGCCAGTTTGTGGACATGGTCGCGCCGGCGGATGAATAGCGTTCGATTATTGCTGTACCCATTATGAATGCGCCCCGGAAGATTGGGGCGCACTTCCCGTGACATCGCTTCACTTCAGAATGGCCAGGACCCGCTGGGCATGCTCGGCGGCCTCGATACCCAGCTGCGTCAGGTAGCCGCCGTCCTTCTGGGTGGTCAGGCCCTTCTCGTAAAGCCGCTTGGCGGCATCCACGGCATCCAGATCCGCCGAGTGGCCATGCACCTTGATGCCCTGCTGGGTGGAGTGCAGGTCGAAGAGCGTCAGAAGATTCAGTTCGTCGATCTGGTCTTTGGTAAAGGTCATCGTCAGGCTCGCTGGTTTGTTGTTGTGTGTTGTCTAACTTTGTAGCGGATTGGGTGGGATTGGCAAGGGCTTTCACCCATCAGTCAGCAAGGCTGTATCCAGCGACGGAGTTTGACGGTTGATGGCATGGTGAGCCACAGAAAACATCGGGATCTGTCACGGCATTCCCGTCACTGGGACTGGCCGTGCCAGCGTCGGCTCAGGCGGTGGCCGGGATCGCCTGGCTCTCACGCAGGCTCTTGTAGGCGTTCAGGTCGAAGAACGACACGTGCACGATGTGCTTGGTGGGGATCACGATCCGGAATTCGGACAGCCGGTCCAGCTGGGTGCCTTCTTCCAGCAGCCCTTTCTCTTCGTAGTGGTGGTAGTAGTTCCGCAGCAGCTTGAGCTCCAGGTCGTCATCGTCCCGGTAGCCGCTCAGGGTGGGAATGATCGAGATGGAATCCAGCAGCGCCGCCTCGGTGTGCACATGGGTCACGATGCCGATGTAGCACTTGCGGGTATCCAGCGTCAGCGACACCCACTGCTCGCTGCGCAGCGCATCCAAAAAAATGCCTTCCAGCTCATCCCCCAGGCAGGCCTTGCGTAGTTTGCGCAGTCGGATCGCCGGATTCTTCGTGCGCCACTTACTGACACCGCCGCTCACGCCGGCCAACAGGAAGGCGAGCAGGGCAATCAGCAACTCCCGGGGGGTTACCGCCTGGCTGGTGTAATCGCCGATATGCCTGTTGAGGCGGCCGAGTGTCGTGTCGAGATGGGGCAGGGCGCGTGACGGCACATCGAAACCGTCAATCAGCATGACAATCAGCGTCGCCAGGATGACAAAGACAAATCCATAGAAGGCGACGGAGAAGTAGCTTTCCCAGCCGGAGGAGCGCTTCTGCTGGTAGCGTGCGGGCAGGTGCAGGGAGGTGAAGATATAACCACAGACCAGCACGAATGCGACGTAAAGGACGCCCATGCGCGATCAGGCAGTCTTGCGGTCGGGTTCGAAATCCTTGAGGCTCTGGAGTTGGGCGCGAATGGAGCGGATCACCTCTTCATTTTCGAGGTTCAGCTTGGCGTTGCCGTCCTTGTCCACACGATAGCGACCGGCCGAGTCCTTCCCGGCGTCGTCTTTCCCTTTTTTCCAAAATCCGAAGAATCCCACGGACATAAGAATCTTCTCCTCGCTGATAGGCCAAGGTTAGCGAAAGGCGGGGTGGGTTGTCCATTTGCCGATCATCCTGCGCGCTGGCCGGCCCGGCTGTCCGGTCCACCTTTCGCCACAATTCCTGCCAAAAGTCGCCGGGATTCAATGACCTGTCTGGCGATAGCCTGACTCCTGTGATCGAAATGCAAACAGGAGTACTTATGACCACGGAATGCCTCACCAAACACTGGCTGGAACTCTGCGACGAAGCCAACCAGGCCGAAGCGCGATACGCATTTGAGCGAACGTTTCAGAATTTGCGGGAAATGCGGCGGATCCAGAAAAAGCGGGACAAGCTGGCGAAGAAGTTGGTGCGGTGCCGGTTTTGCTCGTAGTCTTTATGCCGCTGTCGTTTTGATAATGACCCAATTGTTCGATAGCGTAGAGCCTCCCCGAACGGAGTCGGGGCCTCGCTCCCCGAGCCTGAAAACAAGGATGTCCCGTGAAAAGAAGCTGCACCTTCCTGCTATTGAGTTTGCTGTTCAGCACCGCCGCTTGCAGCTCACCGCCGGTCAAAAACACCCAATACCATGCTCTTACCGCCGAACACGTAGCGCAGTTCAGCCTGAGCCCCGTTGCCACTCTGCGAATCCCTACTGAGGACCTAAGCGGCGTCAAAGTCATTGGCGGGCAAGGGCTGACTTTCATCTACCCCAACGGCTCCAATCTCTATTTCCAGTCCGTCATGGCCCGCTCCATGGGCTTTCCCGACGCCAACCTGCACGACTGGCCGCTCTATCTCTTCGGGTTGAAATCGGGGGAGGGGAGTAGCGATGCCTTCGTGCAGGAAGCGATGAAATCCAAGCGCTATGTCGTGGACGAAGAAATCGCACCCACGGAGATCCGGGTGTTCCCGACACGCAACGGCAAAGGCTACTGGGCGCTGGGCCCCAAAAAATCCCTGATCGTTCTCACGGATGAAAACGACACCTCCCAGCTCATCTTGATCAATGTCTCCGGCATGTCGGAGACCCGAATCAAGGACATTATCAAAGGAGTGATCTGAGGAGCCTTTGATTGGTTCCTGTATCGTCTCTGCGTGTTCTGAAGGTTGTAGGTGCAAGGCGCGGTTCGCCGGGAATGGCCGTAGCCCTTGCCAAGAGCCGCAACGCCGCAGATGCAGCCTTCAGAACTCGCCCTTCGGGGCATTCAGAGCAATCCACATCCGGCGTTGCAAATCTTTGAAAGGCAACCAGCCTTCCTTCAAATTTGCGTCTTGGCTGTTAATCGCTCTGAAAGCCAGAGGCGATACAGGAACTAATCAGAGGCTCTCCGCTATGTCGCTATCCATGCAGGAAAAGGAAGACCTGCTCGATATCATCGAAATCGTCTTTGGCAACGACCCCGCCATCGCCTCCCAGGTCAACAATTTCAACGAACGCACCGTCGCTGCCGTCGAGGATGCATTGCAGACGCTGGTTCGTTGCAACGACATGCGCCAACTCGTGCTGGGGCTGGTTGGTGGCGCCAACGTGATGGTTAAGGGTTGGCTCCGGGACATCATCAGCAAGCTGCGGATGGAGCTTTCGTCTGGGCGGATTCAGTTTGATGGGCTGGGGTGTCGGGTAGTGACGGTGAACAACTGGCGGAATGCGGTGATTATGTCGGTGTATTGAATGATGGGAGCTCTATACGGGACGAAAATACTTCTGTCCCAGTTTCGTTTGTGGAAGGTAAAGGGCTGTTTTTAGGTCATTAATGCTTGGTGTCGAATCGGCTCACGAGTATGGTGATAGAGTGAAATCAGACTGTTTTGCGATATACCCGTAGCAGAGACAAGGTATCAGTTTCTATTTTTACATTTGAGCGTTAAAATTTGTAACGGATACTGAAATTCTGTCTGATTGTCAGACAGAATCCTTTGACTTTCCTTGGAGTAGCATCCAAACTTTAGCCAAGTTAGACCGACATGGATGACAATACTTATGGGTGTTGATACTAAAAAAGAAAATACTGAAATGGTTGGTCAAGTCTCTCGCGATGGCCGCTCTTTTATCGATCTGGATGATCGAAAAAATGCCGAGCGCGTTCTTAGCAAAATGAATGCCTACAGAAAAATCAAGGTTACACCCACCGGCAGTGCTAAGGACCCGAAACGTCCGCAGCCCGCTTAATATGCTTTTGGACTCCAAGGATGGGGCTAATCTTTGTTCTCGTAATATTAGCGTCCGGTTATACTTTTTCACTTCTTCATTTGCCAGCCGGATTTCGTCTTAGGTCGACCGATGGGTGGGTATCCTACTTTCATGTCGGTGCCATCGGGTTGGCGTTCACCGTAGTGGCTTGTGCGGTATATTTTTTTGTAGACGCATATGACTTGGCTCGCCCTTTACTCAACTATGCATCGCTGAATGAAGTGGAGTTAGGAAAATCAAGTATAGATTTTTCTGCGGTGAAGATAGCGGGTGTCGCTTTCCTTTCTTTTAGTTTTTCTTTTTTCTCTGGTTTGACCTCCTACTTATGGCTCAGAGATAAAAATAGACGTGCAAGGAAAAAAATACAGCTTCTTATAAATAATCCATTCGAAAGTATGCTCTTGTCATCTTTGCATAGTGCAGATGATGGGCTAGATGTATTGATAACATTAGATAATGATAAAGTATATGTAGGTAGGGTTGTTGATCACTCTATAGAACACGGTCTTGAAGAAAGTTTTGCTATCGTTCCCTTCCTTAGTGGCGCTCGTACACTAGAGGGTAAGAGTGTAGAGTTTAGTGTCAATTACCTAAACCATTTTATTGAAGTGGGACTAATTGAAGTAATCGAGAGTCCCGGAGGAAATGAGAAGTTGTGCTTCTCAAAAGACAGGGAACTGGATGTTTCTCTCGATAATTTTAAGGTCGTTATAGTGAAAGAGCGGGTTGTCGGGTTAAGCTATTTTGATGTGGAAGTTTATAATGAGCTCCAGTTTGATGGGGAGCTTCTTGAAGAGTAATTGATCTGCTTAGGCAGTTTTCCAATATTCGCAAGTTGCTCCAGATTCGTGCTGCAATTTTTTGTTGTGATATGCGGGATGTAATCAAGTGTGAGCGCTGAAAATTTGGACTGTCTTTTTTGAGTTCATAGGATTGATGCGTAAGTTGTCTGCAGCTAAAGAGTGCATTCAAAAAGTGAAGGGCCAGAAAAGAAAAAAGCCGCTCGAGTGAGCGGCTTTTCAGAATAATGGTGCCCGGAGGCGGAATCGAACCACCGACACGGGGATTTTCAATCCCCTGCTCTACCGACTGAGCTATCCGGGCAAAAAGCAATTTGTCGTTCAGTGCTGCCTGACACCGGCAGGCTTTCGCCTGCGCCCCTGCTCATTCCAGCCACAAATCGTGGATTTGTGTCGTTCGGCTGCGAATGAAGCGTTGCTTCATAAGACGCTTGCCTCACCCAACTGAGCTATCCGGGCAACGGGGCGGTATTAAACCCGTTTCGATGGATTGAGTCAAGGCCGTCTCGGAGAAAATTTCCGCGTTTTCCGGGGCTTGATCAATCCTTGCGCAACAGGCCGTTTTACCGCTCTTCCGGCGGCACGAACCCTTCGGCCTGTTCGAATTCCTCGTTGTCCAGGAACTTCTCCATCTGGGCCTTGAGGTACTTCCGCGCGAACGGGTCCATCATGTTCAGGTGCTTTTCGTTGATCAGCATGGTCTGCTGGTTCTGCCACTCCTGCCAGGCCTGCTTGGAGACGGTCTCGTAGAGTTCCTGGCCCTTGGCGCCGGGCATGGGCGGCATGTCGAGGCCTTCCATCTCTTTCTGGTACTTGCGGCAGAATACGGTGCGGCTCATGTCGGCTCCTTTCGGGTGTCTTCAATTCCGGCGATGGTAACAGAATCAGAGCAGGGTGGTTTGCTCGGGCTGAGTTAACAGCTTGCGGATCGGGCTGGGGATGCCAAGGGTCGGAGCGTCTTCCCGTGGCTGCCAGGCCAGATCCGAGTTATCCATCTCGGCGGCGGTGCCGGCGTGGCGCAGGCGCACCGGGTGGATGTGCAGGTGGTAGTGGCTGAAGGTGTGGCGGAATACGCTCAGGGGCTGGGCGTCGTCGCAGGCGATGCCCAGTTCGCGTTCGGCCACTTCCGGCAGTTCGTCCAGGGTGATGGCGGTGTCCAGCTCCGGCAGGCTCCAGAGGCCGCCCCAGATGCCGCTGGGCGGGCGACGTTCCATCAGCAGGTTGCCGGCGTCGTCCTCGATCATCAGCAGCCAGGTTTCTTTTTCCGGCTTGGCCTTCTTCGGTTTGGACTCGGGCAGGGCAGCGGTCAGGCCCTGGGCCCTGGCTTCGCAGTCGTCGGCCAGAGGACAGTGCTCGCAGTCCGGCTTGCGCCGTGTACAGACCATTGCGCCCAGGTCCATGATGGCCTGGGTGTAGTCCCGCACGCGCTCGTGGGGCGTGTGCTGCTCGGCGTGCTCCCACAGTGCGCGCAGGACGGCGGTCTGGCCCGGCCAGCCGTGGACGGCGTGGTAGCGGGCGAGCACGCGTTTGACGTTGCCGTCGAGGATGCTGGCGCGGATGCCGTGGGCCTGGGCCAGGATGGCGGCGGCGGTGGAGCGGCCGATGCCGGTGAGGGCTTCGAGCTGTTCCTGGTCTTTCGGGAATTCGCCGCCGTGGTCGGCCATCACCGCCTTGGCGGCTTTCTGCAGGTTGCGGGCGCGGGCGTAGTAGCCCAGGCCCGACCAGTGCTGGAGCACGTCATCCACCGGCGCTTCGGCCAGGCTCTTCACGTCCGGGAAGCGGGCCATGAAGGCCTCGTAGTAGGGGATGACCGTGGTCACCTGCGTCTGCTGCAGCATGATCTCGGACACCCACACGCGGTAGGGTGTCCGGTCTTCGTGCCAGGGCAGGTTTTTGCGGCCGTGCTGGTCGTACCACGCCAGCAGCCGGTCGGCGACGCTGTCGGCCATTACTTGAACAGCCCCTTGAGCGCGCCCTTCACTTTGTCGCTGGTGTCCTTGTCCAGCTTCTCGTTCAGCTTGTCGCCCAGTTTTTCGTCGATGGCCTTGTTCACTTCTTCCGTTGCCTTTTTCTTGGCGGCGTTGGCGGCCATGTCCTTGAGGGTGTCGCGGAAGCGCGAGCCGTCGAAGGAGCACAGCTTGGCCGGATCGCCGGAAATGTCGCCGCGGCATTCTACAGGAATCACCACGTTTTCGACGTACTTGGTGACGCGGCAGGCTTTGTCCCGATGGATTTCACCCACGACGCGTAAGCCGGCCTCGTAATCCAGGTCGCTCTTGGCGAGGTCGACAGTGCCTCCGCCCTTAAGCTCCATGCCGGCCAGGGCAGCGGTCAGGTCGGTATTCTTGAGGGTGTTGCCGTCGATCCTGAGCACGCCGTGCATGTCGTTGAACGGCGTGGAGTCACCCCAGTCCGTGGTGCTCAGGCTTTCCTGGTTGGCCAGCGCAATGCCCTGGCAGGCCATGTGGGTCAGGTTCATCTTGTTGAAGCTGCCCTTGTCCAGGTTGAACTTGATGTCGCCCTTGGCGTTGCTGCGCAGGGCGGATAGGCGGTTGCCCTGGGTGGTGATGTCGGCGGTCAGGTTGGCGGCGCCGGAGAGCAGCTTCATGTCCGCCAGGTCGGTGAGCAGCGACAGGGTCTGGATGTTGTTGGCCCGCTCGGTGATTTTCCAGGTCGGGTTGTCCTTGCGGGCATCCAGCGTGGCCTGCACGTTGAAGTCGCCTTCATACAGCTTGCCGGCGAAGGGGGCGACCTTGATCAGGCCGTTCTTGGCGGAGATCCTGGACTGGATGTCGGTGATGGTCAGGTTGCTGGCAATGAGTTCGCCCAGGCCCAGGTCCACGTCCAGGTCGAGGCCGCGCAGGGTGTCCAGCGGCAGCAGGTCGGACTCCGGCGGGGCCTTGGTGCTGCCCGGGGCCGGGGTGCCGCCGTTGTCGCTGCTGGCGGTTGCGGCGGCCGGCTGGTTGGACTTCGGCGGCAGGTAACGGTCGACGTTGATCTTGTCGCCTTTCAGTTTCAGGTCGATGGCGGTGTTGGCCAGACCCAGTCCGAAGCTGCCCTTGAAGGTGGTGTCGTCCAGCTTGAGCTGCAGGTTGTTCAGGTCGATCTGGCCCGGCTTGCCACCGATGTCGGTGGAGAAGGACGCTTTCTTGAGCACGTCCGGATCACTGGTTTCGATCGGCGCCTGGCCGAGCGTGTCCATCAGGTCGCGGATGGAGAATTCAGCGACGGACAGCTTGCCGTCCAGCTTGGGCTTGTCGCCGAAGCCGGCCACGTCGAGGTCCGCGCTCAGCTCGAGGCCGGCCAGTTTGGCAACGAAGTCGGAGAGGGACGCGGTTTCCTGTTCCAGGTTGGCGGCGGCGTTACCGGTGAAGCTGGCGTTGACGGTCTTGCCGCCGACGGCCGCGCCTTTGAGTTCAAAGCTGCTGTCCAGGTCCTGCATCTGGAACTGGTTGAGGGCTTCGTTGGCGTTCAGTTGCGCCTTGATCTGCGCGACCACGTCCAGCTCTGGTTCGTTGGTGGCGAAATGGAAGCCGAGGCTGAGCGGGAAGGTCTGGCCCAGGGTGATGTCGCTGGCGTTCAGCGAGAAGTCGTCCAGGGTGACGGACTGGCCGGTGCCCTGGTCCGAGTAGTGGACCTGGGCGTTGGTGATGGCGATTTCCTCAACGTTGAACTTGAGCGGTTCGCCACCGCCTTCTTCTGTTGTGGCTGGGGTTCCCGCCGGGGCAGGTTCCTGTTTCTGGGCAGCTTGCTGATCTGTCGACCTGGTCTCGCCCTCGGGCATGATGCGTTCCCAGTTGCCCTGGCCCTGCTTGTTCTTCACCAGGCGGGCGTCGAGGCCGTCGAGGGTGAAGGTGTCGACGGCCGGTGACATGGTGATCAGCGACCAGAAGTCCACTTCCGCCCGCAGCAGGTTGAGCTTCACGAACTGGTCGCCGTCCAGCTTGGCTTCCACGTCGTTCACTTCCAGGCCGACGGGGATGAACGACCAACTGATGTCGCCGTTCAGTGACAGGTCGAGGTTGGTTTTCTGCTCGACGATTTTCTCGATCTGGGGTTTGTAGTCGTTCGGGTCCAGTACCATCGTGGCAATGATGACGGCGGCTGCGATCAGCACGATGACGGCGACGACGGCAATCAGCAGGTAGCGAAGCGCTTTCATGTCAGCAGTATCCTTACGGCTATTGTATATGGCTGGCGACGGGCGGTTTCCGAAGGCCTCGATTGAGGGGGCTGGAAACCGACGCTTTTCAAATGCCTACGTCAAGCATACGACACAGGATGCAATCAGCCCACCAGGCTTTCCGAATGAATACGGCAATCTTGCGGAATGTTCATTTGGCCGCCAATCCCGGTACACTCTGCAAACAGCGTCCGGGATGAGAAAGCATCGCCCTGGAAATGATTAGGTAACAAGATAACGATTGACGGCGTACGACTTTGCGTCAGAATGCCGCGCATAACGTATCCACGGGTCGCAGACCCGGCAGACCAAAATAAAGACAACGCAAGTTAAGGAGTTTCGGGTGGCCATTACGATCGCGATTGAGCTGAACCGGGAGATCGATATTCCAGGCAGTTACGACGAGGTGTTCGACCTGCTGGCGGACGTGCCCAAATCCGCCAGTTACTTTCCCAAGGTCGACAAGCTGGTGGACCTGGGCGACAACGTTTACCGCTGGGAAATGGATAAGATCGGTGTCGACAAGCACTCCATCCAGTCGGTCTATGCCAGCAAGTATTCCTCCGACAAAGACGCCGGCAGGATCACCTGGGAACCGGTGAAAGGCGAGGGCAACGGCGTGGTACGCGGTTCCTGGAACCTGTCGGCCCAGGGCGATGATGTGACCCGCGCCCGTTTCCAGACGACGGCCGAGTTGACCCTGCCGCTGCCGAGCCTGCTCAAGCTGGCCATCAGCCCGGTGGTGAAGCACGAGTTCAACGGTATGGTCGATACCTATATGAACAACCTGAAGAAGGCGTTCTAAAGGGCCTTCTCCGACCGGTGCAGCGTCCTGCTGCGCCGGTTTCCACCATTCCACGCTATCACCTCAATAAAGTGAGAAAGACGACATAACGCGGTATACTCTGCGCTGTCACTATTTCCGGCTTTATTCACTGGAGTCTCCATGGCCGAACGCAAGGCGCGGGTAGAACGCAATACCCTCGAAACCCAGATTACGGTGTCGATCAACCTTGATGGCACCGGCGAGTCCCACTTCGATACCGGCGTGCCCTTCCTGGAGCACATGATGGATCAGATCGCGCGGCACGGGCTGGTGGATCTGGACATCGTGTCCAAGGGCGACCTGCACATCGACGATCACCATACGGTCGAGGACATCGGCATTACCCTGGGTCAGGCGTTTTCCAAGGCGGTGGGCGACAAGAAGGGCATCCGCCGCTACGGCCATGCCTATGTGCCGCTGGATGAGGCCCTGTCGCGCGTGGTCATCGACCTGTCGGGCCGGCCCGGGCTGAGCATGGAGGTGCCGTACACCCGTGCCACCGTCGGCGGGTTCGATGTGGACCTATTCGAGGAGTTCTTCCACGGGTTCGTCAACCATTCCATGGTGACGCTGCACATCGACAACCTGAAGGGCAAGAACACGCACCATCAGATCGAGACGGTGTTCAAGGCGTTTGGCCGGGCGCTGCGCATGGCCGTCGAGCCGGACGAGCGCATGGCGGGCGTGGTCGCGTCCACCAAGGGCTCGCTCTGAGGCGGGTCTTACCGACATGGGTACTGTCACCCTATCTGTTATCCCGGCCGGCTGAGGGCGACCCAGCCGGCCGCTGCTTTCCGGAGTTGTCCTGACTATGAAGTCCGTTGCCATTATCGATTACGGCATGGGTAACCTCCACTCGGCCAGCAAGGCGGTCGAGCACGTGGCGCCGGATATGCGCGTCCACGTCACCGATAACGAAGCCATCATCCGCGAGGCCGACCGCGTGATCCTGCCGGGCGTCGGCGCGATCCGTGACTGCATGGCCGAGATCCGCCGCCAGGGCGTGGATACGCTGGTGAAGGACCTGGTCGCCGACGGCCGTCCGCTGCTGGGTATCTGTGTTGGCATGCAGGCGCTGATGGCCCGCAGTGAAGAGAACAACGGCGTCGACGGCATCGGCCTGTTCCCGTCGGAAGTCCGCTTCTTCGGCACCCACCTGAAAGACGAGCAGGGCGAGCGCCTGAAAGTCCCGCATATGGGCTGGAACCAGGTCTGGCAGACCCAGGATCACCCGATGTGGCACGACATCGACGACGGTGAGCGCTTCTACTTTGTCCACAGCTACTACGCCGAAGCCGAGGGCAATCCGGACATTGCCGGTCGCACGCACTACGGCGTGGATCTGGCGGCGGCCGTCGCCCGCAACAACGTCTTCGCCACGCAGTTCCACCCGGAGAAGAGCCACCGGGCCGGTCTGCAGTTGCTGAAAAACTTCGTACAATGGTCGGGTCAGTAAGCGCTGACCTCTACACCGAACTGGATTGATAACACCATGCTGATTATTCCCGCCATCGACCTCAAAGACGGAAAATGTGTACGCCTGCGCCAGGGCCGGATGGACGACTCCACCGTGTTCTCCGAGAACCCGGTCGACGTCGCCGCCCGCTGGGTCGACGCCGGTGCCCGCCGCCTGCACCTGGTGGACCTGAACGGTGCCTTTGCCGGCGAGCCGGTGAACGGCGAAATCGTCAACGCCATCGCCAAACGCTTCCCGGACCTGCCGATCCAGATCGGCGGCGGCATCCGCTCGGCGGAAACCATCGAGGCGTACCTGAAGGCGGGCGTGCAGTGGGTCATCATCGGCACCAAGGCCGTCAAAGAGCCGGAGTTCGTCACCGGGATGTGCAAGCGGTTCCCGGGGCACATCATCGTCGGCCTGGACGCCAAAGACGGTCTGGTGGCTACCGACGGCTGGGCAGAAGTGTCCGAAGTGAAGGCGACGGATCTGGCCAGCCAGTTCGCCAACGACGGCGTGGACAGCATCGTCTATACCGACATCAGCCGTGACGGCATGATGCAGGGCGTGAACGTCGAGCAGACCGCGCACCTGGCGGAGTCCTGCGGTATCCCGGTGATCGCCTCTGGCGGCGTGACCAACATGGACGACATCCAGCGCCTGTCCGCGGAAGCGGATCGCGGCATCCTCGGCGCCATCACCGGCCGGGCCATCTACGAAGGCACCCTGGATGTGGCGGAAGCCCAGGCCTGGTGCGATCAGCAGGAGAAGTGACATGACCCTGGCCAAGCGCATCATTCCCTGTCTGGACGTCGATAAGGGCCGGGTGGTCAAGGGCGTCAACTTCGTCGATATCCGCGACGCCGGCGACCCGGTGGAAGTGGCCCGCAAGTACAACGAGCAGGGTGCGGACGAGATCACCTTCCTGGATATCACCGCCAGTCACGAAAGCCGCGATACCACCTACGAGACCGTCGAGCGGATGGCCAGCCAGGTCTTTATCCCGCTGACCGTCGGCGGTGGCGTGCGCACCGTCGAGGATATCCGCAAGCTGCTCAACGCCGGTGCGGACAAGGTGAGCATCAACACCGCCGCGGTGTTCAATCCGGAGTTCGTGCGCGAGGCTGCCGAGCGTTTCGGTAGCCAGTGCATCGTGGTGGCCATCGACGCCAAGCAGGTCAGTGCCGAAGGCGAGCCGCCACGCTGGGAGATCTTCACCCATGGCGGCCGCAAGCCGACCGGACTGGATGCGGTCGAGTGGGCGAAAAAGATGGTCGAGATGGGCGCCGGTGAACTGCTGCTGACCAGCATGGACCGGGATGGCACCAAGATCGGCTTCGACCTGGGCCTGACCCGGGCGATCAGCGATGCGGTGATTGTGCCGGTGATTGCCTCAGGCGGTGTCGGTGAACTGCAGCATCTGGCCGATGGGGTGACGCAAGGCGGGGCGGATGCGGTGCTGGCGGCGTCGATCTTTCACTTCGGCCAGCATACGATTCCCGAGGCCAAGCAGTTTATGCATGAGCAGGGGATTGAGGTTCGGCTTTAGTCCTTCTGGATAGCGTTCAAATCTCGGATTCCTTTGGCTGGCTGGCGCCAGCTCCCCCTCTCTCCAACCTCCGCTCCGGGCGTTCCGGCGGGCGAAGCGCTGCTTCGCTCATTCCGCCTACCCCCCCTAGGGGCGAGAGGCATATCGCCTATTTGCTCTAGCTGAACATGCTGATTGAATGGCGCGCCGGATCTGAGAGTGCAATTCGCGAAAAACTCAGAGAGGAACTGGAGCTGTTTTAGCCTCTCTCCCCCTGGAGGGAGAGAGGTTGGAGAGAGGGGGAGCGGTAAAGCAGGGGCAACCAGAAAACCACTTGGCCTAACAAACAGCCAAACCACCGGCTATTTCTCAGCCGCCTTCCCCTTCGCCAAAGAGGTCCGCACCGGCTGCTTCACATCCACGAACATCGGCGCGTTGTTGTGCCGCATGGCCCACAGTCCACTGACCGTCGCCACGGCGATGCCTTGTGCGTCCAGCTCCGGCAGGTGTTTCACCAGATAATCCACGGTTACCTGGTGCGGATGGCCGATGCCGATGGCGGTACCGTTGCGTTTGGCCGTTTCCACCAGCAGCTTGAACTGTTGGTCCACCGATTCCTCGGTCTGTTGGTTGTCGAGGAACACGTCCCGGCTCATGTTGGGCACGTCGTGATCGCTGGCGCTCCTGGCGGCGACGGTGCTGGCGATGGTGCGGCTGTCCACGAAGTAGAGCGGGTAATGGAACAGCTCCTTCATGACCCAGTCCATGTGCTGGCGGTTCTGGGTGAGCAGGCTGCCCATGTGGTTGTTCACGCCCTGTACATAGGGAATCGCCTGGAGGGAGCGGCGCAGGATCGTGGTGGTGGTCCGTTCGTCCATGCCGGTGTCCAGGCCGCCGGCGCCGAGGCCGATATGGTGGGTGTTGGCCATGGGCACGTGCAGCATGATTTCCTTGCCGTGCGCATGGGCCTCCCGCGCCAGCGAGGGGGTGTAGGGGCGGAACGGCAGGAAGGCGAGGGTGATCGGCTGATCCAGTTGGATCAGGCGTTCGCCCTGGATTTTGTCGTGGCCCATATCATCGATGATGATGGCGATGGTGGGCGGCGGCTGCTCGCCGCGGGGAGTCGCCTGCGCCGGGCCGGCGAGCACCGGCAAGAGGCACAGCAGGGCGGGCGCCAGCAGCGCCCGGCAGCTACGGCTCAATGTCACTGGGTGTCCACCTTGTTCTTGCTGAAGATGCCCAGGCCCTTGAGCAGGTTCAGGGCCGTGCGCAACTGGTAATCCTTGGCCACCTGCTCGTCGGGGACTGCCTTGGTGGCCTTGTCGTCCGTCCTGCTCTTGCCGTCGTCGGTGCCGTTTTCCAGGTGGCCGCTCAGGTCCGCTTCGGTGAAGAACGGCTGGCTGTCCACTTCAGTCAGGCGCGCCTGGTTGACGACGATGTCCGGATGGATGCCCTTGGCCTGGATCGAGCGGCCGCTGGGGGTGTAGTAGCGCGCCGTAGTGAGCTTGATGGCGTGGGTCTCGTCCAGCGGAATGACCGTCTGCACCGAGCCCTTGCCGAAGGATTCCGTCCCCATGATCACCGCGCGGTGATGATCCTGCAGGGCGCCGGCGAGGATCTCCGAGGCCGAAGCCGAGCCACCGTTGATCAGCACCACGATCGGCGCGCCGTCGGTCTCGTCGCCGGGCTGGGCGCTGAAGCGCAGTTTCGAGCTCTGGATGCGGCCGTCGGTGTAGACGATCAGCCCTTCGTCCAGGACGGCATCCGCCGATTCCACGGCCGCCTGCAGCACCCCGCCCGGGTTGTTGCGCAGGTCGATGATGATGCCGTCGAGTTTGCCACCGTTGTCCTTTTCCAGCTTGTCGATGGCTTCCACGAATTCACGGCCGGTCTCGGCCTGGAACTGGGTCAGGCGCAGGTAGGCGTAGCCGGGTTCCAGCATGCGGGATTTGACGCTGGCCACCTTGATCACGTCGCGCTCGACGTCGATCTCGATCGGCGCGCTCTGTTCGTCCCGGACGATGGTCAGCTTCAGGGTGGTGCCCGGCTTGCCGCGCATCAGGTTGACGGCTTCCTCCAGGGACATGCCCTTGACCGGCTGGTCACCCAGCTTGATGATCATGTCGCCCGCCTGCACGCCCGCCTTCTGGGCCGGCGTGTCGTCGATCGGGGAAATGACGCGGACGAAGCCGTCCTCGATGCCGACCTCGATGCCCAGGCCGCCGAACTCGCCGCTGGTGCTCTCTTCAAGCTCCTCGTAGGCCTGGGGTTCCAGGTAGGCGGAGTGGGGGTCGAGACCGGAGAGCATGCCCTTGATGGCGTTCTCCAGCAGGGTGGTGTCGTCCACTTCCTCGACATAGGCTTCGCGGATGCGGCCGAACACTTCGGTGAACTTGCGCAGCTCATCCAGCGGCAACTGCTTTTCCGGGTTGGGCAGGCGAACGGTGACATCCTTGCCGTTGGCTTCGCCCCTGAGAATGGTTTCGCCGGTCTCGGGGTCGGTGTCCGCCAGCGCCAGCGTCGGCAGGGTGAGCAGGCAATAAGCGCAGAGAAGAGCGGTTGCGGCGGTACGTCTGGCCAGTTTCATGCAGTATTCCTGTACTCGCGGTGTTTTATTGTGACGGTGGGCAGGCAATGGAAAACAGCAATGCAGGGTGTGCTTTCACGGCGCGTCCCTCACCTTATTTATGGGCCAGCCACCTCATTGGATCCTGTGGCTTGCCGTTATGCCGAATCTCGAAATAGAGCCGGGCGTTGGAATCCTTGCCGCCCTCGCCCGCGATAGCGATGGTCTCTCCGGCCCTGACCCAATCCCCGGGACTCTTGAGCAGGCTCGAATTACGGCCATAGAGGCTCATATAGCCATCCCCGTGGTCAATAATGGTCAGAAGTCCGAATCCACGCAACCAGTTGGCAAAAACGACCCGACCGTAATGCACCGCCTTCACCTCGGCTTCGGGCTGGGTGGCGATGAGCAGGCCGTTGTGGCGCAGACGCCCGTTATGCAGGCTCTCGCCGTAGCCGATAATCACCTTACCACGGGTTGGCCACGGGAGTTTAGCGCGCAGGCTTGAGAAAGGTTGTGATTCTTTGGGCGCAGGAATGTCGGCAATGGCGGCTTCCACTTCCTTCAGGAGTTTCTCCAGGCGCTTGCGGTCGGCCACTAGATCCTGGCGCTGGGCCTTCTTGTCGGAAATGTCCGACTTGAGCAGGGCCAGGGTGCGTTCGCGGGTCTTGCGCTGGTCTTCCAGTTTGTCCTGGCGTTCGGCGACGGCCGCTTCGGTCTTTTTCAGCCTGAGCCGGGCGGCCACGCTCTTCTCGCGGGTGGCCTTGAGGTCGTCCAGGGTGCGGTTGAAGGCTTCCAGTTGGCTGACCGTGTCCTGGCTCAGGTACTCGTGGTAGGTCATGATCCGTGACAGTTTCTGCGGATCGATCTCGTTGAGCAGGACTTTCACGGCGGGGGCATCGCCGGCCATCCAGGCGGCGCGGATCTGGGCCTTGAGGGCTTCGCGCTTGGCGGCGAGTTCCTTTTCCAGTTTTCGCTCGCGCTCCTTGAGTCTGTCGATCTCAGTCTGCTGCTCGGCGACCTGCTGGCGCAGGGAGCGGCGTTCCTTCTTGAGCTGGCCGATCCTGCGTTCGGTGCTGGCGAGGGTCTGTTCCAGTTTGCCGCGATCGGCCTCGGCGTCCTTGAGCCAGTCGTCGATATCGGCGATCTGTTCCTTGAGTTCCTCAATCTGCTCCGGGGAGACGGAGTCCGCGTCCTGGGCCAGCGTCAGCGAGGGCAGGGTGCTGAACAGGGCGAACAGCAGCAACCCGGCGTGCAGGAGGCGCGTCGGGTTACTGGATCGGGAGTCGGGGCGGCACTGCCGATGGGCCGCGTCGGTCACGCCGGGTCCTAGTCCTGCTCGATCAGCGAGTGGCCGGTCATTTCCGCCGGCTGGTCCAGGTGCATCAGGGTCAGCAGGGATGGGGCGACGTCGCTCAGGGCGCCGTCATCCCTGAAGTGGATCTTGCTGCTGCCCATGTACACCAGCGGCACCGGGCCGGTGGTGTGTGCGGTGTGCATCTGGCCGGTGCTGGGATCGGTCATCTGCTCGCAGTTGCCGTGGTCGGCGGTGATCAGGGCCTGACCGTCCACATCCTTCAGCGCCGCGTCGATCTTCGCCAGGCATTGGTCGAGGCACTCGGCGGCCTTGACGGCGGCGTCGAAACTGCCGGTGTGACCGACCATGTCGCCGTTGGCGTAGTTGCACACCACCAAGTCGTACTTGCCGCTGCGGATGGCTTCACACAGCTTGTCGGTCACCTCCGGCGCGCTCATTTCCGGCTGCAGGTCGTAGGTGGCGACGTTGGGCGACGGCACCAGGATGCGGTCCTCGCCCTTGTACGGCTCTTCGCGACCGCCGCTGAAGAAGAAGGTGACGTGGGCGTACTTCTCGGTCTCGGCGATGCGCAACTGGGTCCTGTCCAGCTTTTCCATGTACTCGCCCAGGCTGTTGACCAGCTTTTCAGGCGGGTAGGCGCAGGACGTCTTGATGTCGGCGGAGTACTCGGTGAGCATGACGAAATCCGACAGGGCCGGGCGCTGCCTGCGCTCGAAGCCGTCGAAGTCGTCCTCGACGAAGGCGCGGGTCATTTCCCGGGCGCGGTCGGCGCGGAAGTTCATGAAGATCAGGCTGTCGCCGTCCTGCACGAAAGCGTCCGGTTCGCCGGCGGCCTGGATGCGGGTGGCCTTGACGAATTCGTCGTTCTCACCGCGTTCATAGGCCTCGTGCAGGCCTTCGACCGGGGTGTCCGCGGTGAATTCGCCTTTGCCGGCGGTAAGCAGGTTGTAGGCGGCTTCGACGCGGTCCCAGCGATTGTCGCGGTCCATGGCGAAGTAGCGGCCAACGATGGAGGCGATGCGGCCCACGCCCATTTCCCGCAGTTTGCCGTCAACCTTCTTCAGGGAAGGCTCGGCGCTGCGCGGCGGCATGTCACGGCCGTCCAGGAAGGCATGAACGTAGACGGCCTTGGCGCCCCGTGAACGGGCCACTTCGGCGGCAGCCAGGATGTGGTCTTCGTGGGCGTGGACGCCGCCCGGTGAAAGCAGACCCATTAGGTGAATGGCCTTGCCTTTTTCCACCGCCTTGTCGATGGCGCTGGTGATGACCGGGTTGTCGGCGAACGCGCCATCGGCGATGTCTTTATCGATGCGGGTCAGGCTCTGGTAGACGATGCGACCCGCGCCCAGGTTCATGTGACCGACCTCGGAGTTGCCCATCTGCCCCTTGGGCAGACCGACGAACATGCCGGAGGTGTTGATCAGCGTTTTCGGCTGCTCCTGCCAGAGCTTGTCCCAGAACGGGGTGCTGGCATTGCTGATGGCATTGTCGTCAGACGGGGCGCGGTAGCCCCAGCCGTCGAGAATAATCAGTGCAGTCGTCTTTCGCATTGCGGTCATTGCCTGGTCCGGTGGAAATGGGAATGGAGTGCAGAGTCTACCTTTTTTAAGCCTCCCAGGCTATGTGGGCCGCCTTCTGTCAACCGTTACGGATGTGTATAATCCCGCATCAATTTCTTTTGCAGGCTCGGCAGGTTGTACTGATGAACTTTCTGGAAAGACTCCCCGAATTTATTGCCAATCATTACGTGCTCGCCACGCTTTTTATCCTGATGCTGGTGGCGCTGGCCCTGCTGGAGATGCGTCGCGGAGGCAAGAAGATCACCGCCCAGTCGGCCATCGGCCTGCTCAACCGGGACGAGGCCGTAGTGGTCGACATTCGCGAGAAGAAGGAATACAGCACGGGTCATATCGTGGGTTCCCTGCATATTCCGCTGAACTCCCTCAAGGAGCGGATGGACGAGCTCAAGAAGCACGAGGGCAAGCAGATCATCGTAGCGGACAAGATGGGCCAGCATTCCGCGACTGCGGTCAAGCAGTTGAACGAGGCCGGTTTCAGCGACGTCGTGCGTCTGGCCGGCGGTATTTCCGAGTGGCAGGGCAGCAATCTGCCGCTGAAGCGCAAAAAGAAGTAATCCCCCGGGTGCGCCAGTTGAATTCCCCGCCCACTTGGCGCACTGTTTCACATCGGTATCCCCTGACAGCGGGTATAGTGAGGCCCTCTTGCGGAACCCGCTCACAATAATCAGACCGGAGGGCGCCCGGGCGTTCTCCCAGACAAGAACCGGAAGGAATGAAAATGGCTGAGAACCAGCAGGCAGCAGGCAACGAAAACGCAAACGCGGATCAGCCCCAGTTTGCGCTGCAGCGTATCTACATCAAGGACCTGTCGTTCGAGTCGCCGAATGCGCCGACCATTTTCCAGGAGCAGTGGCAGCCGCAGGTCAACCTGGACCTGAACACCGCCCACACCAAGGTCAGCGACAACCAGTACGAAGTGGTCCTGTCCATGACGATCACCGCCAAGATCGACGAGAAAGTCGCTTACATCGTCGAAATCCAGCAGGCGGGCGTATTCATGGTCAAGGGCATCGAAGGGCCGCAACTGGGTCAGATGCTGGGCGCCTACTGCCCGACCATCCTGTTCCCGTACGCCCGCGAGTCCATCGATACCATCGTCAACAAGGGCAGCTACCCAGGCTTGATGCTGGCGCCGGTGAACTTCGACGCGATCTATGCCCAGGCGCTCAAGCGCCAGCAGGAAGAGGCGGCCAGTCAGGCTGCTGAAGAACAGAAGCACTGAGCCTGCCTTTCGGGGACCGGCTGTCCGGTCGGCCCCGTATCCTTTCCCCGAATCCTCTTCTTTCCCGGCTCCATACTGACGCTCTCGTTTCCCAACGCGCAGCCGTTGGCGTATCTTTGGGCCTTTGGTAAATCCCGGCCACTACGGCCGTCAGCAAACGCTCCAGAGTCGCCATGTTCCATATCGTCCTGCACGAACCCCAGATTGCGCCCAACACCGGCAACATCATCCGCCTGGCCGCCAATACCGGCTTCCGGCTGCACCTGATCGAACCGCTGGGTTTTGACTTCGAGGAACGCAAGCTCAAGCGGGCGGGGCTGGACTATCACGACCTGGCGAACGTGAGCCGCTACCGGGACTTTGAGGACTTCCTGGCGAGAAACCCGGGCCGGCGGATCTATGCCCTGACGACCAAGGCCAGTGCCCATTACAGTGACGTGGAATTCGAGGCGGGGGATTGTCTGCTGTTTGGCAGCGAAACCGCCGGTCTACCCGCGGACATCCGCGGCGGTTCTGCTATCGAGCAGGCGTTGCGCCTGCCCATGTGCGACACCTCCCGCAGTCTGAACCTGTCCAACGCGGTGGCTGTCGTGTGTTATGAGGCCTGGCGTCAGGTCGGGTTCAAAGGGGGTATCTGAGAAGACCGTGTGAGCACCGCCGCGTTCGCGACGTTCCCACACGGCCTCTCTGAGGCGGCTCTATCAGTCGCCTGAGGTCAGGTTGCTGAGCAGGCGGCTGGTGCTCTCGTGGGCATCGCCGAACAGCATGTGGGTGTTCTCCTTGAAGAACAGCGGGTTTTCCACACCGGAGTAACCGGCGGACATGCCCCGCTTGAGGACCACGACCTGGCGCGCTTTCCAGACTTCCAGTACCGGCATGCCGGCAATCGGGCTGCCCGGATCCTCGGCGGCGCTCGGGTTGACGGTGTCGTTGGCACCGATCACCAGGACCACGTCGGTCTCGGGGAAGTCTTCGTTGATCTCATCCATTTCCAGCACGATGTCATAGGGGACATGCGCCTCGGCCAGTAGCACGTTCATGTGCCCCGGCAGACGGCCGGCAACCGGATGGATCGCGAAACGCACGTTGGTGCCACGCTTGCGCAGGTACTGGGTGATCTCGCTGACCGCGTTCTGGGCCTGGGCCACCGCCATGCCGTAACCCGGTGCGATGATGACCGAATCGGCGTTGCGCAGCTCGTCCGCCACTTCGTCGATGGAGGTTTCCTGGATGGTCAGGTCGCCGTCCACCGCAGCGGAGCTGGAGCTGGTCTGGCCGAAGCCGCCCAGGATGACGCTCACGAAGGAGCGGTTCATCGCCTTGCACATGATGTAGCTCAGGATCGCACCGCTACTGCCCACCAGGGCGCCGGTGACAATCAGCAGGTCATTGCCCAGCATGAAGCCGATTGCGGACGCTGCCCAACCGGAGTAACTGTTGAGCATGGAGACCACGACCGGCATATCGGCACCGCCGATGGCCATGATCAGGTGGATACCCAGGATCGCCGCCAGGGCGGTCATGATGGCCAGGGCCATCAGGCCTTCGACCGTGCTGTCGGTGGTCAGGAACCAGCCACCCAGGCCAATACAGGCGGCGATGATGATCAGGTTCATGAGGTGACGACCCGGCAGGGTCAGCGCCTTGCTGGCGATGCGGCCATCGAGCTTGCCGCAGGCGATCAGGGAGCCGGTGAAGGTCACCGCACCGATGAAGATGCCGACGAACACTTCCACCAGCTTGATGGTGTGTTCGGCGCCGTGGGTCTCGACCAGCGGCTCGACAAAGCCGGCGAAACCGACCAGGACCGCCGCCAGGCCCACGAAGCTGTGCAGCAGGGCCACCAGCTGGGGCATCTGGGTCATTTCCACCTTGTTGGCGATAACGATGCCGATGGCGCCACCGATGGCGATCGCCACCAGGGTCATCATCCAGCCTGCGCCCATGCCGGCCATGGTGGCGGCGATGGCGATGAGAATACCGGCAATGCCGTAGACGTTACCGCGACGGGCGGTCTCCTGGTGGCTCAGGCCACCCAGGCTCAGAATAAACAGGACACTAGCGGCCACGTAGGCAACTGTAATCAATCCTTGTGACATGGTCGCTCCCCTTACCTATGGAACATCTTGAGCATGCGGTAGGTGACGCGGAAGCCCCCACCAATGTTGATACAGGCAATCAGCACGGCGAAGAAAGCCAGGATGCCGATGACCAGATTCTGCGCCTGGGCCAGGTGCAGGATCGCGCCGATCACGATGATGCCGCTGATGGCGTTGGTCACGCTCATGAGAGGGGTATGGAGCGATGCTGTCACGTTCCAGATCACCTGCCAGCCGACAAAGCAGGCCAGCACAAAGACCGTGAAGTGGGACAGGAAGGACGTCGGTGCGTAGGCACCAATGCCGTAGAGGGCGGCGGCCGTCGCCACCAGCAGGGCGCCTTTCCAGAACGCCTTGGTGCCGGACTTGCCGCTTTCGGCCTCGGCGCCGGCCGGCTGTGCGGCCGCTTTCGGCTGGGCCGGTTTGGGGGCCGGCTTCTCCGGCTGCGGGGCCGGCCAGGTGACCTTGCCTTCGTGGGTCACGGTCACGCCACGGATGACGGTGTCTTCCATGTTGACCTTGATCTCGCCGTCTTTCTCAGGCGTCAGCTCACCCAGCAGGTGCCACAAGTTGGTGGCGTACAGATCGGAGGAGACGCTCGCCATACGGCTGGGCAGATCGGTGTAGCCCACGATGCTGACACCGTTTTCCACGGCCACTTCGCCAGGCTGGGTCAGCTCGCAGTTGCCACCCTGTTCGGCGGCCAGATCCACGACCACGCCGCCCGGCTTCATGGCGCGAACCATGTCGGCGGTAATCAGGCGCGGGGCCGGCTTGCCCGGGATCAGGGCGGTGGTGATGATGATGTCGACTTCCTTGGCCTGTTCCATGAACAGGGCCATTTCCGCCTCGATAAACTCTTTGCTCATCTGCTTGGCGTAGCCGCCGCTGCCGCTGCCGTCTTCCTCGAAGTCCAGCTCCAGGAAGTCGGCGCCCATGCTTTCCACCTGCTCCTTGACTTCCAGCCGGGTATCGAACGCGCGCACGATGGCGCCCATGCTGCGGGCGGCACCGATCGCCGCCAGCCCGGCAACGCCGGCACCGATGACCATGACCTTGGCGGGCGGTACCTTGCCGGCAGCCGTCACCTGGCCGGTGAAGAAACGGCCAAAGCGGTTGGAGGCCTCGACGACCGCGCGATAGCCGGCGATGTTGCCCATGGCGCTCAGGGCGTCCATCTTCTGGGCCCGGCTGATACGGGGCAGGGCGTCAATGGAGAAGGCAGAGACGTTCTTGGACGCCAGCGTCTCCAGCAGTTCCGGGTTCTGGGCCGGCCACAGGAAGCTCAGCAGGTAGCTGTTGTCCTTGACCAGGCTGGTCTCGTCCAGATCGGCCTCCTTGTTGTAGGTCGGACCGCGGACTTTCAGGATGAACTCGGCCTCAGACCAGAGGTCGCGTGCGTTTGCCGCAATCTCGGCGCCGGCTTCGCGATATGCATCGTCATGATACTTCGCGGCGTCGCCTGCGCCGGTTTCCACAACGACCGTATGGCCAAGCTTTATCAGCTTGCCGACGGACGCCGGCGTTGCTGCCACCCGGTTTTCGCCGGGATGGCATTCCTTGGGGATGCCAATTTTCATGTGCAAATCTCTCTATTGACGTCTGTTACGGGTGTCCGTTTTTATTTGGCCGCATAGCCTACACGAAGCGGGCCAGGATATCTGTCTACCCAAATTATTCTTTTCCCGAGTTTTTCATTCCCTGAGTCGATCCGGCAGTGTCGGACATCACCGTTACTCGCCGGAATCGCTCATCTGGCGAGGGGGTGCGGTTGTACCATAAGTCGGTAACTACGTATAGACGTTAATTGATCATTCTGGATGTTTTTTAGGCAGAGTGGCGATAATGAACGATCCGGTGACGTTCGTGGATAGCCGGTCTGACATGAGGAAGCGGTTGATCGGGATAAGGGCGGATGGATGCCGGCAGCGGGTGTGCTGCCGGCATCCTGAGCGAGACGCCGCCTAGCGTTCGACCGCCAGTGCGACGCCCATGCCGCCACCGATGCACAGGGTGGCCAGGCCTTTCCTCGCGTCCCGGCGTTGCATTTCGTGCAACAGGGTGACGAGGATGCGACAGCCGGATGCACCGATGGGGTGGCCCAGGGCAATCGCGCCGCCATTGACGTTGACTTTGCCGGTGTCCCAGCCCAGGTCGCGGTTAACGGAGATGGCCTGGGCGGCGAACGCTTCGTTGGCTTCGATCAGGTCGAGATCGTCGACAGACCAGCCGGCCCGTTCCAGGCAGAGGCGGGTGGCCGGGATGGGGCCGGTGCCCATGATCTGCGGATCGACGCCGGCACTGGCGTGGGCGCGGATGGTCGCCAGCGGCGTCAGTCCCAGGGCCTGGGCTTTCTCGGCGCTGCAGACCACGACCGCGGCGGCGCCATCGTTGATGGACGACGCGTTGCCGGCGGTAACGGTGCCATCCTTCCGGAAGGCCGGCTTCAGCTTGGCGAGGCTTTCGCCGGTCACACCGTCGCGTGGGCCTTCATCCTTGTCCACCAGCAGGGGGTCGCCCTTGCGTTGCGGGATCGTGACCGGCACGATCTGGCCGTCGAATACACCGGCTGCGCGGGCCGCGGCCGCTTTCTGCTGGGATGCTGCCGCGAACATGTCCTGCTCTTCGCGGGAGATGCTGTATTTTTCTACTATATTCTCGGCCGTTATGCCCATGTGGTAGCCATTGAAGGCGTCCCACAGGCCATCGTTGATCATGGTGTCCACCAGTTTCCAGTCGCCCATGCGCTGGCCGTTGCGGCTGTTGGGCAGCACGTGGGGTGCCTGGCTCATGCTTTCCTGGCCGCCGGCAATGATCAGGTCGGCGTCGCCGCAGCGGATGGACTGGACGGCCATGTGGACAGCCTTGAGGCCCGAGCCGCAGACCTTGTTGATGGTCAGGGCCGGAACGCCGTCCGGCAGACCGGCGTTGACGGCGGCCTGGCGTGCCGGGTTCTGGCCGCAGCCGGCGGTCAGGACCTGACCGAGAACCACCTCGTCGACCTGCTCACCGGCAATCCCGGTTTCCTCCAGCAGGGCCTTGATCACGGCAGAACCCAGTTGATCGGCGCGCAGGCTGGAAAGACCGCCACCGAAGGTGCCCACGGCGGTCCGGCGGGCGGCTGCAATAACGACGTCACGCATGATGCTCACTCCATTTATAGGCTTTGTGCTGGCATTGTAACCGAATTGCCGACGAAAACCGGCGGGTTCATGGCTCGACTCCGGGAGGGTTATCCAGGCCCAGGCTGTCGCTGATAATTAGATAGCGTCGACGCCGGATGGCCTGGCCCAGGGCCTTGCCCTGATAGCCCTCGTCCATCAGCGTACGGGGATCGACGGCCTTGGCGGCTCGCAGGATGTCCTGGATCGGTAGGGGGTTGAAATCCACGTGGCGGGCCAGGGCAACCGCCCGGGCGGCCACCAGCAACTCGCCGAAACGCTCGGGCCGCCGCCAGGCATCGCAGCGGTCGAGTATGGCCAGTAACAGTCCCGGATCATGGCGGGCCTCGCCCAAAAGGTCGTCCACGCTGGCGGCAAGGTGCGTCGCCAGGGCACGGCAATCGTTTGGTACTTTCAGGCGATCACACAGGCCCTCGACGGAGGCCTCGTCCAGGCTGCCGGCCAGTGCGGCAAAGCGGACCGCCAGCGAGTTGCTGAGTTCGCTGGCGGATTGCAGGGCGCGAAGGGCGAGCGGAGCGGGTTCCAGCTCCATGACCTGGGCCAGTGCCGGCATCAGGACCGCCAGCGCGCCGCAGTCCTGCAGGACATTGAAGAAAACCGTCGGTGAGGCCTCCTGCAGGGCTCGCTGCACTTCCTGCCAGACCCGCTCCGGGACCAGGTGTTCCACCTCGCCGGCATCGACCATGGCACACATCAGTGCCCGGGTTTCGTCGGCAATGCAAAAGCCCATCGGTGCAAACCGGGCGGCGAACCGGGCCACTCGCAGGATGCGCAGGGGATCTTCGGCGAACGCCGGGGAGACATGCCGCAGCAGGCGCTTTTCGAGGTCCTGCTGGCCGTTGAACGGGTCGACGACAGTACCGTCTTCGGCCCGGGCCATGGCATTGATGGTCAGGTCGCGGCGGCGAAGATCGTCTTCCAGGGTGACGTCGGGTGCGCTGTGGACAGCGAAGCCGTGATAGCCGTGGCCGCGTTTGCGCTCGGTGCGGGCCAGGGCGTATTCCTCGTTGCTTTGGGGATGGAGGAAGACCGGAAAGTCCGCGCCTACCTGGCGGAAGCCGTGCTGGATCATGTCCTCCGGCGTGGCGCCCACCACGACCCAATCCCGGTCTTTCACCGGCAGACCCAACAATGCGTCGCGTACGGCGCCGCCTACGAGATAGATGTCCATGCCTGATCCTGAATCTTCGATACCGCGATTATCAGGATCGAATCGGGAAGGAGCAACACCGGCGCCGGAAATGACGCTGGTGCTGTCCGGGTACAAGATCGGCTGTGACGATCAGAAGGCGGCGCCGAGCTCCACGGCTGCGCCGACCTCGGTGTCGCTGAACAGGCCGGCGAGCTCCAGGTGGGCACCAAACGGCGAGAAGCCCAGGCCGAAGGTGTACTGGGTGGTTTCCTCGATGCCGTCGTTGTCGTCGTTGCTGGCCAGGTTACGGCGCACGCCGGCGCGCAACTGGACGGTCCGGAAGGCGTCGAACTCGGCACCGAGGGCGACCCACTGGGTGTCATCCCCATAGCCGAAGGCCTTGTTCCTGGTCAGGTCCGCTTCGGCCGTCAGGACGTGCATGCTGCTGCGATGGGCGATGCCGACGGATGCTTTCGGATCCAGTTCGTAGGTACGGCCGGACTTCGAGTCCAGCTCCATGGGGATCACGTTGCGCACGCTCAGGCCGGCGGTCCACTGCTGGCGCTTGCCAAAGCGGTAGGCGGCGCCCACGTCGGCGTTGAAGCCGTCCTTCCTGGTTCCGTTCTCACCGGCATCGAAGTCGTCGTCTTCGAAGTCGCTGACCCGCTGCCGGTACTCGAAGGTGCGCAGCTGGACATACTTGGGGGAGAAACCGATGGACAGGGTGTTGTTGTTCTGCAGTTCGAGCGCCTTGGCGAAGCTGACGCCGACTTCACCCATGGCTGCCGCAATCACGGTGCCGTCGGAGTTGAGCTGGTCGCCGATGTCGCCAATGCCGGCGGCGAGGGTTGGATCGTTCTCGATCGCTTCCAGCAGGGCCAGGTCACTGTCGGCGACGTTGCCGCGACCGGTGGCCCGCAGGGTGGCGTCGGTGAACACGCCAACGGAGATCGACGATGCCGGGACGGCAAGACTGATACCCACGCCGGCGTCGGCGCGCATGGTGTCGTGGTTGAGCTCGATCAGTTGGTTCTGCAGTCGATCGGCACTTTGCCGGATGCCGCTGTAGTCCGATGCGTCGGCCTGCTGGTTGATGCGGTCGATGGTGTCCTGGATGTCGTCGATCTGGTCGACGACCTTCTCGTCGTCGGCCGCGCGGGCGTTGATCGAGGGCAGGATCAGGCCGAAGTCGTCAGCCCATTCGTGCTGTTGCATGGCCATCATGGCCGGATTGGAGGTGTTGGCAGACGCGGGTTGCGCCACGGCCACACCGGTGCCTCCCATGGCAAAGGAACGGGCGGTGGTAAAACTCTGGGGCCCGGCAATTGCAGTTCCGGCGGCGGCCGTCAGGCCCATCGCCAGAACTAGGCGTGTGTGCTTCATTGGGTACTGTCTCCCATTATTGTGCTTGGGGGCCTCTGTCGGGCTCCTGTGTCGAGCTTCCCTTTCTGTCGGAAGTGCTCGCACTATAGAGCAATGGCCACGCCGATTGTGTGACCAGACGGTTACGGGACGTGGCTTTTTGCGATCCAGGGGTGCCGGGCGGTCAGGCTTTGCCGCCCGCCGTTCCGTATTTTGTGTGCCGGCGGCATTATTCGTTCGGCAACAGTGGGTTGGCACTTCTGGCGCGATTTTTTCATGGAAGTCGGCAAAGCTGCGTTTTAGCCGGAGAAGATAATGAAGCGTTTTTTGATGACCCTGTGCTGCGCCGCCGTCGGTCTGGCCGGTTGCGCCACCTCGGGTTCGGATGGTCAGGGGCGGTCCATTGACCCGGAGCGTCTGGAGCCGATCGTGGTTCGCGTCAGCGGGTTCGGCACCTATGAGAACAGCGACGATCGCCTCGATACCCGCAAGCGCCTGCTGGCGCGCCGGGCCTCGAAGCTCGATGCCTACCGAGCACTGGCCGAGCGTGTCTATGGGACGGTGATATACGGCAGTTCGACGGTCAGCGACTTTGTCCTGCACAATGATAATTTCCGGGCCTATGTGGACAGCTACATCCGCGGTGCCAAGTTGGTGGCGGTCAACGAGCACAGCGACGGTGTGGTGGAGTCGGTGATGGAGCTCAAGCTCGAGCCGCGCTTCCGGGCCTGTGTGGCGATGTCCGACGACCGCGAGGTGGCGGAGCGTTGTGCCATTCCCATGCCGTCCGGCAACGACAGTCGCGGTGATGTGGCCAGCGATAACGTCGGCTCCCTCTATTACCTGGAGTGATCGGCATGCGTCGGGGCATTCTGTTGTTGGTGGGGCTGCTGCTCAGCGGGGCGGCGTCGGCCGCCTGGGTGCAGGGAACGGGGCAGGCCGTCATCGTGAACGGTGACATGAATGCCGCCCGTGAGGCGGCCCGTAACGCGGCCCTCAGGGATGCGGCGTTGCAGTATGAGGCGCAGGTTTCCAGTCAGGACACGATGGAGAACGGGGTACTCACCGATTCGCGCCTGACGGTGGCTTCCCGGGCCCGGGCGCGTCAGGTCCGGGTGGTCGAGGAGCAGCGTCGCGGTAACCTGCTGCGACTGACGATCGAGGCCGACATGTCCCGGGGGCAGCAGTGCGCCGCCCGCGACGCGGCTCACCTGCGCAAACGGGTGGCTATCACCGGCTTCCCGATCCTCAATCCCGGCGATGCGCGGATGGGGCGCATCAGCGATGCCGGCGAAGTCTTGCCGCAGCAGTTGCTGGCCCGTTTGCAGGACGATAACGCCGTGCAGGTGTTCGGTGCCACCCAGGTGCAGCTTTTCCCGGATATCGCCAACGCGCCGACGCAGCAGCGTTTCGATAACAGTCTCACCAACGTGATCCAACTGGCGAAGGAGCTGGACGTGCAGTTCGTGGTCACCGGTGTGATCCGGGACATGTCCCTGGCCGATCCGACCGCCTGGGGGACCTCCCTCCTGGACCGGATGTCCCGCGGTCTGGGAGCGGCGAACCGGGAGCGGCAGTTCGTGGCTGAATTGATGGTGTACGACGGCTTCAGCGGTTCGCCGGTCTACCAGAAGCGCTTCGTCACCAGCGGCACCTGGGATGAGGACATGACGGCCGCTGTAGGCTTCGGCTCCCCGGCGTTCAACAACACGGACTATGGCAAGGCGGTCAGCGCCGTTATCGGGGAGATGGAGCAGGCGGTGAACCAGGCGCTGGCCTGCCAGCCGTTCATCACCCGGATCAGCCGCGTCGATGGCCAGCAGGTGTACCTGCGCTCCGGCGCCACCGCGGGGCTACGCCCGGGCGACAAGTTGCAGCTCTATCGCAGCTACCAGTTCTTCGATTCGCCGGGCACGACACCAGAGTTGCGCGATGCCGAAGTCACCATGACCGTAAACCACGTGCACCCGGATTTCAGCAGTGGCCTGATGCCGGAGCAGGGCGGGATCAAGAATCTGCAGCGGGACGATATTGCGATTATCTGGTGACGCATGTGGCCGACGCTTCAGCTTCGGAGGGCCTCATTGGGGCCCTTTTTATTGGGCCACTCGAATGTGTGTACAGGATTGAAGTCTCGAGTCGCGAAGCGAATGGCGATAACGCAGATGGGCTGGTTGGCGTGCGGGAGAAAGGGCAGACCTGCGGTCTGCTCCGAAGCTGAAGCGTCGGCTACACGGTGTAGCGGTATGTCAGGCTGCGGGACAATAGGCGAGTTGGAACCAGGGTAGTGAATTGGAGAGAGGGCGAGGAGTCTGGTGAAAATGTAGCCGACGCTTTAGCTTCGGTGGGCCCGACAGGGCCCTGGCTCATGCGCGAAAGCTTCGGCTCAATCGAAAGTTTTCTTGGCTTACGCCCCGGCCTCTTCCTTAGAGGCAATATCCCGAATCTTCCCGACCATCGCCCGCAGGCCGTTGCCGCGCGTTGGCGAGATGTGGCGGAACAGGTCCAGGCGCTCGAACAGCTCGTCCACATCCACGGACAGCAGATCCCTCGGCAGTTTGCCGTTCAGGGCAATCAGGATGATCGCGGCGAGGCCGCGCACGATCATGGCGTCGCTGTCGATCATCAGGAACAGGCGACCGCTGTCCGGGTCCAGGTAGTGGATCAGCCACACCTGGCTCTGACAGCCGTGCACATAGTTCTCTTCCACCTTTTCATCGTCCGGGAAGGCCGGTAGTTGCTTGCCCAGGTCGATGATGTAGGCGTAGCGCTCTTCCCAGTCGTCCAGGAATTCGAAGGCTTCGTTGACGTCATCGAGGGTAACGCCCTGGCCGAGCGGGTTGTCGAGGAATTGTTGGGCGGCTGCAGTCATAACGGATCAGGGAATTGTTGGTCGGGTTTGGTGAGCAGTGAACCGCATCGGCGGCGGTGGTGCAAGGGAATGCCTACAGCATCCCCAGCTCAAGCTTGGCTTCGTCCGACAGCATGTCGTTGTTCCAGGGCGGGTCGAAGGTCAGTTCCACGGTGACCTTGTCCACGTTCGGTACATGCTCCACCTTGCGCTTGACGTCATCGGTAATCACCGGACCCATGCCGCAACCGGCGGCGGTCAGGGTCATCAGGATATAGACCTGGTTGCCCTCGGGCGTGTCGTTGGTGATCTGGCAGTCGTAGATCAGGCCCAGTTCGACGACGTTCACCGGAATTTCCGGGTCGTAGCAGCTGCGCATGGCTTCCCACACCTGGTTCTCGTTGACGGTGCCGTCTTCCGGGGTCTCGTAGCTGCTCTGGGGCGGTTCCTTGCCCAGGGCATCCGCGTCATGACCTTCCACCCGCGCCAGGTTCCCGTTGACGGCCACGGTAAAGGTGCCGCCCAGGGACTGGGTGATGGTCACGAAGGTGTCGGCCGGGATCATGATTTCGGTGCCGGAAGGCACCAGCCGGGCTTCAACTTCGCGCTTGGTCAGGACAACTTCGCGTTCGGCCATGGATCGGATACGCCTCGTCAATCAGTGAATCAGGAAATGGAGAAGCTTTCGCCGCAACCGCACTCGGCTGTCGCATTCGGGTTGCGGAAGTGGAACATGGAGTTCAGGCCTTCCCGAATGAAGTCGATTTCGGTGCCGTTGACGACGGGCAGATCCTTGCGGGCCACATAGACGTCGACGTCCTCGAAATTGAAGATCGCATCGTCGTCGCCCTGTTCGGTCACCCACTCGGTCTCGTACATGAAGCCGGAGCAGCCGCTCTTGCGGATGGCCAGGCGAATGCCGCGGGCCTCCGGTTTACTGGCGAGCTGCTTGCGCACGTGGGCGATGGCGGCCGGTGTCAGGGTCACGCCAACGCTGGGGGTAAAGGTTTCAGCCGTCATGTTTCGCCTCCCGATGTCTCAATCCGCAATCAATCTGGTTTTACTCTGCGAACAGTCGCTGGATCTTCTGCAGGGCCGCAAAGAACTGCTCCACTTCGTCCAGCGTGTTGTAGAACGCAAAGGACGCGCGAGCGGTGCCCGGCACACAGAAGAACTCCATCAGCGGCATGGCGCAGTGATGGCCGGTACGGATTGCAATGCCCTGCTGGTCCAGCAGGGTTCCTATATCACTGGGGTGCAGACCGTCGATTTTAAAGGACAGCACCGGCACTTTTTCTTTCGCGGTGCCGATCACGGTCATGCCCGGTACGGTCTCCACCAATTCGTTGGCCCGCTGCAGCAGGGCCTGTTCGGCGGTCTCCAGGGCGTTGCGGCCCAGGCCCTCGACATAGTCGATGGCCGCGCCCAGTCCGACCGCCTCGGCGATCGGTGGTGTGCCCGCCTCGAACTTGTAGGGCAGGGTGTTCCAGGTGGTCCGCTCGAAGGAGACCCGTTCGATCATCTCGCCCCCGCCCATGAAGGGCTCCATCTCTTCCAGCAGCGCTTCGCGGCCGTAGAGCACGCCGATGCCGGTCGGGCCGAACAGCTTGTGGCCGGAGAAGGCATAGAAGTCGCAGTCCAGCGCCTGGACGTCGGGCCGGTAGTGCGGCACGGCCTGGGCGCCATCGATCACGGTCAGCACGCCTTTCGCTTTCGCCTTGGCGATCAGTTCGCGAACCGGGTTCACGGTGCCCAGCACGTTGGACACATGCGTCACCGCGAGGATACGGGCGCGATCGCTCTGCAGCAGGCTGTCCAGAGCGTCCAAATCCAGCTCGCCCTGGGGTGTGACCTGGATCGGCAGCACCTTGGCGCCGGTGCGCTGGGCCACCATCTGCCAGGGCACGATGTTGGCGTGATGCTCCATGGTGCTGACGAGGATTTCGTCACCTGGTTGCAGCCGGTCGGCCAGACCATTGGCGATAGTGTTGATCGCTTCGGTGGTGCCGCGGGTCCAGATCACCTGACGGGTGCTGGCTGCGTTGATGAAGCGACGGACGGTCTCGCGGGCGCCCTCGAATGCCGCCGTGGCGCGGTCACCCAGGGTGTGGGCGCCGCGGTGCACGTTGGAATGGCACTCGCGGTAATAGCGCTCCATGGCGTCCAGGACCGCAACGGGCTTTTGGGCCGAGGCGCCATTGTCCAGATACACCAGGGGCTTGCCGTTGACCGTTTCGGCCAGGATCGGGAAGTCCCTGCGAACGGCGTTCACGTCCAAGGTTTTTTGGGCTGCCGCAAGATCCGTCATGGTGTTCAGGCTCCTTCGAACGCTTGTTCGATAAACCGGTTCAGGCGCGCTTGTACGGTTTCCCGTACGGCTTCCACCGGAATCTGCTCGATGAGCTCGTTGATGAACGCCATGCTCAGCAGCGTGTTGGCTTCACGGCGGTCAATGCCGCGGGACACCAGGTAGAACAGGGCGGTCTCGTCGAGCTGACCAACGGTGGCGCCGTGGGCGCATTTCACGTCGTCGGCGTAGATTTCCAGTTCCGGCTTGGTGTCGATTTCCGCACCGGTGGAGAGCAGCAGGTTCTTGTTGCTCATGTTGGCATTCGACTTCTGCGCATCCTTATGGATGTGGATACGGCCATTGAAGATCGCGTGGGACTCGTCCGCGGCAATGTTGCGATAGGTTTCCTCGCTGTCGCAGTGCGGCGCCACGTGCTCAATGGTGGTGTGGTTGTCGAAATGCTGTTTGTCCTGGGTGACGGCGACGCCGTTGAGGCGGCAGTTGGCGCCCGGGGCTTCCAGGCGCACCTGCAGGTCGTGACGGCGCAGCGGGCCGCCAAAGCCGACGCAGTGGCTGTCCAGCCGGGCGTGGCCCAGCAGGCGGGCGCCGGTGGCGCCGATGTGATGGATGTTCTCGCCTTCCAATGACAGGCGCACGTTGGTGACGTTGGCACCATCCGCCAGGCTGAACTCGGTAACCGCATCCACCAGGGCTGTCTGGTCGCCGGTGGAGATGTATTCTTCCACCAGGGTCATCTGACTGTTCGCGCCGGCATCCACGTAGATGCGGGGATAGACCGAACCGGCCGCTTCCGCATCCGCTTCGAAAATGACGAACAACGGGCGATCCAGGACCGCATCCTGGCGCAGCCGGATATACAGGCCGTCCTCGAAGCGCGCGGTATTCAGGCGCGCCATCTGCACGGCGTTGTTGTCCAGGGTGTTGTCCAGACGATCCGCCAGGTGCTGGGCGGTGTCGTCGTCCAGGTCCACAAAACTGCGGATCTCGATGCCGTCCACATCCGGGAAATCGCTGGCTTCCGGAACCAGTACGCCGTTGTGGATCACGACGTGATAGCCGTCCACTGCCAGGCCCGGGCCGGAGTTGCGACCGGACGGCAGGCTGGCGGCCAGTTCGTCGGTCAGCTTCAGGTAGCGGCTGGAGTATTTCCAGTTTTCCGTCTTGCGCGTCGGCAGCGGCATGTCCGCAAGGGCCTTGCCGCGCTGCGCGCGCAGGGCCTGCAGCGGTGCCGGTAGCTTGCCGGCCGCCGCTTCGAGGAAGGCGCTGGACAGGGTCGGTGCTGTTTTCATCATAACCTCCCCCCTCAGCCGGCCTCGACTTCGTCGCTGTCCTTGATGCCGAGCCAGCCGTAGCCGCGCTCTTCCAGCTCCAGGGCCAGCTCGCGGCCGCCGGACTTGACGATCCTGCCGCCGGCCAGCACGTGCACGAAATCCGGCACGATGTGGTTCAGCAGGCGCTGGTAGTGGGTGACCATCAGGATCGCCCGCTCCGGGGAGCGCAGCGCGTTGACGCCGTCGGCGACGACCTTCAGGGCGTCGATATCCAGGCCGGAGTCGGTCTCGTCCAGGATCGCCAGACGCGGTTCCAGCAGCAGCGCCTGCAGGATCTCGTTGCGCTTCTTCTCGCCGCCGGAGAAACCTTCGTTGACGCCGCGCTTGAGGAACGCCGGGTCCAGGTCCACCTGCTTGGTGGTTTCCTTGGCCAGTTTCATGAAGTCCACCGCGCTGAGCTCGTCCAGGCCGCGATGCACGCGCATGGCGTTCACGGCGGTGCGCAGGAACTGCAGGTTGCTGACGCCGGGAATCTCCACCGGATACTGGAACGCCAGGAAGATGCCATCGCGGGCGCGCTCTTCGGTTTCCTTCTCCAGCAGATTCTCGCCGTCCAGCAGGATGTCACCTTCGGTGACCTCATAGGCTTCGTTGCCGGCCAGGACCGCAGACAGGGTGCTCTTGCCGGAGCCGTTCGGACCCATGATGGCGTGGACTTCGCCCGGTTTGATCTCCAGGTCGATCCCCTTGAGGATTTCCTTGCCATCGACGGCGGCGTGCAGGTTACGAATGCTCAGCATGGATGATGGTCTCTCTCTGAATTCCTGAATTCTGTGTGCGTGTGCGATAGCAGGCGTTGATTAACCTACGGACCCTTCGAGGCTGACTTCCAGCAACTTGCCGGCCTCGACCGCAAATTCCATCGGCAGCTCCTTGAAGACTTCCTTGCAGAAGCCGTTGACGATCATGGAGACCGCCTGTTCCGGATCGATACCGCGCTGGCGGCACAGGAACATCTGCTCGTCGCTCACCTTGGACGTGGTCGCCTCGTGCTCGACAATGGCGCCCTTGTTCTTGCTCTCGATGTACGGGAACGTGTGGGCCGCGCACTGATCGCCGATCAGCAGCGAGTCGCACTGGGTAAAGTTGCGCGCGCCTTCAGCGCCGGGGCCGAACTTGACCAGTCCGCGGTAGGCGTTGCTGGAGCGGCCGGCGGAAATCCCCTTGGAGATGATGGTGCTGGACGTGTTCTTGCCCAGATGAATCATCTTGGTGCCAGTGTCCGCCTGCTGGTAGTTGTTGGTCAGCGCTACGGAGTAAAACTCGCCCACGCTGTTCTCGCCGCGCAGCACGCAGCTCGGGTATTTCCAGGTGACGGCAGAGCCGGTCTCGACCTGCGTCCAGGAGATCTTGGAGTTCTTGCCAATGCAGGCGCCGCGCTTGGTGACGAAGTTGAAGATCCCGCCTTTGCCGTTCTCGTCCCCCGGGTACCAGTTCTGGACGGTCGAATACTTGATCTGCGCATCGTCCAGGGCGACCAGTTCCACCACGGCGGCGTGCAGCTGGTTTTCGTCCCGCATGGGAGCGGTGCAGCCTTCCAGATAGCTGACGTAGCTGCCTTCGTCGGCAATGATCAGGGTCCGCTCAAACTGCCCGGTGTTGGCCGCGTTGATACGGAAGTACGTGGACAGCTCCATGGGGCAGCGCACGCCCTTGGGCACGTAGACGAAGGTGCCGTCGGAGAAGACGGCCGAGTTGAGACCGGCGAAGAAGTTGTCGCCTGCCGGTACCACGGAGCCCAGGTATTTCTGCACCAGTTCCGGGTAGTCCTGGATCGCCTCGGAAATCGAGCAGAAGATGACACCGGCCTTGGCCAGCGGCTCCTTGAACGTCGTCGCGACAGAAACCGAGTCGAAAACCGCATCAACGGCAACGCCTGCCAGCTTCTCGCGCTCGTGCAGGGGGATACCCAGCTTCTCGTAGGTTTTCAGGAGTTCCGGATCGACGTCGTCGAGGCTCTGGGGCATGTCCTCTTTACGCTTGGGCGCTGAGTAATAGGAAATCGCGTTGTAATCGATTTTCGGGTAGCCGACATGCGCCCAGTTCGGCTCGTCCATTTCCAGCCAGCGACGGTAGGCTTTCAGGCGCCAGTCCAGCATGAACTGGGGCTCTTTCTTGATGGCGGAAAGGCGCCCGATGATGTCTTCGTTCAGGCCGGGCTCAAACGTTTCGGCTTCGATTTCGGTCACGAACCCGTGTTCGTATTCCCGTTTGATCAGCTCGTTCACCTGTTTGTCGGTGTTCGCCATGATCGTCGCTCCGTCTCTCTCAGATGCAGGCACGTTAGATGGCCTGCAGGCTCTATTTGCGTGTTGGCCATGGCCGTTGCCATGCCCGGAAATCTGCCTTCCCCGTTTTCTACAGGCGTTACGTTACCGGCCGGTGATCGGTTCCCCGGTCGATGCTGACGCCCTTGTCGTTCTTATGGTGGGTCTTCTGGGGGAGGATTGTACAATATCAGAGTAAAATAGTCAGGTATTAAATGGTCGTACCTGAGGTCTCTGCGGGCAGGGCCTTCGCCGGACTTTCGGGGTGCCGGAGCCACCCGGAAAGCCGCGCATTATAACGCATCCGGGGGCGTTTGGTTACTGTCTGTCGTGATCGGAACGGCCGGCGCTAATAAGGCGCATAGAGCGATTCAATGTCCGTGGTGTAACTGATGCCCACCAGTTTCCAGCCCTGATCCGCCTGATAGAAGGTGAACTGCCACGCCATGGCGGCCTCGGTGAATTTCTGCAGCCAGGTTTCCCGGTAGAAGTCGTCGGCGATGGCTTCGCGTTTGACCAACGACGTCCCCACCGTCTTGCCGGCGCGATCGAAGACTTTCTGGAAGTAGGTGTCGGCTTCCTTGGCGGAGGCATCGAACGGCTTTCGGGGCACGCCGAGGTAGGGGGCAAGGCCCGCATAGGCTTCCGCCACTTCGCCCTGTTTCACCTGCGTCATGAAGGCCTGGGTCTGGGGCTTGATGGCGTCGGGGCTGGCCAGGGTATCGGCGGCAGCGGGGAGAGTGAGAACGAAAAGCAGGAGGCTGGCAACGCGGGCGATCTTTAACAGCATGAACAGTGTCCAGGGTAAGCGGGGGTGGCTCAGTCGTCTGAATACTCTATGCTAGTCCTCCTTTGCCCGTCACGCTGTGACTCAATCCGTTTTCCAGAGGTTGTTCCGCCCCATGGCCGTTGTCCTGTCCCTGTTTGTGAAGCTATTGCCGCTGTACATCACCGTGGCACTGGGCTGGGTTGCAGGGCGCTATCTGGAGGCCAGTGGTCGCCATATTGCCGGCATCATGCTCTACATCGTGACGCCGTCGGTGATTTTCTCCGGGGTCATGGCCGCGCCGCTGACGCCGGAAGTGCTGCTGATGCCGGTGATCGTGTTCGGTTTCTGTACCGGCGTGAGTCTTTTGCACCTGGCCATCGGCAAGCGCATCCTTTCGGACGGCACGGCCAGCATCATCCCGCTGGCGGTGGGCACGGGGAACACCGGCTACTTCGGCATTCCCGTGGCGCTGTTGCTGTTCGGTGAGGAGGGTGTGGCGCTCTACATCGTCTGCATGCTGGGCACCACGCTGTTCGAGAACTCCGTGGGCTATTACCTGGCCGGGCGAGGGCGCTACAGCGCCCGGGACTGTCTGGCCCGGGTGGTCCGCCTGCCGGCCATTTACGCGTTCCTGCTGGGTGTCGTGCTCAATCTCAGTGACGTGGCCATACCGGCCGTGTTCCAGCCCCTGTTCGACAACCTGCGTGGGGCCTACAGCGTTCTCGGGATGATGATCGTGGGCATGAGTATCCTGAATTTCCGGGGCCTGTTGGGGAATGTGCGCTTCACCGGGCTCGCCTTCTTCGGCAAGTTCGTGGTCTGGCCTGTCGCGGCTCTGCTGTTCTGGTGGGCCGACAGTCACTGGTTCGGCTTCTACGACGAGGCGGTCTACCGGGCCATTTTCCTGGTCTCCATCACTCCGATTGCCGCCAATACCGTGGTCATCGCGACGCTGCTGGAGGCGTCACCGCGCCAGGCGGCGGGCACCACGCTGCTGAGCACGCTGTTTGCGCTGGCGTATATCCCGGTGATGGTCGCCATCTTCCTGGCCTAATCACCGAACAGTGACAGCTGGTTGCTGTCGTCCTGCTGCTTGCCTCGCACCTTCGGCCGATTCTGGCGCGGGCCCTTGCGGCTGCCGTGGCGCTTGAGGACCCGGTCGGTTTCCGCCCGTGTGACGTGATTCTTGCGAAACTCGCTCACCGCCTGACGGGCTTCGCGGGCGGCCTGTTCATGGTCACAGATCGGCGTTGTGTATAACTGTCCACCATAAAGTGCGTGCTGCTCCCGGGTCATGTGCCAGGGGCTGTGGATAAACTCATCCGGCACGCCTTCCAGCTCGGGAATCCAGCGGCGGATGAAGGTGCTATTCGCATCCAGCTTGCGGGACTGCAGCTCCGGGTTGTAGATGCGCAGGGCGTTGATGCCGGTCAGGCCGCTCTGCATCTGGGCCTGGGGGTAATGGATGCCCGGCTCGAAGTCGGTGAACAGGCGGGCCAGGTGCAGGGCCGGATCGCGCCAGTGCAGCCAGAGCTGGTAGCTGGCCACGGCCATCAGCATGGCGCGCATGCGGAAGTTGATCCAGCCGGTCTCCCGCAGAGCCCGCATGGCCGCATCCACCAGCGGCCAGCCGGTTTGCCCCTCCGCCCATCGCGCCAGCCGTTCGCCATCGTTGGGGCCCTGCTTGAGCGTTTCCAATTCCCGGTGAATGGCACGGAATTCGAGGTTGGGTTCGTCTTCCAGTTTCTGGATGAAATGGCAGTGCCAGTGTTACATTCCTAACATTTAAAAATGTAAAGATTAAGCTATAAAGTACAATTAAATCGGCGTGTTGAGGAGAAGGTGTCTCCATAAGTTTTGTCAACATTTGGTCTTTAGCGTAAGGTATAACCTTCCAATCGATCTTTAGTAAAGATAGGGCGTTGATGAAGGTTGTCGACAGGAAGTTTACTAATGGAGAGCGCCGCTCAATTTTGGTCGACGCCTCAGGAATACCGCTTTACTACCCGAACTTGTTCGTAACGCTTAATGTTCGAAACAGAGGCCAAAGTGCAAACACTGTCAAACGAATCAATTATGCGTTGAAGCGCTTCATGTCGTGGCAGATCTGTGCGGGCATCGATGTCTCCAGACGCATTCAAGACGGAATTGAGATGCAGCGGCACGAGGTGGCCTCGTTAATGGAGTTCTTGAGTTACTCGAAGGAGACTCGGAAGAAGCTGGAAATGGGCGCTAAGCTCTTGCCAGCCTCCTATGAGTATCGGGAAACGAAAAACACAATCGCAGACCGCAAGTACGTTTCAGAATATATTGCCTTTCTTATTCAGCGCCTTCATCCATCAGTTCAAAGTGCGACAATTGCATCGAATACGCTGAACTCCCTTAAAAAGCAGTTCTGCAAGGCAAGGGCCCGGAAAAAAGAGGCAGAGACGGATGTTGATGAGGCGCAGTTTAACCTAATCGAATCGGTAGTTGAGTCGGGTTCAACTCTTAACCCATTCAAGCGGCACAAGCTGAGAAATAAATGCATTATCCGTCTGATGCTCGATCTCGGTTTAAGGCGTGGCGAAATTGCGAATCTGTGGGTTGGGGAGATTGACTTCGGACGTTCGGTCGTCAAGGTTCGGCGTAAGCAGGATGATCCGGACGACCCACGACCATCAAAGCCGAATGCGAAGACTAGCGAGCGCACCCTCCACCTAGAGCCTGACCTGAAACTAAGCCTGCTGGCCTACATTAAGGAGCGAGGAGAACAAGAAAAGTCTTTCCGCCATGGATACTTATTTACGACCCAATCTGGCAATCCAGTTTCAGAAAAGCAGATTTATAACATTGTCGTAGCGCTCCGAAAGGTAAAGGGAGTAGGGCACATATACCCACACCTTTTCCGGCACTGGTTCAATCATGTGCTGACAATAAGGTTCAGGGAGGAGATGAGAAAAGCCGGGATTACTAGCCCTGCGGACAAGATGACATACGACGCCCGGCGGCGCTCTTACTTGAATGGTTGGTCAGAAGATAGTGATCAGCAAAAACACTACGGTCGCCAATGGATAACAGAGTTGAGCGACGAAGCAACTTTGGAACGAATTGGTCAGCATGAATAATTTTATTGCGAGCGACAAAAACACCCTAGAAGAGGCGCTTTGGGAAGAGTGGAAATCTTACCATGGCAGGGGGTTTGTTCCTGCAAGGTAAGCGTTCATTCCACGACGTAGTTGACCTACTTCACGTCACGTAGTGGCCTCAATAACTCCGGCGAGACCTTGTATTGCTTGGTGCCATCCTCGGCCAACACGATCACACTCTTGCGGTTGATCTTGGTGACGATCCCCAACACCGGGCCCTCCCGGCCCTCGAAGGTCACCT